>NZ_CP019650.1:0-725000 GCF_001999945.1 Microbulbifer agarilyticus
TTGCCGGCAGATCTGCATAATCCCGAATCGGTATCGAGCGGCTTGCCCGCTGGTGCCGGTGGTCAGCGGAAAGTGGAAGTAGAGGGCGCGATCAAACACGGTAGTGCGCTGAATCGCGGTTTTACATTCGCTTCCTTTGTCGAGGGTAAGTCCAATCAGTTGGGCTTGGCAGCGGCGCAGCAGATTGCCGATAACCCAGGCGGCGCGTATAACCCGCTGTTTATTTATGGTGGTGTTGGTCTGGGTAAGACGCACCTTATGCATGCCGTCGGTAATGCATTGGTGGAGCGCAATCCGAATGCCAAAGTTGTGTATTTGCACTCCGAGCGCTTCGTTGCGGATATGGTGAAGGCGTTACAGCTGAATGCGATCAGTGATTTCAAACGCTATTACCGTTCCGTAGATGCGTTGTTGATCGATGATATTCAGTTTTTTGCCGGCAAAGAGCGCTCGCAGGAAGAGTTTTTCCACACCTTCAACGCACTGCTAGAGGGTGGCCAGCAAATCATTCTTACCTGTGATCGCTATCCGAAAGAGATTGATGGCCTCGAAGAGCGCCTCAAGTCGCGATTTGGCTGGGGGCTTACCGTTGCGGTTGAGCCACCGGAGCTGGAAACCCGAGTGGCGATCTTGATGAAGAAAGCCGAGCAGGTCGGCGTGGAATTGCCGCCGGATTCCGCGTTCTTTATCGCACAACGCATCCGTTCCAACGTGCGTGAGCTCGAGGGTGCATTGCGCCGGGTGATTGCAAATGCTCAGTTCACCGGTCGCGCTATCGACGATATTCTTGTGCGCGAAGCGCTTAAGGATCTGCTGGCACTGCAGGACCGGCTGGTGAGTATCGATAACATTCAGCGCGTGGTAGCGGAGTATTACAAGATCAAGGTGGCGGA
Organism: Microbulbifer agarilyticus; assembly: GCF_001999945.1. Lineage (NCBI taxonomy): Bacteria > Pseudomonadati > Pseudomonadota > Gammaproteobacteria > Cellvibrionales > Microbulbiferaceae > Microbulbifer > Microbulbifer agarilyticus. The sequence continues at coordinate 894 of NZ_CP019650.1, forward strand.
CCTGCTTTCCAAGCGTCGCAGCCGTTCTGTTGCGCGTCCCCGTCAGGTGGCGATGTCACTGGCGAAGGAGTTGACTAACCACAGTCTTCCAGAGATTGGCGATGCTTTTGGTGGCCGCGATCACACGACCGTGTTGCACGCCTGCCGCAAGATTAAAGAGCTGCAGGAATCTGATGGTGACATTCGCGAAGACGTACGTCTGCTGACGCGCTCTTTGACCACCTAACTGTTTGATATTTAATAATTTTTACTACCGCTCGCGATAGCGGTAGGATAAAAACGACCTAACGTAGATCAAGGCAATAATTATGAAATTCAGCGTGAGCCGTGATGCCCTGGTAAAACCACTGCAGCTTGTAGCTGGCGTGGTAGAGAAGCGTCAGACACTGCCGGTACTGGCGAATGTATTGATGCAACTGCAAGGGCAGGAGCTGTCGCTAACCGGTACTGACCTGGAAGTTGAGATCGTCGGTCGCCTGCAACTGGAGCAGCCGGCAGAGATGGAGGGTGAGGTCACCGTCCCGGCGCGCAAGCTGCTGGATATTTGTCGTTCGCTGCCCGATGGCGCGGAGTTGAAGTTTGAGCGCGATGGCGAACGCCTGGTGTTGCGTAGTGGCCGCAGCCGTTATCAGCTGTCTACACTGCCCGCGAGTGATTTCCCCAACCAGGAAGAAACCAGCGCGCAGAGCCGTTTCTCAATTTCTCAGCGCGAGATTCGTCGCCTCATCGATGCGACTGGTTTTGCCATGGCGCAGCAGGACGTTCGCTACTATTTGAACGGTTTGTTGCTGGAGTGTCGCCCACAGCAGCTGCGTGCTGTGGCCACTGACGGCCACCGTCTGGCCCTGTGTGACCGCGATGCACCCGGCCTCAATGTTGATGCGCCTATTCAGGCAATTGTGCCGCGTAAGGGTGTGCTTGAGCTTGGCCGTTTGCTGGAAGATTCCGACACGAGCGCCGAGGTAGTGCTTGGGAATAATCACATCCGCGTGGTTTGCGGCCAGTTTACCTTCACCTCTAAGCTGGTTGACGGCAAATTCCCGGATTACGAGCGCGTTTTGCCACGCGGTACCGGCAATGAAGTCTTTGCCGACCGTCTGGCACTGCGCCAAGCATTCCAGCGTGCAGCGATTCTCTCCAATGAGAAGTATCGCGGTGTGCGCCTGCAGTTGTCCGAGGGTTTATTGCAGATCGTGGCAAACAACCCGGAGCAAGAAGAGGCGGAAGAGCAGTTGATGGTGGATTACCACGGTGATCCTTTGGAGATCGGCTTCAATGTCGGTTACCTGTTGGATGTTACTGGTGCTATCCATAGTGATCAGATTCGCATTGGGCTCGGTGATGCGAATAGCAGTGCATTGTTGCAGCAACCGGAAGAGGGCGACGCGGTGTATGTGATTATGCCGATGCGTCTGTAAGCAACAACGTTGATTCAGTAATTGGTTTATCGAGAGTGCGCTAATTGAGTTGGTTACGCACAATGTCGTTTGAGACCGCCGCCCTCCGGGGCTGGCGGTCTTTTCGTATCTGTAGTTCGCTATTTTGGGTGTAAGTGTGGCGCTATCCCGGGTAGTTCTCACAAATTTTCGCAATATCGCGCACGCTGACGTCGAGTTGGACGGCGTTGTGCACCTGTTTTGCGGCGCTAATGGTAGCGGCAAGACGTCACTGTTGGAGGCCGTACATACGTTGGGTAGCGGCCGCTCATTTCGCTCGCGTCAAAGCCAGTCGCTTATTCGCTATGGTGAGGAATCTTTAGCGGTTTTCGGTCGGCTGCGTAGTGGTGTTGCGCTGGGGGTCGAGAAGCTGCGCGACGGCAAAGGCCGGATACGAATCAACCAATTACCCGCGAGCTCCAGTTCGGAGTTGGCGGCATGCCTGCCACTGCAGGTAATAAACAGTGACAGCTTTTCCGCTTTGGACGGTGGTCCCGGCGTTCGCCGCCAGTTGTTGGATTGGACAGTGTTCCACGTGGAACATTCGTTTTCCGCGCAGTGGAAGGTGTACCAAAGCGCGCTAAAGCAGCGCAATGCACTGCTCCGTCGTGGTAAAATTGACTCCAATTTACTGGCCCCTTGGGAGCAACAGCTCTTGTCGGCTGGTGAGGTGGTTCACCGGGGCCGCTATGAGGTCTTTCAGAGGTTGAAGGTCCTGTTTAGGGCGCGCCTGGATGAGCTTCCCCGTGACGTCTTCGGGGATCTGGATGTGCAGTATCGCAGTGGCTGGAAGCGTGAGTTGAGTCTCGCGGATGCCTTGCAGTCAAGTAGGTCGGGGGATTGTGATCAGGGGTTTACCCGGGTAGGCCCACATCGAGCGGACTTGCGATTCACCATCAACGGGCAGCCGGCGGAAGCGGTGTTGTCCCGTGGCCAACAGAAGATGGCTGTGTGTGCTCTGCGGACTGCAATGGCTGCGACGGTTGGGGCGACTGAACGACCGCTGTTCCTGGTAGATGATTTGCCGGCAGAGTTGGACGAAGCCAATCAGGCTCTGTTTGCCCGCTGGGTACGCGATACTGCCAGCCAAGTATTGGTTACTGGTATTGATCCGAAAACCACACAGCGCGCTTGGAGTGCGCTTGATGGTGCCTGGGGTGACCCACAGATGTTCCACGTGGAACATGGTCGTATCGAATGTATTGGCCAGGGTGTTGACCAGGGCGACTAGGCGTTAAGAGATCGCATATAGGTGTTGTTGCCCCCGTAAGCCAACACCCAGAAAAACGAAAACGCATTTATTTCTAGAAGAGATTAGGCCGCGCGCTACCGCGCCGGCAGAATGGAGCAACAGAATGTCGGAAGAGAATAACTACGATTCCAGTAGCATCAAGGTATTGAAGGGCCTGGATGCGGTGCGCAAGCGCCCGGGAATGTATATCGGCGATACCGACGATGGCACCGGCCTGCACCATATGGTGTTCGAGGTCGTGGATAACTCCATTGATGAGGCGCTGGCAGGGCACTGTGATGAAATTCGCGTGACCATCCACCCGGACGAGTCGGTCAGTGTTTCCGATAATGGCCGCGGTATTCCTACCGAAATACACCCGGAAGAGGGTGTTTCCGCCGCAGAAGTTATTATGACGGTACTGCATGCCGGCGGTAAGTTCGATGACAACACCTATAAGGTCTCTGGTGGCCTGCACGGTGTTGGTGTTTCGGTGGTAAATGCGCTGTCTGAAGAACTGAAGCTGACGATTCGCCGTGGTGGCAAAATCCACGAGCAGGTCTATCGCCACGGTGTGCCCGATGCGCCCCTGGCCGTTGTCGGCGATAGTGAGACCAGCGGCACCACCGTACATTTCAAGCCTTCCGCGGATACCTTTACTAATATCGAATTCCACTTTGAACAGCTGGCCAAGCGACTGCGCGAGCTCTCCTTCCTGAATTCTGGCGTGCGTATCGTGTTGCGTGACGAGCGCAGCGGTAAAGAAGAAATTTATGAGTACGAGGGCGGCTTGCAGGCTTTCGTTGAGTTCTTGAATCAGAACAAGACACCGATTAACAAGGTCCTGCACTTCCAGAACCTGCGTGAAGACGGTATTGCGGTAGAAGTTGCCTTGCAGTGGAACGATTCGTTCCAGGAAAACATCTATTGCTACACCAACAATATTCCCCAGAAAGACGGCGGTACTCACCTGGCCGGCTTCCGTGCGGCGCTTACCCGCGGGCTCAACAATTACATTGAGAAAGAAGGTGTTGGCAAAAAAGATAAAGTCAGCACCACCGGCGACGATGCACGCGAAGGTTTAACCGCCATTATCTCGGTGAAAGTACCCGATCCGAAATTCTCCTCCCAGACCAAGGACAAGCTGGTGTCTTCCGAGGTGAAACCTGCGGTAGAGCAGGAGATGGGGCAATCGTTTAATGACTACCTGCTGGAAAATCCGCAGGAAGCCAAGGCCGTAGTCGGCAAGATGATCGATGCCGCGCGCGCCCGGGAAGCAGCCCGCAAAGCCCGCGAAATGACGCGCCGAAAAGGCGCCCTGGATATCGCAGGCCTGCCGGGCAAGCTGGCTGATTGCCAGCAGAAAGACCCCGCGCTGTCGGAAATCTACCTGGTGGAGGGTGACTCCGCGGGTGGCTCTGCCAAGCAGGGCCGCGATCGCCGTACTCAGGCGATCTTGCCGTTGAAAGGTAAGATTCTCAACGTCGAAAAAGCACGTTTCGACAAGATGCTGTCCAGTGCCGAGGTGGGTACCCTGATTACCGCACTGGGGTGCGGTATTGGTAAAAGCGAATTCAATCCGGACAAGCTGCGCTATCACTCCATCATTATTATGACGGATGCTGACGTGGACGGTGCCCACATTCGCACGCTGTTACTCACCTTCTTCTTCCGTCAAATGCCGGAGCTGATTGAGCGCGGGCACATCTTTATTGCCCAGCCACCGCTGTACAAGATTGGTAAGGGCAAACAGGAGCAGTACCTGAAGGATGAGGCCGCGCTCACTCAGTTCCTTACTAACGCTGCGCTGGAAAGCGCCACCTTGTTTGTGAATCCGGAAGCACCCGGCTTATCGGGCACTGCGCTCGAGTCCCTGGTGAAGGAATACCGCAGCGTCATGGCGACCATTGATCGCCTGTCGCGCCTGTATCCGGAAGAAGTACTGCAGAGCATGGTGTACTTGCCGGCGGTAAAACCAGAGCAGCTTCAGTCCAGCGAAGCCATGGCCGAATGGACCAAACAGCTGCAGGCGCGCCTGGAACTCGAAGGTGAGGGCGGTGGCCGCCGCCATTCCGTTGACATGACCGAAGATCAGGAGCGCAACCTGTTCCTGCCAACCATCGATATCGTCGCCCACGGCGTAAGCAGCCGCTATACGGTCAACCACGAGTTCTTCGAGTCTGCTGAATACCGCGCAATCTGCCAGCTCGGCGAAAAGCTGCAGGGCTTACTGGAAGAGGGTGCTTATATCCAGCGCGGTGAGAAGCAGCAGCCGGTCGTCAGCTTCCCGGAAGCGCTCGCCTGGTTAATGAATGAGAGCCGTCGCGGTTACAGTATTCAGCGCTACAAAGGTCTGGGGGAAATGAACCCGGAACAGTTGTGGGAAACCACCATGAACCCGGAAACTCGCCGTATGCTCCAGGTAACCGTGGAAGACGCCATTGCTGCCGACCAGATCTTCACGACCCTGATGGGCGATCAGGTAGAGCCACGCCGCGAATTTATTGAGAGTAATGCACTGGCGGTGGAGAACCTCGACGTTTAAGGCCACCCACACCGATTCTCATAGCCAAGAAGCCCGCGCGGTAGCCGATAACCACCGCGCGGGCTTTTTCGTAAGTAAGTGATCACTTCACGTTAGCCGACAGTGCATCACGATCTGATCCTGGCCCGCGCTTGCGTTGAATGTCCGCTCCAATTCGACAAAGCCGTGCTGCTGTAAAAAGAAGCGCCCGCGCAAGTTCTCCTCCAGCACCACCGATGTGAGCTCTACCTGTCCAAATTTAGCCTGCTCCATCAGCTCGCTACCAACGCCGTGCCCCTGTTCACCCGGCGAAACAAAAATCGTCTGTACCTGATGGTCGTCTCCAACCGTCACCAGGCCCTCGGCGATAGCACTGCCGGGCCGTGAATACACCCAGTGCACATCCGACACCTTCCCATCGCTGCTCCATGGGCCGCACTGCGCCCTGAGTTTGCGCCGCATGGCGCGGCCCTGATCTGACCAATAACTGACGGGAAGACTTGGGTGTGCCGTCGATGCGAGATAAAGCCATAGCTGTAGCAGTCGTTCTATATCCGATTCCTGCAAAGGTCTCAGCATAACCACTCCCAGATTATTTCGATGCAGTAGCAGATGGTAGCTTCCCGCGCCAGTGGCTCCTAACCGAACATCCAGTCGCACCGCGACCGAAAATTGGCACGAAAGTTCAACAAAAACAGAGTTCTACACAGTGACAAAGATCGTTCTGTAAAATATAATAATTCTCATTAGCTATCTTAATGAGAGATGTACACAAGGAGCGTCACTTGGCCCGCTTTTCCCTCACCCCGATTTCTGTTGCCCTGCTCGCCAGCCTGAGCACCGGTGCTTTCGCTGAAGAAAAACCTGAAACCCTGGAAACAATTTCCGTTCTGGGTGACACCAACCAGATCGAAAAACTGCCAGGTTCAGCGCATCTGGTAAGCGCTGAGGATCTGGAAAAGTTCGAGTTTGTCGACATCAACCGCATGATGCGCGCCGTACCTGGCGTCTACCTGCGTGAAGAAGACGGCTATGGCCTGCGTCCGAACATTGGTATTCGCGGCGCTGACGGTGGTCGCTCCGGCAAGATCTCTCTGATGGAAGATGGTGTGCTGGTTGCACCGGCGCCATATTCTGCACCGGAAGCCTACTATTTCCCGACCGCTGGCCGCCTGAACAGCATTGAAGTACTGAAAGGCCCGTCCACGCTGAAATATGGTCCTTTCACCGTTGGCGGTGCGGTCAATATGCTTAGCACACAGATTCCAAATGAATCTACCGGTAAGGTCCAACTGGAAGCGGGTCAGTACGGTGAGAACCGCCTGCACACCTTTTACGGTGACAGCACCGACACCGCGGGCTGGTTGATCGAAACCCACCAGCAACGTGCAGATGGTTTCCGTGACATCGATCGCGCTGACAGCGCCGATATCAACAAGGAAGACTACCTGCTGAAAGGCCGCCTGAACTCCGCCGAAGGTGCGAAGTACGCTCAGCAGCTGGACGTGAAGTTGCAGTACTCCGAAGAAGAGTCCGGCATGAGCTACCTGGGTCTGACCGACGCCGATTTTGCGGCTGACCCGAATCATCGCTATGGAATCACTGCATTGGACGAGATCGAAAACCGTCACAGCACTGTGCAGCTGAACCACTCAATCGCATTGACTGACAGCTTCAGCCTGAACACCCAGGCTTACTACAACAAGTTCAAGCGCGACTGGTTCAAGACCAGCCTCGGTAGTCTTGTTGATAGCGCCAACGCCGGCGATGCTGATGCGCAAGCCATTCTCGATGGCACTATGGATTACGATTTCTACATTAAGCATAACGACCGCACCTACGTTTCTCGTGGTGTGCAAGTGAGTGCTAACTGGCAGTTCCAGACTGGTGGTATCGCCCACGACCTGGAGTTTGGCGTGCGCGATCACTACGACGATATTGACCGTTTCCAACCTCAGGATAATTACAGTCAGATCGATGGTGAGCTGGTGTTTGTGGACATCACCGACCCGAGCTCAAGCAACAACCGCATTGGCAAGGCAGACGCCACTTCCCTGTTTGTGTACGACCAGATTCAAGTGAATGAGGCTCTCGCCCTGACTGCGACCCTTCGCTACGAAGATATCGCAACCTCACAGCAGCGCTACGAAGATATCGAACGCACCGAAAAAGGTAGCTATCGCGAAAACTCACTGAGCGAATGGCTGCCGGGCCTCGGTCTGACCTATCAGCTGACCGAATCCGTTACCCTGCTGGCGGGCGCACACCGCGGCTTTGCGCCTCCCGGTTCCGGCTCCTCTGACGGCGAAGCCGGCGATCTGTCCACCAACTACGAGTGGGGCGCGCGCTTCGACAACGGTAGCCTGCGTACCGAAGTCATCGCCTTCTACAGCGATTACGAAAGTACCGTACAAAATTGTTCCGTGGCAGTTCCATGCGCCAACGGTAACGACAGTGGCACCTACGCGTTGGGTGAATCGGAAATCAAAGGTGTTGAAGCCCTGGTTGCTACCGAGTGGTCGCTGGCTAATGGTTGGCTGATTCCGCTGAGCGCTAGCTACACGTGGACCGACGCCGAAATTACGCGTGATAACGTTGACGAAGACATCCTTGCGGGTGACAACTTCGCCTATCTGCCAGAGAACGTATTTGCGGTCACCACCGGTATCGATAGCGGTGCCGACTGGCGCGTTAACCTGACTGCCGCCTATCAGGATGACATGTGTGTCGATAATTCCTGTAACCGTGGCGACGTCGACCAGTTTGCGCGCACCGAGTCCCTGTGGGTGGTCGATGCAGCTGCGCACTACGACTTCAGCGAAGACCTTGCCGCCTACCTGAAGGTCGACAACCTGCTGGACGAGCAGGCGATCATCAACCGCGCCCCAGACGGCGCACGTGCCAATCGTCCGCGTACCGCTTCTGTTGGTGTGACTTACAGCTTCTAATTTCTGAAGTTGCATGACACATAAAAAAACCCGGCAATTGCCGGGTTTTTTATGTCTGAGATGAATTATTGCAGTGTACCGCTCAGGTGCACAAAGTGCGCCTTGAGATAGCGCGTTTCTGCAATCGCCGGATGTACCGGGTGATCAGCACCCTGGCCACCACTGCCGATGATGCTGATATTCTTGTCCAGGTGGCGACCAGCGCCGCGCAGGATTTCCAGCAAGGTATCCGATGCCAAGTGCATGGAGCAGGAGGCACTCACCAACAACCCATTCTTCTCAAGCAGGCGCAGCGCCAACTCGTTGATATGTCGATAGGCCGCCTCGCCAGACTTCTGATCTTTGCGGCGTTTGATAAACGCCGGGGGATCCAGCACTACCGCATCGTAACGTTCGCCACTGGCGATCAACGATTTCATCGCATCGATTGCCTTCCCCTGAATGGTGATCAGATCCTCTTTGCGATTATTCAGTGCGGCATTTTCCTCACACCAGTCCAGTGCCTGCCCGGAAGCATCTACGCAAGTCACCTCGGTGGCACCGTAAGCAAGTGCTTGCACACCCCAGCCGCCGGCATAGGAAAACAAATCCAATACGCGACGGCCCTTCGCCCAGCGGTTCAAGTGTGCGCGGTTGTCGCGATGATCGTAAAACCAACCCGTCTTCTGTCCCTTATATACCGGCGCCACCAGGGGGACGCCATTTTCTTCAAATGGCACCATCTCCGGCACTTCACCGTAAGCGACCTCACACAACTCCGGCAACTCTTCCACCTTGCGACCCTGGTGATCGTTGCGCAGCAAAATGCCCTTTGGCTTGCACAGTGCCTGCAACGCACTCACGATCTCCTCCCAAAACTGCTCCATGCCCCAGCTACTGATTTGCACCACCAGGTAATCACCAAAGCGATCCACCACCAGGCCGGGCAACCCGTCGGAGTCTCCATATACCATGCGATAACTGGGGTGGTCGAAATAACGCTCACGCAAAGCCAGTGCCTGTTCCAGTCGCCGCTGTAACGTCTTGCGCGTGAACGCACCTTTGCGCGATACCAGCCGCGCGCAGATCAGTTGGTTTGGATTAACCAGCGCATAACCCTGGCTTTTGCCGTTGCTATCCAGAATTTCACACTGTGCGCCCGGCTCTATGCCCTTGAGAGGGCTTCGCTTTGTATCCACCTCATTACTGTAAATCCAGAGATGCCCCATCTTCAGGCGACGCTCGGCACGGGGATTGAGAATCAGTTGTTGCACAGACAAAACTCCGGTTTGGCAAGGGGGCGCCATTGTTGGGATGTGCAAAGAAGAATACAAGCCAAATGTCGTCCGTGAAGGAAATTTGGCGCATAAAAAAGGCCCACCGGTTTTCCGGCGGGCCTTCATCATTGATGAATGAAGTACTGAAAGAAGAAACGCCTTACTGAGTATTTACCATAACTTCGGTGTAACCAATTACCCCGTTTGCATTTTCATGCGCAATAACACCCATTGCGCGGGTATCGCCCTGAAGTTCACTCCAATCGAGATACAGGTTTCCGGTGCCACCCACGGTGGCAACGTCTGGTGTATCCATCTGCGTATTTCCTGCATCTCCATTCAAGTGGAACTCATACAGGGTGTACGGCGTGGGTCCGGGGGCGGATGCGTAATCTATGACGAATACTGCATAGGTACCGGGCACCGGATTGGTGATATCGACTTGTTCAGCCGAGGTCGGTGTACCACTGGTACCGACTAACGGCCAACCAAGCTCTGCGGGGCCGAACAACTGCAGGTCGAGGTCGTCAGAACCGTCGCCTGCACCAACGTCCGCATCGAACAGTGCAATGCGGCTAAAGTTGGTGCCCTCTGCGATGTCAAAGAAGATTAGGTCGTCGGCTGCGTCTTCCACTGCACCGATATTTTTCACACCCTCTGCCAAGCCGTTGATGGATGCACTGTAAGCGCCATCAAAACCAAACGCGAGGGGAATGGAAAGACTACCGCTGGTACCGGAGGCCGCAACCGCGCTTGCCGTCGCGATGGGTACCGGGCGAATTGCAATCGGGCTACGCACTTTGCGGAAACCTTGTGACCAGCTCAAGGAGCCAAATGCCCAGTCGCCTAACACCGCATCTTCGGTAGCAGTGAACGTCACGGTAAATGTTGCGGTCTCGCCGTGCTTGAGTCGCAATACACGCGGTTTAACTTCCACACGAATACCAGCCGGCGCGTCCACTTCTGCCCAATACCATTGAGTACCCCGTTCCACATTGGTCACTCGACGGGTGATGGTTTGTGAGCCGACCAGTTCGGCGATTCCCATAGACGGCAGGTTGAGGTCCGACGAGTCGATTGAAAGGCCGTTTGCTTCAAACTGCGCGCAGTCGCCCGCGGTAAACACCTGCGGCTGTAATTCCGCACCACACAGGAAGGCGAAGTAGTCCACGAGGCCGGCGTCATACACGAGACCCGGGAAGAAGGCGTTGGCCGGTTGCACCATGCCCGCACCGATATCGAAAGGATCCGCTGGGGTATCGCCGAAGGACTTCTTCAGGTTCTGGCGCGCGGTGGTCATCATCGCCGAACGCGCCATAGCGGGCGTCCAGTCTGGGTGTGCCTGCTTCAGCAGCGCCATCACACCCGCAACATGCGGACTTGCCATCGAGGTGCCACTGAGTCGACCGAAAATTTCTCCGGAACCCACGGGCGATATACCGGCGAGGATTCCAACCCCGGGTGCGGCGATATCTGGCTTGATAATATCTGGCGCGCCGCCATTGGCACCGCGAGAAGAGAATCCCGCGATACGGTTATCGCGCGAAACCTGAATCTCTGGACTCAATCGACCACTGGCCGCCGCTGCGCTGAACAGAGCAGCTCCGTCTGGGTGACGAATCATAACACCCGGGATTGTCGTGTCCGGTGCAGACATAGTGATAGGGTCAACACGATCTGCTGCGGTGCCATCGTTAAATACCACTATCGCACGCGCGCCAGCGGCAGCCGCCTGATTGTACTTATCGGTAAATGCACAGGCGCCGCGGACTACCAGCGCGATTTTACCACTCATGGCTTCTGCGTTAGTCAGGGGGCTACAGGCATCCAGTGGTTCGGCATTAACGATATCCGCAGCTATCTCACCGCTATCCGCAAGCTGTACCGGGCCAGAGCCTTCCAGGCCTTCTAGCACTCCCGCGAGCTCAGCCGGCGCGCTGATTTCGAAACCGGTACCAAAGCTCTCATTATCTTCCGTGGCACCTACAGCGGTAATCCAGGGAACACCAGAAGGGGTGCCGATTGTTTCATTGCCCGGGCCAGAATTACCTGCCGAGGTGGCCACAAACACGCCTGCGTCGGCAGCAAATAAGAAAGCGATATCATCCGGGCCGGTAAACTGGGTACTGGCACCGCCCACTGAATAGTTAATGACATCTACGCCGTCGGCTACCGCTTGGTCGATTGCTGCCATGGAGTCGGAGGAGAAGCAGCCGCTGTCATCAGGGTTGGGCGCATCCCAACACACTTTGTACACGGCGATGCGTGCACGCGGTGCTACACCACTGAGAACACCGGTACTTTCACCATTCACAGTGCCTTCAACACCGAAGTTACCAGCTGCGGTGGTTGCCGTGTGGGTACCGTGGCCATCGGCATCACGGGCGGAAAGAAACTCGTAGTCTGCCAGCTCGTTTACCGAACGGAAGCCCTCACCAAATGCCTGTGCCTTGATCAGCTTGTTGTTACATTCAAACGGCAGGTCGTCAGGATTGAACTCGGTGTTACCAAATTCGCAGCCTTCACCAACAAAGGACTCCGGCACGGCATCGTAGAGTACATGACGTCCACGATGCCCGCGCTTGGGCGTGCGCGTATCTTCGAGGCTTGGATGCTCTGGGTTAATCCCGGAATCGATCACGCCAACGATAACGTCTTCACCCGTAGCTCCGAGTATCCATGGCCCGGGAAACTTATCCAATCCCAGGTAACTGTAAGTAGTGTTGGTCTGGGGTTTCATTAACTGATCTTCCCAAACCCCGATAACATCTTTGCGATTGCGCAGTTGTTCCGCTTGCTTGGCTGTCATTTGTGCCGCGAACCCGTTGAAAGCAACTTGGTAATCGTGGAGTTTGCGTACATTGCCAATTGAATTCAGTGCTTCAGTTTTACGAGAACGCAAAAATTGCGCGTACTGCTGAATGGCACTACTGGAAAAATCCAGTTTGCGGTTCTTAGATGGTTTAGTCGCTGCAAGCCCCTGAATATTCCCCTCATAGGCAATCAGCGGTTTTTCAGAAAATTGCACAATGTAGGTTTTTTTTACATTCTCCAACTGGGTTGGCTGGTCATCAGTTTCATTTGCGTGTGCACTCATGGAGATCAGTGCACCAGCAAACAACCCCCCAATTAAACGACGCGTCTTTGCCAGGCGAAGCGCGTGGGATACATCCTCTACAAATTTCATATTTAATTATGCCCCATAAAAAATAAGCCCGTTCCTTTTCGCTTTTGGCGAGAGGATACGGACGGTTCCGTGAGAGTAGCGGAAAAGATCGAGACGGAATAAACGGAGCGAAAACCGCGGATATGGCAGGTAGTTTCAGATGCTCACCGAGTGCTACCCGTTATTATTGTGATAAATCCCTAAGCGGGACCCATACGTGCGCGATTGGATATGTTTCGGTACCACGGTTATTCCATCAACCTCTGATCCAAAAAAGGAGCGTGAAACGGTTGCATCATTCCTCCATGAATAACCGCGGCACTTGATTCCTTCAACTGGGGTTCTACGGAAACTCATCGTGCGGAGCAATAGAGTGGCGGCAGATTCGTGTTAAGCCGCCAATGATTTGTTTAACGTCACAAACACGTCACAAAAATCATTTAAGAGTTGGATTGTTAACTGGTACGGGATAACCAGTCAGGGTGGGCATTACGGAAGTAACGGCGCGATCAGAATAGTGCGTTGAGTGGTGATACGTTGAAAATGGAATACGAAATGTGTCAGCGCAAGACAAAGTCGGCAAACTGTGCGAGATCATCCATCACACTGGTTTCCGCGAGGCTGGAATCTGGATTGTGGATGAGCCCGGCGAGCGTCTGTTCGCCGCAACCGGTTTTCACCAGTACGGGCTTACAACCTTTGGCCACAGCGCAGTAGAGATCTTCGGTACCGTCACCCACAAAAAAGCAGTCGTGCAGGCTTACATCAAATTCGGCTTCAATCGCATCGAGTAAGCCAGTTTTAGGTTTGCGGCAGCGACAGTCATCCTCTTCGCTATGCGGACAGTAAAAAATGCCAGCGACTTCGCCACCGGCATCTTCTACCTGTTCGCGCAACACCGCATGAATTTGTTCCAGATCATCCAAGTCAAATAGCCCCTTGGCGAGGCCGCTCTGACTGGTCGCAATTACCAGTTGGTAACCCGCCTGGCTCAAACGTGCCAGGGCTTCGATACTACCGGGTATCGGTGCCCACTCCGCCGCACAGGTAACGTGGCTACCGTTGGGCTGATTGATGACACCATCGCGATCGAGAACAATAATGCTCATAGCGTGTGCTTTACTTCGCCGGTGCCAGCAGTGAAATATCTGCCGCTTCCAGGAAGAGTCCACGCAACTGCGCCAACAACGCCAGGCGGTTGTTGCGCAGCTTCTCATCCTCGGCCATTACCATCACACCGTCGAAGAAGGCATCCACGGTGTCGCGCAGACCCGACAGGCCCGCCAGGCCTTCCTCGAAGCGCGCCTCGGCATACAGAGGATTCACCGCGTCCGCCGCATCGCGCACCGCCAGATACAGTGCCTTTTCTGCTTCTTCTTGCAGTAGCGCCTGATCTACCTCGGTCGGCACAGGGCCATCGAGCTTGGCGAGGATATTGGATACACGCTTGTTTGCCGCAGCCAATGCCTCCGCTTCTGGTAGCTGGCTGAAGCTGTGCACCGCCTGAACACGGTTGTCGATATCCAGCGGGCGCGACAACTTGCGTGCGGATACCGCCAGGAATACTTCGGCCTTGATACCGGCGTCTTCATAACGGGCGCGGAAGCGCTCGATCATGTAGGCGAGGGTCTGCTCAACCACACTGTCGTACTCCGCAAGTGCGGTGCGTGGAAAACCATCGCGGGCGAGGGTGAGCAGTTCGCGCAAATCCAGATCGATATTTTTTTCCACCAGCAGGCGCAGAACGCCGAGGCTGGCGCGGCGCAGGGCGAACGGATCGCGTGAGCCGCTGGGTGGCTGACCGATGCCGAAGATACCGACCAGGGTATCGATGCGATCGGCCAGGGCGACAATGGTGCCGGTTTCGGTTTGCGGTAATTCGTCACCGGCAAACTTCGGCATGTATTGCTCATACATGGCCTTGGCCACGTCGAGTTGTTCGCCATCGTTTTCCGCATAATAGTAGCCGGCGATACCCTGCATATCGGCGAACTCAAATACCATTTCGGTAACCAGGTCCGATTTACACAGCTTTGCCGCGCGCTCGGCGAGCGCCGCGTCCCCGTTCAGCTTACCGGCGATGGCCGCAGCCAGTTTCGACAGGCGCTCGGTCTTGTCAAACACGGTTCCGAGCTTTTGCTGGAACACGATGGACTTGAGTTTTTCACGGCGCGCTTCGAGGCTGGTCTTCTTGTCGGTCTCAAAAAAGAAGGCTGCGTCGGCCAGGCGTGGACGGATAACGCGTTCGTTACCCTCGATCACCTGCTTGGCATCGATACTCTCGATGTTGGAAACGGTAATAAAGAACGGCATCAGTTTGCCGTCTTCATCCACCACGTGGAAATATTTCTGGTGTTCTTTCATTGAAGAAATCAATGCTTCGGCGGGCACTTCGAGGAAGCGCTTCTCGAAGCGCCCGGTCAGCGCCACCGGCCACTCGACGAGAGCAGTCACTTCGTCCAGCAGATCGTCATCGATTACCGCCACACCGTTTACATTGTTCGCCTCCGCCTGTACCTGCTCGCGGATCATTTCCTTGCGCGCGGCAAAGTCCACAATCACAAAGCCAGGATCACGCAGCTGTTGCACGTAATCGTTAGCAGAGGCCACGGTGAGTTCGCGGTTGCAGTGGAAGCGATGCCCGCGGGTGGTGTTGCCGGCCTTTAGACCGAGTACCTCGGCATCCACGACCTGGTTGCCAAACAGCATCACCAGCCAGTGTACCGGGCGTACGAATTCTTCTTTGCGAGCGCCCCAGCGCATGCGCTTTGGAATAGGCAGTTGCGCCAGGGATTTACCGATGATATCGCCGAGCAGGTCCTGGGTCGCTGCGCCTTTCTGTTCGCTGATAAATGCCAGGCGTTCGCCCTTGTCGGTTTGCACGCGCGCAAGTTCGTCGACGCTGACACCGGCACCGCGCGCAAAACCCTGAGCGGCCTTGGTGGGGTTACCATCTTTATCGAATGCTGCCGCCACTGCAGGGCCGTGCTTTTCAATCTGTTTGTCTTGCTGTTGCTCTGCCAGGTCGCTCACCGAAACCGCCAGGCGGCGCGGACTGGCAAACGCATTAACCTCACCGTATTCCAGCTCGGCGTCTTTAAGACCCTGTGCGATACCATCGGCGAAGGCCTGCATCAATTTGTGTAGCGCTTTTGGGGGCAGCTCTTCGGTACCCAGCTCAACCAGAAAATCCTGAGCCATTACTTCTTCTCCTTCTGCGCTTCGAGTTGAGCAAGTACATCGTTACGGGCCTGTTCGGTTGCCAGTGGGAAACCGAGAGCGTGACGCGCATCGAAATAGGCTTGGGCGACAGCCCGTGCCAGGGTGCGTACGCGCAGAATAAAGCGCTGGCGCTCGGTGACGGAAATCGCGTGGCGCGCGTCCAGCAAATTAAACGCGTGGGAAGCCTTCATTACCTGCTCATATGCAGGCAGCGGCAGGCCCAGCTCTATCAGGCGTTGGCTTTCGCGCTCGCAGTGATCGAAGGTGGCGAACAGGAATTCGACATCCGCGTGCTCAAAGTTGTAGTGGGACATTTCCACTTCGTTCTGGTGGAAAACGTCACCGTAGGTCACCGCGTTGCCTTCCGCATCACGGGTCCATACCAAGTCGTAGATGGATTCCACGCCCTGCAGGTACATGGCAATACGCTCGATACCGTAAGTGATCTCGCCGGTTACCGGATAGCATTCGATGCCACCCACTTGCTGGAAGTAGGTGAACTGGGTCACTTCCATACCGTTTAGCCAAACTTCCCAGCCAAGACCCCAAGCTCCCAGGGTCGGGGATTCCCAGTTGTCTTCCACAAAACGAATGTCGTGTACGGTGGGGTCGATACCCAGCGCACGCAGGCTGTCCAGGTAGAGTTCCTGGATATTTGACGGCGAGGGCTTCATTACCACCTGATACTGGTAGTAGTGCTGCAGGCGGTTGGGGTTCTCACCGTAACGGCCGTCGGTCGGGCGGCGGCAGGGCTGCACGTAGGCGGCGTTCCAGGTTTCCGGACCGATGGCGCGCAGGAAGGTTGCGGGGTGGAAGGTGCCAGCGCCCACTTCCATATCCAGAGGCTGTAGAATGACGCACCCTTGGCGCGCCCAGTATTCCTGCAGGGTAAAAATTAGTCCCTGAAAGGTGCTCAGATCCTGCGCAGGGGCAGAACCGCTGGTTTGTTGCTCGGACACCACAATCTCCGGTTTCAGCTGGGTGGAATAGACAAGGGGCGCAATTATAGCGGCAGCCGGTTGCACGCTAAACAGCGCGCGGGGGATTTGATGGCCACAATCTGGCCTATATAAGGCGATCACCGGAAAAAAGATGAACAAGAGTGGGCTGAGGCCCCGGCAAGAAGGATGTAACGGTTGGATATCAAAGGGCAATTGGCCGCAGGTGCCTTGAAGTTGATCGGACAACTGCCACTCAAGTGGTCGCGCCGCCTCGGTGGTTTCACCGGTCACTGTGCCGTAGCGACCCGCGCAAACAGTCTGCGGGTGAGTCGCATCAACCTGGCACACTGCTATCCGGAAATGCAGGAAAAGGCGCGGGAACAACTCGCTCGGCAGAGCGTGGTGAATACCGCAATGACAGGATTCGAGGTTGCCAGCCTATGGCGCCAATCGTGGAGTCTGGCCGAAGACAGTATCGAGCGCATCCGCAACCAGCAGTTACTCACCGAAGGTGTCAGTGAAGGGCGCGGCGTATTGGTGCTCGCGCCCCATATCGGTAACTGGGAAATTTTCGGCCAGTATCTGGCCACCATTGGCCCAACCACTAGCCTTTATGCACCACCCAAAATCGAGGCACTGGACTCTTTGATCCGCGCCGGCCGTGAAAAAACCGGCGCAAAGCTGGTGCCTACCAACGTGCGCGGGGTACGCGCCCTGCTTAAAGCACTAAAAGCCGGTGGTATTGTTGGCGTACTGCCGGATCAGGAACCGGATCCTTCCGGCGGGGAGTTTGCACCGTTTTTCGGGCACCCAACCCTGACCATGACGCTCGCCTACAACCTGATCCAGCGCACCGGTTGCAAGGTGGTGTTTGGTTTCGCCAAGCGCCTCGAGCAGGGGTTTGAACTGGTGCTGTTACCGGCCGAAGAGGCCATTTACAGCGAAGAGGCCAAGGTATCGCTCGCGGCATTGAACCGCGGCGTGGAGGCCTGCATTGCCGAGGCGCCGGAACAATATCAGTGGGAGTACAAGCGTTTCCGTCGTGCACCGGAAGGTCGCACCGGGCTGTACAAGAAAAACTGACTCTTCTCCTATCGCTAAAAACGGTGCTGTTCCATGCATAACTCTGGAGCAGCAATATCTACTCGGGCCCGGTTCTCGGGCCCAGAGCGCAGCATTGCCCCCTATTGCGCACGAACCACCTCCCTCAATTTTCCAATTTTTCCGCCCGATTCCTTCCGGAGAGAGCGTTAAGCACAGTGGGATCCTCCCGTGAGCCATATTCGGCAATTCACCAATATTGACTTATCGGTCAAACATCTAAATTAATTTGCCCGGGTAAAAATAAACGCAAATATTACCCGGGTAAATTGACCGACATTAATACCCGGGTAATAATAAGATTGACCACCCATATTTCCGGAGTAGAAATGAAAACGGAATATCTCGCCATTCACAACGGATCACTAATCGCCCGTGGCGATCTCGAGAGCGTTGTGCGTAAAAGCAAGTCGCGGGCGGCCGGCATCGAGCCAGTCGTGATGGCACTGGATACCTGCAAGCGCATTGAGGTGGACTGGCAGGGTGACGTGGAAAGTGCCATTTCGAGGCTTTCTGCGCCAAGCCGGCGCGGGCGGCCGAAGCTGGGAGTTACCTCCCGTGAGGTGACCCTGTTGCCGGCGCATTGGGAGTGGTTGGCGACCCAGCGCGGCGGCGCTTCGGTTACGTTGCGACGTTTGGTCGACGCGGCGATTAAAAACGCGACCGCGGAAGAGCAGCTCAGCATTCAGCAAAATCAACTGTATAAATTGCTCTCGCTATTTGCTGACGCGCCCGGCTTTGAAGAGGCTGCACGCGCCATGTATCGAAACAGTCGGTCCGGATTTATCGTGGCGACTAACTCCTGGCCCGCAGATGTGAGAGGCGTCCTTTTGGAAAAATTTGATGCCTTTCATACACCGACGAATCGCGCTGCCAGTGAGCAAACAGACACGGACTAACTTAGTTTGTGCCGCCGCGGGATTCCTGGAAAATTTCGATTAAGCTCATAGGTAGGTAATTCCATAACCCATGCCTAGATGAGCGAAATCGAACCCGAAACAGAAGAAGCGCCGATCCCCGAAGAAAAGTCACCCTGGCGGTTCTTGCCGACAGGGTTGTCGCTGTTGCGTATAGCGCTTATTCCAGTCATTTATTGGCTATCACTAGCGGACAAGCACCTTTGGGCGCTGGTGATTTATTGTTTTGGCGCGTGGACCGACCAGCTCGATGGCTGGTTAGCCAACCGATTCAATTGGCACTCCTATTTTGGCGCCTTGCTCGATCCGGTCGCCGACCGTATTTACATACTCGCCCTTATCCCGCTGTTATGGCACTACGGATCCATTAGCGGTATCTATACCACGCTGGTTGTCACGCGATTTTCCATTCAGTTATCCGCGTATCCCGTATTACTTTGGTGGCTTAAAAAGCGTCCCGTACTAAATCCCGAGTGGTTGTCGCGATCTGCCATGGCCCTGGCATTCTTGATACTCGGTATCGGTTTCGCAGAACAATTGGCCATCGAACTAATTCCGGAAAGTACCGCAGAAGAAGAATTTTTTGAGCGGACGATGGAGGCGCTGACGCTACTTGGCTGCATTCTGGAAGTGTGGGTGCTTACACGTTTTATGGGGCGCTATTGGGATGTACTTCGCGATAAGGAAGACACTTTCGATTAACGTCTGCGCAGCCAATACATTGTGTGAAAAGGCGTTAGTGGCGCCAGAAAGCTGGTGTCAGCAGTACCAGCAGCGTAAAGATTTCTAAACGCCCCATCAGCATGGCGAGAATCAGAAAACACTTGGCCACGCCATTGACTTCACCGTAGTGCGAAGCGGCATCGCCCAACGCCGGGCCAATATTACTCAGGCAGGATGCCACGGTGGAAAACGAGGTAACGAAATTTTCGCCCGTCGCCATCACCACAATCGTAAGAATAAAAAACGAAAGAATATAAATCGCGAAAAAACCCCACACGGCATCGGTAACGCGAGTAGGTACGATCTTTTTATTAACCTTGATTGGCACGACGGCATTGGGGTGCACCAGACGACTGAGCTCGCGCAGGCCGGACTTAACGATCAGCATTACCCGCACCGCCTTAATGCCTCCGGACGTGGAGCCCGCGCAGGCACCCATGATCCCCAGCAATAGCAAAATATACGGCAAGAAAGCTGGCCACAGCGCAAAACTCTCTGAAGCAAAACCCGCGGTGGTACCGATAGAGACCACTTGGAAAATACCGTGAAGGAAGCTGTCCTTCATGCTGAAGGTGCCCGAGGTGTACAGGTAACCGATGATAATGATGCTGGAGAAAAAGGTGACCAACACGTAGAAGCGAAATTCCGAATCCTTCCAGTAATGCTTTAGCGTGCGGTTACCCAGTGCGTAAAAGTGCAGGCCAAAGTTAATCGCTGCGGTCAGCATGAAAATAATGGCGATCGCCATAATCGCATTGTTGTTGGCATAGAAGCCCATGCTCGCATCGTGCGTCGAGAAGCCGCCATTCGCCACAGTGGAGAACGCGTGTCCCACGGCGTCGAACGCGGTCATCCCCGCCCACCAGTAGCCAATTCCGCACAGCACGGTGAGCGCGACATAGATAACAATCAGCGCGCGTGCGGTTTCTGCGATACGCGGTGTCAGCTTTGTGTCTTTGACCGGGCCCGGCATTTCCGCCTTGTACAGCTGCATACCACCGATCCCAAGCATCGGCAGAATGGCCAGCGCGATCACAATTACCCCGATACCGCCAAACCACTGCAGTTGCTGGCGGTAATACAAAATTGCCGGCGGCAGGGTGTCAAGGCCGACGATGGTGGTGGCACCAGTTGTGGTCAGCCCGGAAATCGATTCAAAAATGGAATCCACCACATTGAGATCGGGCGCGGGGCTGATAATCAACGGCAGGGCACCGAAGCTACCCAGAATGAGCCAGAACAGCGAGGTGACAACGAAGCCGTCACGGGTGCGCAGGTCTTGTTTGAGGTCGTGCACCGGCAGCCACATCAGCAAGCCGGTGATCAGGGTAATGCCAAAGGCGATGGAAAACGCCACATGGGTGTCGTCGTCGTACCACAGTGACACGCCAATCGGCGGCAACAGGGTAAGGCTGAACACCGTCAGAAGTATGCCGAAGACCCGCGCTATGACTGCTAAACGCATCTAATCGTGTCCCGACGTCAGAAGAAGCTAAAGCCGACCTGGAACAGCTGTTCCACGTGGCGGGTGTGGCGGCGGTCGACGAGGAACACGATTACATGGTCGTCGGTTTCCACCACGATGTTGTCGTGGGCAATCAGTACCTGGCTTTCGCCGTCGCGCTCGCGCACGATGGCGCCGATGCTGGCGCCCTCCGGCAGGTCGATGTCCTCAATTTTCCTGCCCACTACCTTCGAGGTGCGGTTGTCGCCGTGGGCAATCACCTCAATCGCTTCCGCTGCGCCGCGGCGCAGGGAGTGTACGTTTACCATGTCGCCGCGACGCACATGGGTAAGCAGGCTGCCGATGGTATTTTGCTGGGGGGAGATAGCGATATCGATTTCGCCGCCCTGAACCAGGTCCACATAAGCGCGGTTGTTGATCAGTGCCATGACCTTGCGCGCGCCCAGACGCTTCGCCAGCAGTGACGACATGATGTTGGCTTCATCATCGTTGGTGAGCGCCAGGAATACATCGGTATCTTCGATGTTCTCTTCTAGCAGCAGGTCCTGGTCCGAGGCACTGCCGTGCAGAACGATGCTGTTGCTCAATTCTTCCGACAGGAAGATACAGCGCTCGTGGCTCTGCTCGATGATTTTGACCGAATAGCGATTCTCCAGCTTGGTGGCCAGGCGCAGCCCGATATTGCCGCCACCGGCGATGGTGATGCGCTTGTAGCCCTGCTCGAGGCGGCGCAGTTCACTCATGACAGCGCGGATATCCTGCTTCGCGGCAATAAAGAAGACTTCGTCACCGGCTTCGATCACCGTTGAGCCCTGCGGGATGATGGGGCTGTTGCGGCGGTAGATGGCGGCAACGCGGGTGTCGACCTGGGGCATATGCTCGCGCAGGTAGCGCAGCTGATGGCCAACCAGCGGGCCGCCCTGTACTGCACGCACGGCAACCAGCTGTACGCGGCCGTCGGCAAAGTCGAGCACCTGCAGTGCACCGGGGTGCGCGATCAGCCGCGCGATGTATTCGGAAACGATCTGCTCGGGGCTGATCAATACGTCGATGGGGATCGACTCGGTGGAAAACAGCTCCGGATATTGCAGGTAGGCGGACGCGCGCACGCGGGCGATTTTGGTGGGTACACGAAACAACGAGTGTGCGATCTGGCACGCGGCCATGTTGGTTTCGTCGTTGTTGGTGACGGCTACGAGGATGTCGGCGTCTTCGATACCGGCTTCTTGCAGGATATCCGGGTGGGAGGCGTGGCCTTCGACCACGCCGATATCGATCTTGTCGCGGAGCTCGCGCAGGGTCTTCTCGTTGCTGTCCACCAAAACAATGTCGTTGCGCTCTGAGGCGAGACTTTCCGCCAGTGATCCACCGACCTGGCCGGCGCCGAGAATAATGATTTTCATATTATGCGATTGGGCCTGTGTTTTTTGGCCTGTTCCGCGGTACTTGTTCTTAAGTGAGCGCGGTAGCGTCGCAGTACCAGGTGGGGGTCTTCAGGACCACTGTGAACCCATCCATGGGCGTTTCGGCGCAAACCTCCTGTTTGCGACGATCCTGAAGACCCCCACCTGGCACCGCGACTTCAATTCTTACTTATCTACTTCGACACGAGCGAACGCCAGATTCATCGGTCTTATCAGCGCAGAGTTATTGCTTTCTGGACTTAGCTGTCTTGGGCCTTTTCCAGCTTTGCGTAGTAAAATCCATCGCCTGCATGGAGGCCTGGCAGCAACTGCATACCGACGTCCTGCGGCAATCCCCAAGGCTCACCGTGCAACAACTGCGGCGTATTGTCCCTCGCATCCGGTGTCTCCGCAACGAAGCGTGCCACTTGAGCGCTGTTTTCCTCCGGGAGTATGGAACATGTGGCGTAAAGGAGTGTGCCGCCAGGTTTCAAAAGGCGCCACATTGCACGCAGGATTTTACCCTGCAGCTGGGCGAGCTCCTGAATATCTTCCGGGCGCCGCAGTAGCTTGATGTCTGGGTTGCGACGGATCACGCCGGTGGCGGAGCAGGGGGCATCGAGCAGGATGCGGTCGAAGGGTTCGCCGTCCCACCAATGCTCCGGTTCGGCGGCGTCGGCACAGATGATCTGTGCGCCCATGCCCAAGCGCTCGAGGTTTTCGATCACCCGGTCGAGGCGTTCTTCTTCAATATCCAGGGCGCTGAGGTCGAGGTCCGGTTGCAGTTCCAGCAGGTGGCAGGTTTTGCCGCCGGGCGCGGCGCAGGCGTCGAGCACACGCTCACCGGGCTGCGGATCCAGCAACGGCGCGGCGAGTTGTGCGGACTGGTCCTGCACACTGACGAGCCCATCTTCGAAGCCGGGCAGGTGGCTGACCGCTACCGGGCTTTCCAGTATCAGGCCCGCTGCGGAGAAGGCGCAGGGTTCGGCGCCGATGCCGGCATCTTGCAGCTGTTGCAGATAGTCATCGCGGCTAATTTGCGACTGGTTTACCCGCAGGGTCATGGGCGGGTTTTCGTTATTGGCAGTGAAGATGGTGCGCGTATCGGTGCCCCAGGCGCCTTTCACTGCCTGTTGCAGCCATTCCGGATGTGCGGAGCTGAACTGGGGGTTACCGGAGAGCTTGCGAGTGAGCGCTTCCTTATTGCGCAGCGCATTGCGCAGCACACCGTTCACCACACCGGTGGCGTGGCCGAGTTTGATCGCGCGGGCCGCTTCCACGGTGGCGGCAATCGCCGCGTGGTCGGGGATACGCGTGTACTCCAGCTGGTACAGGCCCACCAGCATCAGCGCTTCCAGTTCTTCATCCTTTACCGGCTTGCGCAGCAGTTTGTTGAGCATTAGCTCCAGCCGCGGCGCGAAGCGCGCGGTGCCGTAACACAGTTCGCGCAGCAGCGAACGGTCTTTCTCATCCACCTGCTTTTCTGCCCACGGCAGCAGGCGCTGCAGGGAACCGCGGTCCTGATACAGGCGTGCGATTACCCGCGCCGCCAGGGCTCTAGGGTCATTCATCGGCTGCTCCCAAGGTGATGCCCGCGGCAAACAGGTCGCGGTAACCTTTTAATATCTCCGCCACCGGCAGTGCCTTTTTGCCCGGCAATTGTAGTTGCGTCAGGCGCAGCGCCTCGCGGCCACAGGCAACCAGGATGCCCTCATCGTCGGCGCTGAGAATGGTCCCCGGGGTGTCGTTATGGCAGCCCTGTTCCAGCTTCGCCGCGTAAACCCGCAGTCGCTGTGGCTTGCCCTTGTTGTCCTGAAATTCGGTCCAGCACACCGGGAACGGATTGAAAGCCCGCACCAGGCGTTCCAGTTCTGTCGCCGGGCGGCTCCAGTCCAGGCGTGCTTCTTCTTTAGTAATCTTGCCTGCGTAATTGGCCAGCGCATCGTCCTGAATCTGTGGCTCCGCAGTGCCGCTTTCCAGCATGGCGAGTGCTTCCAGTAGCGCCGGCCCGCCGAGCCCGGCCAGCTTGTCGTGCAGGCTACCGCCGGTTTCGCCTGCGGCAATCGGCGTGCGCGCCTCCACCAGCACTGGCCCGGTATCCAGCCCCGCCTCCATTTGCATAATCGCCACGCCACTTTCCGCGTCGCCGGCTTCCACCGCCCGCTGAATCGGCGCCGCACCGCGCCAGCGCGGCAACAGGGATGCGTGCACGTTCACACAGCCAAGTCGCGGCGTGTCCAGTACCACCTGCGGCAGAATCAAGCCGTAAGCCACCACCACCATCAGTTCCGCGTTCAGCGCCGCCAGCTCCTGTTGCGCCTGCTCATCGCGCAGCGACAGGGGCTGATACACCGGGATCTCGTGTTCCAGTGCCAGCTGCTTCACCGGGCTCGCCAACAGCTTCTTGCCGCGCCCGGCGGGGCGATCCGGCTGGCTGTAGACCGCGATGACGTTGTGATCGCTGTCGAGCAGGGTTTGCAGGTGTACGGCAGCAAAATCGGGCGTGCCGGCAAAAATAATATTGAGGCTCATGGCATTAATTCAGATAAAGAACGGCGGACTACAAAGATAAGTCCGAAAACCGGACGCGAAGTCGGGGTGCCGGGTGAGGGGGTTCAGGATCGTCGCAAACAGGATGTTTGCGCCGAAGCGCCCAGGGATGGGTTCACAGCGGTCCTGAAACCCCTCACCCGGCGCCTCGACGCCACCGGACTAATTCAAGTATTAAGCGCGCTGGCGGTGTGCTTTTTCCAGCTTGGAACGAATACGGTTGCGCTTGAGCGGCGAGATGTAATCCACAAACAGCTTGCCATCGAGATGGTCGATCTCATGCTGGATACATACCGCCAGCAGTCCCTCGGCTTCCAGCGCGTACGCCTCACCGTTGCGATCCAGTGCCTTCAGACGGATCTTGCGCGGGCGCTCTACCTTCTCGTAGAAGCCCGGGACTGACAGACAGCCTTCGTCGTACTTGTGGATTTCCGGATCCAGCACCTCAACCTCAGGGTTGATCAGCACCAGTGGCTCACTCTGATCTTCTGACACATCAATCACCACAATGCGCTCGTGCACATTGATCTGTGTCGCCGCCAGGCCAACGCCTGGCGCCTCATACATGGTTTCGAACATGTCTTCGATCAGCGTGCGGTGATCGTCGGTCACCTCTGCGACAGGCTCTGCAACCTTGCGCAGGCGGGGATCGGGGAATTCAAGGATTTCCAGTTTGGCCATAACACCTGTGACAAACTTCTAGTCTTAGTGGAACTAGCGCTGATAACATAATGATCGCGCTTGAATTTTGCTGAACTGGGGGAGAGTTTTTGCACCCTGGCGAAACCGCCAGCTGGCGCCTTTAGCCCCCACTTTGCCACGTGTGGTTCATATCACGGTTACAACAACCGCAAGTGCAGCCACCGCCGGGCCCAGCGCTGACAGATTATAGCGATATAAAACCTCAGCGATAGCCGTATAAAGAATCAGCAGACTGAATGGCCAATAGCGTTAGCGACAAAAAAGCATAGGAATGCTTCCATGAAAAAAATAATACTGGCCGCCGCCGCAACCCTGCTGGCGACCTTTGGCTTGCATGCACAAGACACGCTGCTGAAGCCTGACCATCCGGACACTTATACCGTCCAGAAGGGCGACACCCTGTGGGATATCTCCGGGCGTTTCCTCTCCTTGCCTTGGTACTGGCCAGAAATCTGGCAGGTGAACCCGCAGGTGGAGAACCCGCACCTGATCTACCCCGGCGACCGCCTCAACCTGGTATACGTTGACGGCCAGCCGCGCCTCGAGCTCGAGCGTGCGCCCACGGCTTACCGATTGAGCCCGGCCAGCAACAACCGCCTTGGCCCCTCCGTGCGTCGCGAGCCCATTGATACCGCGATCCCCGCTATTCCGCTGGACGCTATCAATGCCTTCCTGTCGCGCACCCGCATCGTCGGTCCCAACGCTTTCCGCGGCGTGCCCTACGTAATCTCCGGGCAGGACCAGCGCATCCTCATGGG
This sequence comes from Microbulbifer agarilyticus, assembly GCF_001999945.1. NCBI lineage: Bacteria > Pseudomonadati > Pseudomonadota > Gammaproteobacteria > Cellvibrionales > Microbulbiferaceae > Microbulbifer > Microbulbifer agarilyticus. Next base: position 27,237 of record NZ_CP019650.1, read on the forward strand.
CGCCGGTGAAAAAGTATACGCCCGAGGTGATTTCCGCGAGCCGCTGCCGTCTTACGGTGTCTACCGCCCGGGCCCGGTTTACGCCGACCCCTACACTGGTGAAGAGCTGGGCCAGCAGGCACTGGATGTCGCCTCAGTTGACCTGCGTCAGCTGGATGTGGACAACGCCAACAGTGAATTCGCCGTGGCCACCTTGGATGTGACCCGCAGCAGCCGCGACATGCGTCTTGAAGACCGCTTGCTGCCGGTAGAAGAGCGCGCGATTGCCGCACTGTTCCAGCCCAGCCCACCGGCAGTACCCGTGGATGGCGTCATTCTCGGTGTGGAAGAGGGTGTAACCCAGGTCGCCAAGTACGACGTGGTTGCCATCAACCGCGGCCTGCGCGAAGGCCTGGAGCCCGGCAATGTGCTGGCGATCTACAAGCGCGGCGCTACCGTGCGCGATCGCATCGCCCGCCAGAATGTGAAACTGCCGGATGAGCGCGCCGGTGTGCTGATGGTATTCCGCAGCTTCGAAAAAATGAGCCTCGGCCTGGTGCTGGAAGCCGAAAAGCCGCTGGCAGTGATGGATCTGGTGCGTAACCCTTAAGATCCTCACCAAGTCTCGTTGAAATAATAGGCTGAAAGGAATCATCGATGAACTCGGCGATTCCTGAGACACAAAAGCTTTACTGAACAATATTTACGGCAAATCGCATGGATGCGTTGACCGCTACTCTCTCTCTGCTTCGGCTGGAGGGCATTGGCCCCAGTTTGTATTGGCAATTGGTGGAGCAATTTGGCTCCGCCGAAGCCGCTCTCCGGCAGCCCGCTACCCAATTTCCCCGCAAACTCCCCGCGCGCGCCCGCTCCCAGCTGGGCGAATACCAGCGCCTGGGCTGCGACAGCGAACTGGCGCAATGGGCACTCGCCGAGCGCCAGCGCTGTGTGGAAAACTGCATCTATCTGCTGCATTGCGATGACGAAAGCTATCCGTCGCTGCTGCGCCAAATCGAACGTCCGCCGCCCGTTCTGTATATCACCGGTGATCCCCTGGCGCTGTCTTTGCCGCAGATCGCCGTGGTGGGCGCGCGCCGTGCCAGTCGCGCCGGTCTCGACAATGCCGAGGCATTTTCCGCGGACCTCGCTGCCGCGGGCTTTGCCATTACCTCTGGGCTGGCCCTTGGGGTCGACGCGATGGCGCACAAGGGGGCACTGCGTGGCGCAGGCAAAACGACCGCTGTGCTGGGCACGGGTGTGGATCGTGTTTACCCGCAGCGCAATGCGGCGCTGGCGGAGCAGATACTGGAGTCGGGGGGCGCGCTGGTAAGTGAAATGCCCCTGGCAACCGCGCCGGAACCGGGCAATTTCCCTCGTCGCAACCGGATTATTTCCGGTTTGAGCCTGGGCATCCTGCTGGTGGAGGCCGCGGTGCGTTCCGGGTCGCTGATCACTGCGCGCCTGGCGCTGGAGCAGAATCGCGAGGTGTTCGCGATTCCCGGCTCCGTGCACAACCCCATGGCTCGCGGCTGTCACCACATGATCAAAAACGGCGCCCATCTGGTGGAGACTAGTGCGGATATTGTGGCCGAATTGGGTGGATTGTTGTCGGGCATGGCGCAGCAGCCATCGCTGTTCGAACAGGTCGCAGACAGCGGCCCGAACCTGCCGCTGGAGCAGCGCAACCTTATTGTCGCTCTCGGCGGCGACCCGCGCAGTATCGAACAGCTCGCCCGCGACACCGGCGGCGATACCGGAGAGCTGATGGCGAGCCTGTTGCACATGGAGCTGGAGGGGCTGGTGGAACAGCTCCCCGGTGGTTATCAGCTTACCGGCAGCGGTGCCAAAGCCCTGGCCGGGCTGGTGGAATAGGCGAAAAGTCGGTACGGTCGCTGCTGACTTTCTCACCAAGCACGGAGTGACTGCCCCATGGGCCTGTTCCAATTCCTCAAGCCTGTAGTTCCTTCCTCTCTTATTTCCCGGCAAGCTGTATCCCGTGCAGTGGCAGCCGCGCTGACGCTGACTGCCGCAAGCGGCGCCTACGCCGCCAAACAAGATGTACAGCTAGACAAGCTGAACCTCCCCGACGGTTTCAAAATTGAGTTGTACGCCGACGACGTGCCGAATGCCCGACACATGGCCCTTGGTGAAAATGGCACCCTATTTGTGGGCTCGCGCCGTGCGGGCAAGGTCTACGCGGTGATCGACAACAATGGCGATCAGAAGGCGGATGAGGTGAAGGTAATCGCCGAAGGGCTCAAGTTGCCCACTGGGGTGGCCTTCAAGGACGGCGATCTGTATGTCAGCGCGGTGACCAGTATTCTGCGCTTTGACGATATCGAGTCCCGTCTCGACAACCCGCCGCAGCCGGTGGTGATTACCGACCAGTTCCCGGACAAGCATCACGGCTGGAAGTACATTGCGTTTGGCCCCGACGGCTGGCTGTATGTACCCATTGGCGCACCGTGCAATATTTGTGAGGAAAAAGATTACGCCAACATCCAGCGCCTCAAGATTGAAGGCGACGAGGTTGTGGCAACCGAAACCTGGGCTGAAGGTGTGCGCAATACGGTAGGTTTTACCTGGCACCCAGAAACCGACGAACTGTGGTTCACCGACAATGGCCGCGACATGCTCGGCGATGACATCCCGCCCTGTGAGCTGAACAAGGCACCGCGCCCCGGTATGCATTTCGGCTATCCCTACTGCCATGGCGATGACATCCTCGACCCTGAATTCGGTGAGGGCAAACAGTGCAGCGACTTTGTGCGCCCGGTACAAAACCTGGGGCCACATGTGGCACCTCTTGGGGTCAAGTTTTACACCGGTGACCAGTTCCCGGCGGAATACAAAAACCAGGTATTGATCGCCGAGCACGGCTCCTGGAACCGCACCAACAAAATCGGCTACCGGGTGACCATGGTCACTTTGAATGACGACGGCGAGGCGACTTCTTACGCGCCGTTTATCGATGGTTGGCTGCAGGGAGAGGAAGCCTGGGGCCGGCCGGTGGATGTACTGGTCATGCCCGATGGTGCCTTATTGGTGTCGGACGACGGTGCCGGCGTTATCTACCGTATTACCTATGAAGGTTGATGCCGGAGCTATTCCGGCTTGGCGCCGTAACCTCGCTGTCACATCAGGCTACCTTGTCTAGGCTGGTAGTATTCGATAAATTGCGGCGCTGCCACCTGACGACCTTCCGACACTGTTTCGCATTGCGGTGCGCACTGAACAGTATCGGCGGTGTCTACCCCGGCGCGCTTGCCGCGTCTTCCGCTTGCTGACCCGAAGAGTCCCAGCCTTGTCAGAGAAAATTACACCCGTTACCGCCTTCGACGACATCACAACTAGCCATGTGCCCAATTTGCCTGGTGCGGGCATCAGCCTGGTTAGTGCCGCGCGCATTATTGCCGCCGGTGGCGTGATTGCCCACCCGACCGAATCGGTGTGGGGCCTCGCCTGTGACCCCAACAATGCGGAGGCGGTGCAGCGCCTGGTGCGCCTGAAAAACCGCCCACTGGAAAAAGGGCTGATCCTGGTATCCGGTGACGTGAACCATTTCTCCGGTTTGTTGCACAATCTCTCCGGCGACCAGCGCGCACGCATCGATGCAACCTGGCCGGGACCGGTTACCTGGCTGGTGCCGCATTTTGACCAGATACCGCCGTGGGTCAGCGGTGTGCACCACAGTGTCGCCCTGCGCCATACCAACCACCCGTTTACCGCGGCACTGTCGCGGGCGTTTGGTGGCCCAATTGTGTCGACGTCTGCCAACCCGGCAGGCTGTCAGCCCGCGCGCCACAAATTCCAGGTGCTGCGCTACTTTGGCGACGGACTGGATTTTATTGGCGGCGGCAGCACCGGTGGGCGCGCGTCTCCCAGTGAAATTCGCGACGCTTCCAGCGGTCGCATTGTGCGCGCGGGATAATCCCGAAAGAAATTCTTATTACCAGCGAAATCAAATCGTGAGCATTGCATGAGTAGCATCGACATTCAGGCCGTCAAAAAATATCTGCTGGACCTGCAAGACCGCATTTGTGCGGAACTTGTGGCGGTGGACGGACAGGAGTTTTTTGAGGATGCCTGGGAGCGCGAGGGCGGCGGCGGTGGTCGCACCCGGGTGCTGGAAAATGGCAATGTAATCGAAAAAGGCGGGGTCAATTTTTCCCATGTGCACGGTGACAAGTTGCCGCCATCGGCCACCGCGGCACGCCCGGAACTTGCCGGCCGCTCGTTCGAGGCGATGGGTGTGAGCCTGGTGATTCACCCGCGCAATCCCTATGCCCCTACCAGCCATGCCAATGTGCGCATGTTCGTGGCGCAAAAAGAAGGCGCGGACCCGGTTTGGTGGTTTGGTGGCGGCTTTGACCTGACCCCTTACTACGGTTTTGAAGAAGACGTTGTGCACTGGCACCAGACCGCGAAGGACGCTTGTGCGCCCTTCGGTGAGGATATTTACCCGCGCTTTAAAAAATGGTGCGACGAATATTTTTATCTGAAGCACCGCAAGGAAGCGCGCGGTGTAGGCGGCCTGTTCTTTGATGACTTCAGTGAAGGCGGATTCGACAATGCATTCGCCTTTATGCAGGCAGTGGGTAACGCTTACCTGGATGCGTATCTACCGATCCTGAAACAGCGCAAGGACACCCCGTATGGCGAGCGCGAGCGCGACTTCCAGCTGTACCGCCGCGGCCGCTATGTGGAATTCAACCTGGTATTTGACCGCGGCACCCTGTTCGGCCTGCAAAGCGGTGGCCGCACAGAATCCATTCTGATGTCGCTGCCGTCCGAGGTGCGCTGGCGCTATGACTGGCACCCGGAAGAGGGCAGTTCTGAAGCGAAGCTGTATACCGACTTCCTGCCACATCGGGACTGGATATAAAACGCATTGCCGAAGTCATAAGTTGTGGAGCTGCTGTAAAAAGAGGTAACGATATGCACAAGGCTCGTCTCGAAGACATCAATAAATTGTTTCTCGAATACCGCCGGTTGTTTGAGGCGCGCGACGCAGAGCAGATCGCGGATTTTTATCGCTTCCCACTGCACTATCACTTCTCCGATGGCAAAAAATCACAGCTGGACCGGGCCTATTTTATTGGTCGAGTGGAAAAGCTGCTGAAGCTCTATCAGAAACTGGGCGTAACCCAGATAGTCGGTGCTGTGACCGATGTGATCGAGTTGAACGAAAACGCCAGTCTTGCCACGCTCAATTGGATACTGCTAGACGCTCGTGGTGAAAAGCCACAGCAGGTATACAGCGCCATCACCCGCTATCTGGTGAGTGAATACCAGGGCGAATTGAAAATCGATAGCCTGATCGGCGTCGACGAAACCGTACAAGTGCGCAAGGCGCTGCGCGCCCTGTAATTCCGCACATTGTTGCGACGAACATAGTAACGATACGTACCGTAAAGCAAGCGCAATACAATAAACGAGATTCAGATTATTTATGGATAAATACGCGGTCATCGGAAATCCCATCAAGCAGTCCATGTCGCCGGTGATTCACAGCGCCTTTGCCACGGAAACCAGCCAGGATCTCGAGTACGGGAAACTGTTTGCCGAAGTCGATGACTTCAAACCGGTGGTGGACGAATTTTTTGCCGCCGGCGCCCGCGGGCTGAACGTAACCGCTCCCTTCAAACTGGACGCATTTCAGTATGCCGACTGCCTGACCGAACGCGCGCGCAGTGCGGGTGCGGTAAATACCCTGGCGCTGCAGGAAGATGGTCGCCTGCTGGGCGACAATACCGACGGCCCGGGTTTGGTATCGGATATTCGTGACAACCTCGGCTGGCAGATTCGCGGTAAAAAATTGCTGGTGCTGGGTGCCGGTGGCGCTACCCGCGGCACCCTGTTGCCTCTGCTCAACGAACAGCCCGCACGGCTGCACATTGCCAATCGCACCGTATCCAAGGCGCACCAGTTGGCGGAAGATTTTCAACGTTTCGGCAGTGTGACCGCCGGAGGACTGGAAGATATCCCCGCGGGTTTTGACCTGATTATCAATGCCAGCGCGGCAGGCTTAAGTGGCGAGCGCCCGCATATTGATGCGTCGGTGGTTGGTCCCGACTGCTGTGTTTACGACATGGTGTACGGTGCCGAACCAACGCCGTTTATGCGCTGGGCGGAACCGCTGGGCGCCCGCACCGCGGATGGCCTGGGCATGCTGGTGGGCCAGGCGGCCGAGGCATTCCACCTGTGGCGGGGCGTGCGCCCATCCGAGGCCCCGGTGCAGGCGATGTTACGTGAAGCCCTGCGCAAAAAACTCGGTGCGGCAGCCGACTGAGGGCTGGCCCTTTCCGCACCTCTATATCCGCTTTATCACTTCCACCAGATATCCGTTTCATCACTTCCACCAGATATCCGTTTCATCACTTCCACCAGGTGGGCACTTTCGGGCGATGAGCAGGTGTTGTGACCGTCTCGCCACACTATCTTTTGGGGTTCCGGTGGTGCAAGCGCGACCACGGGAGCCTGAAAAGCCATCTTTTCCGGCTAGATAGCGCCGATACCGCGATGAAACCCGTGGGAAAACGCCGTATAGCGTACTTTTGCGGCCAATTTTTGCTATCCTCTCGCCCCTAAAATTTTCGGGTCGGGTGGGCGCACTCTCGAAAGCGTGACCAGCAAGACCCTGTTTTTCCCCGGTACCGCCAGTGAACAACAGAGCTGTGGTGCCCGCGAACACTGGAGTTATCCCCGTGAATCAGCTGCCGTTTGAAAAAGTCACCATTGTGATGGGCTCGCAGTCCGACTGGCCGACCATGGAAATGGCTACCAAGCCGCTCACCGAGCTGGGTGTGCCCTTTGCAACGGCCGTCGTTTCTGCGCACCGCACGCCGCAGCGTATGGTGGAGTTCGCCTCCACCGCGCACGAGCGCGGTACCCAGGTGATCATCGCCGGTGCCGGTGGCTCTGCGCACCTGCCGGGAATGATTGCGGCCATGACCCCGCTGCCGGTAATCGGCGTGCCGGTGGCGAGCAAGTTTATGACCGGTATGGATAGCCTGCTGTCTATCGTGCAGATGCCCAAGGGTGTGGCCGTGGCCACCCAGGCGGTGGGCGCATCCGGCGCATACAACGCTGGCCTGATGGCGGCACAGATGCTGTCGCTGACCGACCCAGAGCTGCAGCAGCGCCTGATCGCCTGGCGTGAAAAGCAGAGCGCCGGCGTGCCGTTTGAAGTTGAATAAGCCGGTTTTCCGATTCATTCGATTTGTTGACCAGCTAGGTTTTTGAAGAGTGCGACAAGCACTGAAGGTTTACGAGGTATCGCGGAAATGACATCCAGCCAAGAGCAATCTGCACAGCGTCGTGTCGGTATTGTCGGCTGCGGCCAATTGGCGCAGATGATGGCCCAGGAAGCCCGCCCATTGGGAATCGAGTTCAGCTTCCTTGCTGAGGGTGGTGAGAACACGACCTGTGTGGAAGGTCTCGGTACCATTGTGCACGCCAGCGAAGGCGCTGACATCGAAGAACTGTACAAGGCGATGGGCAGCCCCGAGGTGATTACCGCTGAGCGCGAAAGTGTCGACGTTGGCCTGCTGCGCGCGCTGGAAAAATTCTGCCCGGTGTACCCGCGCCCGGATGCCTTCGAGAAGACCCAGCACCGTGTGCGTGAAAAAACCGCGATCAACGATGCCGGCCTGCCGGTGGCGCCCTTCCGCCCAGCCAACAATTACGATGAAATCTGTGCGGCGGTCAAAGAGCTGGGCTACCCGTCCTTTATCAAAAGTTGTGAGCACGGTTACGACGGTAAAAACCAGTGGCGTGTGAACAGCGACGCAGACCTCGCCGCAATCGCCGACCAGGTGCCGGCGCAGGAATACGTGGTGGAAAAGGGCATCAACTTTTCCCGCGAAGTTTCCCTGATCGGTGCGCGTACTGCCGATGGCAAGGTGGTCACTTATCCGCTGGCGGAAAACGATCACTACAACGGCACCCTGTTAGTATCCACCGCACCGGCGCCGCATGTGGATGAGAAGCTGCAAACCACTGCACAAGAATACCTGTCCACCCTGATGAACGCCTGGGACTATGTCGGTGTGCTGGCGATGGAGTGCTTCGTCAGTGACGACGGCCTGCTGATTAACGAGCTGGCACCGCGCGTCCACAACAGCGGCCATTGGACTTTGGCCGGCGCCAAAACCAGCCAGTTCGCCAACCATGTGCGCGCAATTCTCGGCATGCCGTTGGGCGAGACCGGCTGCGACCGCGTGGCAGTCATGATCAATATGTTGGGTGTGGACAAGAAGCCGGCGTTGCAGAACGAAGGTGTCTGGTCTTACGGCAAGGAGCTGCGTCCGGGCCGCAAGATGGGCCACGTGATTCTGCTGGATGATACCCAGGATGCTCTGGCTGCGCGTATCGACAGCATGCTGGAAGAGCTGTACGGGCCGAGCAAGCGCCCCGCGTAGGTTATTCCTCGGTGGCGGTATTCTACCGCCACCTTTTTACCCCGCTCTTCTTTACCGCATCGCTCTTTACCCCGCCCCAAAAGAACTCGCCCTCGCGGCTGCTAAACTTCCAACCGGTTTCGATTCTTTTCCCTCAGTTCTGGCATACTCCTTCTATTCACCCGCACAGTTTGCAAGCGGGGATAAGAAGAATTTGAGGGAACTGTTCGTGCGAGAATTTATTAAAAACCTATCCATCTGTTTTGCCGCCGGTGGTGTTGCGGGCCTGTGCTATGCGCTGGGCTTGTGGGCGCTGGGGCACTACGGAATAACCCGGGCGCTGTCTGTGGATATCGCGCCGCACCTGTCCAATGCTTACCTTTACCAGCGTGTTGTCTGGGGTGGTATTTGTGGATTGATTTTCATGCTGCCATGGCGCAAAAGCTGGATTACCCGTGGATTTCTGCTATCCCTGATACCTGCGGGCATTTTGCTGCTGGTATTGCTGCCCATGCGCGGACTGGGTGTGGGTGCACTGGCATTGGGTACCTTGACGCCGCTGGTGATCATCCTGGCCTGTGCTGCAGGTGGCATCGCCGGCTCCGGATGGCTGCGCGCGCAGGGGAAATAAGCTCGCACAATTTACTGGCAATAGGGCACATCGTATGAAACGCACACTATCTATCGGCATACTGCTCGCAACTTTTTCCCTTGGAGCCGTTGCTTCAGAGCAGGAGACCCGCGACCTGATTGGACTGGGTGCGCTTACCTTTGCCGACAATTGCAAAAAGTGCCATAAGATTGACGGCTATGGCGAGGAGGCGTTGTACCCATCTCTGCGCAATCCCGCATTGCTGGCAAATAAACCGCTGCTGATCGAGACAGTATTGCACGGGCGCTCGGCACCGCGCCGCAATGGCGGTGAAGAGGATCTGATGCCGCCACTGGAGTTTCTGACGGACCGCGAAATTTCGGCGATCATTGCGTTTATTACTAATACCTGGGGCGATGAGGTAATAGTGGTGAGTGAAGAGGAAGTTAAGGCGGCGCGCTGAATCGGCTGCGAGCCTTGGTGTGGGACGAGAAATTTTCCTGCAATGAAAAAGGTCGGCCTATGGCCGACCTTTTTTGTACAAGCCTGCTTAGGCGGGCTTTCTCGCCAGTGGCTGACACATGCAGTGCACGCCACCGCCGCCGGCAGTAATCATGGAGATATCCGGGTCGATCACCTGCAGGCCGTGGGCACGGCATTTTTCTTTCAGTTCGGTATTGTCGGCGGGCAGCATTACGCGGTCGTTGCCGAGCGCTACCACGTTGACGCCAAGCTCCATTACCTGCGGGTAGGAGATGTCGATAATTTCAAAGTTGCGGTCCTTGAACCACTGCACCAGTTCCGGCTCAACCGCGTCCACACATACGGCGACGAGTTTTTCCGCGAGTGCGGCTACGAGAACATCCAGGTGCAGGAAGTAGGGGTCGAACTGGTAGCCTTTTACTTCCCAGCCTTCTTTTTCGATCCAGCTCTTCATCTGGTTGAAGCCCTGGGGTGAGGTGCGCTCGCCGCTATAGCCACACAGGATGACCCCCGGCTCCAGCACCATAAAGTCGCCGCCCTCGAGGCTACCGGCGGTGATGATGTCGTAAATGGGGATGTCGAGTTTCTGGTAGGTCTTCACGACGTCGACCCATTCGCCGCGGCGCCACGGGGAATACATCTGGGTAACAATCGGGCCCCACGGCGTCATGACGCTGCTGTCGCGGGCGTACAGCTGGTAGGGGAGGTTGCCGTCTGCCGGCAGCAGGTGGGTGTTAACACCGGCCTGTTTGTAGGCGTCGAGCATTTCCTGGTGCTGGCGCTTGGCGACGGTGGCATCGAATTCGCGGCCGAGGCGCACGGAGCGGCGGGAGGCGGCGTTGCCCATCTGCCAGGTGTAGTGGTCGATGGGGCCTACCAGCAGGTCAGTCAGTACGCCGTATTCGGAGTCGATGCCCCAGCGCTTGAGGGCCTCGGTGTTGCCGTTGTCTTTGCGGTGTTTGTAAGTAAATTCTGTCATTTCGTTAACTCTCGTGTTCGTTCGAGGTTCGAGGAATCACTCGGCTAGTTTTGTGGCGTCGCCACTGCCGGTGACTCTTTGCGCGACACGCCGTAAACCCATCCCTGGGGGCTCGGCTGCGGCCGTCCTGGCCGCAGACGGTCGCGCAAAGAGTCACCGGCAGCGGCGCCTTCAATTCTTAGTTTTCAGTATTCGATCAACCGGCCATCTTCAGCATTGCGTGCAGCAGTACATTCGCGCCCGCTTCCAGATCCTTCGGCTCCGCATTCTCCGCTTCGTTGTGGCTCAAGCCTTTTTCGCAGGGCACGAAGATCATGCTGGTGGGCGCGACGCGGGAGATGTACACGGAGTCGTGACCGGCACCGGAAACCATCTCTTTGTTGCTGTAGCCGAGGTCGGCAACGGAAGTGCGCACGGCTTCGACACAGTTCTTGTCGAAGGCGACGGCGGGGGAGCGCCATTCGTCACGGATGTCGTGTTCCAGTCCGGTTTCCTCGGCGACGGTAGCGGCGATTTCGCGGAAGCGCTGGTCCATGGAATTGAGCACTTGCTGGTCCGGGTGGCGCAGATCGACGGCGAGAACGAGTTTCTCTGGCACGGTGTTGCGACTGCCAGGCTCGACGCGGATATCACCGAAGGTGGCACGGGCCCAGGGGCCGTGCTCTGCGGCGAGTTTGTACAGCTGGTCGAGGATTTTGTGCAGGCCCATAAACGGGTCGCGGCGGATTTCCATGGGGCTGGGGCCGGCGTGGCAGGGCTGGCCGATCAGGGTGAGGTCGTACCAGTTCATGCCCTGCACGCCGCTCAGTACGCCGATTTGTTTTTCTTCGGCTTCCAGAATTGGGCCCTGTTCGATATGCACTTCAAAGGCGGCGGCCAGCGGGCGCGGCTTGGCGGGGGCTTCGCCCTTGTAGCCGATGCGCGCGAGTTCGTTGCCGAAGGTTTTACCTTCCTTGTCGGCGCGGGCGTAGGCGTAGTCGAGGTCGAATTCGCCGGCCCACACACCGGAGCCGATCATGGCGGGGGAGAAGCGGGCGCCTTCTTCATTGGTCCACACGGCGACTTCCAGCGGTGCTTCGGTTGCGATGCCAGCGTCGTTGAGCGCGCGCACCACTTCCAGGCCGGCGAGCACGCCGTAGACACCATCGAACTTGCCACCGGTGGGCTGGGTGTCCAGGTGGGAGCCGGTGAGTACTGCGGGTAGCTCCGGGGTGTTGCCCGGACGGCGCGCGAAGATGTTGCCCATTTCGTCCACGGAGACGGAACAGCCGGCGTCTTCACACCATTTTACGAAGAGGTCGCGACCCTGTTTATCGAGGTCGGTAAGGGCCTGGCGGTTGCAACCGCCTTTGTCGGTGGCGCCAATCTGCGCCATCTTCATCAGGGAGTCCCACAGGCGCTGGCCGTTGATGCGCACTTGGCTGGTGTCAGTCATGGAGTCGATCCGCACTTTTATTGTTTGGGGGGATGTATAGGGTTTAGCACAAGTCTATGGTTTGTTTTTGTGAACACAATTAACTATTAATTGCCGCTTTGGTATCTTTTTGGCACCAAGTCTAGGCAAACCCCAGGGGCGGGGATATTTCCGAGGTAAACCATGGCAGCAGAGCTGAGAAACCTGTCGCTCACATCATTGCGCAGCTTCTACGCGGTGGGCCGCCACTGCCATTTGCGGCGAGCGGCGGAGGAGTTGCACGTGTCGCACCCGGCGCTCAGCCGGCAGATCCGTGAGCTGGAGGAGCGGCTGGGCACCGCGCTGTTCCTGCGCAGCGGCAATCGCCTGTCGCTGACCGCGGCGGGCAAGCGCTTGCACCGCTCGGTTGCCGATGCGTTTGGGCGGCTGGAACAGGGCCTGCTGACGCTGGATCCGGACAACCTCGCCGGCGAGGTGGTGATTGCGGCCACCGCCACCATTGCCTCCCGTTGGCTGCTGCGGATTCTCGCCGAGGTGCAGCAGCGCTATCCCGAGATCCGTCTGCGCCTGACCACCATTGAGCCGCGCGCGGCAAGACTCGATGAGGAGGCGGATATAGCCATCTGCCTCGGTGAGCCCGATGCGCCGGGACGCCAGGTTACGCCGTTATATCAGGAGCACTATTTGCCGGTGGCGAGCCCGCAACTGCTGCAGGCGCACGGTCGCGCACTGCGCCCGGCGGACCTGTTGAAGCTGCCGTTGTTGCACGACCGCCAGCAGCAATGGCGCGGCTGGTTCACTGCGCAGGGTGTGGAGTACACCCCGGCGATCCAGGGCGTCACCGTGGATTACGCCTACCAGGCCATCGAGGCGGCGCGCCTGGGTATGGGCGTGGCGCTGGCGGATCGCCTGGAAGTGAGCGAAGACCTCACCAGCGGGCGCCTGGCGACGGTGATCGAGCGCCCCTATACCATCGGCCAGTTTCTGTATCTGGTGAGTGACCACCACGGCGCCATGCACGATCGCGCGCGCCTGGTACTGGAAAGCGTGTTCCAGTGGTTGGAGACGCGCGGCGCGGCACTGGCCACACAGGCACAAGCCCTGCAGCAGGCGCTATCGCCCGCGGCAAAAAATGCAGATAGCTGACCGCCAACCCGCTAACTTTCCTCATTTTTTACGATTTGCTCTGCTCCACCCACAAGGCTTGGTATCACCTGTTCAGGTGATACAGGCCCGCATGCCCTTGGCGCATACTGAATAATCCTTCAAATAACACAAACAATTGCGCAGTTTGTCCGCCCTGCGGACCTGATGCTCTCGCTTGCGGCCTGGACAGGCACAAGCGACGCGCAGCCGAGCAAGCGAGCCGAAAACGATGCAACACCACAATAAGCTCTACATCGATGGCAACTGGGTGGAATCGACTTCCGACGACTGGCTGGAAGTGATCAACCCCGCAACCGAGTCTGTTATCTCCCGCGTGCCTGCCGGCAGTAGCGACGACGTGGATCGAGCGGTACAGGCCGCGTCCCGCGCATTTGATGCCTGGGCCAGTACCCCGGCCGCCGAGCGCCGCGCACTGTTGCTGCGCGCCGCCGACCTGATGCAGGCGCGCGAGCAGGAACTGATTGCGGCGGTATCCGCCAGCATGGGCTGCCCCCAGCACATCGCCGGCTGGTTGCAGGTGGAGGGCCCCATCGAGGCCATGCGCCTGTTCGCCGATCAGGTCGGAATTACCGAAGAAACCGAAGAGCTCGGCCACTCGCTGGTATGGCGTGAAGCCGTTGGTGTGTGCGGGTTTATCAATCCATGGAATTACCCGTTGCACCAGTTTGTCGGCAAGGTGGGCGCAGCGCTCGCTGCCGGCTGCACCATGGTGGTCAAACCTTCCGAGCAGACACCGCTGCAGGATTACCTGATGGCGGAAATTTTTCACGAAGCCGGCCTGCCGGCGGGCGTTTTCAACTTGGTGCCGGGACGCGGCACAGAGGTAGGCCGCGCCCTGTGCGAGCACCCGCTGGTGGACATGATGTCGTTTACCGGCTCCACCCGCGCCGGCATCGAAATTGCCAAGGCCTGTGCGCCGACGGTCAAGCGTGTCACCCAGGAGCTGGGTGGCAAATCCCCCTATATCGTTACCGCGGATTGCGACTTAACCGCGGCGGTGCGCTACGGCGTCGATGACGTGATGATCAACAGCGGTCAGACCTGCACCGCACTCACCCGTATGCTGGTGCCCCGCAGTCGTATCGGCGAGGCGCTGGACATTGTGCGCACGCGCGTCGCCGAGATCGAAGTGGGTATGGGTGAATCTGCGTTTATGGGCCCGGTTTCCTCCCGGCGCCAGTGGCAGCAGGTTCAGGACTATATTCAGATTGGCATGGACGAGGGCGCAACACCGGTGTGCGGTGGCCTCGGCAAACCGCAAGGGCTGGAGCAGGGCTATTTTGCGCGGCCAACCGTTTTTGCAGGTGTCACCAATGACATGCGCATCGCGCGCGAGGAAATTTTCGGCCCGGTGCTGTGCATCATCGCCTACGATGACCTGGAGCAGGCGGTGGCAATCGCCAACGATACGCCCTACGGATTGTCTTCCGGCGTGTTCGCCAAAGACAACACCGCAGCGCTGGCCATTGCGCGACGTATTCGCGCGGGGCTGTGCTTTGTTAATGGCGGCGAGTTCAATTACCAGGCGCCGTTTGGGGGCTTCAAACAAAGCGGTAATGGCCGCGAGTTCTCCCACCATGGTGTCGAAGAGTTTACCGAAATCAAATCCGCACAACTGGCTGTGCATGCAAGCTAAGGCACACTCCGGCAAACACTGAACAACAACATAAAACACGCGGGAGAATCTCCGTGACAGAAGTAGCCGTCAAAAAGAATCTTGGTAAGCGGGACATGATCCTGTTTACCGTGTCTGCCATTTTGCTGGTGGATACCCTCGCCGCCACCGCCGCCATCGGTACCTCGAGTATTTTCTGGTGGTTGTTCCTGGGTGTGTTTTTCTTTGTGCCTTTTGCCCTGGTATCTGCCGAGCTGGGCTGCGCCTACCCGGAGAAAGGCGGTATTTACGCCTGGGTACGCGATGCCTTTGGCGGTCGCTGGGCGTCGCGGGTGAGCTGGAGCTACTGGGTCAATGTAGCGATCTGGATGCCGGCGATCTTTATTTTGTTTGCCGGCGTGGCCAAGCAATTGTTCTGGCCGGATATGACTGTCACCGCGCAGATTGTAATGGGCGTGGTACTGACCTGGATTGCCGTCGCCGCCAACGTGGTCACCCTCAACGTCGGTAAGTGGGTGCCAAACATCGGCGCGATTTTTAAAATACTGATCTTTGTTGCGATCATTGTCGGCGCCGGGTTTTACGCGGCGGAAAACGGCCTCGCCAATCCGATCACTCTGGACAGCATCAAACCGAACCTGAGTGACAGCCTGCAATATATTCCCGCGATCATTTACGGCATGCTCGGTTTTGAATTGATCAGCGCCAGTAGTGATGAAATGCGCAACCCCAAGCGCGATGTGCCGCGTTCCATTCTGATTTCCGGTGCCATTATTCTTGCACTGTACACCCTCGGCACCATGGCAATCCTCGCGGCCATTCCCTCACAGGATATCGACCTGGTCGAGGGGCTGGTGGACACGCTGCGCCTGTTCTTCGCGCCGCTGCCGTTTGGCGATGCGCTGGTGATGGCACTGGGCATTGCCGCGCTGTATACCTTTTTCTCCAACGGCGTTACCTGGGCTATTGGCGGTAACCGCGCGGCGGCGGAAGCAGCCGAAGAGGGCGAACTGCCGCGTGCCTTTGCAATAAAAAGCGTTACCCGCAATACGCCGGTGGGCGCTGCAATTCTGATGGGCGTGATGAGTACTGTGATTCTGGTGCTGTACGGTTTTCTGGTGGATTCGAATGAAGATCTGTTCTGGTCGCTGTTCGCATTTAGCGGGGTCATTTTCCTGTTGCCCTACGTCGGTATGTTCCTGGCGTTTTTGAAAATGCGCCGCGTGGATAGTGAGCGCGAACGTCCTTTCCGTGTGCCCGGCAACCGCCTGTTTGTGCGCGCACTGACACTGTTCTGCGTGGCGATCCTTGCCGGCAGTATCTTCCTGTTTATTTACACTCCCGGTGAGGGCGTGCAGTGGCCGGTGTTGATTGGTTCCTTCGTGACCCTGCTGCTCGGTGAACTGGCGATCTTGTGGGCGGAAAAACAGGGGCGCGGTCAGCCGCCGGTGACCCCGGCAATGCGCGCAATGCTGTAACCCGCAAGCGTTTCCGTTAGCTGAAAAATTAGCCGCAAAATGCAGCACAAAAACCCGCTTTTTGCGGGTTTTTGTGCTTGTTGTGCCGTGTCCGATGATCCCTCCCGCACCTCACCCGTTGGGGTGATAGCCGAATAGTTGTTCGGTTTTTATAGTCTCCCTCAACATAAAACCGATAATTTTTTGAAGGGGAGATCGTCATGGAAATGCTGAATCGTTCCAGCCGACGTTTTGCGAAAAACACACTTGCGGTCGCCATCACCGGCGCATTTCTTTCGACGCTCGGTGTGACCACCAACGCGTTTGCCAACCAGATCGAAGAAGTTGCCGTGACCGCGCAAAAGCGCGAACAGTCGGTAAATGACATTGGTGTATCTGCCAACGCGTTCAGCGGTGAAATGATGCAGAGCCTGGGCATCGACAGCGCGGTGGATCTCGGCGCGCACACGCCGGGCCTGGTGACTGTGAACTCCACCTCTGGTGGCACCCCGGTGTTCGCCATTCGCGGCATCGGTCTCGACGATTTCAGCCCCAACAACAGCAGCGGTGTGGGTATCTACACCGATGAAGTGTTTGCCAGCAACCCATCCTTCCTCGGCGGCCAGTTGTTCGATATCGAACGCGTCGAAGTACTGAAAGGCCCGCAGGGTACCCTGTACGGTAAAAATACCACCGGCGGTGCGATTAACTTTATCAGTGCCAAACCCACCGACGAATTTGAAGCGTTTGTGGATGCGGGTATCGGCAATTACGGTTCTCACGAGCTGACCGGTGTGGTGAGCGGTGCAATCAGCGGCGAAGTCCTCGGCCGCCTGAGTCTGAACATGTCCAAGGCCGATGGCTGGCAAAAAGATGCGCAGAGCGGACGTGAATTTGGCGGCGTGGACCGTTCCGCCGGGCGCGGCCAGATCCTGTTCCCGTTTGCGGATAACGGTGAAGCCCTGGCCAAGGTCTATTTCAGCAATGACAAATCCACGCCGGTATCCCCGCAGGTTAGCGGCCTCGGCGAAGCCTTCGGCGATCCGTCGTTCGATGTGCTCAACAGCAGCGATGACCACACTGTCGTCAACGTTGGCGACCTGAAGGTTGCCCGCGATGAATCCGGCTACGGTGCTTCCCTTAACTTGAGCTATGGCTTTGAAACCCTGGATGTGGTTTCCATTACCGCGTTCGATGCCTACGACCGCAATGTGGTAGACAACTACGGCGGCTCCTCCGCGGCCATTCTGGACCTGTACCAGGACAACGAAATGAACCAGTGGTCGCAGGAGTTCCGCCTGGTGAGCAATGGCGATGGCCGTGTTACCTGGGTGGCCGGCGTAAATATTTCTGAAGATACGGTAAAGGTACACGACGTATTTGACGATTCGTTCTTCGTGACCGACTCCGTCGCCAGCACCTTTGTGCTCGATCCAGCGGACGTAAGTGCGCAGGGCTGGGACTTGCTCACCGCGCAATACGAACAGGTTACCAAGTCCTGGGGGGCTTACCTGCACACCGAAACCATGCTGACCGATTCGCTGAATCTGATCGCCGGTGTGCGCTACAGTGCCGATGACCGCACCTTCGATGGTATTTCTACCAATCACGACGACATCTACTCGTTTAACGACACTATTGCCGAGCTCGACGACAGTACCAGTGAAAATTCCCTAACCGGAAAACTGGGACTGGACTGGCAGGTAAACGACGACTTCCTGCTCTACGCGAATGTGGCTAACAGCTACAAGGCCGGCGCTTACTACGGTGCGGCGATTCTCGACGACATCAGCTGGGCGTACGTGAAGCCGGAAAAGGTGCTGTCCTACGAGGCGGGCTTCAAGGCCACCTTGTTTGACGCGTCACTGCAATTGAACGGTGCCCTGTTCAGCCTCGACTACACCGACCGTCAGTCACTGGTCACCATTATCGTTGACGACTTCAGTAACTTCCTCGAATTCCCGGTTGCCGACACCACCCTGGTGAATGTGCCGGAATCCAAGACCAACGGCTTTGAACTCGACTTGCACTGGCTGCCCACCGATAACCTGACCGTTATGGCCGGGGTTGCCTTCCTCGACAGCGAAGTTACTCGCGCGCCGACCACTGCGGGTATGCGCGGTATCTCCGCCGATCCTTCGGTAAACGATACTGCGGACGGCGTGGATCAGCTGTTTGTGGATGCACTCGCAGCACCGCTGCCCGCGGGCGCGTCCCTGTCGCAGGCGCCGGAGTGGAGCTACAACAGTTTGCTCGCCTACGACTTGCCGCTGGCGAATTACAACCTGCGCCTGCAAACCAGCTACACCTACAGCGATGAAATGACCGCACAGCTAGCGGACGACAATGCACTGTCCGGCCCGGTACATTCCTGGGATGCAGAAGCAACCCTGGGTGATGGGGATGAGCGCTGGCAGGTGAGCGGTTGGATCAAAAATATTGAAGACAGCAGCGCTGAAACCTATGCGTTCTCCAGTTTCGCGGGGCGCTCCTACTATCGCCAGGCACCGACTACCTTCGGGGTATCGGTCCGTTACAACTTCTTCTAATTACCGACCGGCGATAGATTGGTTGATGAGAGATAATTATGTGTGATGAACAGACCAGGGCCGAAGCCCTGGCAGCGTTACAGGGCACAACCTTTTTTCCCTACTGGCTCGACGCGCCACAGCGTCCGGCAGATGAGCCGGCCCTGCAGTGTGCGCTGACCTGTGACCTGCTCATCGTTGGCGGTGGCTTTACCGGTTTGTGGGCAGCGTTGCAGGCAAAAGAGGCAAACCCCGAGCGCGACGTGGTTCTGATCGAAGCCAACAGTATTGCCATCGGCGCCTCCGGGCGCCCGGCGGCAATTCTGTCCACCTCGGTAATGCACGGCCTCGCCAATGCCCTGCGCTTGTTTCCGCAAGATATGGAAACCCTGGAACAGTTGGGTAAGGAAAACCTCGACGGTTTCCGCGAAACCATCGAGCGCTACGGTATCGACTGCGACCTGGAGTGGGGTGGCGAACTGACCGTAGCCATCGGTGACGAAGGCCGCGAAGATATCGAAAAAGAGTACAAGCTGTACCGTCACTACGGGCACGACGCACACCTGCTGGATCGCGATGCCGTTCAGCGGGAAGTGAACTCGCCGTTGTTCAACGGCGGGCTCTGGTCCAAACAGCGCAGTGGTACCGTGCACCCGGCAAAACTCGCCTGGGGATTGAAACTTGTCGCCGCTGAGCTGGGTGTGCAGATTTACGAAAATACGCCCATGGTGAGCAACCAGCAGAACAAGCAGGGTGTGCTGGTAAAAACCGCGCAAGGCCAGGTGCAGGCGAACAAGGTATTGCTGGCAACCAATGCGTTTGCCGCCGGCCATCGAAAAATTCGCAATCGCGTAGCGGCCATTCGCGATCGCATTGTTGTTACCGAACCGCTTAGCGAAGAGCAGATGGCATCGATTGGCTGGCAGAACCGCCAGGGTATCTACGATACCCGCACCCAGCTGAACTATATGCGCCTTACTGCCGATAACCGTATTTTGTTTGGCGGCCGCCTGGACTACTTCTTTGGTAACAATACCGATCCCGCAGAAGATAAACAGGCGGACCCGTATCTGCGCCTTGTGGATAACTTCTACCGCACCTTCCCGACACTGCGCGGCATTCGCTTCAGTCACGCGTGGAGTGGACCGATTGCACTGACTACGCGCATGGCGGTGCACTACCAGTCTTATCACGGTGGCAAAATGCTCTACGCCGGTGGCTATTCCGGTTTTGGTGTGACCGCCACACGTTTCGGTGCGCGGGTAGCGCTGGCGATGCTGGATGACGCGCAGGTGCCAGAGCGCAACCTGCAGTTTGCGCGCACACAACCGGCATTTATACCGCCGGAACCGTTCCGCTGGATCGGCGCCAAGATCACCATGTATGCGCTGGATACCCTGGACGAAAAGGGTGGCTGGCGTATTCCCTGGGTGCGCATGGTGGAAAAAATGGGATTCCCCATCACGCAAAAGTAAGTTTCTGTTTCCGAGTGTGAAATCGTTTCCGCACCGCCGCGTCGCGATCTATATAGCGGCCTGGTTAGGTGCGGTTTTTTATGTCGGCTATTTTTCCAGGCTGGTCAGCGGATCTGCATCGCCGCTGGAATGGTGGCGCAACGCGCTGATAAAAAGATAAAACAGTTCTGACTGGGAAGTGACATCGAGCTTGGCGTAGATGTTTTTGCGGTGGGTTTTTACCGTGTCGACACTGGCGTCCAGTCTTTCCGCCATCGACTTGATGGAATGCCCGCGCATGGTCAGGTGCAGCACCTCGCACTCGCGATTGGTCAGACGCGAACTGCCAAAGTTTTCCAGTGCGCTATCCAAACGCTTGCCGAAACTTTCCTGGCCAGTTTCTACAGCCTCATAGCTGGTCATCCATTTCTTGAGAATGTTTTCTACCAGTGGCGTCAGCGAGCGCAGTACCGCCATTTCCTGATTGGAGAAACGCCCGTTGCCCAAATCGCGCGCGCGGCCAATCGACAGGCTGGCGATCATACCGTCGCGGCCAAACACCAAATAGCAGGCCTCATCGCCCAAGTTGGCCTCGCGATAGTACTTGCGAAAATATTCTGTATGGACGAAAGCATCCGGTGCCACCTCGCGCAGGAAAAACAGCCCCTGTTTTTCTTCGTCCACCGCCGCGCGATAGAAGGGGTCGAACAGGTAAGCGCCTTCGACGTACCGATCTACCTGGGTGCTGGGCTGTTCGTTGGCGAGCAGGCGGTGATGGGCAATCTCCGGTGCGCTGCCGGAGGGGTACAGGATCGCCATACTGCTGTTGCCGCGCACCAGCTGTTCCGCGCCGCGCAGCAGTTCATACACCCGTTGCGAGTCCGATTCGCAATCCAGCAGATTGCTGACGCACAGATGCCAGTGGAATAAATCCGGGGTAACACTCATGCAGCACACCTGCCGGGCCGAAGTACCGGTTTAGTCTTTGGCCAGATATTCATCTTTCAACTTAACGTAGTTGCCAGCCGTGTAGGCAAAGAAGCTTTTTTCTTTCTCTGACAGGGGACGCGCCTGCTTGGCCGGGGACCCCACATACAGGTAGCCACTTTCCAGGCGTTTTCCCGGCGGTACCAGGGCGCCGGCCGCCAGCACCACTTCGTCTTCTATCACCGCGCCATCGAGGACGATGGCACCGATACCAATCAACACGCGGCTGCCAACGGTGCAACCGTGCAGGCAGGCCTTGTGGCCGATGGTGACATCGTCGCCGATGGTGAGCGGCCAGCCGCCCTCATTGAAGTCGCTGGCGTGGGTAATGTGCAGTACCGAGCCGTCCTGCACACTGGTGCGGGCGCCAATGCGCACCCGGTGCATGTCGCCGCGCACCACCGCCATCGGCCACACGGAACTGTCGTCGCCCAGCTCCACATCACCGATCACACAGCTCTGCGGATCGATAAATACGCGCGCGCCGAGGTTCGGCGTATGGCCGCGGTGTTCGCGCAGGTGTTCGTGAGTGGAAACTTGGGGTAAATCCGGTTTGGGCAAGGCTGACCTCCGCTTGGGCAATCCACTAGAATAGGGGGCATATGTTAACCCGTCCCCGCGTTCATCGCCCCTGTGATGGCCGCCCATCGACAAGGAATTCCGATGTCAGACTCTTCCCTCGACAACCCGTTGCTGGGTGCACCGGTACTGCCGCCGTTCGATACGGTAAAACCCCTGCACGCGGAGCCTGCCGTCAGCACGCTGATTGTCAAGTGTCGCGAACAGCTGCGATCCTGCCTGGAAAGTGCCGGAGATAGCCCTACCTGGGACGACACCATGGCGCCGCTGGAAGAGGCTCAGGACCAGTTGAGCAAGGCCTTTTCGCCGGTATCGCACCTGAACAGCGTGTTGAGTGGCGACTGGCGCCAGCCTTACGAAGAGTGCCTGGCCAAGGTGACCGAGTACTGGACTGAGCTGGGACAGAACCCGGAACTGTATGCCGCCTACCGCGCCCTGGCCAAAGCGGAAGACTTTGCCAGCTGGCCGCAGGCCCGCCAGCAGGCAGTGCGCCACGGTTTGCGCGATATGCATCTGGGCGGGGTGAGTCTCGAGGGTGAAAAGCGCACGCGCTACGCCGCGATCAGCAAGCGCCTCGCGGAACTGAAAAGCACCTTCGCTAACAACGTGTTGGATGCCACCAATGCGTGGACACTGAATATCACCGAGGAGTCCGAACTGGCGGGTATCCCGGATTCCGCGCTGGCCCAGGCAAAGACGTTGGCGGAGTCGAAAAACCAGTCGGGCTGGTTGCTCACCCTGGACGGCCCCTGTTTCCTCGCGGTGATGACCCACGCGGAAAATCGCGACCTGCGCCATCGCGTGCACTTCGCGTTTATTACGCGGGCGTCCGATGTCGGTCCCAATGCTGGCGAATTCGACAACGCCAATGTGATGGCGGAGATTCTCGCGCTGCGCGCCGAACAGGCGCATTTGCTGGGCATGAAAAATTACGCCGAGCGCTCCCTGGCGAGCAAAATGGCCGGCTCCACCGAAGAGGTAGAGGCCTTCCTGCGCGACCTGGCCAAGCGCGCCAAGCCCGCCGCGGTGAAAGAATTTGCCGAGCTGCAGGCGTTCGCCACCAGCGAGCTGGGGCTGGATAGCCTGCACCCCTGGGATGTGGCCTGGGCTGCGGAGAAACTCAAGCAATCCCGCTATGCCGTCAGCCAGGAGGAGTTGCGCCCGTACTTCCCCTATCCCCAAGTGCTCACCGGTATGTTTGCGGTGGTGAAAAAACTGTTCGGGGTTGTGGCGGAGCGCGATGACAGTATTCCCACCTATCACCGCGATGTGCAGTTTTATTGGCTGAAGCGCGGTGACGAACCCATTGCCGGGTTTTATCTGGATCCCTATGCGCGCGAGAAAAAACGCGGCGGGGCCTGGATGGACGATGCGCGCGTGCGCCGCCGGACGATTGCCGGCCTGCAGTTGCCGGTGGCCTACCTGGTGTGCAACTTTTCCTCGCCGGCGCAGGACGCCCCCGCGCTGCTGACCCATTACGAAGTCACCACCCTGTTCCATGAGTTCGGCCACGGCCTGCACCATATGCTGACGCGGGTGGATGTGGCCGCGGTTTCCGGAATCAACGGTGTGGCCTGGGATGCGGTGGAGCTGCCCAGCCAGTTTCTTGAAAACTGGTGCTGGGAACCAGAGGCACTGGCGATGATTTCCGGTCACTACGAGACCGGTGAACCGCTGCCGCAGGCGTTACTAGATAAAATGCTGGCGGCGAAGAATTTTCAGTCTGCGATGTTTACCGTGCGCCAGTTGGAGTTTGCGCTGTTCGATTTTCTGCTGCATTCACGCCCGGAGGGGGCCAATGCGGAGGAAATTCAGCGCTTGATTAACGAGGTGCGCGCAAAGGTATCGGTGGTGCCGGTCTCCCCGGAAAACCGCTTCCAGAATAGCTTCAGCCATATCTTTGCCGGCGGTTATGCAGCGGGTTATTACAGTTACAAGTGGGCGGAGGTGCTCAGTGCCGATGCCTTCTCGCTGTTTGAAGAGAACGGCATTTTCGATCCGGAGACCGGCGAAAAATTCCTGACTACGGTACTGGAGCAGGGTGGTAGTCGCGATGCCCAGGAGATTTTTGTGGCGTTTCGTGGCCGTGCGCCGAAAATAGACGCACTCTTGCGTCACTCGGGTATAGAATAGCCCGCTATTGATAGAGGTATCCCTTGAGCGACGAAACCAACAAGCCCATCAAGCGCCGGTTTATTGCCGGCGCGGTCTGTCCGCGCTGTGGCGAAATGGACAAGATCGTCAATTACAAATTGGGCGATAAGAATTATCGTGAATGTGTGGCCTGCGGTTTCAAAGATGAAATTCGACTGCAGGGCTCGGTCCGGGAATTGGACACTCGGGTCAACCAAACCGAAGACAGGGAAGTGGAAGAAACTGCGGTGAAGATTTTGTTGCCGCCCTCTGAAAAAAAATAACCAGAAACGATTTCCACTTGAAAAAGCTCCTTCTCCTGGTCGCCGTGGCGATCAGCCTCGGCATCGCCGGCCTTTACTGGCTCGACCATCAGCGCCAGGTGCGCGAACAGCAGCAGGAAATGACTGCACACCTGATCACCCGCTGTGTGAATCAGGGGCTGTTGTCACTGTTTGTGTTGCAGAACAATGACTGGGCACAGCAGCCCAAGCTGCTCGAAGCCGAGACCCGTCGGTTAAAACAACAGACCCGGGCCCTGCCCGATGCCATCCTCGTCGGCGAATCATTCGCCGACTGGCAGGCTGCGCTTGATGTGTGTGATCGTCTGACGGAAAACAGTAATCGACAACATAAAACGATTTTCCGCCCGCTTGCGGATATGGCGAAAAAAGATATCTGGGCGCTGGATACCGCCAAAAGCGAACCCTTCCAGGAACGGCGTAAAAAAGCCATTTATCGCAGCAAGATCGCCGCCGAGGCAGCGGATCTGTACATGCAGGAACTGGAGATCGATGTAAAACACTGGTTGGATGTCAGCCGGATATCACCGGAGGCGCGCGCCCTTGCCGACCAGCAGTTGCACGAGTTTATTTTCCAGAAATATCGCAAGGGACGTTTTAGTAAACCCCGTGTTTTACAGTATCTGGAGCGTCAGGAAGCTTTTTATCAATTGCTTACCGATAACACCAAAGGCTTTACTCTGCGCGGCGGCAGCCTGTTTTTTTACAATAAAGCCCTGCATCGCAAGGTGGACGACCTGAATCGTTCCCTGATGCACGGTGAATCCGATTTTTTTGCTAACTGGCGACAAATAGTTGTGCAGTGATGAGCATGAGGGTGTCAGTGCGGGGAGCGGTGTCCTGCCCAACTGATACAAGGGCGCGGCGAATAGCGATAAGGTCAGGTGGTAGCGCTGCTGGAAAAATTAGTGGGATAAATCCACTTGGCGGTTGACCGATGGACCGCGCAATTCAATTTGCATATGCTTGGCAAAATCTGGCCATTGGCCGGGTACATCGTCGAAGCGCTGTTTGTACAAAATCATCGATATCAGGTGTTCCGGGTCCAGCTCCGCCGGTTCAAAGCGCTGCAACAAAATATCGGCCAGTCCGTCCAGCTGGCACGCCAGGCTCTCTCCCAGTAACTCCCGCACCACCAGGTTGGCTACCATGGGGTCCATCGGCAATAGCGGCGTACCGCATACCGGCTGCAACACATCGTTAATCTCTTCCATGATGCGGTGGGCCAGATAGGCTTCGTCGAGAATCGAGCCGAGCCCATGCTGTTCCGGCTGGCGCTCGGGAATTTCACTGAAGCTGTGCGCAATCAGTTCCTGCACCGGGTGAAAATCCATGCCGCCGGCGTCACACAGTTCTTCCAGGCGCTTCAGCCAAACGGGGATAACCTGAATATACCGGATCACGAAACAGGTGAGGTGCAGCGGTGCGTCCCGCTCGGGCAAGTGAATACTGCGATGCAGGTTAGGCAGGGTTTTGTGCAGCGAATGGCGGAAGCGACTTCGGGCCTGCTCTGCGGCCACGGCGCGCTCAATGCACTGCTGGATCAGTTCATAATGGTCAGACATACGTCGAAACGAAAACGGTGAAACCGCGTCCTCGTTTCATTGTTCGCCTATTTCCCCGGGACTTTGCGGTCCAGAACTGCTCCAGAAATAGAGCAAACAAAATGTGCGCAACAAGACTGCCTAACGAAGGATGAGGAATCGGTACCGTAGCTCCAATTACAGCCAATAATTCTTTTTAGTGTAGTTATAAAAGTAGACCATCAATCCGATAGAGCGTGCGAAAAACCACAAAAATAGGCTGAACCAGATGCCAGTATTGCCCAGTTGGCGCGTAAGCCACCAGCATGGCAGGAACACGATTACGGTGGCGATGAACATGGTGTCACGCATCTGTCGGCTCTTGCCCGCACCGATGAAAACACCGTCCAACTGGTAGCTCCACACGGCCACCAGTGGCAACGCGCACAACCAGGAATAGTAGGTGGTTGCCGCCGCCAGCACCTCGGGGATACTGGTGAAAAGCGGCAGTATCCAAAATCTTCCGGTCACCAGTATCGCGGTAATGCCAACGGCGGTAATCAGTGCCAGGCCGCCTGCGGCGCGATTGGTGCGGCGGAACTGGGCCATCGATTTCCTTGCCACCGACTGGCCCACCAGGGATTCGGTGGCGTGCGCGAACCCGTCCAGCGCGTAGGATGTCATCATCAACAGCTGCAGCAGGATCGCATTTGCCGCGAGTACGGTATCGCCCTGCGCTGCACCCTGCGCGGTGAAAAATGTGAGGGTGAATAACAGCAGGCAGGTGCGCACGAACAGATCGCTGTTAATCCGCAATAACTCGAGCCAGGGTGCAATGTTTTGCCACGGCCAGAATGCTGTGTTGCGTAACACCCGGGCCATTTCCTGCGGCGTGTCGCGGTGGCGCAGGCGCAGCAGCCACCAGCCCATGCCAAAGCTACACAGGTCTGCACACACCGATGCCCAGGCCGCGCCGCGGGCGCCCATGCCGAGACCGAGAATCAACACCAGGTCGAGCACAATGTTCAACAGGTTGGCGGTGACCAGAATCGCCAGCGGCGCACGGCTATCCTGCCGGCCGATAAAAAATCCCAGCAGGGCGAAGTTGGCGAGAGCGATGGGCGCGCTGAGCAAACGGATTTGCAGGTAATCGCGTGCGTGCGGCGTGGCCTCGGCACTGGCGTTCATCCACTGGGTGACCAGCGGCAGCAGCGGGGAAGCCAGCAGCAACAGCAGAATGCCGAGCAGAAGCGCCAGTCCCAGCGCGCGCAGTAACCAGGATGCCCCGCTGTCACTGGAGCGTGCCACCAGGCTGGTGGTGCCCATGCGCAAAAAGCCGAACGCCCACAGCAACATGGAAATCACGCTGGCGCCGATGGCGACTCCGGAAAGGTATTCCGGGCTGGGTAGGTGACCGAGCACAGCCGTATCTACTGCACCCAGTAACGGCACAGTAATGTTGCTCAGGATCATGGGCCAGGCGAGGTGCCAGACCCGCATATACGGGGCCAAATGACGGCGCCTGGTGACGCTCGTCCGCGCCGATGAATTTTTCATGTAAGTTGGCGGTTTAATTGACTTTCTTCTGACGATGTGTTTCTGTTGAACACGCTAGATGCGACAAAAAGACACAGGTTGTTGGTTGTACCTTCCGGGCGACGACATCTGAAGTAAAAATAACAAGTTGCACTGACAGCAGTATCGCGCAGTCGAGGTCATCGCCCGGTGTGCGAACAGTGTATGTAGTCTTGGTTTACTACAGCGTGTCCACATTTTTAATGTGTGGATGTGTTCCCGATCTCGTGGTCGGGGCAGTCTCCAGTCCTCCGAACAGCCAGCCGCTGTTTACGGGTTTTGCTTATTTGTGGTTTTTCGCGCCGCGATCTCGCTCGGGTATTTTCCCGTGCGCCGGGTTCGTTGCCGTGCAGCCGCCGTGAGCGACTCGCGAGAATAACAAACATGGAGATCTGCAGGCGATGTTGATGGGCATAAAACGGCTGTTCGCCTTCCTGACCCTAGCGACGATTGCACCCGGTGTTCTTGCACAGGAAACTGCGCAGAACGCGGAGGAGGGCGCGGCACGCTGGGGGGTCAATATGACCCAAGGGGTAACCGAAGTTTCCCGTACCACTTACGATTTGCACATGCTGATCTTCTGGATCTGTGTGGCGATTGGTGTAGTGGTGTTCGGCGTAATGTTTTACAGCATGTGGCGTCACCGCAAGAGCAAGGGGTATGAGGCCGCACAGTTTCACGAGAGCACATTGGTGGAGCTGGCCTGGACAATCGTCCCCACTCTGATCCTCATCGGCATGGCGATTCCCGCCACCAAAACCCTCTACGATATCTACGATACCAAGGAAGCCGATCTGGACATCATGATCACCGGCTACCAGTGGAAGTGGAAATACGACTACATTGGCTCCGACGTTTCCTTTTTCTCCAATCTTTCCACCCCGCAGTCGCAAATCAACAATCAGCAGCCGAAGGCAACAAATTACCTCCTCGAGGTGGATGAGCCGCTGGTCGTACCAATCAATAAAAAAATCCGCTTCCTGATTACGGCAAATGACGTAATTCACGCGTGGTGGGTGCCCGATCTGGCAGTGAAGAAAGATGCGATTCCCGGCTTTGTGAACGAATCCTGGACGCGCATTGAAGAGCCCGGTATTTACCGCGGCCAGTGTGCGGAGCTGTGTGGTAAGGACCACGGCTTTATGCCCATCGTGGTCAAGGCGGTGCCGGAAGATGAATACCATTCCTGGCTGAGCGACCGCGCGGCAGCTGCTGCGCGCATCAAAGAACTCACCAATAAAACCTTCACGTTTGACGAGCTCTACGCCCGTGGCGAGGAGATCTACAAAAGTGCTTGTGTCGCCTGTCACCAGGCCAAGGGTGAGGGTATCCCCGGTACCTTCCCGGCCATTGCTGGTTCCGCAATTGCCACCGGTCCGATGGACACCCATATGAGCATGGTCGTGGATGGCTCGCCGAGCAATCCCGCCATGCAGGCGTTTGGCGCACAGCTGAGTGAAGTGGATCTGGCCGCGGTCATCACCTATCAGCGTAGTGCCTTCGGCAACAATATGGGCGACACCGTGCAGCCCATTGACGTTCTCAATTTCAAGAATAAGTAAGTAAGAGCCGAGAGGAGTTTAGTTATGGCACACGGTCCGAAACCCGGTTTTACCCGCTGGCTCTACACCACTAACCACAAAGACATCGGTTCGATGTACCTGTGGTTCAGTTTTGCGATGTTCCTGCTAGGCGGTTGTATGGCGCTGGTAATCCGCGCCGAATTGTTCCAGCCCGGACTGCAGATTGTGCAGCCCGGTTTCTTTAACCAGATGACCACCATGCATGGCCTGATCATGGTGTTCGGTGCGGTGATGCCCGCCTTTGTAGGGCTTGCCAACTGGATGGTGCCGATGATGATCGGCGCACCGGATATGGCCCTGCCGCGGATGAATAACTGGAGCTTCTGGATTCTGCCATTCGCCTTCGCGATGCTGGTATCCACACTGTTCATGGAAGGTGGCGCGCCCGATTTCGGCTGGACCTTCTACGCACCGCTCTCCACCGAGTACGCGCCGCCCAGCGTGACCTTCTTTATCTTCGCCGTACACATTATGGGTGCCTCATCCATTATGGGTGCGATCAATATCGTGGCCACGATTCTGAATATGCGCGCACCGGGCATGACCCTGATGAAGATGCCGCTGTTCGTTTGGACCTGGCTGATTACCGCTTACCTGCTGATCGCGGTAATGCCGGTACTGGCCGGTGTGGTCACCATGATGTTGATGGATATCCACTTCGGCACCAGCTTCTTCAGCGCCGCCGGTGGTGGTGACCCGGTACTGTTCCAGCATGTGTTCTGGTTCTTCGGGCACCCCGAGGTGTACATCATGATCCTGCCGGCATTCGGCATTGTGTCGGCGATTATTC
Organism: Microbulbifer agarilyticus; assembly: GCF_001999945.1. NCBI lineage: Bacteria > Pseudomonadati > Pseudomonadota > Gammaproteobacteria > Cellvibrionales > Microbulbiferaceae > Microbulbifer > Microbulbifer agarilyticus. The sequence goes on from NZ_CP019650.1 coordinate 56,779, forward strand.
CCACCTTCGCGCGCAAGCCGCTGTTCGGTTACAGCTCTATGGTTTACGCCACCGCGAGTATCGCGTTCCTCAGCTTTATCGTGTGGGCGCACCACATGTTTACGGTAGGCATGCCCATTGCCGGTGAGTTGTTCTTTATGTACGCGACCATGCTGATCGCGGTCCCTACCGGCGTGAAGGTGTTCAACTGGGTGAGCACCATGTTCCGGGGGTCGATGACCTTCGAGACCCCAATGTTGTTCTCCATTGCCTTCGTGATTCTGTTTACCATTGGCGGCTTCTCTGGCCTGATGCTAGCCATCGCACCGGCGGACTTCCAGTATCACGATACCTATTTCGTTGTGGCGCACTTCCACTACGTGCTGGTGCCTGGGGCCATCTTCTCGATCACCGCAGGCGTTTACTACTGGTTGCCGAAATGGACCGGCAACATGTACAACGAGTCCATGGGTAAAGTGCATTTCTGGCTCGCCTTTGTCGGCCTGAATGTCACCTTCTTCCCGATGCACTTTGTTGGCCTGGCCGGCATGCCGCGCCGAATTCCCGACTACGCACTGCAGTTTGCCGACTTTAACCAGATTGCCAGCGTGGGCGCCTTCCTGTTTGGTGCAGCGCAGATCTTGTTCCTGTTCAACGTGATCCGCACCGTGCGCGGTGGCGAGAAGGCGACCGACGAAGTTTGGGAAAACCCGGAAGGGTTGGAGTGGAGCGTGCCGTCGCCGGCACCGTATCACACCTTCAGCACGCCACCGGTCGTACGTTGATCTGGAGTTGAGGAGGCTGGCATCATGGCACTGAGCGCAAATGCAAAAACCACAGCCAGGTTGACGACCCTAGCGGTCGGCATGCTCGGCTTTGCGCTGTTCGTGATGCCGCCACTCTACGATGCCTTTTGTGAAATAACTGGTCTGAACGGCAAAACCGGCGGTCGCTACGAAGCGGTGCCGGCGGCGGTCGACACAGAGCGCACGGTCAAAGTGCAGTTTGTGGCGAGTAATAACGAAAACATGCCGTGGGAGTTTAAACCCGGCATGGTCGAAATACGTGTGCACCCCGGTGAGGCAGTGGATACCGTATTTCACGCGCGCAATCCCACCGATCGCGAAATGATCGGCCAGGCCATCCCCAGCTTGGTGCCATTCAAGGCCGCTAACTATTTTCACAAGACCGAGTGCTTCTGCTTCAACCAGCAATCACTCGCCGCCGGCGAAACCGCGGAATTGGGACTGCGCTTTATCGTCGACCCCGATCTGCCCGTCGGCGTGAACACCATTACGCTTTCCTACACGCTGTTTGATGTCACGGAAAGATTTGCCAAACAAGCGAACAACAAAAATACCGACTCCGAGCGAGAGGGATAAAAACTATGGCCACTGAAAGCAGCTACTATGTGCCCGAGCAGTCCCGGCTGCCCATCTTCGCCACCATCGGCATATTCCTGATGGCGTTTGGCGCCGCTACCTGGATCAATGGCGGCAGCTCCTATATTTTCTTTGCCGGCAGCCTGGCGATGGCCACCGTGTTGTGGTTCTGGTTTGCCGCGGTAATTAAAGAAAACATGCAGGGGCTCAACAGTGATCAGCTCAAGCGCTCTTACGTGTGGGGCATGGGTTGGTTTATTTTTTCCGAGGTCATGTTCTTTGCCGCCTTCTTTGGTGCGCTGTACTACATCCGCACCTTTTCCCTGCCGTGGCTTGGTGGCGAAGGTGATCGCGGCTCTTCGAACATGCTGTGGGAAGGCTTCCAGAATACCTGGCCATTGATGGTGACTCCGGAGCAGGCGGTGAGTGGTGAAGCCGCAAAAGTGGTTGGCCCCAAGGGCATCATCGACCCCTGGCACCTGCCATTGATTAACACCGTGCTGCTGCTCGCTTCCAGTGTCACCGTGCATATCGCGCACGTGTATCTGAAAAAGGGTAACCGCAAAGGCTTTAATTGGTGGCTTACTGCAACTGTTGCCTTGGGTGGCGCCTTTCTGTTCTTCCAGGTTGAAGAATACCTGGAAGCCTACCAGCATCTTGGTCTGACTCTGGAATCCGGAATTTACGGTACGACCTTCTTTATGCTCACCGGATTCCACGGTATGCATGTAACACTTGGCACCGTTATGCTGCTGATTATGTTATTGCGTTCGGTGATTGCGAATCACTTCAAGCCGGACGATCACTTTGGCTTTGAAGCGGCTAGCTGGTACTGGCACTTCGTAGATGTGGTTTGGGTAGGTCTGTTTATCTTCGTTTACGTACTGGGCGCCTAACGAAAAATTAGGGGTGGATACCTTTGGGTGCCCACCCCTTCACTGAATCAGTATTTGTTTGCCCAGGGTGCGGTGTTGGAAAGTATGCCGCTGTCGAAGCCATACCAGATGGCCACAAGTAGCAGAGCTGCCAGAGAAACTCGAATACCTAATGCATAGAGGGAACGTTTTGATTCTGGCGCGCCCATGTCGCGCAACAGAAAAAAGAGTGCACTGGTCAGGCTGGCCAGTACCGCGAGAAACAACAACACAATTATTGCTTTAAGCCACATAACAAACGCCACTTATTGAAGTATTTATTGGCATGATAGCTCCCAAAAAATCGCAGCACCAACGCGATCAGGCAGTACAGACTGGGAACTCCGCCCATTCCGCGCAATTGGCAAAAGGCCAGGATCATTTAGCGCGGGAGGCCAGTGTAGCATTTATCCGCAACTGGCCACTGACCGTTCTGAGTTTATGTTTTTTCCCCCTGTTGTTAGGGCTGGGTAACTGGCAGCTACAACGGGCGGCGGAAAAAGAAGGTATCCAGCAGCAGGTTGACGCACGTCTTAGTGCACAGCCCATCAAAATTTCCGATCTAAAAGTCCCCGCGACCTATACCCCGCTACGCCTGCTGGGGTTTTATACCGATGAATATTTTCTCCTGGATAACCGCACCCGCCACGGTCGTGTCGGTTATGAGGTTCTGCAGGTATTTGAAACCGGCAGCGGCAGCGCAGAAAAGTCGCGCTGGTTGATCAATCGTGGATGGGTGCCGGCAAACAGTCACCGTGACCAGTTGCCGGAAGTGTCCTATCCATTAGCGGCCAAGGTAATCACCGGCTTTCTCTACCCGAATGGCGATTCGATCGCGGACGCCGCTGCTTTGCCGGCCGTTGCTGTCCACGGCCGCATCCAGTCACTGGCACAGTTGCGCGCGCATACCAGCGGGTTGCAACAACCGGACTGGCATATTCGCCTGAGTGCAGATTCCGATACCGCTCTGCTAACCGATTGGAAATTGTTGACCACCAGTCCGGCCAAGCACACGGGTTATGCGGTGCAATGGTTCACCATGGCTTTCGCCCTGCTGGTGATGTGGCTGCTGGCTGCGACTAACCTGCGACAAATAGTGCGAGAAAAGTGGTTTAAATAAACACCAAAACAGACATAATCAACTCATAACAATAACGAGCACTCAATTGGACCTGCGTCCGGGTATGAGTGTGATAGCGAGGTACTCACGTGACTGAGCAAACCCAGATCGAATCTGAAGTACAGACTGACTCTCGGCAGGAGTCTTCATCACCTGCGCCGCGCGGAGGTTTGAGTCGCCTGGCCGGCATGAGTGTGGTCGCGTCTGTGGCTTTACCGATGCTTGCGGCCTACATCATTTTTTACACCGGTGTAGGCATGCCTACGGATACGGTGAATCAGGGCGAGCTGCTCACGCCAGCCCAGGACCTCGCTGAAATAAATCTACTGGCTGACGATGGCAATGCGGTTGATCTTGCGGCGCAGGAGCCGAAATGGCGCTACCTGATTGTGGCGGGAGAAAACTGCGCAGGTGAGTGCGAAAAGCTCCTCTATACAACGCGTCAGGTACACATCCGCCTGGGTGAGAAATCTCTCCGTGTGGAGCGCCTGCTGGTTACCGGCGCGCCACTCACGGAGCTCCGTCATAGTATTCTTGCCGATCAGCACCCGAAGCTGCGCTTTACCACCACCGACCAGAAAAAACTGGATGAGTGGTTGGCGGATAGTGACCACGCGGAATTGAAACGCCCCAGTGCGCTGCTGGTCGATCAACAGGGCTACGCCATGATGGTGTACGACAATACCCACAACGGCAATCAGCTACTTAAGGATATCAAGCGACTGCTGAAGTACTCCTACGAGAAGTAACGGGAACAGGAGAAAGCAATGGATGTGGAATCAGACATCACCGAGCTGAGAAAAAACTACAAGCAGGATTGGCGGTTTCGCCTTGCCTTAATTGGCACCGGGCTTGCGGTAGTCGTAGTGGTGCTCGGCGCATTTACCCGTCTTGCCGATGCCGGATTGGGTTGTCCGGACTGGCCGGGCTGCTACGGTCACCTGCTGTGGCCGGATAACCAGAGTGAAATCGCCGCGGCCAACGCCGCCTTCCCGGATACCCCGGTAGAGTCCGACAAGACCTGGCCGGAAATGGTGCATCGCTATTTCGCCGGTATCTTGATGTTGTTGGTGGCCGGTCTTACCTATTTGTTCTGGCGCCGTCGCGGCCATCGCGGCTTTATCCAAAGTCACATCCTGCTTGGCCTGATCACTCTGCAAGCCGCATTCGGTATGTGGACCGTGACGCTCAAGCTGTGGCCACAGGTAGTGACCCTGCACCTGCTTGGCGGTATGGCGACCCTGTCGGTGTTGTGGATGTTGTCCGAGCGTTTGCGCTATCGCAAACGACTGATTCCCGCCCACGAATTTACCGCATTGCAACGGCTGCGCCCGTTGGCGATTGCTGCTGTGGTGGTGGTTGGGTTACAGATTGCACTGGGTGGCTGGACCAGCTCCAACTATGCGGCGCTTGCTTGCCCAGACTTTCCCAAGTGCCACGACCAGTGGTGGCCCGCGGCAGACTTTGCCGAGGGGTTCAATATTGCCCAGCAAATCGGGCCCAACTACCTCGGCGGTGCAATGGAGAACGATGCGCGCACCGCTATTCACCTGACCCATCGCATTGGAGCGATTATCGTCACCCTGATCGTTAGCTTGCTGGCGGTACTCGCATGGCGCGCCGGCTCGCCGCGCTGGGGGCAGGGTTTACTGGCCGTACTGGGCTTGCAGGTGGCGCTGGGCATCGCCAATGTGGTGATGTTCCTGCCGCTCCCCATTGCCGTGGCACACAACGCCGGAGCCGCACTGCTGCTGTTGAGCCTGCTGACCTTCTGTTACCGCATTAATACGGTGCAGCCGGCGATAAAGCAGTATCCGTAGAGATTATTGGAAGAGGATTGAGAAGAGGATTAAGTAGTACCTCTCGGTTGAATTGGTTGAACGAAGGGAAGCCCCGATCGGCTTTCCCTGCCAACGGGCAAACCTTGCCCGTTGGTAACGCTTGCTCGATAGCGACCTTTGCGCTGCGCCCATACAAGCCAGACGCAAGTGGCCGCCTATAACAACGACAACGAGGTGGTAACCATGAGTACCCAGGCAGTACCCGTCCAACGCGCCAGCTGGCGCGATTACTATGAGCTCACCAAACCCCGTGTGGTGATGCTGATGATTCTCACCTCGGTGATAGGCATGTTGCTGGCGGTACCAGGCATGGTGCCTCTGGACATACTGATACTGGGTAATCTGGGTATCGCCCTGTGCGCCGGTGGCGCCGCTGCGGTAAACCACCTGGTGGACCGTCAAATTGATATCAAAATGGCGCGCACCACTAACCGGCCGGTGGCACGCGGTCGCGTCGAGCCACAGAAGGCGCTGTTGTTTGCCATGATTCTCGGTTGCGCGGGCATGGCAATTCTACTCATGTTTGTGAACGCGCTTACCGCCTGGTTAACGCTGCTGTCTCTGCTGGGTTACGCGGTGGTCTACACCATGTTTCTCAAGCGCGCGACGCCGCAAAATATTGTAATTGGTGGCCTCGCCGGCGCGGCGCCACCGTTACTGGGGTGGGTTGCCGTCACCGGTGAAGTGCATGGTCACGGCCTACTGCTTGCGCTGATTATTTTTGCCTGGACACCACCGCACTTCTGGGCGCTTGCCGTACATCGCCGCGATGATTACGCCAAGGCGGAAATTCCCATGCTGCCGATTACCCATGGGGTGCAATACACCAAAATCCATATTTTGCTGTACACGTTTATTTTGTTTGCGGTTTCGCTGCTGCCATTTGCCACAGCCATGCTCGGCTGGTTGTATCTGCTGGGCGCCGTGGTATTGGGTATTGGCTTCCTGTATTGGGCGGTGGAAATGCTACGCGACCGCAATCCCAACGCGGGCATGGAAACGTTCAAGTACTCGATCATCTATTTGATGGCTCTGTTCTGCATTATGTTGCTGGATCATTATCTGGTGGCGCTACCAACCAGTGGGGTCTGAGATGGGTGAGAATTCGCAGCACACCGCCACGCAAAAGCGGGGAATACTTTTAACCGTCGGCGTTCTGGTTCTGTTCATGGTTGCGGTGATGGCCGGCTTCCTCAATAAAATGAATCAGCCGCGGGTAATCAGCGATGCCGAGCTGCGCCTCAATGGCGCAATCAAGCTGGAGCGCCCGCGTATTCTCGACGAATTCGATTTAATTGCGGATACCGGTAATGCCTTCAAAACCACTCAGCTGGAAGGACGTTGGACGCTGGTGTTTTTCGGCTTCACCCATTGCCCCGACGTATGCCCGACCACCATGGCGACGCTGAACAACTTTTATCAGACACTGGATGAAGAAACCCAGAAAACCACGGATATTTTACTGGTTTCTGTCGATCCAACGCGGGACACACCAGAACAACTGCACGACTATGTGCGCTACTTTAATCCGGAGTTTGCCGGGGTCACCGGTGAGTTTCTGAGCCTGAAGCGCTTTGCTAACCAGTTGAATGTCCCCTTTAACAAGGTGCCCCTGGACGATGGTAATTACACTGTCGACCACGGTTCGCAAGTAGTATTAATAAATCCACGCGGTCACTATCATGGCTTTTTCAAAGCGCCACTGGATCCGGCCAAAATGAAACTGACCTACCGCTCAATGAGAGCCACGTTCACCGGCTGAGGGGACGGGGTTCACTGAAGTGATCAACCACAGGCGCTATGATGGCGCCTGTTCCCATTCGACCTATTGAAAATGGATTTTCTATGTTTTCTCTAAGTGTTCGGCGGGGAGCGCCGGAAATTGCTGCGCGTGAACCGTTCGACGGCAAATCTCTCTGGCTGCCCGCCGCTTTCCTGTGTTTTCTGATTATTCCCTTCGGCTGGATTGGTGTGTTTGCGCCGGCGATCTGGCTCGGCCTGGTGGCGATGGAGAGTGCCCAGGGTTGGAAAAAAGCCACCAGCTTTTTCATTACCGGCTTGTTGATGTTGCTGGTCAACAGTGGCTTGATTCCCGGTAACGAACATATATTGCTGATGGAACCCTACCGGGATCCCTCGGCCAACCTGATTTACCCGAGCTTCCGCCCCGCCAAGTCAGTTATTGCGCTGACCGTCGTGCTGTTTATGTTGGTGCGGCCGCAACCGCTGAAACGCAAAGATTTGCCGTGGATAGCCGTGATGGTTGCGGCACCCATTGCGCTGGGCGGTATGGTCCTGGATTTCCATCCGAAACTGACCGCTACGATTGCACTCGCCGCACTGCTCAACTTTGTTGTGGTGTGCATCGCCGAAGAGGGTTTTTTCCGTTGGGTGCTGCAGCGCGGTCTCGGCCTGTGGCTTAAGCGCTTGCCCTGGATCGCCACTGCACTGGTGACGCTATTGTTTGTCTCCCTGCATACCGGCTGGGCGGCATCGCCGACCATGCTGGCACTGGTGGGCGTGGCCGGTTTTGGTTACGCGCTGCTGTGGCAGTTGCGCGGTAGCTTCTGGGCCTGTGTGCTCGCCCACTGGGGGGTTAACCTGCTGCATATGACGCTGCTCGCCTATCCTGGGTGAGAGTCCAGGGTAAGAATCGTCGAGGTGCGCAAGCTGCGCGCTTGAACTAATCTGAAAAGACCGGTTTTTGGCGCGTAAGTCTGTGAAGCTGAACCTGAGCACTGGCACACATGCGGTTTAAATGGCCGCCCTTTGGAAGGCGCCTGCTGGGGTACCTTGGCCTTGCCATGGTAGTGCCATGGGTGATCTGGTTTATTGTCGGCCTGCTGGGGTGGGAGCCTTCGTTGATTACCACCTTCGGCGTTCCCGGCTTGCGTATTCCGGCATCCTTCGCCATTGGCGGCCTGCTTATTGCCGCGATCGGCTTCTGGCAAGACTAAACTTTTGGGGCAAACTGCTATTAGGTGCCGCAAATGTTTCGGTTGTCCGACCTGTTTATTTTTCTCGCCGTGGCGATTTCATTCGCCCTGTCCAGTTATCTCTGGTTCAACGGCTACCGCGAGCAGGGCGTGTTTACCGCCCTCTGGGTGCCGAGCATTCTCGCTTTTGGTATCTACGTAAAAGTGTCGGCGCTGCTGGCGCGCAGCGAGTAGCCATGTCTGACCAACTGATTTTTTACGTCGGCCTGGCGGTTTTTGTGTTGATGCTGATTGGTATTGGCTTGACGGTGTTTGCCTTTCACCGCGCGGGAAGTGAGCCGGTCACGCCGGCGCGCAAGGGCCAGCGGCGAGGACCGCGTTAAGGCGGCCAGTTAGATAGGACGACGAGTCGCCGCATACGACTACGCGCGCGCCGCGCGCAAATGCCCCAGCAGAAAGAACAGGCCCGCCGCGAGCACAATGGATGGCCCCGCGGGGCTGTCCCACACGATCGACATAGTCAGGCCGACCACCACCGATACGCAGCCGATTAGCGACGCGAAGCCCGCCATCTGCTCCGGCGTCGCCGACAGGCGGCGCGCGGTTGCCGCCGGAATAATCAGCAGTGCGGTGATTAGCAGCACGCCGACGACTTTCATGGCGATGGCGATCAATAGCGCCAGCATCAACATCAACGCCAGGCGGATTTTATCCACCGGGACCCCTTCCACAGCGGCGAGCTCCTCGTGCAGGGTAAACGCCAGCAGTTTTGGCCACAGGTACCACAGCAGGCCGGCAATGATGACCGCCGCCACCGCCATCAGAATCAGATCCTGTGACGAAACCGCCAGCAGGTCGCCGAGCAATAACGACAGTAAATCGACATTGATCTTCAGTAGGCTCATGGTGACGATACCCAGCGCCAGCATGCTGTGCGAAAGAATCCCGAGCAGGGTATCGACGGAAAGATGCTGGCGGCGCTGTAAGTACACCAGCAACAATGCCAGCACACAGCTGCTTGCGACCACCGCCAGCGTGGGCTGTATATGCAGCACAAACCCGAGGGTGACCCCGAGTAGGGCTGAGTGCGCCAGCGTATCGCCGAAATAGGCCATACGCCGCCATACCGCGAAGCAACCCAGTGGCCCACTGACCACTGCCACCAGCAGGCCGGCGGCCAATGCATACCAGAGGAATGTGGAGCTCAGTAGCTGCGACCAGTCCATTATTCGCGTCCCTCCGGGCCCTGCGATTGCCCGGACGTTTTTGCATTTGCGCGGGAGGGCGCAGGCGTTAATGCGTGCGGGTGGTCGTGGTCACAACACTCATCCACGATATCGCCACTCAAGTCGTGGTGATGATTGTGGTGGTGCGTATACAGGGCGAGTTTGTCGCCAAACATTTCAAGGTACACCGGATCTTTACTTACCTGCTCCGGGTGGCCGTGGCAGCAAATGTGTTGATTGAGGCATAACACCCGATCGGTCGCCGCCATCACCAGGTGCAAATCGTGCGACACAAGCAACACGCCGCACTGCAGTTCGTCGCGCAGCTGCGCGATTAACTGGTACACCTCGCTCTGCCCGCCGACATCGACCCCCTGGGTGGGCTCGTCCAGTACCAGCAGCTGCGGTTTGCGCGCCGCCGCGCGAGCCAGTAAAACGCGTTGCATTTCGCCGCCGGAAAGATCGGTGAGGCGAGCGTTCGCCAGGTGCGTGGCTGCCACACGATTGAGGGCTTCGGCGACACTGACATCGTCGATACCGAGCTGTAAAAAGCGCGAGACCGTCATCGGCATACTGGAGTCGATCTGCAGGCGCTGAGGCATATAGCCCAGTCGCAGTGCCGGGCGCCGTTCGATGGTGCCGGAGGTGGGTTTGGTCAATCCAAGCAACAGCCGCAGCAGGGTCGTCTTGCCCGCACCATTGGGGCCGATCAAGGTGACGATCTCTGCGGGTCGCAGCTCCAGCGTAATATCCCGCAACAGCTGACGGCCGCCAATATTCAGGCCGAGGTCGTGGGCGCGGATGAGCGGGGTGGATGAACTCAGGGGAGACTCCAGACTGGTTAAAGAGGGATTTTGCCTCTGCAGAATTGCGATCGTTGATAAAACGGCTGGCGAGTGTAAGCCGCGTATGATTATATCGCACCCCTTTATTCGGTGTTGGTGAGTGTTCGTCGGCAATCGCGGTTGATACCGGCCGTTGGGTATATCCTTGCCACCTGTGTTCGGTCTGTTGTTTGGTCTGTTGGTTCGTTTGCATATGTTCGAAAAGCCATTGGGTGTTGTTGTCGCGCTCGGGTTGATTTTTGCGTCACTGGTGAGTGCTGGTTGCGGCACAAAGTCCCCGGATGCCAAGCGTCCCGAAAAACTGATGGTTGTAGCGAGCATTGCGCCGCTGGCGATGCTCGCGCGCGAAGTCGCTGGGGACGCGGCCGAGGTCCATCAGTTGGTGCAGGGTAGCGATCCGCATCACTACGCGCCGTCGGTTAATGACCGCCTTACCATCGAGGCCGCACCGCTGGTGGTGTGGATGGGGCCCGCGCTGGAATCGGTACTCGCCCGGCAGATGGCGCTGGTTACTGAGGAGCGCCAGCTGGAGTTGCTTGACGATACCGGCTTGTTTGAATTCGACGGCTCGGACCCTACCGATCCTCACCTGTGGCTGCGCCCACGCAATGCCGCGGCAATCGCTGCGCAAATCGCCGAGCGACTCAGCACTCTGGATCCGCAACAGGCCCAAGGCTACCGTCAGCGCGCCCGGGATTTTTCGCGCGCCATGGCCAATCTGCAAAAAGTGCAGGACCGTGCGCTGTGGGCCTATAAAGATGTACCCATCGTCTCTACACACAAGGCTTACAGCCAGTTTTTCGGTCCCGCCGGTGTGGCGGTGGAGAGTCTCAGCGGTGGATCAAAGCAGGCCCATGGCGCGCGCACCATGTTGGATAAGATTCGTAGTGAAGAGGTTGCTGGGCCGGCGGGTTGCCTGTTTGGTGAGGTGCCCGCGAACGACCGCGATCGGCAGACTGCCAGTCATCTGAATTTGGGCTATCAGGCCCTGGACCCTCTGGGAAGTACGCTGCCGCAAGATGCGGGTTATCGTACCCTGATGGAAAAGCTGCTGGCGGATGCTCGCCGCTGCCTGAGTACTATTCCTGATCGTAGCGCCTAATCTAACCTTTGCGCCTGATCGCGGCCTTTGATTGCGGGTGTTGATGGGCGTACGCGCAAACGGGTCAGCTGGGTTCCTGCTCCGAGGTGTTTTCCTGCTCCTGTTCCAGTTGTATTTCGTTAGCGGGTGTTTCCCGGTCGGCTTCCTGCTCCGGCAATACGGCGGGGGTAAGCGATGTTTCGCGCGACCCCTCTGACGAATCGGACACCGACTGAGTGAGCGCCCCTGCGGGCGCTTGCTCAGTGGTTGCGGCGTCGGCCGCGGATGTTTCCAACTCTTCCTGCGTCGGCATTTCCTGCGGCGCCTGTTGCTGCGCCAGCTGCTCCTCCGCCGCCCGCATTAAGGCTTCAACCTGCTGTTGCTGCGTGCTGCGTACATTGTTGAGCAGGGCCTCCCGGTTTGGATCGCGCAGCATTTCCTGCCGGTACTGCTCGCGGTGCTGCTCCTGAATCAGGTATTTGTTGTCGCTCACTTCCTCTTCAGCGATCAACTGCGGTACCGGATACGCAGTCGCCTCAACGTGCTCCATGGTTTCCGCCGCGTAGGCTGAGCCGCTTGCGGTTTCTTCTACTGCGGCCGGTGCCTGATCTTGCGCGATTACCGTACCGGCCAGCCCCCAAACCACCGCTAGGTGGATCAATATGCGGGATTTCATTTTTTCGTGCCCTCTCTGCAACTTCCCTATTGCAAGCCTAGAAGCTGTTGCCTGAGTGGGGGTGACACTGCGATGACTCGCGCGGCGGCATCGACAAATGGAGTCGGTCGAGGCAACTTCCGCCGCCGCTGTACGAGCGAAAATTTCTCAAGGCAGGTATCCTGTCGCCCTGCGCAAACTGCGCCACACCGCATTCATCTATCTGTCATCGCCAACCGAATTTCTATTTGTCTATGAGCAACGATAAGACCTCTTCTGCGCCACTGATTCTGGTGGACGGCTCTTCCTACCTTTACCGCGCTTTCCACGCCCTGCCGCCGCTGGCGACCAGCACTGGCCAGCCAACCGGCGCCGTGCGCGGGGTGATCTCCATGCTGCGCAAGCACCTTAAGGAGCACCCGGACAGCCCGGTAGTGGTGGTTTTCGACGCCAAAGGCAAAACCTTCCGCGATGAAATGTTTGCGGAGTACAAAGCACAGCGCCCGCCAATGCCGGACGACCTGCGCGCGCAGATTCAGCCGATTCACGACATCATCGACGCCATGGGCCTGCCGCGGCTGGTCATCGACGGGGTTGAGGCAGACGACGTCATTGGCACCCTGGCGCTGCAGGGCGCAGAGCAGGGCATGGACGTCATCATCTCCACCGGCGACAAGGATATGGCCCAGCTGGTGCGCCCCGGCGTAACCCTGGTGAACACCATGTCCAATACCGTGATGGATGTAGAAGGGGTGAAAGCCAAGTTCGGGGTGGGCCCGGAGCTGATCATCGACTTCCTCGCATTGATGGGCGACAAGGTAGACAACATTCCCGGCGTTCCCGGTGTGGGTGCGAAAACCGCCCTCGCACTGCTGCAGGGGCTCGGTAGCCTCAAGGATATTTACGCCAATCTTGATGCCATCGCACCGCTCGGCTTCCGCGGCTCAAAAACCCTGGCCAAGAAGATGGAAGAGCACAAGGACGCGGCGGATATGTCTTATGTGCTGGCCACCATCAAGACCGACGTAGAGATGGACTACCAGCCGCAGACCCTCGCCAACAGCGAACCGGACACCGACAAACTGCGCGAACTGTTTTCCGAAATGGAGTTTCGCAGTTGGGTCGACGAACTGGGTGGCGACAGCGAGGCATCGTCCGCGGCGGCCGCCGCGATAGAGCGCAACTACAGCATCATCCTCGACGAAAAAGAGCTGGATACCTGGCTGGAAAAGCTGAAGCAGGCAGACCTGTTTGCCTTCGATACCGAAACCACCAGCCTCAATTACATGCAGGCCAAGCTGGTGGGGGTGAGCTTTGCGGTGGAGGCCGGCGAGGCCGTCTACCTCCCCCTGGCCCACGATTACATGGGCGCACCGGCACAAATCGATTTTGAGCGGGCGCTGGCCAAGCTGAAACCCATTCTCGAAAGTGACGAATACAAAAAGGTCGGCCAGAACCTCAAGTACGACAGCCATATTCTCGCCAACTACGATATCGAGCTGCGCGGTATTGCCCGCGACACCATGCTCGAATCTTACGTGCTCAACAGCACCGGCAGCCGCCACGATATGGACAGCCTCGCGCAGAAATACCTGGGCGAAACCACGATCAAGTTCGAAGATATTGCCGGCAAGGGTGCCAAGCAGCTCACCTTCAACCAGATCGAGCTGGACAAGGCCGGCCCCTATGCGGCGGAAGATGCGGACATTACCCTGCGTTTGCACCAGGAGCTGAGCGGTCGCCTGGCGCAAGAGCCGAGTCTGGAAAAGGTGCTCGACGAAATTGAAATGCCGCTGGTGCCGGTGCTGACACACATCGAGCGCAACGGTGCCTATATCGATGCGGCGATGCTGAAGCAGCAGTCTGACGAGCTGGATAAGAAAATGCGTGCGCTCGAACAGCAGGCGTACGATGAGGCGGGCGAGGAGTTCAATCTCGGTTCCACCAAGCAGCTGGGTGCCATCCTGTTTGAAAAGCTGGAAATTCCGGTGATCAAAAAGACTCCGAAAGGGGCACCGTCGACCGCTGAGCCGGTACTGCAGGAACTGGCACTTTCGCACAAGCTGCCGGCGCTGATTATGCAGTACCGCGGCATGGCCAAGCTGAAGAACACCTATACCGACAAGCTGCCACAGATGATCGACCCGGCCACTGGGCGGGTGCACACTTCTTATCATCAGGCGGTGGCGGCCACCGGGCGCCTGTCCTCCTCGGATCCCAACCTGCAGAACATCCCGATCCGCACCGAAGAGGGCCGTCGTATTCGCCAGGCGTTTGTCGCCGACCCGCGCATCAATGGTGGCAGTGCGATTGTGGCTGCGGATTACTCGCAGATTGAATTGCGCATCATGGCGCACCTGTCCGGCGACAAGGGGCTGCTGGATGCCTTCGCCCACGGAGCCGATATTCACCGCGCGACCGCCGCGGAGGTGTTCGAGGTGCCGGTGGAAGAGGTGAGCGATGAACAGCGCCGCCGTGCCAAGGCGATTAACTTTGGTTTGATCTACGGCATGAGCGCGTTTGGTTTGGCCAAGCAGCTGGATATCCCGCGCGCGGACGCCCAGACCTATATCGACCGCTATTTCGAGCGCTACCCGGGCGTGCTCGCGTATATGGAAAACACGCGCAAGCAGGCCGCCGACAAGGGCTACGTCGAGACCTTGTTCGGCCGCCGCCTGTACCTGCCGGAAATCAATTCCCGCAACGGCATGCAGCGCCAGGCTGCGGAGCGCACCGCGATCAACGCGCCCATGCAGGGTACTGCAGCAGACATTATCAAACGCGCAATGATTAGCGTGGATGCCTGGCTGCGCGACGAACAGCTGAAAACCCGGTTGATCATGCAGGTGCACGATGAACTGGTACTGGAAGTACCGGCAGATGAACGTGAGCTTGTGGTGAAGCGGATTCCGGAATTGATGCAGGCTGCAGCAGAATTGGATGTACCGCTAATTGCCGACCTCGGTGAAGGAGCCAACTGGGACGAGGCGCACTGAGCCGGCCAGCGGTTTTTTTAAATTTTTGCGATTTTTTTAATTTTCGCGGAACTACTCATTAAGGGGCCCCTCTAACTAAGCAAGATCGTTGGATTGCAACATCATCCCCAAAGCTTAGTCAGAAGCCCCTCGCCCCGAAGATACCCCCATCGGGGCTTTTTTTTGCCCGAATTTTGCTCTCTCAGGATTGAAAGGACCCGCTGAGTCACTCGGTGTGCGGCAAAAGGGCCTGTTTATTAAATAAACGGAAATAGAGTTTTTTGACGCGCGGCGAGGAATAAAGTCTCAGAAACAGAATTTTTTGCCCGCAAAACGGCAATGGGTGGGATACAGTTGCGACGTCCGAGCCGCGAAAAAAGAGTGGGGAACCTTTCACACCGAGCATAGTCTTTGGACTATAGGATTTGGTTTGAAGGCATCGCAAAGGATGCAGTGGAATTTGGGTGAGAACCCAAGGTCGCACCCGTCCCCCTGGGTGCGGCTCCCAAGTGCCCCTCCCCAAGGGCACTGACCCCTAGCCGGCAGCTGCAATCTGCCGGCTTTTTTTTTGCCCCCAAGTTCTTGAAAGCGCTTATCGGGCCAGTGAGGCCCGGGAAAACATCCTGTGAGCTGCTCAGCGTCTTTTGTTCTGTGCCTTCTGCTCAGCGTCGTTAGAGTCTTTAAGAGCCTCTAGCGCCCTGCGAATTGAACAAAAAACGAGCGGCTTACAAGTGAGTTTAGACGAAATTTGGCGGTGCAATTCACGCGTCTGCCTGCTCTGCCCCGGTGTCCTCCTGCGGTACCGCCAGCCACTGGTTCAGCTGACGCTCCAGCTTGTCCAGACCCTTGCGCTTGGGGGCGGAAAAAATCTGTACCGTAACGTTGTGGTCCAGTTCCAGCGCCTTCAATTCCTTCTCTACGGCAAAGCGCGTGTTGTTGGCGGGGCCATTCTTCAGTTTGTCGGCCTTGGTCAGCAGGATATGTGCGGGCAGGCCGGACTTGACCGCCCAGTTCAACATCTGCAAATCAAACTCTTTCAGCGGCTGGCGAATGTCCATTAACAGTACCAGCCCCTTAAGGCATTGGCGGTTCTCCAGATAAAACGCCAGATTGCGTTGCCATTCGTCCTTCATCGCGCGCGCCACCTTGGCGTAGCCATAGCCTGGCAGGTCGACCAGGCGCTGGGACTCGCTCAGTTGGAAGAAGTTGATCAGTTGGGTGCGCCCGGGCGTCTTGGAGGTCCGCGCCAACTTGTTGTTGTCGGTTAGTGCGTTGATCGCACTGGACTTGCCGGCATTGGAGCGGCCGGCGAAGGCCACTTCGGCGCCAGAATCCACCGGGCATTCCGCCAGTGTGGGTGCGCTGATCAGAAATTCAGCGTGGCGGAAATTGATTCGTTTAACATTGGCTTCAGACATGGGACTTCCCGGTACACTCAGATGGCGCGCAAGTATATAATGCCGCGGTTTTATCGTCGCTGATGGTTTTAGGGCGTTTGGGTGCCGCCAGCAGCGAAGATGGGTGCAAAACTTCAGCGCGCAACAGGACGACGTATGAACAGCATTATAAAGAAGGCCGCTCTGGCTTTGGGGATGATCGCTTTTGCCCAGATGGGACACGCTGCCGGTGACGCCAGTGCAGGGCAGGCCAAGGCCGCTGCCTGCGTAGCCTGCCACGGTGCGGACGGCAATAGCCCGGCGCCGACCTTCCCGAAAATCGCCGGCCTCGGCGACAAGTACCTGCTCAAGCAGTTGCGTGACGTGAAGAGCGGCGCGCGGTCCATTCCAGAAATGACCGGCCAGCTCGACAACATGAGCGATCAGGATCTGCAGGATATCGCCGCCTTTTACGCGTCGCAGAACATCCAGATTTCCGGCTCCACTGCCTTCTCCGTGATGCTGAACAATGGCGATAACGTGGACGGCCTGGCGCTGGGTCGCGAGATCTACCGCGCTGGCAACAGCGAAACCGGTGTCCCCGCATGCATGGGTTGTCACTCACCGACCGGTCTGGGCAACGCGCCTGCGGCTTATCCGCGCCTGTCCGGCCAGTACGCAGAATACGTGGAGAAGCAGCTGAAGGCTTTCCGCGAAGGCACCCGTGCCAACGACGGTGATACCCGCACCATGCGCACCGTGGCTCGCCAGCTGTCCGACGCCGAAATCAAGGCGGTTGCGAACTACGTAGCAGGCCTGACCGAGTAATTGGTAGGCAGTTGCGAAAAAGGCCGGTCATTGACCGGCCTTTTTGTTTCCGCCTGCCGAACCCAGCTTGCGCCGACCGTCGGGAACTTCAATAATTTCCGCGGTCTATATTCAGCCAGGAGTCAGCTGAGCCCGAGCATAATGGGGCCATGCTGATACAGGCACACAGAATAAATTTTTGGAGTAACCCTTTATGAAAGCCGTCGTCGCACTCTTTACCATGCTGCTGAGCCTGGCAGCCTGCGCCCAGGAAGCCCCGGGCAAATTCAAGGCCGGCCAGCACTACGAAGTTCTGCCGCAGGCCGTTGCCCAGGATGACGACAGCAAGATCGAAGTGACCGAGCTCTTCTGGTACGGCTGTGGCCACTGCTATCACTTTGAGTCTCCGCTGAAAAAGTGGCAGAAAACCATGCCCGCCGATGTGGCGCTGAAGAAGATTCCGGCCATCTGGCAGCCGGTAATGGAGATCCACGCGCGCATGTTCTACGTGGCGGACGCCATGGGTGTACTGGACAAGGTACATGAGCCGATTTTTAGCGCCATCGCCCAGCAGCGCAAAATGTTCGCTACCCGCGACGGTCGTGACTGGAAAGCCGATGATGCCGCCATTGAAGCGCTGTTCAACGACGCCGGTGCCGACGGCGCCAAAGCGGTGAAACTGATGAACGGCTTTGCGATCAACAGCAAGGTCAAGCAGGGCCAGGCGAAACAGCGTGCCTACAAACTGACGGGTACCCCGGAAATGGTTGTGGCCGGTAAATACCGCATCAGCACCTCGCTGCCGGGCCTCAAGGGCAAGTCCAATGGTCAGCAGATGATGCTGGACGTGGTGGACTTCCTGGTAGAAAAAGAGCGCGCCGAGAAGGGTTGATAGGACCCGCTTGCACCGCGCACAAAACCCCGCGCCTTTTTAGGTCGCGGGGTTTTTTATTGCCTGAAAGTCCCTGCGTGGCCTCACTGCTAGGCTAACAATGGGTATCGCCACCAATTTCACCAGTGTCAGAATGCGCAATTTGCCCTCGCCAGTAATGATTTTTCTGCTGATAAGCCTCTGCGGCGGCTGGCTGAAGGCCGTGGCGCAGATACCTGAAGAGCAAGCGATTGAACAGCAGCTGCCCGAACAGCAGACACCCGTGGATGTTGCGGCGCGCGCAGTGAGCCTGCTGTCGTTTGTCGCGGTGGATTATCCCGAGGCGGTCTCCGAGGGCAGTGTGCAGGACCGCGGGCTCTTTCGGCAGACCCGCGAAAATGCGGAATTGGCTAGCCAGCTGGTAGCGGGGCTACCGGACAGGCCCGGGCGTGCCCAGCTGCTCAATACGCTGGAATCGCTGCAGGCATCTATTTCCGGCAAAGAAGCCGCTGATCTGGTGCGGCGCCGCGCCAATACTGCTGCCGACCGCTTGGCGGCCCTCTATCAATTACCCCGCTCTCCGGCAGAACCGCTGCCTGCGGCGAGTGAGGCAAACACCCTGTATCGCGATCGCTGCCAGCATTGTCATGGGGAAAATGGCGTTGCCGAGCAACCGGAGCGCGCCCTGAATGATCCTGCGCGCATGGTGAACCTGAGTCTGTACGACTTTTACAACGTGCTGGAACCCACCCGCAACGATGCCCACGACGAGGCCGTGGACGGCGACCTCAGCAGTCGTCAGCGCTGGGCGCTGGCGGTCAAGGTGGCCAGCTTCAGTGCGCCACAGGTGGCGCCATCGCGCAAACTCGCCGAGCAGTACCCGGCACTGGTCGGCCTTCCCGGTATGGCGGTGTTGCGTCCGTCAGAGCTTCCCGAACCGGCGCGCGCATCGCTGATGTGGTGGCGCGCCCACCCGGAGCAGACCCGTGCACTGCAACACCCGCTGGCCCGGGCGGCGGGCCTGATCTATTTGGCGCAGATTGCCTATCGCGGTGGTGACCCGGCGGGTGCTTATCACAAACTGATGTTGGCGCTGCGCAGTGGCTACCTGCCGGCGCGCGAAGAATTGACCGAACGGGATCCGGCGCTTGCAACCCAGCTCGACCAACAGTGGCAGGCGTTGCGCGAGGCAATTCTCGCGCGCGCACCGGCCAATGAGGTGATTGAGCAGTTTCAGCGCTTACTCGCCAGTGTGGTGAAAGGCAGGGAATTACTGCAGCCCACCAGCAGCCGTGTAATCTATGTGTGGGCAGGGATTCTGTTTATTACCGCGCTGGCGCTGGGTGTGCTGTTGTGGTTTGGCCTGCGTCGCCGCAAAACATAGGTTGGAAACTCAGATACTTCCGCTTGCTGTCGGTGTAGCCTCTTAGGCTGACGTGTCGCGAAAACAAAGAAAATTGTCGCATTCGCTGCCACTGTTGAGATTTACGACTAGGCTTTTAATTAGGTTGTGCAAATAACCGCCAGTCGTTGAACCCAACAGAGAAGAGTGCCGCATGAAGTTGTTGCGTCAGTTGTCCTTCCGTCCCGTTCTCGTATCCCTGCTGCAATCCTACGCCCTGACCTTTGCAGTGTTCCTGATTCTCCCCGTATTCGCCTCCGCACAGGAGCAGACCGGCAACCAGGCTGCGGCCAAAAGTTGGGTCGGCAACTGGCTGGTGGTGGGGCAGGGGGATGAGCAGCTGGTGTGGCAGCTCCACGCCGATGGCACCGGCTTTGCGCACGGTTTCCGTGCCGACGGTCAGCTTACCCATGGCTTTGCGATTTCCTGGCGCATCAACGGCGACACGGTGCGTATCCGTACCGGCGGCACCCTGCACTGCAACAGCGGCATGGTGTACGCGCAATTTACCGGTTGGAGCGCGGTCACCCTAGACTTCAACGTGATCGACGGTCGTCATTGGCGCCAGCACAACGGCGGTATTCTCGCCTTCCAGCGTCGCCTTGCTGATTGGGAGACGCCCAACCACGGTGCCGAGTGTCCCAACCTGTACGATCGCGAGCAGAAAGAGACCCCCCAGACCGCCTCGGCCGGCAATTGAAGCCAGAGCGCTCAGCGCAGTGCTCATCAAACAAACCAGTGCGCTGGCAAAGAAGACGTCCAGCCTGCGGCCGGGGAAGGAAGCCCCCCGCCGGGGTCTTAAGGACTGGCATTTATCTCAGGGAAGAATAAAGCGCACGCGGAGTCTGGCAGTCATGCAGCAACGCTTTATTCACAAACTACTGGTCACGAGCAAACAAACGCTGATTTCGGTGGGCGTCATTTTGTTGTCGTCGACTGGGACGGTTTGGGCACAAGATTCCGCTTCTGATTCATCTTCCGCTCCTGGCCCTTCCAAAGAGCAGCAGCCCAAAGAGTCACAGCAGAGTAACAAACGCGAGCAAGCCGGCCAGTATCCTGGCTGGGAAGTGGAGTCGCGCTTGCAGGCCGAACAGTGGGTAGGCAATTGGCTGATCTCCCGCGACGGCGAAGCGCAACACGTGTGGAGCCTGAACAAAGACGGTACCGGCCGCTCCTATGCGTTCAATCGCCATGGCGATGAAATGAAGTTTGCCTATGGCTACGACATAAGCTGGTATTTCGATCCGCATACCCAGATGGCCAATATCAAAACCGAGCGCCGTATTGTGTGCCGGGGTGGCCGCATCTATCCGTACTTTCTCACGCTCAAGTCCTACGAAAGCGATTATGCAGTAAAAGGCAAATTTGCCTGGCAGACCACCTGGACCGAAGCCAGCATCGGTCGCAACTACCTGCACAAATCCCTGGTGGTTTTCGTTGCGCCGCTATCCGCTTGGCACAACCCGGAAAAAAATGCCCCCTGTCCGATTTTCCCGCGCATGGATGTGGAAAAAGATATCGACCTGGCGCTGGACCGCTGGGAACAGGAAGCGCAACAGAGCGAACACGAACAACTGGTCGATACCACTCCAGTAGAAGGGGAGCCCGAATTTACCGGTGAAGATTTTGGCCCGGCGGTGGCTGAGCCCAAGGGCGAAGTGCCAGGCCAGAAAGCATCGTCAAAAAGTAAATCCGCCAAGGCGCGGGTGAAAGACAAATCCAGGAGAGATCGCCGATGAACGCTCAGGTAAAAATCGACCAGCTGCTATTGCGGTTGACCCCGATTCTCGATCGCGAAGTACTTGGTTTGTGTGTATTGGATGAGTCCCAGCTGAAGGAACACTTGGCCCATTGTCGGTGTATTTTTCGCGAGCGCGAAGGTATCAGCGCATTGCTGCCCAGGCATATTGCCGAGCAGGAGCAGCTATCCGTCAGTGACGACTACCGACAGATAACCCTGCAATTTGTCGACGGGGTAGAAGCGCCCGGGCTCACCGCCACAATCTTGCGTGAACTCGCCGATGCTGGGATCCAGGCCAACGTGGTTTCTGCGCGCTATCACGAACATATTCTGGTGCGCGCGCGCGACGCCACTCGTGCGATGCAGATTCTCTATGGCATCAGCAACCGACTGCAGTACTCCTAGGAAGTAGAGCCCTTTTCTATTCTCGGTCCAGACTTGTAGGTCTGGGCGGGGTTCGCCGATGGCAGGGAGCGCGCCTGAGAATTCTTTAAAGAGGAGTGCGCTGCCGAACATGCATATCGCCTATCCGCCGCCACTGCCCCACGGCCCAATCCGCCAGTTACTGCCGGATTTTTTTGTGGTGCGTGGCCAGGCCCGGGTTGCGCCGGGGGTGCTGGTCAATCGCAATATGGGGATTGTGCGCAGCGGCGACGACTTGTTGCTGGTCAATCCCATACGTCTCACCCGCTTGCAGGAAGAGCGCCTGTGCGATCTCGGCAATGTGCGCCAGGCCGTGCGTCTCGGATATTTCTTTGGCTGCGATGACCTCTACTACCGCGATCGCTTCAATGTATTTTTCTGGCGGCAACACCACTCCGACTACTATCCGGTACCCGCCGCCGACGAATTCCTGGAAGAGGGTGGCAGTTGCCCGGTGCCGGATGGCCAGGTATTTGAATTCAGCCACAGCGAGATTCCCGAGGCGGCATTGTATGTCCCCAATTCCGGTGGGCTGCTGCTTACTGGGGACTCCCTGCAATACTGGAGCAGCTGGACGGCCTGCAACTGGGCCGGGCGCTGGGCGCTGCGCCTCAGCGGTATGCATCGGGGCATGCAGGTATCGCCGGCCTGGTGCCGCCGCGCCACCCCGGACGGGGAGAACAGTCAGCGCTGGCTCGCCACCGACTTTGAGCGACTGCTCGATCTGCCGTTTCAGCATATGCTCGCCGGCCATGGCGATTTCTGTGCGGACCGCGCCCACGAACTCGCCGAGCGCGCCGTAGCCGCGAGTTTTTCCGCACCTCTCAGTACAAGTCATACACGCAATACGCGGCATTGATCGCAAAACCTGTGCTGAGCAATCACCGGTGTCGCCCGCGACGTCGTGATAAGCTGTTGGCGTATCGAGTATTAGAACGAGCCCAGCATGCCCCGCTTCAGTGCCAACCCCGCGACCGCCCGAAAAGCGCCACAACCCTTCCGTCCAATATCCCGGTTTGCTCTTCTTCTGCTTGTGGGGTTACTGAGTGCCTGTGTGGGTCTCACGCAGCTAGCCGAGACCCCTCGTGCAGACATGGAGCGCATGCGCATGGATGTGGAATTTCTGGCGGACGACCGTTTACAGGGACGGCAAACCGGTTCTGCCGGTTACCAGCAGGCGGCAGATTATGTAGCTGCGCGCTTTGCAGATCTCGGGCTCGAATCCATCACCGGCGATGATTACTTCCAGCAGGTACCCCTGAGCAGGGCACTTTGGGGTGAAGGTAAGGCGACACTGGTACTGCATAGCCGCGAAGGTGACATCACTTTTGACCTGGGGGTGGATTTTCTCGCCGCCCCCTCGACCGCGCATACCGATAGCGCGACCACCGCCGGCCTCGTATTTGTCGGCTATGGTATCGACGCGCCCGCCTATGATATCGACGACTATGCCGGGCTGGACGTGCACGGAAAGATTGTCGTGTACCTTTCCGGGCGCCCGCGGTACCTGCCAAATGAGGTGGGCGCCCACTTCGCCTCCAACCGCACCAAACAGCAGACGGCCGCCCGCCGTGGTGCAGTTGGCACCATTAGCCTGAATACCCCCGTGCGCGAGTTGCGTCGCGCGTTTACCGCTTCCGCCGAGCATCTGCAGGACCCGCGCTGGGACTGGCTGCGCGCCGACGAGTCACCGGGCAATAGCATTCAGCACCTGCAACCTGGCGTAATGCTCGATATTCCGGCGGCCAAGCAGTTGTTTATGGGCGCCGCGCGCAGCCTCGACACCATCTACACCGAAATTGAAAACGGATTGGTCCCGCAGGGCTTTGCGCTGCCCTATACCGCTACTCTCACCAGTCGCGCCAAGCACCAGCGCATCTCCAGCCCCAATGTTGTCGGCTTGCTGCCGGGGCGTGACCCCAAGCTCAAACACGAGTACATCATCTTTTCCGCGCACCTGGATCACATCGGTATTGAGCCCGGCACAGGTCTTGTTAACAACGGCGCACAGGATAATGCCGCCGGCATCGCCGTGATGTTGGAAGTTGCGCGGCTGTTTACCGCATCGGAACGCGCGCCCAAGCGTTCCATCCTGTTTGTCGCGGTAACTGCGGAGGAAGAGGGCCTGCTCGGCTCCGACTATTTTGCCCAGCACCCGCCGGTCGCCCCCCAATCCATGGTGGCGAATATCAACCTCGATATGCCGATGCTGCTGTATCCGTTCCGCGATGTGATCGCGTTTGGTGCCGAGCATTCCAGCCTCGGTAAAACTGCCGCACGCGCCGCGCGCCGCACTGGTCTCAAGCTCAGTCCAGACCCCATGCCCGAACAGGTCATCTTTGTGCGCAGCGACCACTACAGTTTCGTGCGCCAGGGCATCCCGGCGATTTACCTGATCACTGGGCGCGAGGCCATCGACAGCGAAGTCGATGGTAGCCGCGCGCAGATCGAGTTCCTGCGCAACCACTACCACAGTCCCAGTGACACAGCAGATGCTGGGATTAACTACGTGGCGGCGCAGCAGTTTGCCGAAGTGAATTACGCTATCGCGCGGGATGTGGCGGATTCCGCACAAAAACCGCGCTGGAATCGCGGTGATTTTTTTGGCGAGCTATTCGCTAAAGAGTAAGAAATAAGTTCTGGTTGAAATGTGAGCAGTGCTTGCCTGTAATGACATGTAATAGCTATTTGGGACTCACTTACCAGATTTCATGATAGCCTTGCCGACCGCTGGCGGAGCATTCGTCCAGCAAATAGATAAACAACAATATTGTTAAGGCTTCATCATGCTTAAGAAAATTACTTTAGTGGCGGCAATTGCGGGTCTCGGGCTGGTATCTGGTTGTGCGAGCATCCTCAGTGACAGTAATTACCCGGTAACCATCAACAGCAACCCGGCGGGTGCCAACTTTGTTGTTGTGAATGAAGCCGGCTTCGATGTTCACACCGGCGTTACCCCGGACACCATCACCCTGTCTGCCTCCGACGGTTTCTTCTCCTCCGCGAGCTACGTGGTGAAGTTCCAGATGGCCGGCTTTGAAGAGCAGAGCTTCCAGCTACGCGCCGGCATGGACGGCTGGTACATCGGCAACATCCTGTTCGGCGGCCTGATCGGTATGCTGATTGTTGACCCGGCCACTGGCGCTATGTGGAAGCTGCCGGAATCCGCCAATGTTTCCCTGGCTCCTGTAACTGCGGCTACCGGTCTTGAGACCCTGTCCATCGCTTCCGTTCACCAGCTGACCGACGAAGCCAAAGCGCAGCTGATTCCGCTGAACTAAGTTCGTTTGGTTAATATGCCAACTAACCTAGCGGAAAAGATCGGGGAATAATCCCGGTTTTTGGTGCACGCAGTGCCATGGCTTGAGTCCTAGCCTGTGTACCAGCGCAAAGCGAGTCTCCTTGGAGGCTCGCTTTTTAGTTTTTGCTCAAAATACCATTCGTTTAATAACTCTGAACAGAATTATGTGAAGGGTCACAGTTTCATCGCATTATTTGAGAATTAAAATCCCCGTTATTTCGTATTCCATAAATATTCTTACTTCTATTGTTAAGAGTTCAGTGAAACTGATCCGGTATGCGTTGGAATTGCCACTATTACGAGTTTAGTCTGACCTCTCAGACTAAAATCCCATTGATATCATCACCAGAATATTGCGCTCGCTAGCTGTATCGCGCACATATTGATACCTCTAGGGAGAGGGAGTTTAAGATGGCTTATAAAATCACCAAAACGTTCAAGCTGGACATGGGCCACCGTACTTGGAGCCAGGATATGCGTAAGGGGAGGGGGAAAGAGTTTTACACGGACGATATGCCCTACCCGTACAACAAGTGCGCGAATCTCCACGGGCACTCATTACTGGTTAGTGTCACCTTGACCAGCGATACGGTAGACCAACAGAACTTTGTCATGGATACCGACTTATTCAAGGCGCCGTTTCAAAAAATCATCGATCAAATGGACCACTCATTTATCATCGATAAGCATGATCCGCTTTTTCCGGACATCAAGAATATTGTAGAAAAAGATAACCTTCGATTGTATGTCGTCGACTTTTCACCGAGCTTCGAAGGACTATCCAAATATTTTTTTGAGTGTATGTGTGAAATTATCGGTCGCACAGAGCACGCTGAAGACATCGAAGTAAGTGAGGTCACAGTCACCGGTGAGCATATGGCAGTGGAGGCTCGATATAACGCTGCATGATCAGAAGTAAATAGCTACTGACAAGACTCAAAGCTTCGTTCAGTATCGGTTTTAATCTGGAAAGGGTGTCTGTAAGTTTTCGTAGCCTAAATGGAAATTTTCTAATAGGTAAAATGTGGCCTGAACATAATCGGTATCGTCACCGCTGTTGTTCTGGCTATACATCCCAGCCTTACAATATTGATACTGATCATCGACGTCGTAGCCACTAGCGCTCACATTCAAAACTTGTACTACATAATCATTTTCGTCACGGATAATGGTCTCGATTAGCGTATTGATCTGCTACCTTTATTTCATAACTGAATAATTCATCGAGTGCGATTTCGTCATCAGGGGCCGCTTCGTCGTTTGCGCGGATACCAATCATTTCAAACCAGATATCCTAGCCACCTCTTATTTAAATGTGTTCGAACCTCGATTGAGACTCGATTCCTATTTTTGGATGGCGCCACACCGGTTTAGTTAGGGTAGATCACATTGATATCATTTCAATAATCCAAAATCACTGGTAACTCAATTCTTCAATAACGACCCGGCTTTCCTTCTCGACCACCAAAATAATTGATTTATCTGATCCGGGTGTGCTGCTACCCATGTCGCCAAGATTTCCTACTTTAATTAATATCTCGCCATTGTTATCAGAAATAAACTCCAGATAATACTCTTCTTTATGCCAATTTTTGCTTGCAATAAGTACTTCTTGGCCATGCTGTACGATAAATCATAATTTAATTCGCCTTCAATTGAATATGAGTTTCTTGAGTATGCGGTGCATAAAATAACTATGCTGATCAAACAGCTTATGCAAATTTTAATAATATGTTTTGGAATTTTATTTAAATTCATAATTTTTATGGCTATTCTCTAATGCGTAAAAAGTGGCCTGAACATGATCCGTATCGTCACCGCTGTTGTTCGGGTCATACACTCCAGTCTTTACTATTTTGAAGAGGGTGAGAAGTCGGAGCAGGTGCGAGCTGCCTATCTGGAACACATCGCCAAAATGTTGACGCTTACTGGTTCGGCAGCGCTGAGTCCAGCAGTCAACTGGCGCAGCTTATTTACGATCTTGAATTAACGCTCGCCGCGCAGCATATGAAAAAGGAAAAAACCCGGGACATGGTTGCGCTCTACAACCCGGGAGCCCTAGCTGAGTTGCCGGAATTAATGCCCAATTTTAACTGGCAGGGGTTTGTTGCAACTACAGGTATTACTGAGCTGGAAAATCTGGTGGTAACTCAGCTCGATTATATGCGAGAGCTAGATCCATTATCAGCGAGACCAGTATTGACGCCTGGAAGCCATATCTGAAGTGGAGTGCCGCACGCCATGCCGCACCTTATCTTGATGAGGCCATCTATGCTCAGCACATCGATTTCAACAGCCGCACTTTGTATGGTGTGGAAGAGCCGCGCCAGCTGTGGCGTCGTGGTGTGAATCTAGTGAACCAGCACTTGGATGAAGTCGTCGGTATGGTGTACGTGAAGGAGCACTTCCCACCGGAAGCCAAAGCGCGTATGCAGGAGCTGGTTGCGAATCTGATTAAAGCCTATGAGGTTAGCATCAAGGAACTCGACTGGATGGGCGAAGCGACCAAGCAGGAAGCCCTCGACAAGCTTTCCAAATTCACCCCGAAAATCGGCTATCCGGATAAATGGCGAGACTATTCTGCGCTGACCATCAGTGGCGACGATCTGTATGGCAATATGCAGCGGTCCGCACTATTCAACTACGCCGAAATGCTGGAGAAGCAAAAAGGCCCGGTCGCTAAGCATGAGTCGGCCATGACGCCTCAGACTGTAAACGCTTACTACAATCCACCTCTAAACGAAATCGTATTTCCTGCCGCAATTCTGCAGCCACCATTTTTCAATATGGAAGCCGACGATGCAGTGAACTATGGCGGTATCGGCGCAGTGATTGGCCACGAAATCGTCCATGGCTTTGATGATTCCGGTAGCACCTTCGACGGTGACGGTGTACTGCGTAACTGGTGGACGGAAGAAGATAAATCCGAATTCAAAGCCCGCACTGCACAGCTGATTGATCAGTACAGTGCTTTCGCACCCTTTGAGGATCTGCACATCAATGGCGAGTTTACCCTCGGTGAGAATATTGGTGACCTGGGTGGCCTGAGTATTGGACTTCTGGCGTATAAGATGTCCCTTGATGGAAAAGAAGCGCCGGTGCTCGATGGGTTCACCGGTGAGCAACGTGTGTTCCTGGGCTATGGGCAGATTTTCCAGGGTAAATATCGTGAGGAGGCAATGCGGAATCTGATTAATACAGATCCCCATGCGCCGTCCGAATTTCGCATCAATGGTGCAGTTCGCAACGTGCCGGAGTTTTATAGTGCGTTTGGTGTCAAGGAAGGAGATGCTCTTTACCTAAAGCCGGATCAGCGCGTGAAAATTTGGTAAATGAGCCCTTTGGGCAAGTGTCCTTATAAATACTTTCGAGCCTCAGCTGAGGCTCGATTTCTATTTTTGGATGACGTCACGCCGGTTTAGTTAGGGCAGCTCACACTGGTATCATTTCAACAATTCAAAAAATTACTGGTAGCTCAATTCTTCAACAACGATCCCGCCTTCCTTCTCAACCACCAAAATAATTGATTTACCTGCCCCAGGTGTGTTGTTACCTATATCGCCAAGATTTCCTGCTTTAATTAATATTTCGCCATTGTTATCAGAAATAAACTCCAGATAATATTCTTCTTCATGCCAATTTTTTTCTTGCAATAGGTACTCCTTGGCTATTCTGTACCATAAATCACAATTTGATTCGCTTTCAATTGAATAAGAGTTTCTTGAGCATGCGGTGCTAAAACAAATAACTATACTAATCAAACAGTTGATACAAATTTTAATAATATGTTTTGAAAGTTTATTAAAATTCATAACCTTCGTGGCTATTTTCTAATGCGTAAAAAGTGGCCTGAACATAATCGGTATCGTCGCCGCTGTTGTTTTGGTTATACACTCCAGCCTTAAAGTATTGATACTGATCATCGACGTCGTAGCCACTGCTGCTCATATCCACCACTTGTACCACATCATCTTGTCCGTCACGGATGATGGTCACAGTAAGCGTATTGCTGACTACCTGAATCTCATAACTGAATAATTCATCCAGTGCGATCCCGTCTTCGGGGTTTGCTGCGTCGTTAGCGCGGCTACCGATCATTTCGAACCAGATATCCTCGCCCCCCTTTATTTCATGGGCAATATAAATGGCGCCTTTGGTGTTTTGTGGAAGTTTGCGGTAATAAAGCCGCACCGGATCATCGTCGTTGGCATGGATCTGGCCGACGATTACGCGGCCGATCTGATAGGCCTCACCTGTGGTGGTGACATGGTTTACTGCGAGTGTCGCGCGCAATGTGCCGTCGACGCCACCTGCGGCGTTACGTGCACTCTCTGGCGCTGACCCGAATACCCAGTTGTTCTTGTTTACACCCTGGGTTTTTATGTTGGTATTGCCACGGCGTAGCATCTACCGCAGCTCTGTGCGGGTATAGGAGGTATTCGTGGAGGTTTTGAATCCGGCAACCGGGCAGCGAAACACCATGCCGCCATCGTCTCCGGTAAAGAAATAGTCGCTATTGCCGTATCCGCTAGTCAGTTCATTTTCGCTAATGGAGTCGGACTTTCCGTTGCCGTCATTATCACTGGGTACGCTGAGATACCAGTCGGCGAGATCAAAATTACTGGAAGGTGGTAAGAGGGGATCTAGATTACCGTATGGGTTGGAATCGGCACCGGAGCTGCCACCAGAGCTGCTCGAGCTACTGGAACCGCCGCTGGAACTGGAGCTTGAACTCGAGCTTGAACTCGAAGAATTAGAGTTATTGCCATCGGTATCTCCACCACCACTACAACCGGTCAATGCTAGTGTGAAGATAGACAGGCCAAGGAGTTGCTTCCAAGCAGCAAGAAGAATCCTCAACGACATTCTTTATAGGCCTCTTGGCTTCCCAAAATTAAAAAGCCCGGAGCGGCGGGGAAGTGGCGATCACCTGCTCCGGGAAGCTTCTGCTGGGCGGCCGTTCGATGCTTGGGGCTGGCCGCCCATTTCACGCGATTTAGAAAGGCTGCTTTGGATTAGTTGTGAGACTGTTCCAAAGCATAAAAGGTTGCCTGTACGTAATCGCTGCCGTTACCAGTATTGTTCTGGTTGTAAACACCGGCTTTGAAGTACTGATATTGTTCGGATACGTCGTAACCACTGTTGCTCATATCCACAACCTGTACCACATCTGCTTTGCCTTCACGGGAGACGGTGACGGTCAGGGTGTTACCGACGACCTTCACTTCGTAACTCCACTTCTCGCCCAGTGCAATACCGTCGGCAGGGTCGGAAGCGCTGCTGGAGCGGCTACCAATCATGTCGTACCAGCTGTCGCTGCCGCCGTTCGGCTCATGCGCCATATACACGGAACCTTTGCTGTTGCCAGGCAGTTTGCGGTAGTAGAGACGCAGGGGTTCGTCGTTGTTGGCATGGATCTGACCAACGATTACACGGCCAACCTGGCCGCTGTCGCCGGTCGTGGTGACATGATCAACAGACAGGGTTGCACGCAGTACGCCGTCAACACCACCAGCTGCGTTGCGGGCTGCTGACGGGGCTGAACCGAATACCCAGTTGTTACCGTTCACGCCCTGAGTAGCGATGCTGGTATCTCCGCGGCGCAACATTTCACGCAGCTCGGTGCGGGTATAAGACGTGTTGGTGGAGGTTTTGTAGCCGTCCACCGGGCAGCGGAACACCATGCCGCCATCGGCTGCAGTGTAGAAGTAGGTACCGTCGGCGTAGCCAGCGTTCAGTGCGTTTTCCTTGATATCGTCGGACTTGCCGTTGCCATCGTTGTCGGTCGGTACACTCAGGTACCAGGCGCTCAGGTCAAAGTTGCTGGATGGGGGCAAGTTCGGATCCAGGCCACCACCGGAACCGGAGCCGCCACTGGAGCTGCCGCCTGAACTGCTAGAGCTTGAGGAGCTGGAACTGGAGCTCGAAGAACCGCCGCCGGAACTACTGCTAGAGCTGCCGCCATCGGTACAACCGATCACATCCATCTCCAGAATACTGTTCCAGTTGTTGGCGGTGTTGCCGCTGCCGGTAACGCGAACGTAGCGCGCGCTGGAATCTGCCACATCGTAGCTTTCCAGGTCCGCGCTGTTGCCGCTGGATTGTCCACCGGACAGGACTACGGTCCAATTGCTGTTGTCGGTCGAGGTTTCGACTTCGAAGAAGCTCGTGCGCTGATTGCCTTTGTACCAAGCAATATCGATTTCTTTCACAGTCTGCGCAGCGCCGAGATCAAGTGTTATCCACTTGATGCCTTGTGAGGACCAACGTGTAGCAAGACTGCCGTCAATCACGTTTGCCGGGCCATTGCCATCGTTACTGCCATCGTCAGAGGCAGAAGCCACCGACAGATTGCTGCCGGAGGTACAGCTGCCACCGCCAGAGCTCGAGGAGCTACTGGACGAGCTTGACGAACTTGAAGAGCTGGAGCCAGAGCCCAGATTTTCGAGCGCGAAGTCATCGAAGCGACCTTCGCTACCGTTGTAGGCACCGAATACAGTAATGCTGCTGGCGCTACCGGAATTGAAGTCCACGGATACTTGTTGCCAATCGGAATTACTGGCGTTGCTATCGAAGGTGCTGCCGTTTACTTGTGCCCCGATGGTGCCGGAACCACGCACATAAGCCGTCAATCGGTAATTCGTGTTTGCACTGACAGGAACATCCTGTTCAACGCGACCACCACTGCCGGAAATCTTCGCGGACTTGCTGCCACTATTGGCAACGCCGGAGAGGGCAGAGGGATCGGTGTCAGCCCAGTTGTCCCAGCTACTTTCGAAGCCGGGGTTTTGAATGGATGCGTTGGCGCTGGCAATACAGGTCGACAGCACGGCGGCACAACTGAGTTTCATCGCTAAAGATGTTGGTTTCATGTGACCCTCTTTATGTATTTTTGTAGGGTTTTCTAATTTGCAGCGTAAAAACCACCGCTGCGTCGTTTACCGAGTTTTCTAACCACGACAATGGCTCCGGTTGTGTCCGGTGCTCCCTGCTGTGCGCGGAAAAATAGCGAAAAAGAGCGGTAAATCTGGTCAACGTATGCAGCCGGCGGTGTGAAACCGCCGGCTGCAAAATCACTACCGTATTTCAGTAGCTTTATCGTGTTCGTCCTAAATTAGAACTTCGCACGTACGCCCAGTACGTAACGGCGGTCGGTTTCCATAATCTGGAAAGCGGTACCGTTGGAACCGGTGTTGATGGTGGGCTCTGCAGTCAGGTTGGTGATGTTGGCGATTACAGTGATGTCACCGGTCACATCGTAGCTGGCAGAGAGATCCAGTTGCGAAAGGTCTTCGCGATAGTTGTTACCCAGGGTTGGATCGTCGGAACCAGCACCCAGAACGAGTTCGCCCAGTGGCAAGACACGCTTGGTTTGAGCTTCGTCGAGGAAACGATCGCGATAGGTATACGCTAAACGAATTCCGAGGCCTTCATACTCGTAGTAGAACTGCGTGTTGAAGGTGTTTTTGGAGATATCTTCCAGTGGCGTGCCGTTGGGATCTTCACTATCTGCATAGGTGTAGTTGGCGCTCATACCCAGGCCAGACCAGCGACCGGGCAGGAAGTCGAAGGCTTGCTGGTAACCCAGCTCCAGGCCCTGAATCTTGCCGTTTTCACCATTGGTGATGAAGTCGGTGAGAATACCCATGTCGGAAATAGGCGTGTTCTCGTTGGCGTACTGAATACCATTGGCCTGCCACAGACAGATCTTGTCGTAGTCAGAGGTATTGGTCAGCGTGCTGACAACTTCTGGCTGGTTTTCGCACTCGAACGTCTGGGTCAGGAAGGATTCAACATCCTTATAAAACAGGGTTGCTGAGACCATGTTGCTGTCCCAGTAGTGCTCGGCGGCGATGTCATACTGGGTCGCACGGTAAGGTTCCAGCTCCGGGTTACCGCGGCTGGCAGCGATGTACGCATCGCGATAGTTGTAGGCCGGGCTCAGCTCGTTAAAGTCCGCACGGCGCATTACCTTGGCGGCAGCAAAGCGCAGCTGGGTATCGTCGGTCAGGCTCCAGGTTACGTTCAGGCTGGGCAGGAAGTCGTCATAGCTTGCGCCATCGGAAACAACCTCACCCTCTTGATAGGCACTGGAACTGATATCGGTTGATACGTAGCGGCCACCGACGATCGCACGCACATCACCGAAGTCGAGGTTTGCCTGGATATAGGCCGCGGAGGTCTCCTCGTTCACTTCGGAATAGCTGCCTTCCTGATACTCGAGGTTGTCTGCGAGGCTACCGCTGATTTCCATATTGGTGCCGGCCAGCAGCTGCTGCACGATGTCAAAGGTTGCCTGCTGGTTCTGCAAAAGACCCACATCGTATGCGGTCACTTTCGCCAGGTCGTAGGCACCGCTTCTGCCGGTGTGCTCGAAAGCATCGCCACTGAAGTCGTAGTCTTTGATGACATCCGGGAATTGGGCGGCGATGTCTTCCATCCAGATGATGTCAGGATTGCCGTCAGCATCTTCCAGGTTCTTAAAGATATTGGTGATACGGAACTGATAGCGATTCTGCTCGAAATCGCGAGAAGTCACACGTACGCCACTCTTAACTGATGATACCCAATCGAGGCCAAATGGCTCGGCGTATTCCACATCAAATTTGAACGCGCTTTCTTCGTTATTGATATAGGTACGAGTATCTTCGTAACGACGGAACGCCTGATTTTGCTGATCGGTAAATACATAGCCGTCGGCAAAGTCGATTGTTGGTGCGCTGCTGTTGCTGTTCTCGAAGGTAACCGGAACCAGCCACTTGTTTTCGCCTTCTGCGCCTTGACCTTCCAGCGCGCGATCAATACCGCGGAAGCGGAATTCGGAGAAGGGGGTGTAGCTGTCGGCTTCGGCGTAGGAAAACTCACCGCTTACGGTTAGCTTATCGGTGAAGTCCCACTCACCACCGAACGCATGGCTGAACGAGTCGCTGTTGCGGAAGCTGGAACCCGCAGTTTGCAAAGGCTGCACTTCATCGTACATAAAGTTTTGCAGCTGACCGTTTCCATCTTCATAGGTTTCGCCCGGGATAACGGTCGGCGTGTCGAGGATGTGCAGCAGTGAGAAGGTTTCCTGGCTGCCAGCGCGTTCAACGGAGTTCAAGTCCAGATAGAACTGACCCTGTTCGGAGGCGGGTGCCCACTGGAAAGAAAGGTTAATTGCGGTGCGCTCGCGTTCTTCGGTACGTGGGTTGAAGGTGTGCTCGCGACCGTATACGTAGTTGCCACTGGGTGTGTTTTGTGCCGGCGCAAGGCCGTCCACTTCACCTACCTGTAACTGCAGCAGGGATTCGTCGCGGCGCAGTTCGCGGTCCTGATAGGCCAGAGACGCGATAACGCCAAAAGTACCAGCATCACCCAGGTCCCAGGTATTACCGACGCCTGAGCTCATGATGGGCGCCAGGTTATCCGCTTTATCGGCGTACTCACCCTGCACGGATATGGCGGCCAGTGGTCCATCGAGATCCAGTGGGCGTGCCATTTTAAGGCTGATGGTGCCGCCCAGTGCGCCCTCGGTCATGTCGGGGGTTGGTGACTTAATCACTTCCACTTTTTGGAGGAAGGCGGCGGGGAAATCCTGGAAGTCGACGCCGCTACGGGTGTCACCTAGTACGGAGCGGCCATTTACTTCCACACGGTTCTGGGTGAGGCCGCGGATAGAAACCTCAGAGCCCACACCAAAATCGCGGTTAATGGAAACACCAGTAACGCGCTGCAGGGCTTCGGCGATGTTGTTATCAGGGAGCTTACCGATGTCTTCGGCGACAACGGCGTCAACCACACGGGCATCGTCGCGCTTGGCATCGGCAGCGGCTTCCAGACTGTGACGGATACCGGTTGTGACAACCTCTTCCATTACAGTGGATTCGCCCGATTGGGCGAAGGTCATGGGCGCAAACGCCATCGCGGAGGCGGAGAGCATTAATACGCTGAGGTCCCGCACAGCGCTCTGCTTATCGAACTTCTTAAACTTCTTATAGTTATCCATCTAACAGTTTCCTCTCATTGTAAGAACGATTTTATTTTTATTAACTCGCAGTAGACGGAGTTAAACCAATTCAAGAAAACCTGTCAATCATATTGGTTTCCGTATTGGTAAGACAGGTTGGTAGGGATTTACCATAAGACATTGTTTTATAAATATTTTTTCTTAATAACTGGAAACTACGATAAATAATAATTATTTCTATGTTTGTGGTATGGCTCTTAAAAACGGAAAAGGGTCAAACCAATTGTCTTGATAGGTGTGCTGTGCTGCTAATGGGTGCATGCGCGCCTGAGAAACTTCGAGGCATAAAAAAAGCGGCTTAAAAGCCGCTTTTTCGAGCACGGAAACCGCAAAATATTTATGCAGGGTCCGCCTCAGTAACAGGCATTGTCGGCATCGCGCTTTGCGCGATGATCGCACCGCGATGCTGGATTACCGTGCCCGCAAGCTTGTGCCCGCAGAGGGCCGCTTCTTCGGCGTTGTTGCCGTCGAGACGGCTGGCAAGGTAGCCCGCATTAAACGAGTCGCCCGCGGCCGTAGTATCGATTGGTGTTACCTTATTGGCCGGGACCAGCTTCGGGTCGCGGTGTGGCTGAACGATCAGGCATCCTTCGGCACCCAATTTCAACACTACCTCTTTTACACCGTACTCCTGGAAACGCGCCAAAGCGGTATCGGTATCACTATCGGCGAACAACAGCTGCTCGTCTTCAAAGGTGGGTAGAGCAATGTCCGTCAAACGCAGTATCTGCTCATACGCCTTGCGCGTGAGTGTCTCACTGCCCCATAGCCGCGGCCGGTAATTTCCGTCAAAAATGACTTGCCCACCACCCTGGCGGAATTCCGCCAGGAACTCGAACAGACATTCACGTCCATATGGAGAAAGAATCGCAAGAGAAATACCGGAAAGGTATACCGCATCGAAATCCTTTAACTCCGCAAAGAGTTGCTTGGCAGCCTGTGGATTGTCCAGTAGACGCTTGGCGGGTGCGCGATCTCTCCAGTAGTGGAAAGTGCGCTCCCCACTGGCGTCAGTCTCGATCAGGTAAAGCCCGGGCGTACCGTTCGCCTCACGCTTCACCAGATCGCAGCCGATGCCTTCGGCTTGCCACTGGCGGATCATCCAATCGCTCAGGTGATCATCACCGAGCGCTGTCACATATTCGACGCTGGCGCCGAGCCTGGACATATACAAGGCTGTATTTAGCGTGTCGCCACCAAAAGCGAGTCCCGCGCTTAGGCGCGACTCACTGTGATGGCTGCGACAATCGTCGCCGAGGTTCATTTCGAGCATACACTCGCCGATGACCGCTATGCGCTTGTGCATGGTGTTCCGCCTGTTTACCGCAATACTCTATTCGACTGTTCTTCCCGCTTAGGAGAAGAACAGGCCACCGTTGATGTCGATGTTGGTACCGGTGATGAAAGAAGCTTCGTCAGACGCCAGGTAGGCAACTGCGTCGGCAACTTCCGGTGCTTTACCTTCACGCTTCAGCGGAGTGGCATTCGCAACGTTGGTACGTACGGCATCTTTGGTGAAGACGTCGTGGAAAGTCGTGCTGATCATACCCGGGCACAGAGAGTTAACGCGGATGTTCTGCGGACCCAGCTCTTTCGCCATAGCGCGGGTGAAGGTCATTACCGCACCTTTGGAAGTCGCGTAGGCAGAAGCACCGGGGCCACCGCCGTCACGGCCAGCCTGGGACGCCAGGTTTACGATAGCGCCGCCGTCCATGTGCGGAACAACCGCTTTGGTCAGCAGGAAGGTGCTGTTCAGGTTCAGGGCGATCACTTTGTTGAAGAAGTCTTCGTCCATTTCGCCGAGGGTTTTACGCTCAACCAGACCGCCAGCAACGTTTACCAGAACGTCGATGTTGGAGCCGTAAGCTTCCTGTGCTGCAGCAACCACTGCGTCAACATCCGCCTGCTTGGTCATATCGCCTTGAGCGATGATGGCTTCGCCGCCGGCCGCTTTGATTTCGGCCAGGGTTTCTTCTGCAGTCTGGCTATTGCTGAAGTAGTTCACGACTACTTTCGCGCCCTCTGCCGCCAGCTTCAAAGACACCGCCTTGCCGATGTCTCGTGCCCCACCGCTGACGATGGCTACTTTGCCTTGAAGTTTCATAGTTACTCCTAACTGTATTTTTTTCGTCCGAATATGTTTCGAAGAGTGATCAACGTTTGTCTTAGCTCGCTGCTTCAGCGAGTTGCTTCTTTTCCTGCTTGCTGCGCACCGGTGCGATACGCCCCCCAACAAACAGGACAGAAATCAACATCAGGGGCACCAGTGATGCGCCGAGAATGAAGAAGGGTGGGTAATAGGTGCCATCGTTAGTGATGATCGGAACCATCTGGATGGCGGTGATTACACTGATAACACCGACCGCGCCGCTGATACCGGCGAGGCTGGCTACGCTCTTACCAGAGAAGTAGTCGCTTGGCAGTGTCTGGATATTGTTGATCGCTGCCTGGAAGCCAAACAGGATCACTGTGATCAGCGCGAGTGCTGCCGCGGGTGTTGCTGCAACAGTTGTCGCCAGCAGTGCAGGCAACATGCAACAGCCACCTAGAACAACGGCGAACTTACGGGATTTGTTTACGCTCCAGCCGCTGCTGATCAGCTTACCGGACAGCCAGCCGCCAAAGATCGCGCCAGCCGCGGCACCGCAGTATGGAATCCATGCGGAAGCACCGATTGCCTTAACGTCAAAACCGAATTTGTCGTTCAAGTACAGTGGCAGCCAGGCCACGAACAGCCACCAGATTGGCTCAATAAAGAAACGTGCTGAAATAACGCTCCAGCTCTGACGGTGAGACAGGAGCTCGCGCAGCGTCGGCACGTACTCATCTTCGTTTTTCTCGGGTGCAATCTGGCCAGAAAGGATCAGCTGACGTTCTTCTTCGGTAATCCAAGGGTGCGCATCCGGACCACTCTTGTAAATGATCATCCAGGGCACCAGCCAGATGAAGCCGAGTAGCGCGATGACAACAAAAGTCGCCTGCCAGCCAAGGAATGCGTACAGGAAGGCAACCAGTGGGGGGGCGATAATGCTGCCCGCAGAGGCACCTGCGCCGAAAATACCCTGCGCAAGCGCACGCTCTTTGGCTGGGAACCATTCGGCGTTGGCCTTGGTTGCACCCGGCCAGTTACCCGCTTCACCGAACCCAAGCAGCGTACGGAAAATGCTGAAGGACGCCACGGAAGTCGCCAGCGCATGCATGGCAATCGCCACCGACCATACGATAATAGAAAGCATAAAACCGAGACGTGTACCGATCGCATCAAAGACGCGACCAAACACGGCCTGACCGATTGCGTAGGCAATCAGGAATACGCTCATGATGTTCGCGTAGTCGTGGCTGTCCATACCGAGGTCGTCGGCAATACCGGGCCACATAACGGAAAGCGCGGTGCGGTCGATGTAGTTAATGATGGTGGCTAGTGCCACCAGGGACACAATGGTCCAGCGTAAGTTCTTCATTATTATTATCCTGATTAGTTATTCAGAAAATCTTCCCGGTACGGGCTGAAGGTGTCGAGCAATACACCGGCTTTTTTACACACCGCACCGTGTTCCAGGTGAGGCGCGATGTAAAAACTATCTCCTGCGGAAAGCAGCTTCTTCTCGCCATCGACCTGCACCTCAAACTCACCACTTTCCACATAGCTAACCTGTGTGTGTGGGTGTTTGTGTACGTAGCCAATGCTTCCTTCCTCAAACCAAACACGGACAATCATCAGGTTGTCATCGTGGCCGAGGATCTGCCGCTTGATGCCACCACCGAGGTCTTCGACCTCGACATCCTGGGCTTGGACAAATGCGTCAGTTGCGGGCATATCGTTCTCCGCTAAATCCGTTAGTTAGTGATTTGGAAAAGTTTGGCGCGGCCGCTAAATGCGTAGCGATTACCGCGGAATTCAAATTGGTTCTTGCTCTCACTGCTGGCCGAGGCACTGCGGTTAAACGCCAGTAGTTGGGTGCTGCCGTTCTTGTTCTCGATGGCCACCAGTTCAATTTCGCCAACTTGCTTATGCGACAGCCCCTGGATGTCACTCGCTGCTCCGAGGGTAAATTCTTTGGCCGGATTGTATTCACCGTGCGGCTCAAGCACGCTCACGAACGTGTGTGTCTGAGAGTGCTCCCGGCGAGCGATAAACGATTTTTCCGAGCGCAAATTGAAGTCGGGATCGTTGGCACCGAGTTCGGTGAATAACAGCTGGGTATCGCCATCTACCAAACTCGACTGGGTGTAGAAGCGACCGTTGTCATTCAGCCAGGTTATCTGGGCCAGACCAGCACTGGGCTTGGCAGCGGCTTTCAGCCACAGGTGTTGATATCCGTTGTTCTTGCCCAGTGCCGAAATTCCATCGGTAAAGCCGCGCAGCGCGAAGTTGGTATCGACCAGTTGGCCACTGTAATGCACGGGCAAATCAATCTGATGGATCTTCCCGGATGTCACCTCAAACAAGTCAATCGCATAACTGGATTGATTTTCAGGGCTGTTCACCAGCGCCAAGGTGCGGATGAGCGTGACACCGGGATACGCGGAATCAATTTCTGCTGCGCTGATTTTTACCTGATCATCCGCGTGGAAGAACTTCAGTGTCGGGTAGTGCTGATTGGCAAACTGCAGGTTGTTGTCAAAGTGAGACGTTTCATCCAGCACAACGGTATTGTGTGCAATGGTTTGCTTTGCCCAAGTCTCATTTTCCGGTAGGTAGCGGCCGCCATTTTTCGCTTCAACATTTAGGAAGCGCGCGGCGCCGTAATCGGTGACAATTTCCGCGCCGCGGTCATAAAACTGCCAGCTCAATTTGTCGAAGTGGCCGTGGCCCAGGCCCTGCGCGGCGGGTTTGAATACCAGTGCCTGATCGCCATTAGCCTGCTGGCGCATCACCACCAGCGCACCTTCGTCACCATCCTTTCCGTCGCGGAACGCGGTGGACTTAAACTGATACGGCTCTTGTTTCCCTGCGTCGAGGGCTTGCGCCACTGCCAGGCCATCGCCGGTAAGCAAAATCTGGTTTTGCTGGGCAGCAATATCGAGCAATTGCGGGTTCGCAGATTCCCCGTGGGCGATGGTTACACCGAGGACCAATTCAGAGGTATCGATACCTTTGCTTTTAATGGCGTCGTTCAATGGGAAGAACAGCCCGTTGTAGCTCAGCTGGATGGTGGTATCAATGGCCTTCATGACGATACCGTCGCGGTATTCGAAAATACCTCGCTCCGGCTCGTTGTTTTCAATAGCTTTAGCGAAGGTCACGAATGGCATCAGCGCGTAGCGCTGGTAGTAGGGGCCCTCGTTATAGTAACCGTCGGGGGAGAACAGAGTATTCAGCTGGCGCAGGAACCCGCCCTTGCCAGATTTGTCCAGATCAAGCAGTGCCTGCTCTACCCACTCGGGTTCATCCAGTACGTAGCCCGCCATTCCCACGCCGGCGGTTAACCATGTGCCGTGGTTGTGCACCTTATTAAAGGTGGCCGGAGAGTCTACCGACAAAAATTTGACGACCGGGCGCAGCGCACCCTGTTCGATCTTTTCCGCTTCCTCATCATTGAGTGCCGGGCGGATTAAATCGTAGGCCTGGATGGTGTAGACCAGCCAGACCGCCTCGTTCAGGCTCTGCCAGAAAAGCTTGCCGGGGTTATCGGCATCGGGGCGGCGTTTCGGATGCAGAGGCAGTGTCGGGTACAAATCCGCATAGGCCAGCAACATGTCGCGTACGCGTTCCGCGTACTTTGGATCCTGTGTGATCTGAAAGAGCACCCCGGCGTTGTACATCAGCTGGTAGTTTTTCTTGTGCTGCTCGTGCGTATAGCCACCACCGGCATCTGCGGGTACCGGTACGATAAATGGTTGTTGCAACCCTGCGTCTACAGAGGATTGCGTCGACAAAAATGCGTTACGGAAGCGCCCGGGAACCTTAATCGCACCCTGCATGGCATCGACGTCGGCTGCATCGATCACCAGATTTGGGTGGGAAGCGGCAAATGCCGATAGCGGATATACGCTAAGTGCCGCCGCAGAGACACCGCCCGCCAGCGCGATGCAGGCGGCCAGGGCTTTTGGCTTTTTGAAAACGGATTGAGCAAACATGGGAATACTTTGACTCTTATCAGTTTTTAGCTTCGTTATTCGCAAGAATCGCGGTGTGCGGGCCTTCCGCGACCAGTTCCTTCACGTCCGGCAGCGGTGCCTTGAAAAACTGGTTATTGGCGATGCGTGTCACCGGTTCACCTACCGTGTGTTCGACAACAATGCCGGCACTATTTTCAATACGGTTGTCACGCACATCGGACACCTGCACGCCATGCAGCTTAAGTAGCGCCCTAGCTTTATTGCGTTTGCCTTGAGAGGACTCGGCTACCACGTTGTTGCTGAAATCGAGATGCGGACCGAAAGTACTCTCGTCGGTGCCACCGCGGTACAAATCGACCAGAGCACCCTGCACCTGAGTAAACGTATTACCAGTGACGGTCACATACTCGGCGTTGTAGATACCCAGGTCATCTTTCTCTTTATTTAGCTTGAGCAGATCACCGGTAATATTTTCGAAGTGATTGTTCACCAGGGTGATGGTGTCTGCGAAAGCGCGATGGCCGGAGTCGAAAAAGTGATACGAGTGGTTGATATCCAGGCTTTCTACGCGGCTATTGGTCATGGAAAAACGATAGTTCTTCAACATGCCCCAGGGCGCGGTGCGGATAAGGATATTGCCTGCGTTGTCCGGGCTGTTTGCGCCAGAGATTACCAGCCCATCCAGTGCCAGGCTGCCGCCGTCCTGAATCTCAAACATTACTGGGCGTTCTCCGGTGATTGTCACCTTGCCCTGTTTCTTTGCCTTGATGGTCAGTGTTTTGTTCACGGACAGGCGCTTGCGCGTATTGTAGCTACCGCTCTCCAGCACCAGGGTGTCGCCATCTTCGGCGCGCTCGATGGCATCGAACAGTGCATCTTCGCCGGGGCTAACGCGCGTGGTTTTACCACTATTGAACGGCGTAACCGGCTCTGATTTCGGGTACCAGGATACGCCAGTCAACTCTTTGGTGGTGACTGCGAGGTCCCGACTCGCGCCTTTTTCGGCAGCGGATGCGTTTTGTGGATAGAGAAGCCCATTGGCTGCGCGGCGCAGCTTGCCCACTCCGCTTTCGATACCCTGGTGAATCTTCTGGTCGACAAACCCGTTGGACACATTGTTTGCAAAAGTAATCCCGGAAATGTCATCAAATACGGAGAAGGGTGATTTTCCATTCTCGCTATAGAAAATATTTTCGGAAATCGTTGAGTCTTGCGGTGTCGCGCTGCGTTCCTGGTCAGCGCCTGCGGCCAGATGAATGTGGTCCACATTGATAAAGCTATTGTTTTCAATGTTCGCGTTGACCACACGGTGGTAACGGTTGATGGGAGAGTTGGGAACACCGTTCATTACGGTGAACCCGCTCCCAAATCGATAGCCTGTGAGACCTTCGAGATAGTTGTTGCGCACTTGCTGGTCCGCATTAATCACGCGGATACCGCCGGTGTGATCTACGCCATTGCCGAGAAACACGTTGCCTTCAATCAGATTGCCGTTGCCGTGACGCATGGTCAGGGTGCCACGTGATTCGAAAAAGGTGTTGTTGCGTAGAATATTTTTGCCGGATTTGACGGAGATGATTTCCACCTCGCCGTCACAGCGGTCAAAGTAATTGTTTTCGACCACGGTGAAAGAGTCGGTCAGAGAATAGTGGCTGGTGCCGATGCGCAGGGTTTCGCCGCCGTTGGAGCCCAGGACCGGGCGCGGGCCGAAATAATTGTGATCGATCCGGTGGTGGTTTTCCTGGCTGGCTTCGCTGTTCAGGCGCACGGCCATGGTCACACCCTTGTTGCGCTTGCCGGCAAGGTGGTTGTGATCAAAGCGATTGTTCTTACCGTAAAT
This sequence comes from Microbulbifer agarilyticus, assembly GCF_001999945.1. Classification (NCBI taxonomy): domain Bacteria; kingdom Pseudomonadati; phylum Pseudomonadota; class Gammaproteobacteria; order Cellvibrionales; family Microbulbiferaceae; genus Microbulbifer; species Microbulbifer agarilyticus. Next base: position 99,563 of record NZ_CP019650.1, read on the forward strand.
GCTCACCCAGTAATCCGACTCCATGCGCTCTGGCTTGCTGAAGTCTTCGATCACGATTTCGGTCACCCGGGAATTATTCGCCAGGTGTTCCTTGTTGCGACGGAATGCCACCACTTCGCTGCTTGGTGTGTAGCCGTCCTTAAATACCAGCCCCGATACCACCAGATGCTCACCGGCGAGGCGCAGGTTCGACTGGCCACTAATGAAGACCTTACCTTTTTCCTGCGCGGTCAGCGTAATTGGATTCCCTTCTTCGCCATTTCCGGTGAACAAAATTTCAAAATCGCTCCAAACACCATTCGCCAGTACTACGGTATCGCCCGCTTCGAGGTTTTTAGCCACTTTTGCGTACGCGTCTTGATCGCGCACCAAGTACTCCTCGGCAGAAGCCTGAACACAAAACAGGGATGCCTGCCCGCAAGTCAGCAGTGCGGCGGCCAGCAATGGTTTGATTCCTGAAGCTCTCATGATCACCTGAATTGTTTTTCTGGGTTTGGTTAGCCGCGATTGTTTCGCTTTCCGCACCAATAAAGGGCGTTTACTGACGTCGCGGAGTTATTATGGGGCCAGACTAAATTGGTAAAAAATAATTGTCAACCAATTGGGTTAACCAGTTGTTGTCAGAATTTTGTGCGGTTTTGGTGCGTTCCGCAGAATATTCCGATAAAGTGCACAAAAAGTGCACAGGGGTCAGTCCAAAATGTGAAGTTTTTCTGAAAATTGGTTGACTAGGGTGTAGGTGGGTGAGAATTTGTGCATGCCAGATCGCGGGCAGCCCTCCAATAAGAGGTTGTTACTGGTCGATAGGCTGATAAAAAAAACCGCGAGATGAGCGATGAAGAAGGCGCCATAACAGGGCGCCCTTGTTACTATCAACGAACGCAGACATCCTTGGGGGTAATCATGCGTGATAATAATAAAGACGCGAGAGATGTAATGGCTAACGAGAAAAATTTTAAGAAGTCGCTTCTTGTAAGCGCTATTGCCGCAGTCACCTATGTTGGTTATGCAGGTGCTGTTCACGGTCAGGAAGCAGCATCTTCTGACCAGGCTCTGGAAGAAGTAGTAGTTACCGGTTCCCGCGCTACTATCCAGTCCACCATCGACATCAAGCGCAATTCCGTAACTATCGTAGACGGCCTGTCCGCCACCGAAATCGGTGAGCTGCCGGCACTGTCTATCGGTGAAGCGCTGGAATCTGTTACTGGTGCCTCTTCCCACCGCGAAAACGGTGGTGCAACCGAAATCTCCATCCGGGGTATGGGCCCTTACCTGAGCGCTACTACCTTTAATGGTCGTGAAGCCAGTAACGGTAGCGGTGACCGCTCAGTAAACTTCTCCCAGTTCCCTTCTGAGCTGATGAGCAAAGTTGCGATTCGCAAGACTCAGGATGCCAGCCTGATTGAAGGTGGTGTAGCGGGTCTGATCGAGCTGGAAACTCTGAAGCCGCTGGAATACGGCGAGCAGCGCATCCAGATTGATGCCAAAGCGAACATTAACCCGAATCAAGCGAACATCGACGATCCGATGGCCGGCGATACTGGCTTCCGCGGTACCGCGAGCTACGTAGACCAGTTTGAATTTGATAACGGCATGGCACTCGGTGTATCTCTGGGCGTACAGAGCAGCGATATTTCCCAGCCTGAATCCGAAATGCGCTCTTCCAGCCCGACTGGCTCCTCTCGTTACGCGTGTTTGAATGATCCCAGCGTAACCAATGAAGGCTACTACCGTACTTCCAGCGGTGACTGTGAAGACCAGATCGGTGGCTCTTCTAACCAGGGCTACCAAACTGATGTAGATCCTGACACTGGCCTTGCAGAAAGCGATGGTATTCCTTACGCGTTCGCTTCCAGCTCCAACGGCTACCGTCAGAACGATACCCGCGATGAGCGTGATTCCGTTTTCGTTGCGCTGCAATTCCAGCCCAATGACAAAACCGATATCAATTTCGATCTGCAGCAGTCTGAACGTGTGCAATCTGAACAACGCCACGACCTGAACTTCGCCAACATGAAGCGTGTAACCCCGGGTGTTACCGCAGAATCCCTGGTCGTTACCGACAGCGGTACCGTACTGAACTGGGAAGGCGAAACTGCGCTCGAATCCAACAGCGAGCTGTACGAGCGCGCGGAAGATTACACCGGTTACGGCTTGAATGTGTCCTACGCGTTTACCGACAACCTGACCGTGACCGCGGACTACTCTTTCTCTGAGACTACCCGTACCGAAAACCAGATCTTGCTGCGTACCCAGTCCGACAGCCGTGATGTGTTCGGTGAATCTACCGACGGTGGCTATCGTCCGTTGGTTCAGTGGGACATGGACTCCGAGATCCGTCAGTACACCATCACTGACTTCGACGTTACTGATCACACTTTGTTCTCTGATGAATACCGTATCCGCGTGGATAACGATGTAGATCGTCGCAACACCAACGAAGCTTTCCGCGCTGATTTCGATCTGCGTCTCGACGGTGAGCTTGTGACTGCCGTACGCGGCGGTATGCGCTTCTCCGAGTTGGAGTATGTAGATCTCGGCAGCGCCCGTGACACCTACGAGATCGACCGCGGTGATGACGAGAGCGAAGCGGCTCTGTTGGCAATCAACGAAGCATGTTCAATCGCTTTCCCAGAAAGCGACTTCATGAACACTGAGAGCACCGGCAGCCTGATCACCATGCTGGACGGAAACGGCAACCAAACCGGCACGTCCAACTCCTGGGCGACTTTCGATACCCAATGTGTAGCCGACATGGTTCTGTCGCACCTGGGTGAAGATTTCGCCTATCCTGAATTGGAAGACAAGAGTGCAAGCGTTACCGACGTCACCGAGACCACGACTGCAGCCTATGTAATGGCTGATTTCAGCAGCTCTCTGGCGGGCACCCCGATCAATGGTAACGTTGGTGTACGTGTAGTTCAGACCGAAGTAGAGTCTGTTGGCTACCGTACCCCGTACACCATTATTACCAACGCCGATGGCACCTACGCCATGGAAGAGGTGGACGGTGCGGACCTCGAGCGTGTAACTGCCGGTGGCGACTACACCGAATTACTGCCAAGCCTGAACGTTGTGGCTGATGTACGCGAAGACGTCCTGGTGCGTGGTGCGATTTACCGCGGACTGTCCCGCCCGGATCCTTCTGACCTTGGCTACCGTCGTTCCTTCGACACTAATGGTTCCGATGACATCGTCGATGTGGCGGACCTGCTGGACGGTGTGAATGGCGATGGCAACCCGAACATGCAACCGCTGACCTCCTGGAACTTCGATACTGCGATCGAATGGTACCCGAACGAAGACACCATGCTGGCGTTTGGTGTTTACCACAAGCGCTTCCAGGGTGGCTTCGAGACCGCGCAAATTGTTGAAACCTTTGAAGTTGATGGTGAAACTCTGGCTGCGGACTTCAACATCACCCGTACCGACGATGACACCAGCTCTTTGACTGGTTTCGAAGTGACTGGTACTCACCGCTTCTCTTACCTGCCGGGTTACTGGAGTGGTCTTGGTGTGAAAGCCAGCTACAACTATGCCGATTCCAACTTCGAATTCGAAGACAGCAACTACGGTGATTCCGTGGTGCTGGATCAGAGCGGCAACGTTGTTTCTGAGAATATCGGCATCATCGCTCCGGGTAACATCCCAGGCTTCTCCGAGAACGTATTCTCCGGTCAGCTGTACTACCAGGTCGGTGATTTCGACACCAGCCTGATCTACAAGTACCGCAGCGAGTACTTCCAGCCTTACACCAGCAATGGCACGCGTCTGCGTTTCGTTGGTGACGTAGGTGTATGGGAAGCGAAAGCGTCTTACCAGGTTACCGACAATGTGAAGCTGAGCCTCGAAGCCATCAACCTGTTTGATGAGCCGAAGAAGCAGTACTTCTACACCCGCGATAACCTGGGTGAGCTGAATAGCTACGGACCGCGTGTATTCCTTGGCCTGAAAGCCAAGTTCTAAGCGCTATCCAAGGCATAGGAAGCCTGCAGTCTAATACCCCGGTAGAGGGCTGCAGGTTTCGGTTTGTTTGATTGGTTGTCTCTTCTCCATCCGACTAGGTGCCGCCTGTCGGAGATGATTCGCCCGCCTTGTGCGGGCTTTTTTGTGTCTGGCATTTGAGTATTTATTTTGGGTTGAGAAACTATACGCAATAAAAAAGGCCATACCGCAAAGCGGTATGGCCTTTTGAAAAGCGTTCTGTAACTGATTAGTTGGCAGACTCGCCCAGGCGATCGATGGAGAAACGCTTGCGGCGTTCAGAGACTTCGCGGCGCACTACCTCAACGGCTTTTGCTTCAGATGCATCGTGCAGTGCATTCAAGGAGCGGTTGAAGTGCAGGCGCATAGCCTTGCGTGCCGCATTGGGGTCGTGATTTTCCAGTGCCTGCAGAATCGCTTTGTGTTCTGCCAGGCGTTTTTGTCCGTCTTTTTTACACACAGACTTGTGCACGGTTTGGATTTCCGGAGAGTGCCCCTGGATATCCCAAAGCTTGTCGATAGTGCTCATTAATACCCGGTTATTGGTTGCCCGGGAAATCACTTCGTGGAATTTTCGGTCGGCGCGCTCAGATGTGAGGTTGCCTTCCTCGTTCTCGCGCACCATATCGCGGTAGGCAAGACGCAGGTCCTCCAGTTGTTCTTCGGTGATCATGGTCGCCGCAAGCGCTGCCAGTTCACCCTCAATAAGAACCCGTGCTTCGGTCAGTTCAAACGGACTGAAATCCTTTGAGTCAGAAAACGAATTAACCGGTTCGATGACGTAAACCCCGGAACCGGTGCGCACAGCGACACGGCCCATTACTTCCAGCGCAATAATCGCTTCGCGAATACTGGGGCGGCTTACTTCGAACATCTCTGACAGCTCTCGTTCGGATGGCAAGCGCACGCCGGGCGGGTACTCACCACTGTCGAGAAGAGTCAACATTTTTTCTACCACCTGCTGATAGATGCGGCGGGAATTTCCAGAAAAATCGCTTTTCATAGCACGTAAATTCTATCGTTATCTTGCTGGCCCAATAGGCCTAAATACGTCTCTGAGTCTATCACAATTGGTCTTACAGGCAATGTTTATTGGCCAGATGGGTGGGGTTGATAGCTGTGCTCCTGGCGCGTGTAGCGAAAGGCTCTTCTGCCAAATTACAGTGCATTTATTGCACCTGCTGGCAGAGCTCGAGCCAGCGCTCAATGCCGGCGCTGCGGTACTTTTGTCGGTGCAGTACAAAGTAAAATTCACGGCTGAAATCTCGCTGCGGCACGGGCAATTCCACCAGTGCGCCGCGACGAAACGCGTCGGTTAAGGAAACTCGCGAAAGGCAGCTAATACCGAGCCCTGCTTCTACCGCGCGCTTGATTGCTTCGGTGTGTTGCAGCTCCAGACGAATGTTGAGTTCCGGTAACAGCCCGGCGAGCGCGCGCTCGAAGGTCTGGCGGGTTCCGGAACCTGTTTCGCGTAGAATCCAGGTGGCCCCGCGCAAATCTTCGTCACTTAATTGTGCGCGCTGTGCCAGTGGATGGTCTGGTGCGCAGAACACCACCTGCTCGTCTTCCCGCCACGGGATCATTTCCAGGTCCGGATGATTCAGCTCGCCTTCGATCAAACCCAGGTCGAGTTCAAAGTTCACTACGCCCTGGGCAATCGCCGCGGTGTTGGCAACCTCCAGTTCTACCCGGGCCTCGGGCTGTTCTTCCATATAGCGGGCCATAATGCCTGCAGCCAGGTAGTTGCCGATGGTAAGGGTTGCCCCGATCTTAAGTCGGCCCAGGTCGCTGTGTACCATCAGGGTCGCTTCGAGTTCGCGCGCACGCTCCAGTAGCTCCTCCGCCCGCGGCCACAATTGTCGTCCCAGTTCATTTAATCGCAAACGCTTGCCGGTGCGTTCGAACAGGCGCAGGTCGAACTGTTGTTCAAACTCCTTTAGCGCAGTGGAGGCTGCAGACTGCGACATGTTCAGGCTTTCTGCGGCGCGGCTGACATTTTCGTGATGGGCACAGGCCAGAAATACTTCCAGTTGGCGCAGGGAATAGCGCATAAATGCCAGTCTCCAAGTATCGATAAATTAGATAACGAGTATCAATATATCCCATTTTGCCAATACGTTTGCCAGCATTAGAATGCACCGAGAAATTGAGGAATAAGCGGTTCTATTGTTATGTCTAATTTGAATAAAGAAACGGTGCTTGAGGTCCATCACTGGAACGACACCCTGTTCAGCTTCAAAACCAGTCGTGACCCCGGTTTCCGCTTCGAAAACGGCCACTTCACCATGATCGGCCTGGAGCAGCCCAATGGGCGCCCGCTGTTGCGCGCCTATTCCATTGCCAGTGCCAACTACGAGGACGAGCTGGAGTTCTTTAGTATCAAGGTGCCCGATGGCCCGCTGACCTCGCAGCTGCAGAAAATTAAGCCCGGTGACGAAATTTTTGTCAGCCGCAAGCCCACCGGGACCCTGGTTGCCGACCACCTGCTGCCCGGCAAGCGCCTGTGGCTGCTGTCTACCGGTACCGGTCTGGCACCATTTATGAGCATCATTAAGGATCCGGACGTATATGAGCGCTTCGACCAGGTGATCCTCACCCACGGTGTGCGCTTCAAGTCTGAGCTGGCGTATCAGGATTACATCGAGAAGGAGCTGCCGGCGCACGAGTACTTCGGTGAGATGGTGCAGAGCGGCCTCCTGTATTACCCCACGGTGACCCGCGAGCCTTACCGTAACAATGGCCGCCTCACCGACCTGATGGTGTCCGGCAAAATGTTCAGCGACCTCGGTCTGCCCACGCCAAATGTGGAAGAGGATCGCTTTATGCTGTGCGGTTCCCCGGCCATGCTCAAGGATCTGACCAATATTCTCGACGATTGGGGCTTCAGTGAAACCCGCGCCGGTATCCCGCGCGAATACGTGATCGAGCGCGCGTTCGTCGAAAAATAAACCGAAGTAAGTATTTGCTGACGGGGCAGGGCAGCGGTGTCGGTACTTAGGAGTGATTGCGTGATGGATTGCGCAAGGACAGAAAAGGTTTTCTCCACTCCCAAGTGTCGACCCCGGTGCCCTGCGGAAGAATCGGCAGCACCACACCAGTGAAAGGGTTTTACCCTGTTTGACAACCACCTTCGGGTGGTTTTTTTGTGCCTAAAACACAGTCTGGTGCCACATAACACTCCTAGTTTCGCGTCGCTTAGTCCAGCCGTGAGGAAAATTTACCCGCCAAAGTTCCCCCTGTAACCGGATGTAATTGACCGTCACAAAATTCGTGTGTACTTTTGTATACATTGCAAGTCAGGGAATGCCATGCTCAATAAAAACCAATCCATTTCGGCGCGTCTATCTGCGGAAGACTATGCCTACCTCATGTCCATTGATCGCAATGGTGCTGTTACGCAAAGCGAAAAAATTCGCGAGTTGATTGCCATGGCACGAGAGTCGGTGGGCGTAGAGAGTTATGTGCGCGCTTATCTCGCATCCGGTGAAACCATGCTGCCGGTGAAAGCAAAGTATACCGATGAGCCACAGCGCAGTTTGTTGGTTGAAGCGTTGCTGGAACTGATCACGGAAGGAGCTGCTGCCATTCAAGTGTGTGCAAACCAGGACCCCATAGCACCCGCACTAGAGCAAAAGGCATTGCCAGCGGTAGAAGCATTTCTCGAAAAAATGTTACTGGTGGCACTGGATAGTGAGCCCCGTCTGGCAAACACCGATACAGCAGCAAGAATTCAACAGCGCGTAAAAAACCTGATTGAACGCTAACCATCGAAGTGCTTGATTAACAGGAAGGAAGAAGGAAAAGACAATGAAAGAAGGACTGATTAAACGTATTTCCAGAATTATCTCTGCCTCTGCCAACGCGGTTGTGGATTCGGTGGAAAATGCGACCCCGAAACTGATACTCGAACAGGCTATTCGCGAAATTGATGAAGCGATTGTGGAGGTTCGTGACCAGCTGGGTAAGGCCGAAGCGGCAAAGTATCTCAGCAGCAAAACCCTGAATGAAGAGAACACTCGTCACACCAGCCTGGGTGAACAAATCGAGGTCGCTGTACAGCAGGGACGTGATGATCTCGCAGAGGCGGCTATTGCCAAACAGATGGACATCGAAGCACAAATCCCTGTTCTGGAAAAAACCATTGCGAACACCGATCAAGAAATTAGCGAGCTGAACTCCTACATTTCTGCCCTGCAAGGTAAAAAGCGTGAAATGCGCGAGCAATTGCGGGAGTTCGTCAAGGCCAACGAGCATGTCGCGAATGGCGCTACCGGTGAACAGCAGGGCAGCAGCCGTGCAACAGCCGATAAGGTCGAGCAGGCTACCGGTGCCTTCAACCGCATTATGGAAGGTGCCGGCGTACCCACCTCCGAGTCCAATGCCGACGCCACCAAGTTGGCAGAGCTGGAAGAACTCGCACGCAATAATCGGATCAAGGAGCGTCTGGCGAAAATCAAAACCCAGACGGAAGCCTGATGGGATTCTTCCTGCAGGACGGCAATCAGTTATTCACCGGTGCTCTGGTACTGATGCTGATGATTGCCGTGCTCGAGGGCGCAATGCTGCTGATTGGCGTCGGTATTTCCGACATGCTGGATAACCTGCTGCCGGATATGGATGTGGACCTAGATGCGCCCGATACCGAAGCGGGTGGTGTGCTCACCAAGGTCCTTGGCTGGTTGCGCTTTGGTGAGGTGCCGGCACTGATTTTATTGGTGGCATTTCTGGTCAGCTTTGGTGTTACCGGACTGCTGATCCAGATGTTTAGCGAATCGCTACTCGGACTGCTAATACCTGGTTGGCTGCTAACCATTCCAGTATTTTTACTGGCGCTTCCTCAAGTGCGTTTCGTGGGCAATTTATTGCGCAGGTTTGCGGTCGGTGACGAAACCGAAGCCGTTGGGCGTAAATCCTTTATTGGGCGCGTTGCGGTGATCACTATTGGTGAAGCAGCCTCTGGTTCACCAGCAGAAGCGCGATTTAGTGATGAATTTGGCACTACCCATTACGTAATGGTAGAGCCGGATAATGGTGAAACGTTTTCACAGGGAGAGCAGGTGCTGTTGGTGGAAGAGCGCGGGGCAAACTTTCGGGTCATCCGGCCAACCAACGAACACCTGCTGCATAACAATTAAATTGGAGAATTATCAGTGATTCAGAATCTTTCCAACATCGCCATTATGGCGGGGGCCGTGCTCGTCGGCCTGATTGTCATCGGTACCATTTTCGCGCGCCTGTATACCCGCGCGTCCAAGGAGCGCTCCTTTGTGCGCACTGGTATGGGTGGTCAAAAAGTCATCATGAATGGTGGCGCACTGGTACTGCCGGTCTTGCATGAAATCATTCCAGTAAACATGAACACCTTGCGCCTTGCCGTTTCACGCAAGGAACAGCATGCGCTGATTACCAAAGATAGAATGCGCGTAGATGTGCTTGCCGAATTCTACCTGCGAGTGAAGCCTGATACCGATGCCATTGCCAATGCGGCGCAGACACTTGGTATACGTACACTCGACCCCGAAGCATTGAAAGAAATGATTGAGGGTAAGTTCGTCGATGCTTTGCGTTCCGTGGCCGCAGAAATGGAAATGGCCGAGTTACATGAACAGCGCAGTCAGTTTGTACAAAAAGTACAGCAAGTTGTTTCCGAAGACCTGTTAAAGAATGGTTTGGAACTGGAGTCGGTATCACTCACCGGCCTGGACCAAACCCACAAGGAATTCTTCAACCAAGACAATATATTCGATGCCGAAGGACTGGCCAGTATGACTCGCTCTATTGAAGCGCGTCGTAAAGAGGTGAACGATGTAGAGCAGGAAACTCGGGTTCAAATTGAAACCAAAAACCTGGAAGCGGAACGCCAGCGTCTGGAGATTGAAAAGGAAAAGCGTTATGCCCATCTGGAGCAGCAACGCGAGCTGGAAAATCGTGAGGCTGCACAAAAAGCCGATATTGCACGCGAGACCGCGTCGCAAGAACGGGCAGCACGCCAGGCGGAAATTGAGGCGGGCCGTGAAGTTGATCAATCGCGGATTGGTGCCGAACAGGCCACTCGCCTTCTCGAAATCGAAAAGGAAAAGCGCCTGCAGGAGCAGGAAATTGAACGCGAGCGCATCCTCGATGAACAGCGTATTTCCAAGCAGAAGTCTGTGGAAATCGCTGAGCAAGAGCGCGCTATTGCGGTAGCGGAGAAGTCCAAAGAGCAGTCTGTTGCCGACCAACAGGCCAACGTGGCGCGCGCCGACGCGATTAAAGCGGAAGAGCAGGTGCGTACCGCACAAGATGTAGAAGTTGCCGAGCGTGACAAGCGCATCGAAATCATCGAAGCGCAGAAAGAAGCGGAGCGTCAGGCTACGTCGATCAAAGTCGCAGCGGAAGCGGAAAAAGCCGCCGCAGAAGACAAGGCTGAGGCCTTGCGCTTACAAGCCGCTGCAGAAGCGGAAGCGGTCCGTATCAAGGTCGAAGCCGATCGCGAGAAGTATGCGGTGGATGCTGAAGGACAGCGCTTGATGAACGAAGCTATGAACAGCCTGAGCGAAGCGCAGATAGCACTCAAGCGGGTGCTGAGTCTCCACGAAAATCTACCTGCCATTGTGCGCGAGAGCGTAAGACCCTTGGAAAAGATCGACGGTATGAAGATTATTTCAGTCGATGGCTTGAATGGTGTAGGCGGAAGCTCCGCACGCGGGGTTGTTGAAGGCGAAGGTGAGGCCCATAGCCAAAGCCTCCCCGAGGCGCTGGTGGGTAGTGCGCTTAAGCACCGTGCCATGGCGCCATTGGTCGATTCCCTATTGAAAGAGGCTGGTGTGAATGACTTGGCCAAGGTAGTCGAGCCCGAGCTTTAATTCTTTCCACAGGGGCTTCCGGGCGGCAACGCGCGGGAGCCCGCTTGGTCCCCTCCCTTCTTAGCTTCATTTCTTTTTTATTTTTCTCCACGGGATAGTTCACAGCCGTCTGCATGACCCATATGGCGCACAAATCATTATTTGATGTTAATTTTTGAAATGTCATGAATTCTTGGTAAAGTGTGACCCGCATCTCGTATTGGAGAACCTTTCAGCACCGGCGACAGGGGAAAGTGCACGGTATTAATGCTGCTGCGCTCGGGTACACCGGATTTAAATTTCTGAAAGGTAGCTACTTGGCCGGAGAGGAAGGCCAATTTAAGCAATACACCAGTTACTAGTGAATGGAATGGACTGGCACGCACTTTGCGAGTCCAAGATCACTCGTCGTTGCAATAACTAAAATGGAATTTCGGTCATTTCCTTGCGAAGTGGTCTCTCACATAGAAGCAGACAATGGAAAGTCGCGCTCCCTTAGTCCTTGCGGTAGTCATCGTTAATTACCGTACACCTGATCTCGTCGTAGATTGCCTGGAAAGCTTGGTACCACAGCTGCCGAGCCGTGCCGGCGTGGCCGTCGTTGATAATGCCTCTGGCGATCACTCTATCGAAACACTCCAGGCCTGGCTCGACGGCACTGACGCGGCTACCGCTGAAAAAGTACATTTACTTGCATCTCCCACCAATGGAGGGTTTTCGGCAGGCAATAATCTCGGGATCAAGCATCTGCGTGCGGATTTCTATTTGCTGCTAAATAGTGACACGATCGTTCGTCCTGGTGCTATTTCTCTCCTGCTGGGTCGCATTCAACGAGACGCACAAATCGCAGCAGTTGGCCCACGACTTGAGTATTTGGACGGCAGGCCGCAGGTCAGCCGCTTCCGGCGCCGTGGTGTAACCAGTGAGTTTATACGCGGTGCGCAAATTCAAGGCATTTCTCGAATTTTGCGTCGAAAAAATACGTCTATAGAGCTTGATGAACCCGAGCAAAAAATTGACTGGGTGAGCTTTGCATGTGTCCTGCTGAGAGCAGAAGTCATCAAGAAAATCGGCTTGATGGATGAGCAATTCTTCATGTATTTCGAAGACATTGAATACTGTCTACGAATACAAAAAGCAGGATATACCATCGAACAGGCGTTGGAGGCTCGCGTGGTGCATCTGCGTGGCGGTACTTCGAGTGTCAAGAAAAATAGCGATAAGAAAAAACGTATACCAGCGTATTTCTATCAATCGCGAACTCGATATTTCACCCTGTTAGGCGGAAAAACACGCCTTATTTCGGCGAACCTCGCTTGGTATTTGGGGCGTGCAATTCGTCTGTTGAAATGTCTGCGCGGCAAAACCGCTGGCTCTAGGATACCTGGAGAATGGCGTGATATCTGGAAGGATTTTCTTATAGTCCAGCCGCCTCAATTCACTTCAACAGATGAAATATCACGTAGAGCGGCAGACCTATGACATCCCAGAAAAAAGCATTACCTGATTTCGTCATCATCGGCGCTATGAAGTCGGCGACAACGACTATCTACGAGCAGCTGCGTGGGCTCGATGGTTTGTATATGCCCGAGCTGAAGGAGCCAAATTTCTTTAGCGATGATGCACAGTATGCCCGGGGTGCAGACTGGTACAAAGGATTGTTCGAGAGCGCCGAAAGCGACGATATTCTTGGTGAAGCTAGTACCCACTATACCAAGCTTCCCACTTACCCAAAGACCGTTGAAAGACTCTATGAGTCATTGCCCAACGCAAAGCTCATCTATGTAATGCGCCATCCGATTGAGCGGCTGATATCGCAATATATCCACGAATGGAGCTGTAACAATATAAAGGTCGATATTAACCAGGCAATTGAGCAACATTCGGAGCTGGTCAACTATAGCTGTTATGCAGGCCAGTTGGCCCCATTTATTGAGCGCTATGGCCGGAACAAGATACTGCCGGTATTTTTCGAGCGGTTGAGAGCACACCCACAGTCTGAACTAGAGAGAATTGCGCAATTTATCGGCTATACCGGTAAAGTGACCTGGCAAGATGACCAGTCTAAAACCAATGTTTCCTCTGAGCGACTTCGCACCAATGGTGTAACGAGATTCCTGATTGGAAATCCGATTCTAACCTTCCTACGCAGAGTTCTTGTTCCACGAGCACTCCGCAACGCAGTCAAATCACGTCTGCAGATGAAGAAACGCCCTATTTTATCTGAAGCATCGCTTCAAAATATTCAACACATATTAAATCGTGATTTGGAAGAACTAGGTTACCTACTGGGTACTGAAATTACAGTAGACAACTATAGAGAGCGCGTTTTAGAAAACACTTTGAACTGGAGCACGCAGCAAAAAGATACCGCTGTGGGGGGCGAGTATGTCTACTCATAATAATGATGCATACAAGATTAGCGAACCAACTCTTGGATTTGTCATCATCGGCAGGAATGAGGGAGACCGACTGCGCCGTTGTATAGGGTCAATACTTGAGCAGCGCCAGTCTATCAGCCCCAAAATTGATGCGCATAAAAACGACAATACTCACGATCACGACGTGGACTTGCCACCAGTTGTGTATGTTGACTCGGGTTCAACAGACGGCAGTGTCGAGTATGTGAAAAGCGTAGACTGTGACGTTGTGCGACTCGATATGACCACGCGTTTTACAGCCGCGCGCGCGCGTAATACTGGGTTAGCCTATCTGTTGGAAAAACACCCGAATATCGAATACATCCAGTTCATTGACGGCGATTGCGCCATACAACCTGGGTGGTTAGTGAAAGCGATTTCCTTTTTGTCTGTTAATCCACATGTGGCTATCACATGTGGGAGAAGAAGAGAGGTTTATCCACAAAGAACTATTTACAACGCCTTGTGTGATATGGAGTGGGATACCCCAATAGGCGATACCAAATCCTGCGGCGGCGACTTTCTTGCGAGAAAGGACGCAATAATCGCGGTAGGCGGCTTTAACCCTGAAATGATCGCGGGTGAAGAGCCTGAAATGTGCTTCCGACTGAGAAAAAAGAACTGGAAAATTTGGCGAATCGCAGAGGAAATGACTTCGCATGACGCAGCAATGACCAGCTTCCGGCAATTCTGGCTGCGAAATAAGCGCGCAGGATTTGCTTATGCTGCGCGCAGTGCGTTACACGCCACCAAGCAAAATCCGTATTGTGTTAGAGAAGTCGTAAGTATTTGTTTCTGGGCGTGTGTATTTCCAATTGTCATTGCAAGTATATACCCGTTCTCTCCACCGATCGCACTCTTTCTAATTCTTGCCTACCCAGCAATGGCGTTCCGCATATTTATACGAAAAATACGGCGTAGAAACTCGTTTCGGCGTTCTCTGGTCTACGGAGTGCTAACACAAATTGGAAAGGTCCCGCAGTTCTTTGGGGTGACGAAATTCGCCATGGGACAGTTCTCCGGGCGTAAAACTGCGATTATTGAATATAAATAGAGATTACTAATGCCTGACATTCATTCTGTCGATATTGGACTTTGCCGCATTGATACGGCGAGCATGGACAGTGCTATTGACCATATTCGTCAAATGCAGAGAAACAAGCATGCGGGATACATTGTGACCCCGAATGTTGATCATCTGGCCCGGCTCGCCAGAAAAGATGATTCGGGAAGCCTTCAGCATATCTATCGCAATGCGAGTTTGTCGCTTTGTGACAGTCGCATTCTAGAAGCTCTACTCAATCGACATGGTACCAAGATCCCACAGGTCGTGACTGGCAGTGATCTAACGCGGCGTCTATTCGAAAGCGAACTAAGCAGTAAGGACCGTATATATATTCTTGGCGGCGAGGATGAGGTCATCAACATCGTTCGAGATAGATTTCCCTATCTGGACATAACCCATCATAACCCGACGATGGGATTTATAACCAAGAGCGATGAAGTAAAAAAGGTTATCGATAAAATTCTAAGTGCACAGTCAGATTTCGTGTTCCTTGCGGTCGGCTCCCCCCAACAGGAGAAACTCGCCCTGATGCTAAAACAGCAGGCTCGATTCCACGGTATTGCGCTATGTATTGGAGCGTCGATACTTTTCCTCGCCGACAAGGAAAAAAGGGCACCGAAGTGGATGCAGCGCTCACGCCTCGAATGGCTTTATCGCTTGTTGCAGAATCCTACAAGGCTCACGAAACGCTATATTCAAAATGCGCTCGTTCTACCAAGAATTAATCGTATGCTGGCCCAGAGTGTTGCTGAACCCGCAACAAACTGAATTTAATTTATTCAAGGGAATGTTCAAGTGCAGAATAGAGATTACGTCATAATCTCGCCGTGTCGCGATGAAGTAGAATATATGCAGCGAACGCTGGACAGCGTTGTGGCGCAGACAGCACCGCCAAAGCTCTGGGTCATTGTCGATGACGGGTCCACTGATGGCTCGAGTGAAATTCTCGCTGGGTATGCGAATAAGTACTCATTCATCCGTATTTTAAAACGCGAGAACCGTGGGTATCGCAATGTCGGCCCAGGGGTTGTCGATACTTTCTATGCTGGCCTAAAAACCATTGACCGCGGGAAGTACAGCTATCTCTGTAAATTGGACCTGGATCTCGAATTACCCGCCAGATATTTCGAACGCTTGATGGAAAAAATGGAGGCGGACCCGCGAATTGGTACTTGCAGTGGCAAACCCTATAACGAGCGAGACGGCAAACTGGTCAGCGAACGCCGCGGTGACGAGATGTCAGCAGGTATGACGAAGTTCTATCGTATCCAATGCTTTGAACAGATTGGTGGGTTTGTGCGGGAGGTCATGTGGGATGCGATTGATTGTCACAAATGTAGAGAGATGGGGTGGCGTGCGTCGAGCTGGGATGAGCCAGACCTCAATTTCACGCATCTTCGTGTGATGGGTTCCAGCCAACACGGTATCCTGACAGGCCGCGCCCGTCACGGCTTTGGCCAGTATTTTATGGGGACCGGCTGGATATACATGCTCGCGACCTGTGTGTTCAGGGCTATTGAATACCCGTTCATCATCGGCGGCATCGCGATGTACTACGGCTATCTAAAGGCGTTATTTAGACAAGACAAGCAGCTTGATGATCCAGCTTTGATCAGAGAAATCCGCTGGTATCAATCCCGCTCTCTACTTATGGGAAGACATAGGGCGGTGGAGAGTCTTGAAGCTACCAATGAGTCCCGCTGGAATCCGGATGCAAATGCCGGGGGAATTGCATTGTTGCAAGCGCGGATGAATGCCGAAAGCACAAGTACTAACGATGTAGCCAAGTCCGCTACTGACAAATCCCTGCTACGAGGAGCATGAGAAGGATCCTCATGGCACAGATAGAAAATAGTGGGCGCGTTGCCTACATCGCTCCCGAAATACCTGGTAAGTCTAGTACCTTTGTCTACAACGAGATTATCGAGCTGGAAAAGCTGGGGAAAACCGTTCTCCCATTTTCACTACATTCGGTGGAGGCTGGTGGTACAGATGAACAGATTGTACGAATAGCAGAAAATTGCCACTACCTGTATGAGAAGAAACTGAACCATGTATTAGTTGAGAACCTTAAGTTCCTGGCGAAGCATCCGCTAACCTACGTTAAGAGCGTGGTACGTTGTCTAGGGGATACCCTGCTCTGCATTAAAGACCCAAAGCTTGCGTTAGGCCAGATATATCGTTTTCTGGTGGCTGGTTATCTCTCCAACAGATTGCTCATGGAGAATATTGATCATATTCATTGCCATTTTTCGCATATCGCAACCGACATTGGAATGTATACCAGCATGCTGCTGGGCACACCCTTTAGCTTTACCGCTCATGCAAATGACATTTTTCAACGTGCGTACCTGATGCGGCAGAAGGGGGAGCGCGCGAAATTCGTTGCAACAATTTCCACCTTCAACATGCAGGTGCTTAAGTCCCAGGGCATTCCTGCGGACAAAATGGTGCTGGTTCGATGTGGCGTTGACTCCGACCAATTCTCTCCTCGGGATCAATCCAAAGAGGAACGTGGCGAGATCACTCTTGGTTTTTTAGGTCGACTCGTTGAGAAGAAAGGTGTGGATATATTGGTCAATGCGTTGGCAAAACTGTCGCCACATCAACCCAATATTAAGCTCGAGATCATGGGCGATGGGCCGCTGCAGCAAAGTCTTAAAGCTCTCGTTGAAAGTCACGGACTGACAGAAAATGTCTCTTTCGGCGGTGCACTGCCTCACGATCTTGTTTCCAGTTGGTATGAAAAGATTGATTACTTCGTGTTTCCCGGAAAAGTGGACTCCAACGGCGATATGGATGGCATTCCGGTGGTATTAATGGAGGCGATGATGCGTGGAGTCCCCGTAATTGCAACTTCAGTATCGGGAATTCCTGAACTGGTAATAGATGATATTACAGGAAGCTTGTCTGAACCTGATGCAAGTGCGTTGGCCGCTTCTATCCAAAAAGTCGTAAGTGAGACGCAAGAAAACAGCGTAAGAAAAATCAATAATGCGATATCGAAGATAGAGTCCGAATTTAATCTCGCAAGTAATACGAGAATTTTACGCGACAGTTTCGATAATAATCTCCAGCTTGAACCATGCCAAATACAATAGCTTTATTGGCTGTTCTAGTATGGCCAGTTCTATCCTTACTTCTATACAGAAAATATAGTGCCCTAACGGCCACGTTCTGGACGATTTTTGGGGCATATATGTTTCTGCCTCTGAAGGTCGCATTTGTGCTACCTATCTTACCTAATATAGACAAGCAAAATGTTGCTGCGTACAGCGCACTCATCGGCTGCTTTCTTATTAAAAAGGTAAAGTTTCGCTTTCCGCCAACGCTCGGTAGCAAGCTATTACTTTTTACCGGTCTGCTAATTTCAAGTCTGACGGTACTTACAAATCTCGATCCTGTATTTACGGGAGTACGGGTGAAACCTGCACTATCACCTAAAGACCTGATCTCGATGACATTTCAGGTCGCATTTGCACTTGTCCCCTTTATCCTCGCGGCAATTCTTGTCAAAGACATAAAAGATGGCATTAAGGTCCTACGGCTGGTCGCAATTGCTGGTGTTCTCTACTCGCCATTAATGATTATCGAAGTGCTACTGAGCCCGCAGCTCCACACATGGATCTATGGCTTTTTCCCCCATGCGTTTAACCAGCAGATTCGGTTTGGGGGTTATCGGCCGGTCGTATTTATGGGGCACGGACTATTGGTTGCAAACTTTTCCGTTGTTGTCTTACTCGCAATGACCGGACTATGGAAGGCGAAACAAAAGATTTTCATCTTGCCAAATATCTTCTTTGTACTGTATGGACTATTTATCCTATTGATATGTAAGTCTGTTGGGGCGTGGCTCCTGGGTACGCTTGGCTTCCTTATGCTTGCGTTCTTGCCTTCAAGGCTATCGACATTGGCCGCGTACATACTTGCCTCCGCTGTATTTTTCTATCCAATTTTAGCCATGTTCAATTACATCCCTCATGACAAACTATTGGAGCTGGCTGCTGTTTTTGGGCCTGATAAGGTTGGCTCGCTTGGGTTCCGGTTTGAACATGAAGAAATCATGCTTGCACATGGCCAGGAGAAAATGCTGTTTGGTTGGGGGGGATGGGACCGCAACCGTATTGATGGCGTGGTCACAGACGGATATTGGATTATCAAGTTTACCCAGTTTGGCCTGCTTGGCTACCTGGTGTTCCTTGGGCTACCGATGTTAGCAGTAAAAAATGGCAAAGCGTTTTTGAGTAAGATTCGTGATCCGCAACACGCCCAGGTATGTGCGACTTTTTGTGTCATCATAGCAATGCTGATGGTTGATCAGATTCCAAATGCGTCACAGCACAACTGGGTGTTCTTTATGTATGGCGTTGCCATCGGCATGTGTGCGAATCATAAGTTTCGAAAATCGCGTCGACGTGAATCTGCGGATCGGGAACCCATAATTGGAAAGGTACCTGTGCAAGTTCCAGTCCAATAAAGTCTTCAGAGAAATTGTTAAAAGATCTTGGATATGTTTAGAAGTCTGATAAATGCCATAGGTAAACACTTAGTGCCTTTTACAAATCCACGTGTGGTGTGCCCGCCTGGGATAATCCCCAGGAGTATTGGTAAGCCAATTATAGTGGCCTCTGTTATGCGCTCTGGAACACACTTGGCGATCGACTTGCTGTTAAATAACTTCCCGGATCTGGCTAAAAAGCCTTTATATGTGGATGCTGACCAGCTATTTAGAAGCCAGGTAAATCGGGAACAATATATCAATAGTGGCTTGCAAATCGGAAGGTGTGTCGTCAAAACACATTTTCCCCAGGCTGCGCCTGAAAATATGCGAGCGACTATCGAGAAGCTTGTAACTGAGTCACATGTGATTCTATTACGTAGGCCGGTAGAGCAAACGCTTCGATCAACTCAGTCTTGGGGGCTGGTAAATGATGTTGACTTGTATAAAGAAAAGGTAGACGAATTTTTTGACTATTGGAGTGGCGTTTCGAATGATGTTTTGGAAATAAATTTTGATGAGCTGACAGATCGCGAAAAATTCCCCACCATTGTTCAAAATATATCCAGGTTGACAGGGCTTAAAGCCACAGCCAAGACACGTTATCCCGTTAATCCGAAAAAAATTGTCACTATGATAACAACGAAGTTGGCTACGCGAATGTTCGGGAAACGAGCGCCTATAATAAATACCGGAATACGTAGTGGAATGACTCAGCACTAGGCCAACGAAAAATGAAAATTAAAGTACTGTTGGTAATTGAGAGTTGTAATCCGGAGCTAAGCTCCGTTCCGCTGGTTGGATACAATTTTTATAAGGTAATAAATAAGTTCGCTGACGTTCATTTGGTAACACATTGTCGGAATAAGGACGCACTTGCTCGTGCAGGACATACGAGCGACATTACCTATTATGAGCAATCACGTACAGAGGTTGTCTACTACAAACTAATCGCATTTCTCACAACTTTTCGTGGTCGGACTGTTTGGCCACTACGCCACCTGTTGCAGTTCCCAATTTATTTTTTCTTTAACCGTTTCGTTGATCAAGCATTTTCAGAAAGTGTCGGCAACGGTGATTATGAGATCGTTCATGCGTTGACGCCGATTATGCCGCGATATCCGTATTCCATTGCGGCGGCGTGTCGTAAATCTGAGCGAAAAGCGAAATTTATTCTCGGGCCCGTAAACGGCGGGGTACCCTATCCAGAAGCCTTTCGCAACATTGGAAGACAGGAGTTTAGTTACTTCAATTGGATCCGCAGTGTCGGTACATGGCTGGTACCCAGCTATCGGTCGACATACAAGCATGCTGATGTAATTTTAACTGGCTCGTCATACACTGACTCTTGGTTAAAAAAGGTTTTCCCATCACAGTCTGCGAAAATGCATTTGATGTATGAAAATGCCGCTAACGAAATGTTCTATACATCCGATATGAAAATTGGAGAAGGGGCGGAGAGAGGTAGTTTCACCAATGGAACGTCCACCAATCCCAGCTCGACATTTAAGCTTTTGTTTCTCGGTCGACTGGAGCCGTATAAGGGTTGTGACATGGTTTTGGAGGCGCTAGCGAAACTTTCCAACAGGGATAAGGAAAATTTACAGTTTACTATCGTTGGTGAAGGTTCCCAGCGAAAACAATTAACGGATTATGTGGCAAATAACAAGTTAACGGCTCTGGTGAATTTTAAGGGCTGGATTCCGCACTCAGATGTACCGGCCGAGTGCAAAGATGCAGATCTTTTTTGCTTTCCGTCGGTACGTGAATTTGGCGGAGCAGTTGTGATGGAATCTATGGCAGCAGGGACACCATGTATCGTCGTAAACAATGGCGGAATCGGTGAATACGTGACGGAAAATAGTGGTTTTAAAATAGAGCCAATATCGCGAGAGCACGTTGTTCAGCAGTTGACTGAGAAAATCAGCTTTTTGAAAAACAACCCTAAGAGACTTTTCGAAATGGCATTGGTGGCAAGGAAGCAAGCCGAGCTATATTCATGGAAAAATAAAGGCTCGGCGCTCGAAAAAATATATATGCAAGCAATTACGTCGAGTGAGGCCGAACCTATCGAGCAGGTTACGCTGGGATGATATGTTGTGCCAGTCGGTTTGCAACACGCCGGTGGCAAAACTTTTCTTCTGCTGTGGCACGGGCATTTTCAGAGATTACTTTTATTTGCGCGCTATTTTCCAAAAGGAATAGAATAGCCCGTTTAATATCTTCAACATCTTTTTGCCGAACAAGCATGCCGTCGTGCTCGTCCGTAATCATGTCTCTTGTCCCGCCTATAATTGAGCATACGGTAGCAACACCGCATGCCATTGCCTCCATAATTGCTACAGGTGCAGCTTCCCCGAAGCCAAAACTTGTTAATACAAAAATATCTGTTGTTTTTAAAATCTTGTTAACTTCCTGCTCTTTTTTGAAGCCCAGGAATGCGACCTTGTCGGTGAGTCCAAGTTCACTTACTTCCTGTTCGAGCTTCTCTCGCATTTCACCGTCACCGACGATCTGATAAATGAAGTTCAGATTTTCTGGGAGTTGTGCTAACGCTTGAAGTGTATAAGTGTGTCCTTTGACATGCGCCAATCGACTTATGGAGGTCAAGACGATTGGCTTGGTACCGAATTCCACGTAAGTGCGAGGCAAAAATTTGCTCAGATTAACACCCATTGGTACAACATGTACTTGATCTTCAGGGTAGTTCGGAAGCGCGTCCACAATTTCACTACGCAGTGGTTCTGTCACAGTGATAATTGCAGAAGCACCTGACAACTTTTCTAGATGGTTTTGACCATACTGATTGAGATTGCCATGAATACAGACACTGTATGTAAATTTACCCGACAGTGCACCCATGGCTACTATATGTGATGCATCTGCAGATGAGTGGACATGAATATGCCCTATCTCTTTTGCTTTGCAATACAACTGAAGATTTACTGCAAGCGGAATAAACAATAGGGTGCGCAACTTCTCAGAAAAATTGGCCCGTAGCCGAAAGCAATATAATACTGAACGCATCAACCAAGGAAGATTTAGCAGTATGTGCGCAATCAGCCCTATGATTGGAATCTTCGTAAGATAGTAGGTGTCACTAACCTGTGAAAAGAATTCGTGAAAATTCTTTGCGCGAGGTTTGCGCGTGGATATGATTTCGACATGGTTACCCGCTTCGCGGAGTGCTTGAATTTCACGCCAAAAGAAAATATGTGTTTGCCCGGGGAATTCTGGGATAAGAACTGCCATTCGTCTGCAGTCACGCATCTTAACATCCTTGTTTGATAATCAATTTTTGCCTGCTATCGCATTGCGTATAAAACACGCGATAGCACTAAAACCACGATACTCCTGAGATGCGTCCTTCTCGGGAGTGGAATGAAGGTGATTTTCTATTAAGGCGATCCTTATGGGTCGGTGAAAACTAAATGTCTCGTGTAGCCCGAATCGATATAAACGTTGGATGGGATAATACCATAACGCCGAGTAGATCATTGATACCGTCGGCAGTTGATAGCGTAAGTGCGCATCATTATTGGGCATTCTCGCGGAGTGCATGTAGCTAGTTTTCGCTATGGTGTTGTCGGATGGGTTACACCGTTGTCAGCCCGCCCAAAGCAAGCATCGAATTTTAACGAGCTTGTGCGCATAGGCGTCTAAACCACGACGGATGACACATTGTCAGGTGATACGGAGGTAAACGTTTGAAATATTTTGACGGTTTGCTCGTTATGCAAGCTAGTAGTTTGTTCTTATAGAATAGAAAATGGTGTGACCGATTAGTAAATCGTTTCACAAAAAGTGTAAATCGAAGCAAATATTCTCGTCCGAATCTGGCAAAGAAAAGCGGCTAACCCATACTTTTTCTGCTTTTTGTACTGCGAGAGACGAGGTAACGAATGTCCAGGTATTCAATGTACGTTTTGATAATGCTCATTTGTACAGGGTGTGGTGGCTGGAATCCACCGGATCCGGGAGATGAAGACACCAACAGCCCGCCCGTGATTCGCCTGATTGGTGCTAACAATGTCCAGCTGCACCACGGTGAAGCGTACGATGATACGGGTGCCACTGCGAACGATAATGAAGATGGGGATCTGACCGATCAAATAGTCGTTTCCGGCTTACCAATTACTTCAAATGTACCGGGTAACTACGTCATTGGATATCGGGTTACCGACTCCGACGGTGAATCCGCATCCATCGAACGGCTCGTAAATGTCGCCGAAAACAACGTGCCTACGATCAATTTGAACGGGGCCGCCTCACTAGAGGTAGAGCAGAATACAGAATTTTCGGATCCGGGTGCGACAGCGAACGATACAGAGGACGGAAACCTTAGTGCGCAAATTGGTGTCACTGGAGAGGTTGATACCACTAAGGCAGGTACCTATGAACTGAATTACAGTGTCGTAGATTCCGCCGGTGCAACGGCAGAAACGACGCGAATGGTAACCGTTGCACAAGCCAGCTCACCTTTCTCACACATACCTATCACCATTGAAAAGGCGGGCTTTACCACAATTTTACCCGCATCTGATTCCCGGCTTATCTATGTAAGCAGCAGTACCGGAGATAATGCAAACGACGGGCTGACTCCTGAAACAGCAGTTAATAGCATTACCCGTGGGAAGGATTTGCTGAGAGACGGAAGCCCCGACTGGCTATTGCTTAAGATTGGTGACGAATGGCAAGAGGGCCTGGGCAAGTGGCTAAAAAGCGGACGCTCCGAATCTGAGCCGATGGTTGTGACTGCCTACGGGGAAGGCACAAAAAGACCGCTGCTGATGAGCGGGACCAAAGATGGCTTACGCGCATCCGGTGGAGGCGGCTCGCCGCAGATCATCGATAACCTTATTTTTAGCGGGCTTCATCTTTATTCCGAAACACGCGATCCCGACTCACCCAGCTTTACCCAGGTATCGACGAATCGCGGTATCAACTGGTATCGAGGCTGCAGCTATCTGTTGTTCGAAGATAATTATATTGAGCACTACAAAGAGGGGATTCAGATTCATGATCTGGATAATCTTGATATCAGCGGCGTGATAATTCGTAGAAATGTAATCGTTGATTCTTATGCTACCAGCGCGCACTCTCAAGGTATCTACGTATCGCAGGCTGAGGGAGTTCTTATTGAAGAGAACATCTTTGATCACAACGGCTGGCACGCGACTTATCCAGGTGCGGTTGCTACTAAATTCAACCATTCGATCTACATCCAGAGTGACAACACGGATATCGATATAAAAAATAACATTATTTCACGCAGCTCAAGCCATGGTATGCAGCTACGGCCGGGCGGGATTATCGAGGGAAATTTCCTGGTTAGGAATCCAATTTCCATATTACTGGGTCGCGCCACCAATGCACCGAGCGATGGTCAGATCATAAATAATGTGGTGATTAATGGTAATGATATCGGTCCCGGTGATCTCCGTCGGGGTTGGGGAATTGATTTCAACCCGCAGAATAATGGGCTGGTGAAGAATAATATTGTTGCGCATGTGATGAGTGATGCGAGTAATCGTTTTGCGATCAGGGAGTCGGCAAATGCGACATACGTCAACAACATTGTGTATAAATGGGAAGAGGGTACGGATGACCCTGGAAATTACATAGATCCAGAACGCACAATCGAAGAATTCGATCAGCTTATGGGCGGTGCCGGTACCTATGATTCGTTCATTGACAACATCCGCGCGCAATCGAGATTAACCTGGAATCCTGATTACTCGGTCGCGCAAATAAGACAGTTCTTTATTGATGGATTTAGTGAGCAATAGCTCATCGAGTTGGGCATAAAACGGCCGTCTGGAATACCAGATGGCCGTTTTTATATCTGATGCGAATGTTTACGGAGCGGGCGAAAACGCCTCTTTAAAGTATTGACGGATCTCTTCTACATCATAATTTGGATTAGGGGAGCGCTGCGAGTGAGCGCGGATATTATTATAAAAGGAGTCCATGGTGCCGTTCCCACCGGCATGCGTATCAAAATCACTGATTGTCAACGCGGCGTTTACGAAATCACTCGCGGGCTGCGACTGATCACCCCAGTTGTACACTGCGTTACCAGAGGTTGTAGATAAATTACTTTCGCGAATTGCGATAGGGTTCTCTGAGAGTGAGTTTTCATGAGCCACAATATTGTCGGTGATTTCCGCCGAGACAATCCCCGGCGTTAGATCGATACCCCAGCCTCTTGGTTCGTCTGCAGCGATATCACTGCCATGCAGAACAACGTTGTCTGTGATCACGCCGGGATCACCCAGGGCTTGATCTCCCCCAAGCATCAATCCAATCGCATTTTGTACCAGAATATTGCCCTCCATCAGCCCACCTGGCCTTAGCTGAATACCATGGCTAGAGCTCCGGGCGATGATATTGTCAATGATTTCAATATCACGATTAGTGGTTTGAACATAAATAGCGTGGTTGAACTTGGTCTTCTCGGCACCGGCAACCGAATCGTTCCATCCGATGTGGTCGAATACGTTGCGTTCTATGCGTACATTGTCTGTTTTATCGAGATAAATACCCTGGGCATGACTGCCGGTCACATTATATGAGTCGATAAATACATTGTTCTTGATCAGTACATTCCTGATATCGAAACCATCGGTTTCCTCGAGAGTAATGGCTTCTTTATAAAGCTCAAACATATTGTCTTCAATAAGGAGACCGTTGGTTCCGCGAAACCAGGTAATACCCCGGTTATCCGATACACCGGTAAAGTCGCTCCCGGCGTTTGGATCGCGAGAAATCGCGTAAAAGTGCAGGCCGTGGATTACCAGGAAATCCACATACTCCGGACTGCCGCCACCCCCTTGGTAGCGGAATGCGGTTTCATCACGTGTGCGTAATAGGGGGCGGCTATCGCCAATCCCGTAGCTGGTAATCACCATAGGCTCAGATGCACTGCGACCGGACTTGATCCAGCCACCGATACCAGTTTCCCATGTATCGCCACTCTTCAGCGCGAGCCAATCGGGATGGCCGTCACGTAATAGGCTGGCCCCATGCTGGATGCTTTGCACCGGTGTACTGGAGGAAAGGCCGTCATTTCCATCGTCGCCTTCCTGGCTACTTACATAGATAACCCGAGTATCATCCGATGGCAGGATCTGGGTGTAGTGTTCCACCACCTGTGTAATGGGAAGATAGTCGAGGACCAGAATATGGGCGATATCGGAGTCAGTTCCTCCGTTTTCACTGGTCACGACTAGTGTGACTTCATAACTGCCCACAGACGCAGAGCTGAGTACGGGGGTGGCACTATTAGGCTCAGAAAGTATTGCCGTAGAATCACTTGGGCCTGATGTGATCGACCAGCTATAGGTTAGCGACTCACCGGAGGGTCCGGTGCTGGCACGCCCATCAAGTGTAATATCTTCACCCTCGGGCCCGGAATAGCCGGCCCCGGCATTGGCTACAAGCGCGGAACTATCTTCCACTATGACTATACTCACGGAATCCGTATCGGAAACCGTGCCATCGTTTACGGTCAGGCGGATTTCATAGGTACCGGCGATATCCGCCGAAAAATTGGTTTCCACACTGGTCGAAGCAGAAAAGCTAGTTTCTGCTCCTGATGGTGCCTGCACAACACTCCATTGGTAGCTCAATGTATCGCCGTCTGGATCCGAGCTATCCGCACCGTTCAAGATCACTGATTGCCCCGGCATGGTGCTTTGGTTACTGCCGGCTTCCGCTACTGGTGCG
This sequence comes from Microbulbifer agarilyticus, assembly GCF_001999945.1. Lineage (NCBI taxonomy): Bacteria > Pseudomonadati > Pseudomonadota > Gammaproteobacteria > Cellvibrionales > Microbulbiferaceae > Microbulbifer > Microbulbifer agarilyticus. Next base: position 126,083 of record NZ_CP019650.1, read on the forward strand.
CGATTCTCCACGGGGGGATTATCATTGCCGCCGTCCGATCCACTGCCACCTCCGCAACCGACGAGCAATAGACAAATCACGCAATGAATAAAAAAGTACTTCATGAAAGATAATCCCTAATTTAGATAAAAGCTCGAATACATAAATCCATATTGCATTCGATTCTCGAGAGAGAAATTTCGGTCTGGTGCGAACTGTCGAAAACTACAAACCGACGGACGAACAGTTCGTAACGGATTCACGGTGCGATGGAAGCAGTGCCGGAGCGATATGAATGGTACTACCTGAGTGCTTCAAAAAAATGTGACGAACGCGCGAAATTTAAAACCGCGATAAGAAAACATCATTGTCCTCCCATCATTTACACATACCGACCAGGGGCGATAAAATTAGCAGTGGACCACAAGGCGAAATCACGGATGAATATTACTTTCGCATTTCCGGTACCCTCACTCAGTGGTGGGTGCCGCGTCGTTGCTATCTATGCTCAGGCTCTGTCAGATGCAGGCCACAAAGTTACCATAGTCTGCCCAAAATATAAGTACGGTGGGTTCTCAAATGGCCTAAAGCGGCTTATAAAAAGGCGCTTTTTCAAGAATCGGCCTATTGAACATTCTCATTTTTCCCGGTTACGCGGTGTCAATATCATTACTTTGTCACCTGACCAGATGTCCAACTCCGATCGCTACCCATCTGCTGATGTGCTAATTGCCACCTGGTGGAAAACCGTGGAGTGGACGCAGCACTTCCCAGTTGAAAAGGGCGCCAAATGCTATTTCGTGCAGCATTATGAGGTCCATGATGAAATGCCAGTGGCAAGGGTTAAGAAAACATACGAGACTAATTTTCCAAAAATAGTCATCGCTGAGTGGTTAGCGCATGTGATGGCGACTCAATATGGTGACAACGATACATTTCTCGTGCCGAACGCCGTGGATCATGAGGAATTTTATCGTCCGGAAAATATAACGATGTCACCGTTTACTGTGTGTGGCATGTATTCAGAGTCAAAATTTAAAGGCATTGATGTCACGCTCGCGGCCTTTTCCAGGGCAAGACAGATTGTTCCGCAGGCGAGACTGGTTTTGTTTGGAGCAAGCGCTCCCAGCCCTTCAATTGAATTCCCCGACGGTGTTGAGTTTGTCCTATCCCCAGATCGAGGAGAGTTGCGGGCAATATACTCGCGTTCACGAGGCTATGTTTTCAGTAGCCGAAGCGAGGGGTTCGGGCTCCCAATATTGGAAGCCTTGGCCTGTGGGTGTCCGGTAATTGCGACCCGTAGTGGGTGCGCACCTGATTATATTCGCGATGGCATTAATGGCTATCTCAACGGTATTGACGATATTTCAGCACAGGCAGAATCAATCGTCCAGGCACTGACGTTGGATGATAGCGAATGGAATTTGATGTCCGACGCGGCCAGCCACTCAGTCAAGGAAAGCAGCTGGATGACTTCTGCCACGTTATTTGAACGGACGCTCGTGCGAATTAGTGAGTGCAAAGCGCAAGAAATCACTGCGGTGTACGTATGAGTAGCCCAGTGGCTGAAGCACCTGCTAGTACTGGACAAGGGTTTAACCGCTATGTGATTCGCAGCGCGGCATTTTGGGTATTTGGTGGCTACGCATTTAGTCAAATATTTCGTTTGGCTAGTAACCTCATCATGACGAGACTACTCGCCCCCGAGATGTTCGGGATCATGGCGCTTGCCAATGTCGTGATTGCGGGGATACAGATGGTCACTGATGTCGGCATCCAAAAAAGTATTATTCAGAGTAAGGCCGGTACACAGAGAGATTTCCTTGACACCGCGTGGATACTGCAAATATTTCGCGGAATTTCCCTGGCTGCGATTATCTTCGGAATAGCAATTGCGCTTTGGGTGGCGAGTTCATCTTTACCGGCAGAAAGCGTCTATGCTGATCCGGATTTGCCCGCAGTACTCGCGATTCTCGCATTTAGCCTTGTAGTTAGCGGCTTCCGCTCGACCAAGTCCGCCACTTCGAATCGCGAACTCCGATTGGCGAGAGTCACTTCCATTGAGCTTGCGTCACAACTTTTATCGATCATAACGATGGTCACCTGGGCTACATACTCCCCTACAATTTGGGCGTTAGTTGCGGGGACCATCGTAGCAAATATTGCCAAAGTTCTTGCCGAGTATATCTTGCTACCGGGACATAACAATCGTTGGAAATGGCAGTGGGATCATGCTCGCGAGATCTTTCATTTCGGGAAGTGGATTTTCGCCACGTCATTGCTTGGTTACTGGGTGCTCAATGGCGACAGGATAATATTGGCTTTCGACATTACTGCAGCGGAAATGGGCATATATTCCATTGCAATTTTTATCGTTGGGTCAGTCAGGGGGGCACTAAATAGCATAATGCAGAAAGTGATGTACCCGGCGCTAAGCAGAGCAGTGCGTGAAGGCGAAAACTGTTCAAATGTATATTACCGATTTCGGCTACCGTTGGACCTCATCATTTGCGGATTCTGTGGATTCCTATTTGTGAGTGGCTCCACAGTAATTGAAGTGCTATACGATGACCGGTATAGCCAGGCGGGTCCATTTCTTGCAGTGTTAGCCATAGGCCTGTTTCCGGATCGCTACCGTGGTTTGGGTCTGTATTACCAAGCAACGGGCAAACCCAAGAAGATGTTACCCATTGCATTATCGAGGGCGATTATTCTGACTGTTGGCCTACCTTTCTTCCTGTATGAATATGGCTTTTATGCTGCTGTCGTGTTCCTCGGCATATATCCATTGTTCGTTGTGCCACTTCAGCTTTACCTGAAATGGCATGCAGGCTTGATGAGCATTACACGTGAAATTATCTATACCGCATTCCTATTACCGGGTGCGATTACAGGCTACCTGTTTGTGGTATTCACAAAAAACTACATTGGATAGGACGATACATTGGAATCAGCAGTAACCGCGACGGCCAGTACAGCGCCAGTTTTTATTGTAGGGCCGCCACGGTCTGGTACCTCTTTGCTGTCTGCAATTATCGGCAGTCATAGTCGAATTGCCTGTGGTCCCGAGACGGACCTGTTCAGGGCGTTGCCGATCAAACGCGCAAGGTCGCTGGCGCAAAGTAACAACAGGATTGCGAAGACAATAGAGCAGCTTGACGAAATCCGATATCCAGATGGTCGAAGCCTTGCGAGTCATTTTGGCCTCAGCAATAAACATTTGCGTAAGCAACTCGATACGCGGACGGATTTTGTAAAGGCAGTTTACGCAGCAATACCTGAAGCTTTTGCGGAGTTGCAAAGTAAACAACGCTGGGCTGAGAAGACACCTCGCCACTTATTCTACGTCGACACCATTAGAGCTCTTTTCCCGGATGCGAAGATTATCCGTATTATTCGTGATCCGCGTGATTCAATACCATCGGTAATTAAAAATATTGGGCTATCCACGTCCTATATCGCTGAGTTTTACCGGTGGATGGGCGTGTATATGAAAAGTTCGAAGTTCTTTGCGCAAGATGCAAACAGCATAACCGTTCGCTACGAAGATCTTGTCACTGATCCGGAGAAAAAGGTCTCAGAGATCTGCCAGTTTATCGGCGAAGAATTTGAACCACAAATGCTTGAGCGAAAAGGAGCTGAGCTCGTCAGGGTGGCTTCAGAGACCTGGAAAAGCGATATTGACAAAAAAATTTCGGCTGACAACATCTACGGCTGGAAGTCTAAGATGGATCCAGATGTGGCAATAGCGGCCTCCCTGATCTGTAGCGAAGCACTGTCAGAACTAGGATACCCAAATTCTAGGTTGCCCGAGCGAGAGTTGATGGTTTATCCATTGGGTGAAAACTTCGGCGCTGCAAATGAACAGCATATCCTTGAGTGCGCGAAGCGAGGACTTCGGTATCGCCCTTACGATGACACCTACCCAGAGTCAATTAGTGAGACATTTAAAGTGATACCTGACGTTGTACTCGGAGATATACCGCTCGGAAAGAAAACTTCAGTGCGTATTCTTCATGCTCTGTCGGCAAGCGTGCAGATAGTATTCAGATTCTTGACGGCCCGCCCGGTCCGTGTAGACCCTGATGTGGATCTAGGTATCGGGTCACTTAACCGTTGTATTGGCAAGCTCGCCCTATTACTTGGAAAACAGCAAAGGCTGGCGCCGTAGGGTCATAACAGGATTTAATGAGAAAAGGCGACTGAAAATTTCAGAGATTATGCGTCGTACCTGCCGCATAGCGAACGAGGATCTTCTCCTAGGTGAGATATTGTCAATTCAGTACGTAATTTAATGCCCTTAGCATTTAGGTGGTATTCAGTGTCGAAAAAAAGGTCTATCGGTAGTAAATAGTTGCTCGGGTGGCCGGCAAAAGGCACATCGTTACTCGCATAAAAATCGAGAACAACTTTAAAAAACTGATCGAAACGCGCTGAATGATATTCGGGATCATCTAGCAGGTTAGGAGGTCCGCCAATAACACAAATATTATGTTTGCGTGCCCAGGCGAAGTATTCGGACAGGACTCGTTGCGAATGACTGGTAAGATTGCCGTCAGAAATATCTTTGGCCTTGAGAGTGGCTAACTGCCCACGGTTGGACATTTGCGGGCTGACGGACTGCTGAAGCTGATTTCCAGATTCGTCCACATTTGCCACATTATATAGTTTCGCTGATTGGCCTTGATAGCGATCGCTACCTCCTTGCAGACCTTCAACAATTCTTGATATGGGAAGGCTTGTATATCCTAGAATCCTTTCTCGTATAGGTAGCGTGCGAAAATAATGCGGATCCCGTGCGATTAAAAAATCCATAAGTTGTGGCGACGGAATTTCTGAATCTTGATACAGCGCATACTCAAGTGGCAGATAAACGATGTCGCCGCTATTTAGGGCTCGCTTGCTTCGGTCGAGTATGTAACGTAAGCCAAGCCCTGCATGTACACCAAAATTCGTTGTGGGTACACCATAGGCATTTTCTAGTGCTGGTGTATAGATTCCGAAAAGGCTATTAGATCCAGAAAGGATGAGTAGCTTTTCTGTACTATATTTCTTTGCGTGACGTTCCTTGAGTTGGTACAGATCAGCTGCCCACTTGGAACTGGATGTAGGCACCCCTTCCTGGACATGGATCATTAAGATCTGTGCCGCGGCACAAAGAAGTACGCCAGCAAAAAATGTGAATAGATATCGCATTTGTCAAAAATTAAAGTATAAAAATTCGCTACTCTGCGTGAACGCCAGCGTCTTTAAGCAGAGGGTGATCGCAATGCCCGCACATATCATCCATGCATATGCCAATATGCTGCGTCGCTCAATTACTGTGCCAGATTCTTCTGTGGGAAAACATCGGCTGCAAATCTGATTTGAATTCGGTGTAAGAAAGGCAATTGCCATTGCAATGGCAATAAGCAAGAATCCCTTCAAGTGCGGAAATACTCCCAATGCATCACCGCGATTCGATTCTGTAAAATCACTGAATAGTACTGGCGCTATATGCGTAATTTTTTCTGGCAGAAGAATTCCATTAAATCCGTAAAATCCTTGCAGGATTGAGAGGGCGCCCTGCAAAGTTTCTGCACGAAAAAATGCCCACGCCGAGCATACAGCCAAGAATGTAATTACCATGCCGGGAAGGCAGCTAAACTTTATCCATATCCGAGATGGGCGTCTTGTGGCACTCCGCTCTGTATCATTACCTGCATTGATGGAGTCGGATGAAACTGCGACACCTGCCGTCGTATGTAACTGGTATCCCTCTGCGTAACCTCGACTGGAAATGGCGTTGCGGATAAGGATCCATTGGTGGTTAATCATCAAGAATAAGCCATGCAGGCCGCCCCAAATAATAAAATTCCAGCCAGCTCCATGCCATAAACCACCGAGTAGCATCGTAGTAACCAGGTTTGCGCTGCGGGATCCCTTGCGGTTGCCTCCTAATGGAATATATAGGTAGTCACGTAAAAAATTCGAAAGCGTTATATGCCAGCGGCGCCAAAACTCAATAATACTCGTCGCCTGATATGGCGAGTTAAAATTCTTTGGCAAGTTAATGCCAAACATTTTTGCAATCCCAAGCGCCATATCGGCATAACCACTAAAATCAAAATAAAGTTGAAACGTATATGCGAGTAATCCGCCCCATGATTCCAGTAGTGTGATTTCCGAACCCTGGTCCGCTGAGGCGAACACTGGTGTAGCGTAGGGTGCGAGTTGATCTGCAATTAGCACTTTCTTGGCAAGGCCGATACTGAATAGTAGTAAACCTGCACTTATCTGGTTTAGTGGTATTCGACGGGATTCAAGAAGTTCGAATTGAGATGCGACGTCACTGTGTTTCACGATCGGCCCCGCAATTAACTGGGGAAAGAACGTGACAAAAAGTAGATAACGGTCGAACCGTTTTTCGGCGCTTCCCGTACGAAAGGTGTCAACCAGATAAGCGATTTGCTGGAAGGTAAAGAACGATATCGCGAGAGGAAGTATGATCGCTGGTAAGTCTAGAGTGGCCCCAGTGATGCTTGAAGCTATTGAAGCGAAGAAGCCAAGATATTTATATAGCGCAATAATACATAGATTAGTGCTGATTCCTAGAACTAGAAAAATATATCTTAGGTGGTGTTTTGCAAGTAATTTTCCTAGAAAAAAATTGAATAGGATGGATCCAGCAAGCAGCGGTAGATATTTTGGGTTCCACCAAGCGTAAAAAAATAGGGAGGAAATTGATAACCATAGCAAGGCAGCTCGGAACATAGTGACATTCCGAAGGATATAGTACCCAGCGATTACGAAGGGTAGGAATACCAGTATGAATTCGATTGAGTTGAATAGCACGTGTGCCTAGCCTTATGCAAGAACGTCGATATTCTCGTTATATTATTTTTTCGATGATTCTGGCGACGTTCGGCGCGTTCTCCTCATTGAGCATTGAGTGGTGTTCGCCGGGGACTTCATGTATTACCAGTTTCCTCGCATATTTTCCCCACCCAAGATCTTTTTGTGGACGTTCACCGTAAAGAAATTTGCGATCGCTCGCCTTGATGAGGGTGAGTGGCATTTCGATACTATCTAATCGCGTTGATAGAATGGCGGTTTTTCTAGTCTTGTGCCTTATACGGATATTATCTGTCTCACTATCCTTACTAGACGCACCATCTTCCCCTGAAGAGCTCTTCCTGGTTACTAGTCTTTGTTTGATCTTTCCGAGTAGATACGCAGGTCCTTCATCCGCTGTACGTCGCAAGTGTTCACCAAGCCTGAATGACAGTTTTTTATGCGCCGTGAATGTGTCGGGAACAATCGTATCCAATAGGCCGATGAGATCTACAGTTTCGCCGCTTTTGACGAGGGCACGACTCACTTCAATTGCGATAATACCGCCGAAGGATTTTCCAACCAGCAGGTAAGGTCCATTTGGTTGTACTTTCTTTATCAGAGATAGATATAGTCGGGATACACCATCAATCGAACTAGTGCTTTCGACTGCATCGGAAGTGGCTCCCTTGAGTATTAAATCAACCTCTTCCGGCAAAAACAGTGCATATATTGGGCGATTGGAACCTATTGACTTGGCTAAATGGAGGTATTCAACAACGCCATTGATTAGCAATAGCGGCGATAAACTTGGATCCCCATGTCTTAGCGGTATACAACCATCTGGCAGTAGGGGGGTAGTGGCCGCTTTACGGTCAGTATTGGATTGTTGCTGGGAAATTCGGTTTCCCATTTTTCTGACGGTGGTGTTCTCTACGATATCGGAGATTGTCAACTGGCAGCGGTACGTATCTGCCAGCCTCGCGACCGCACGGACTGCCGCGATTGAATCGCCGCCAGTTTCGAAGAAATCCGTGTGTGCATGGATGCTGTCAACCTTTAGAAGATCGTGCCAGATTGCCGCGATTCGGTGTTCAATTTCACCCGCAAGCGGTTCTCGTTGTCTTGACTGCAAGATCGTGCAAATTGCTGGATCGGGCAGGTTAATCCGGTCAATTTTGCCGTTGTGATTCGTCGGTATTTGCTCAACCGCCAGGTACATTGACGGGACCATATAGGCCGGTAGTTGTGAGGAAAGAAATGATTTGATTTCACTGACGCCTGGCGACTGATCCTGTTCCAGGATTACATAAGCGACTAGGGTTTTTGAGCTTCCCTCACTTTGCAATTGCTTCGCGGCAACAACACAATTTTTTATACCCTTTGCCCGCTTTACAGCGGCTTCGACTTCCAATAACTCAATGCGGTTGCCATTGAGCTGGATCTGGAAGTCTTCACGTCCTAGCATCTCAAAAGTGCCATCTTCGTGTGCACGCACGATATCCCCGGAAGCAAAATATCGTATACCCTCATGGCGATAGAATTTTTCGAAGTTCAGGTCTTCCCTGTGCAGGTAGCCCGTGATAACCCCCGGACTTGCTACAAATAACTCTCCAGCCTCCCCTATTGGAACCGGACGACGATTGCTATCCAGGACTTGCAGCTGAACATTTTGCTGGGGAAAACCGATTTTCGTTTTGTTTGGCTTCGGCTGCTCCACGGGCCAGTATGTAACCATGCAATTTGTTTCACTGGCGCCGTAGTTCACGTACAGATTTACTTCTGGCAAGAGGTTGCGAATCCTTGCGAGGAGATCTGGTGGCACGTTGTCACCGCCGGTGAGGATGCATTTCAAATTCGACAGCAGGCCCGCCCTATCCGGGGCGCGCTCGACGTGATCAATAATTCTTGCAAGCAGGGTTGGTACAAAATGCCAAACCTCTACCGTGCGTGCCAACTGGAAGAGGCGACTAATGTCGAGAATGTCATGGCGCCGCGCTATTACCGTGTGGCCACCGCAGGCCAGCATTGCCAGCAGCTCGAAGGTACTAATACTGAACGAAGCACCTGCGACCGATAGTATGCTCATCTCCGGTTTGAGCCCGAAGCATCGGATGGATGAGAACATTCCGTGCGCTAAATTTTGATGCGTTGAAACCGCGCCTTTGGGGCGGCCGGTTGTTCCTGAGGTGAAAAATATATGGGATTCGTCATCTAACGAAATTTCTGTAGGCCGGGAAAATTCGGGGTCGAGTCCATCATGTTCTTCAAGTTGGGTAATATCTAAAAGGCGATTGGAAAAGGTCGACCCAAATGTAGAACCTGGTGCTGAGTAATGGTTAGGATCGAAGATGATGACGGAAGGGGCGACATCCTCGAAGATCATGTCAATTCTGGTCTTCGGGAACGTCGGGTCGATCGGGACGTAGGTACAGCCGCTGAAATGAATCGCGAGCAAACCACATACCAAGGTATAACCCGGCTGCATAAGTACAGCGATTCGGTCACCAGGGGTAACACCGCGTGCTTTAAGTACTTCTCCGATTCGCGCCGCGGCCAGAACCAGTTCGCGATAACTATGTTCTTGGCCATCGAAGATAATTGCAGTTTTATTTGGAGATAGCCGCGAGTTCTCGAGTATGCGATGCGGCACGGTCATGCCGCCGTCGATCAAGGACACTTGCTCGGAGTTTGTTGCAGAACTCTGGGTGTCGAGGCTATTGCTCGCGTTTTTTGCCGTCAGTTCGGCTTCACGCTTTTCCACACGGATTTCATCCCTGGCAGGTGCCAATCATCTCCATAATGGTCTAGTCACCGCGTGACATTAAGGAACACAGATACTTACTGTATCCGGAAATTGATTAGCAGTAGTCCGTAGCTAATATTTAGCTACACAATAAGGCAGTGGGCCAGCTGTTAGGCTGGCTCAGCGGTTTCCTCACTTGTGTGCGTGGTGCTGGCCGTAGACGCACGTTGTGGAGGGAGGCTCTTACCAGGTGCCCAATTTTCTGGCATCAGAGAAAAGTCTATTAGGGTGGAGGTGTCCCCGGAATTGCGTGCATCTTCTATACGCTGATAGAAATTCTTGCCGGTATTCTGGGGAACACTGGTACTCATGCTGGCCCCTTGTTTTGGGCGCTCGACATATTCCGGGAAAGACATGAGTGCCGCGTTTTGCTCTGAATAGCCCTTTCCGAACAGTTGCTTCAGATCACCAAAACCGTCGTTACTGACTAGCTGTTGTCCACGCAGGTTTACACCTTTGGAAATGGCGTGCGTGACGAAATCTTCGAGGTTGGTCGTGTCAAAAGCGATATGCTGGACACTGTGGTCACCGTGGCATTCTGCGAATGCAGATACCTGGCTTTTTTTCTTACGGTCGATTCCTTCGACCAGTACAACACCAAAGCTTTCGAAATCGATACACCAGAGCTTCATGCTGCTGTCGGGATCATCGGGGCGAACATCGTCAACCCGTTTGGTAAGCTTGCCGCCTTCGATCTCGATATGATACCAGGCCCATTTTTCGATCATGCCTGATGCTACTGCATAGGCGATATGGTCAACTCTGTTGACTCTAGACATTCCGTGTCCCCCCAAAATGAGAAAATAGCTTCCCTGTCGCAAACCCTGCGACTAGCGCCGCCTAATATGGCAGCGCGAAAAATAATGTCAACAAATAAAGTTCCGAGAACTGGTACACAAAATTACACGCTCCCAAATTTATGTTTCGAAATTGTGCGTAATGCACGTTTTGAAAATCATTTTAGGGCAGTGCCGGCATGTATGGCGCGTATATCCTCTGAATATTTCACTTCTGTTTCATTTGCTGTGTTTTGTGCCAACTTGCGCCTTTTTTTGCTTCACGTTGATTATTACGACAAGAATAGTTGAGTTGCATCACACTTTTTTATGATAATCGCGCCCCGCAGTATCCGGCGGTATGGCGAGGCAAGACGAAAAACCATTCGTTCTTCGATTGCGAGATTTCGGCCCGGATTGTGCAGGGAAGGATTTGAGGTTGGTGTGATTGGAGATGTAACAAGCTCTCGGTAGCTTCCAACCAACCGTACTGCTGCTTTCGGCATGGTTGCTGAAAATAAGCAGGTATTACAAGGAACGTGGAGATCGATTGATCTCACCTCAGGGGGTTCTCGTGGAACAAGGATGGGTCCGCAGTCGGCAGAGTGGAATCATAGCGCTCTATCGACTTTTCGATGTATTGCTGATTCAGGGTGTGCTTTATGCGTGCCTGGCATACTTTAATGTTACGCCGGACAAAGACTGGTTGATCGCCGGGCTTCTGGCATCGGTTAGCTTCGCGTTTATTGCTGAATCGGTGGAATTGTATCGGTCTTGGCGTGGCGAAACGTACGTACGTATTCTGGGTACGGTGACTGTTGCGTGGGTAGCAGTCTGTATATTCCTTATTATCCTCGCGTATTCCTTCAACGCATTCGCGGCTGATTTTCTGCGTCCGGCGGTCGCTGCGTGGTTGGTGTTTACATTGTTCGGCCTTGCCTTCTGGCGTTTTTGCCTCCGTCAATTGCTCTTCTTTATTCGCGTTCGCGGCAGAAATACCCGCAACGCTGTCATCATTGGCTGTACTGATTCGGGCTATAAGCTCGCCAAAGACCTCTCGGCAAATCCTCAGCACGGCATCCGCGTGAGTGGGTTCTATCAGGTAACTGAAGCGCACGATCTAGCGTCGCGACGTGTAATGGACTCAGAGTTTAATGTACTGGGTAGCGTCGATGACGCCGTTGCAAAAGGCCGTGCTGGCGAATTGGATGTTGTATTTATTGCATTGCCGATGCGCGCAGAAGATCTCATCAGTGAGATCTTGGACAAATTTTCAGATACCACCGCGACCGTACATATTCTGCCAAATTTCTTTGTGGCGAAAATGCTGCATGCGCGCTGGCATCAGGTGGGCGGGAGCAGCCTGCTAAGTGTATTTGACACACCGATCCAGGGTTTTGACGGGTGGCTTAAGAGACTTGAAGATCTAGTACTCGCCACCATGATCCTTGTCGCGATCTCGCCATTAATGCTCTTGATTGCCCTCGCAGTAAAGTGCTCGTCACCCGGGCCAGTAATATTCAAACAGAGACGATATGGTCTTGATGGACGTACCATCTATGTTTGGAAGTTCCGTAGCATGACAACCATGGACGATGGTGAAAAAGTCATGCAGGCCAAAAGCGGGGATCAGAGAATTACGGCGGTTGGGCGAATCTTGCGGCGCACATCACTCGACGAATTACCGCAGTTCTTCAACGTATTGCGTGGCACTATGTCCATTGTTGGCCCCAGACCGCATGCCGTCGCACACAATGAAGAGTATCGCAACCTTGTGAATGGTTACATGCTGCGGCACAAGGTAAAGCCGGGTATTACAGGTCTCGCCCAAATTAAAGGATTCCGCGGAGAGACAGATACGCTGGATAAGATGAGCCGTCGCGTAGAGTACGATCTGGAATATATTCGTCGCTGGTCAATCATTCTCGATTTGCGGATCGTTTTTCTGACCGTATATCGCGGTTTTTATCATAAGAACGCCTATTAAGTGACTTGTCGATCGCGACATTTCACTTCCAAGGAAGGGCTCGGAATACAATGCAATCGTTACGCTTCGCCCAAATCGAGAAAAATTTATCGCGGCGGAAGATCTCTGGTGTGGCGGTATGTTTGCTCGGTTTCTGCGCACCTATTTTGACGCATGATGCGCATGGCATCACGGTGGCTCTGCCAGCGGGCATTGAGATGACCAGTAGCCTGCTCCTGGAGCGTGAATATGATGACAATGTATTCCTCACGGTAGATAACCCGCAAGATGACTGGATAACAAGAGTTTCACCCAAGGTACGATGGACTCGCGAGACTGATATCACCAGCCTCGAACTGGATGTGGTGAGTACGCACGGTGTATATCAGAGTGATACACGGCAGGAATATACAGACTACATCGCTGATCTGGGCTGGCAATGGCGTGCGGCATCTTTTCTGGGCGTGAGCGTATCTGCTGGTTATGTCGACGTAGCGCAGTCTTTGGGTCGTGCGCCGGATGCCGGTCTCGCGCCGATTTTGGTTGAAGCAGAGAGAGTAAGGCGGCCCAGTGCAGATATTGCCTTACAGCTCGGTCGGCAGAACGGATTATTGCAGACGCAGGTTACACATGGTTTCCAGGAGAGCGAATTTGAAGATTCATCGCGCGACTTTACGGATACCTATAACTTGTTGGATAGCGACTATGCGTTAACAGAGCAGTGGTCTGTTGGTGTGCAAGTCATCGATCGCGAGCTCGACTATGTCGAGGTCGATGACATCGTTTCGAGAGACAGTAAAGAGCGATCCATCATGGGTAGCATTACCTATGGACTGCCGAAAACCAGCATCCAAGTTCGCATGGGTGAGTTGCAGCGCTCTTTTGCCGCGGCCGAGCGTCCGGATTTTACCGGACCGCGCTGGGACATTACGGCGTCGTGGCGCCCACGCACTTACAGCACTCTGTCGATAACTGTTGGTCAAAACGCTCAGGAAGCAGCTGGTGTCGCCGATTTCGTCGATGTAGACAGCCGTGTGTTCTCTTGGTCACATCAGTGGTCGGGAAGTTTTAGCAGCGATATGTCCTTCAGTAAGTCTGAAGGTGAGTTTGTAGGAATAGAGCGTATGGATGTGGTTTCCCGATCACGGTTTTCTCTGCGTTATCAGCCGTTGGAGTGGCTTCAGGTACAAATGGGGCTGATTGATCTGAAAAATGAGACGGAGCAGGTTCCTGCGAGCCTGCAAAATACCCGGTATTTTGTTGGTATTGAGGCTCCACTTTGAAGGGCGGACCCATGAAGCATCGCACCACTTTTAAGTATCTATTCAGATCGTTACAAGCAACGATCGCTATTTTCCTTGGCCTTATACTCCAGGCCTCTCTGGTGTCAGCTGCTACACCCGAATATCGCATTGATGCAGGAGACAGCATTTCAATCCGTGTCTACGGTGAGAGCGACCTGAGTGTTGATGTGATGCTGGGGGAGTCGGGTGTTGTCAATTATCCGTTTTTAGGTGAGTTAAAAGTAAGCGGGCTTACCCCTGCGGAGCTTGAGAACGTGATTCTGCAAGGCCTGAAAGGGGACTACTTGATCAACCCGAGTGTGACTGTCTCGGTTACCGAGTATCGGCAGGTATTTATCTATGGCGAAGTCCAGGCGCCCGGTGGTTACAGTTATCAGCCCGGTCTAACCGTCGGCAAGGCGGCTGCGCTTGCCCAGGGTATGACGGAAAGAGGGTCTGAGAAAAGAATTTTTCTTACCCGCGAGGGTATGTCTGAAAATCAGAAAGTCCGGGCAGACATGTCGACAAAACTTCAGCCGGGTGATGTCATCACTATCGAACAGGGATTCTTTTAGATAGCTATATGGAGAAGTATACGAACAACTCGGAAGAAGGAGAGTCCTCACAGGTTGGTAATATTGACCTGGTCGCTCTGTTTTTTGCTGTATATGAGCGAAAATGGTTCATCATAGCCTTTGCTATCCTAATGACCGTAGTTGCTTACTTTTCGGTTCAGAATATTCGTGATCGCTATCAGGCAACGGCTACGCTGTTGCTCGGTGGCAATCAGGCTAATCTTGTGTCCATTCGGGATGTTTATGAGGCTGGTGCGCAGCGTCGAGAATTTCTGATGACGCAAGTGGAGATGTTACGTTCTCGTGGTATCGCTGAGCGAGTGGTGGATGACTTAGACCTAGTCAATCACGAAATTTTTAATCAAGCACCAAAGCCCTCTTTAAAATCTAACATTAAGTCTCTGATCGGGATTGAAACCTCTATCCAGAACGCTGATCCAGCGGAAAAAGCACGCATCCAGCGTGAGCGAATCATCAACATTATTGCGAAAAATATTAAAGTTTCGCCGGTTCGTAATACCAAGTTAATTAAGCTTTCCTATGAGAGCTACTCGCCATCGCTCGCGGCCGCAATTCCCAATGCAGTGGCACGAGCCTATATTGCAGAGCAACAGACGGTTCGCAGCGACGTCACTGAAAAAGCGACGAGCTGGTTGAGTGAGCGCCTTGAAAGTCTCCGTGACAGATTGGAACAATCCGAGCATGCATTGAATCAATTCCAGCAGCAAGCGGATCTCGTCGATCTGCAAGGGGTAAGAGGATTAGCCTCGCAAGAATTGAACGAGACGATGCAGCAATTGCTTGAAGCCAAGCGTGAGTTGAAAGACGTCAGGTTGTTGTATAACCAGGTGCGGCAGAAGGACGTGCCAGAAGAGACCTTTTTGAGCCAGCCTGAGGTACTGAATCACCCGCTAATTCAGGCAGCCAGTCAGTCAGTGACAAATGCTCAGCTAGGGGTCACAGAGTTGGCGCGTCGTTACGGCCCGAAACATCCGACCATGCTTGCAGCCCAAGATGAGCTGGAGAGTGCGCGTGCACAGGTAAGAACTGAAATTCGCAAGCTGGTTGCAAGTATCGAAGTGGATTATGAGCAGGCCTCGCAAAAAGTATACGCACTGGAGGCCGAACTCTCAGGTGCCAAATCGAGCTTGCAAAATGTTGCGCAAAAGGAAATCCGTTACGACGAACTGAAGCGCGAAGTAGAGGTTAACCGGCAGCTTTACAATACATTCCTAACACGATTTAAAGAGACCCGAGAGGTTTCTGACTATGAAACTGCAGCCGCTCGCGTGGCGGACCCTGCGGTAATTCCGCGTCGACCACTCGCATCGAAAAAGCAGCTGCTTATTCTATTTGCGCTTTTTGCCAGTGCGGGCCTTGGCGCAGGCATAGTAATTTTATTGGACTTATTAAAAAGCGGTATTCGCGATCCGCAGGATGTGGGCCGGAAAATTGGTCTGCCTCTTTTGGGGATGGTACCGGAGCTTTCCTTAAAGAAGGATGAGCGGCTCGATTTATACACGTACTTTGACTCCAGCCAGCCTCAGTTTTCTGAAGCTATTCGGTCTTTACGTACGGGTGTTGTTTTGTCGCGAATGGATGATAAAGCTGATGTAATTTGCGTTACCTCATCTGCACCATCAGAAGGCAAAACGACAATCTCGACCAATCTCTCCTTCTCTCTTGGTCAATTGGAAAAGGTGCTGCTCATTGATGCTGATATGCGGCGGCCCTCCGTAGGTCGAAGGTTTTCTGTCGCGCCGAGCCGTCCGGGTCTCGCGGATATTTTATCGGGTCGCTTTACCGTCAATGAATGCGTGGTGAAAGACGAAAGAAGCGGTATCGATATCATTCCTGCGGGAATTCGACCGGAAGATCCGCAGCGACTGCTTGGCTCCTCTCAGTTCCAAAAACTGATTAAGGAGCTCCGTGGAAAATATGACCGTATTATTATTGATACTCCACCGGTACAGGCCGTAAGTGATGTATTGGTTATCTCGAAAATAGTCTGTTCTGTGCTTTATGTGGTGCGGGCCGAAGACACGAGGATCGGTGTTATCCGTGCCGGTATCTCGCGTCTACTTAACCTTGGGGTTAAACCAGAAGGGGTGATCTTAAATAGCGTAGTTATGAAACGCCGCGGGGCCTATTCAGACCAATATTATGGGCATTATCCCGACTACGCACATTAGGTAGAGTCAGAGTTTTGGCTGCAGGGGCGCTATCCGACAGCGCACCTCGGTATCTCTCCTTGGCAATTCATCTTGGTAACTCTTCTCGGTAATTCGCCCTGGGTTCTGGTTCTGGTTCTGGTTCTTTTATAGGTGAGCAGTTACCTGACTATTGTTTTTACGATCTGCATGCATTAAATGCGGTAGTATTCTCGCATGATAGATCTTCATCACCATTTTCTGCCTGGCATAGATGACGGCCCTCGTACGTTCGAACACAGCATGCGTCTGGTTCGTGCCGCGGCAGCAAATGGCATCACTCATATGGTCGCAACGCCGCATATTCACCCTGGGCGTTACCCCAATACGGTGAACTCGATTGGCAATGCCTTTCGCCAGTTTCTCGACCAGCTCCCTACTGATGAAGATCTTGGCGTTAAATTCGCTCTGGCAGCAGAGATACGAGTATCAGAGGACCTGATCAATCTTGCCTCTTCTGGTCAGTTACCCGCGCTCGGTCACTGGGAAGGTGACCCCATCATCTTGTTAGAAATGCCGCATAGCCATATTCCTGCGGGTATTACGAATTTGGTCGGCTGGCTGGCTCGTCAAAATATCCGCGCTATGATCGCGCACCCGGAGCGGAACAAAGAGATTTTGCGCGATCTTGGTCGAATAAAGCCTCTCGTAGATGCGGGTTGTTTGTTTCAGGTTACTGCAGGTGCTCTGGTGGGGCAGTTTGGGGTGACGGCGCAGGTGCGCGCGAAGCAAATTCTCAAGCAAGGTTTGGTCACCGTATTGGCTACTGACGCGCACCATATAATTCGGCGCCCTCCAAATCTGGCGGAAGGCCGCAAAGTTGCTGAAGAGATTGTTGGCGAATCACTCGCCTGGCAGCTGGTCAGAGACAACCCGGAAAAAATTGTCCGTGAGCGGACTTTCCTGCCCTGAGTACACTTTGCAGTGTCCCTATTTGACTCCATCCAGCCCGGTATTCAGCTATTGTTCGCCAGAGCTTTACGGAAAATGACAGCTGTGTGCCCGGCAGGTAATTGATCTAACTTCATCCGTTGTATGGTCAATTCCACATTTAGACTAAAACCGCCCCGTTAGTCACTTATTTCTCCCCCAAACCCCCATTCTGGATCTATCAATAGATGGGCTGCGTCATCTACCTATTGACATTAGTTACACGCGTAACTAAATTCGTTGCACCTGAAACCAAGTGGACCCAGCGGCCACAAGCCGCATCCCTGGTCCTAATAACGAATCCTGAATAACGGAGGATCACATGGCCGATTTGTTTGAGAACCCCATGGGCCTGGATGGCTTTGAATTCGTCGAGTTCACAGCCCCTGAGAAAGGCATTCTGGAAACCGTGTTCGAGGCCATGGGCTTCACCAAGGTAGCCCGTCACCGCACCAAAGAGGTGGAGCTGTGGCGTCAGGGTGATATCAACTTTATTACCAACTATGAGCCGGGCAGCCACGCATACTACTATGCCCAAGAACATGGTCCATCTGCTTGTGGTCTGGCATTCCGCGTCAAAGACGCGACGCTTGCCTACAACGAAGCCCTGAAGAAGGGTGCCCAGCCGGTCAATATTGAAACCGGCCCCATGGAGCTGCGCCTGCCGGCGATCAAGGGCATCGGCGGTGCCACCCTGTACCTGATTGACCGCTATAAAGAAGGCGAGTCCATTTACGATATCGACTTCATTTGGCTCGAAGGTGTTGATCGTCATCCGGAAGGCTGCGGTTTCCACACCCTCGACCACCTGACCCACAACGTATACCGCGGCCGCATGGACTACTGGGCCAAGTACTACGAAGACCTATTCAACTTCCGTGAGATCCGCTACTTCGACATCAAGGGCGAATACACCGGTCTGCTATCCAAAGCCATGACCGCGCCGGACGGCAAGATCCGCATCCCCCTGAACGAAGAAGCCGCCGGTGGTGGTGGCCAGATCGAAGAGTTCCTGATGAAGTACAACGGCGAAGGCATCCAGCACATCGCCTTTGCCTGTGATGACCTTCTCGCTTGCTGGGACCGCCTCAAGGCCCAGGGCATGGAATTCATGACCGCGCCGCCGAATACCTACTACGACATGCTGGAAGAGCGCCTGCCGGGTCACGGTGAGCCTACCGAAGAGTTCAAGTCCCGCGGCATCCTGCTGGACGGTACCACCGAGGGCGGCCAGCCACGCCTGTTGCTGCAGATTTTCTCCGCCAACATGCTTGGCCCGGTGTTCTTCGAGTTTATCCAACGTAAAGAAGACGAAGGTTTCGGCGAGGGTAACTTCAAGGCCCTGTTCGAATCCATCGAGCGCGACCAGCTTGAGCGTGGTGTGATCGGTAACGAAGACAAGCCGGCGGCCTAAGCGCCCCGGTTCCACTCTGGATAACTTGGATAAATAGCTATGGCGATTCAACGAATCCACCACGTGGCCTATCGCTGTAAAGATGCCAAGGAGACCGTGGAGTTTTACCGCGATCTCCTGGGTATGGAATTCCAGCTCGCGATCGCCGAAGACAAGGTGCCCTCCACCGGGGCACCTGACCCTTACATGCACGTGTTCCTCGATGCAGGGCAGGGCAATGTACTGGCGTTTTTCGAACTGCCGAATTCTCCGGATATGGGCCGCGATAAAAATACCCCGCAATGGGTACAGCACATCGCGATGGAAGTGGAGAGCATGGACGAGCTGCTGTCGATGAAGCAGAAGCTCGAAGATGCCGGCATTGATGTGCTCGGCCCCACTGACCACACGATTTTTAAATCCATCTATTTCTTCGATCCAAACGGCCACCGCATCGAACTTGCTGCGAATACCGCCAAGCCCGGTATGCACAAGGAGTTAAAGCGTGTCGCCGAAGATATGCTGGAAGAGTGGTCGCAAACCAAGAAGGCACCGCGACACGCGGCCTGGATGCATGGTGAAGAAGAGTTCAAGGCTCTCGACCCCTAAATCAATCAATTATTAAGAGGACGGCACAGTGAAGTTAGCCAGCCTGAAAAGTGGCCGCGACGGCAAGCTCGTCGTAGTGAGCGATGATTTGACCCGCATGGCGGATGCCAGCGAAATCGCACCCACACTGCAAAGCGCCCTGGATGATTGGGCAACTGTTTCCACCCAGCTGGAAGCACTGCAAAGCAAACTGAACAGCGGTGAGGTCGCGGGCGAGGCCTTCGACCAGGCCATGTGTCATTCACCCCTGCCGCGCGCCTACCACTGGGCCGATGGCAGCGCCTATGTGAATCACGTAGAGCTGGTGCGCAAGGCGCGCAATGCAGAAATGCCGGACAGCTTCTGGACCGACCCACTGATGTACCAGGGCGGTTCCGATACTTTCCTCGCCCCCCGTGCGCCGGTAGTAATGCCGCAGAGCGAAGGCTTCGGCATCGACTTTGAAGCGGAGATTGCCGTCATCACCGACGACGTGCCCATGGGCGTTTCCCCCGAAGGTGCGCTCAAGCACATCAAGCTGGTGATGCTGGTAAATGACGTCTCCTTGCGTGGCCTGATCCCGAATGAACTGGGCAAAGGCTTTGGCTTCTACCAGTCCAAGCCGTCCAGTGCATTCTCCCCGGTGTGCGTAACCCCGGAACAGCTTGGCGATGCCTGGCAACAGGGCAAACTGCACCTGCCACTGGTATCCCATTTGAACGGCGGCAAGTTCGGTGAGCCGAACGCCGGTGTGGATATGACTTTCCACTTCGGTCAGTTAATCGCCCACGCGGCGAAGACTCGCCCGCTGGGCGCCGGCACCATCATCGGGTCCGGTACCGTATCCAACAAACTTGACGGCGGCCCCGGCAAGCCGGTGAAAGAGGGTGGTGTTGGTTACAGCTGTATTGCGGAAATTCGCATGATTGAAACCATCCAGGACGGCAAGCCCACCACGCCGTTTATGCAGTTCGGTGACAGCATCGCCATCGAGATGTTGGATGACAAAGGCCAGTCGATTTTTGGTCGTATTGAGCAGGTGGTAGAGCAGCAGTAAGCCGCTGTTCTTATACAAAAAGGCCACCCTTGGGTGGCCTTTTTTATGCGCAGACGTTTCTCAAGCTTGAAAGCAGCCAGAACCGGCCATCCTAATCTTGTGAACCCCAGGGAGCCGGTGGCGTAGCTACCGGTTTCTGCAAATCAAACTCCACGCGGAATTTGCGGCCGCTTGGACGGGTAAGCTCATAGGCAAATTTTTCCCCCGGGTGTATCTCCATCGCCCAGGTATTTTCAACCGATGCGGTTAATCCTTCTTTTTTGAACATCGCAATGGATTCTGCATCTACAGGAAATTCCTGGCGCGCTTCGGTACCGGCGGTTTCGCTATCACCGCCATACATGGTGACAGCATCGTCGCTGCCATCTTTATGCCGGTGATCGTGTTTCAGCCTCAACCCATTCTCGGTGCGTGTGAGTATCCAGGTACGGGAATGGTCATCACCAACATGGAAGGGAATCTTGATTTGCGTACCGGGTTGGTCACAGCCCCGCACATGCATGATCAGCTGCTTGCCTTCAAAAGGATCGGGCGTATCCGTTTTTGGCTCATTGGCGACAATCTTGCCGGCAAACGCCTTGCCGCAATAGGTAGAGATATTTTTCAGGAAAGTGTCGGCGGGAATTGTTGCGGTATTCTTTTGCTGGCAGCCTTGCAGCAGGCCGGTCAAGCCCACAAGGCATCCAGCGGTTACCATGGATAAGCGCATCATAGTTGCTCTCTATAGTTACTATCTACTTAGATCAAAATTGCGATACGACGGGTATCAAGCCGTATGTTTGTCATCAATTATGCGCTGCAGTTGCGCTTCGAAGGTTGTTACTTCCTGAGCGCCACTTAACGCGTATTGCGCATTAAACACAAATAGCGGCACACCGCGCACACCCTTGCTGGCGATTCCCTGTTCCAGCTGACGCACATCATTGGCATAGGTCTGCTGCGCCAGTACATCTCGTGCGGCGAAACTATTTAAACCTACACTTTCCGCTGCAGCAATCAATATATCGAATGCACTAACATCTCTTCGATGGCTGAAGAAGTCAGCAAAGAGCTGCAGGCTCAGGGCATGCTGCTTGCCCTCACTTACCGCCCAGTGCAATAACTGATGGGCATGGAAGGTGTTTACCATGCGCATTTCATCGAAGTAATCAAAGGGGAAGCCCACATCCGCACCCAGCTTGGTGAGGCGCTCGCGTGCGGCAATGCTTTCCTCGGGACTGGTACCGTATTTTTCAGCGATGTGTTCGCGCAGGTTTTGCCCCTCACTGGGCATATCCGGATTCAGCTCGAACGGTAACCAATTAATCGTGGGATCAATGGCCTGGTCAAAATTATCCAGGGCCTGCTGCAGTCGGTAGTACCCGATAACACACCAGGGGCAAACCACATCGGAAACGATGTCGATTCGCAGGGGAAGCTTCTGCATAACGATTTGTCTTGTGTTGTGGGTTGTGCATGGCGCCGAGGGCGATAAGCCCGCATTTGCCCAACTTGAATCTGCCCAAGAAATTGCGCGGGCGCGCATAGTGTAGTCCCGCGGGCATTGAACGGCACCTTTTTGATCCAAAACAAACCGAAACTACCATGGGGGAATTTATTGGGAGGTAAACCATGGACCTGCAATTAAACGGCCGCCTGGCATTTATCAGTGGTTCTACCAAGGGCATAGGGCGCGCTATTGCCGTTACCCTGCTACGGGAAGGTGCCCGGGTAATCGTCAACGGTCGCTCCGGCAGTGCGGATGCGGCGGCGGAACTCGCACAATTTGGGGAAGCGATTGGCATCGATGGTGACTTGGCGGACGCAGGTGATGCTGAAAGAGTTTGTGGCGAGATCGACAAGCATGGTGTGCTTGAAATTCTTGTGAACAATATGGGCATTTTTAACCCGAAACCCTTTGCGGAAATTTCCGATGAAGAGTGGCGCAACTTCCTCGATGTCAATGTGATGAGTACCGTGCGACTGTCGCGCTACTACTTCCCGAAGATGCTGGAGCAGGATTTCGGTCGTGTGATCAACATTTCCAGCGAGGCGGGTATGCGGGGCCTGGAGAGCATGGTGCACTACTCGGTTACTAAAGGGGCGCAAATTGTCATGGGGCGCGGGATGGCAAATTTGACCCGCGGTTGCGGCCGTAATATCACCGTCAATTCTGTACTGCCGGGCCCGACGCTTACCTCGGGCGTTGAAACCTGGCTCAAGGAGAGTGCGGAAGTGCAAGGCAAATCGGAAGAGGATTTTGTGCGTGACTTCTTTCAGGAGACCGAGCCGACATCACTGTTGCAGCGCTTTATCAATCCGGAAGAAATTGCCGCGGTGGTGGCTTTTGTCGCCTCACCGCTGAGTATCGCCATCAACGGCTCGAGCATCAAAGCGGAAGGCGGGTTGATCAAGAGTATTGCTTAATAAGGAACCCGTCTCGATGAATGGGTCAACTTGTATGGGGCGGCGTGACTAGACCAATGTGACTAGGCCAATGTGAATAGGCCAATGTGAATAGGCCAATGTGAATAGGACAACAAAGCGTCCGGTGGACATGGTATGTTTACGACCGACTAGGTACAGAACCGGAGAATCACATGTCGGTCATGTTTTCCCCCTCTCGCAGCCTGCCACGGTTATTGGTTGCGGTTGCACTTTTTATCTTCAGCGCCAGCGCTCTAGCTGACAACGCTGCTCAGCAGCTACAGCAAGTTATCGACGACCACTGGCAGTACTACCTTGAAGAGAACCCGACGGCGGCCAGCCGCATGGGTGACAAGCGCTATAACGACCGCTTACCCCGCGTCGCCGATGACGATCGTGCGCGTCGCTTGCAGGCAGAAAAAGCGTTTGTAGAGCGCCTGGAGAAGATTGACTCCGAGAAGCTGTCGCGGGATCAACAGGTCAACCGCGACCTGCTGCTGTGGGTGCTGAATAATTCCATCGATTCAAACGAACTCTATCTGGACCGCACCCCGATCAATACCTTCTACAGCTTCTGGAATACCGCCCTCAGCGCCAGTCGCGGCTTGAATATGCCGCAGGTATCGGACTACGAGGATTACATCAAACGTCTCGAGGATACCGGTCGCTTCTTTGATGAAAGTATTGCGAATATGCGCGCGGGCATCAAAGACGGTTTCGTGTTGCCGAAAATCGTGATTGAGGGCATTGCACCGACGGTACGTGCCCAGGTCTACCAGGATCCGACCAAGAGTAGTCTTTACGAGCCATTCAAAAAGTTTCCCGAGAGCTTTTCAGACAAAGACAAACAGCGCCTGCAGGAGCAGGGCAAGCAGGCCATTCTTGAATACGCCATGCCTGCGTTTGATCGCGTGGCTACCTTTCTCGAAGGCGATTACCTGAACGCGGCCAGCGACAGCCTCGGTGCCGAGCAGTTGCCCGGCGGCAAAGACTACTACCGCCATGCTATTCGCACCTATGTGACCCTGGATATGGACCCGGATGCCATCCACAAGATTGGACTGGCGGAAGTGAAGCGTATCCGTGGAGAAATGAATCAGCTGATTGAAGACAGCGGATTTGACGGCAGCTTTGAGGAGTTCACCGAGTTCCTGCGTACCGATCCCCAATTCTATGCGGAAACACCGCAGGAGCTACTAAAGGAAGCCGCGTACATCGCCAAGAACATCGATTACCGCCTGCCGGAATTCTTCGGCAAGTTGCCGCGCCTGCCCTACGGCGTGGTACCGGTGCCCGATGAAATCGCCCCCAATTACACCACCGCGTCCTACAATCCCGCAGCGATCGGCGGCACCCGCGGCGGCGCCTACTGGCTGAATACCTATGCACTGGACCAGCGCCCGCTCTACGAACTGGTCGCACTGACCCTGCACGAAGCAGTACCAGGGCACCACCTACAGGGCGCGCTGTCACTGGAATTGGAAGACGTCCCCGCATTCCGCAAGAACCTGTACTTGAGCGCCTTTGGCGAGGGCTGGGCACTGTATACCGAGCGACTGGGTGAAGAGATGGGGGTATACGATACCCCTTACCAGAGTTTCGGGCGCCTGAGTTATGAAATGTGGCGCGCCGCGCGTCTGGTGATCGACACCGGTATCCACTCCCAGGGCTGGAGCCGTCAGCAGGCTCTGGACTTCCTCGCCGACAATACCTCCTTATCTGAAGGCAATGTGCGCGCGGAAGTAGACCGCTACATTTCCTGGCCGGGACAGGCACTGTCTTACAAGATGGGTGAGATCAAGATTCGCGAGTTGCGTGAAAAAGCCGAACGGGAATTGGGCGATCAATTTGATCTGCGCGCATTCCACGATGCGCTGCTTGCCAACGGCGCGGTGCCCATGGAGATGCTGGAAGCGCAGATGAACCAGTTTATTGCTGACCAGCGCGCCGCAAGCTCGCGCCCAGCACAGTGAAGTAATCCGTGAAGGCAAGATTGATCCGCGTGCGCTGCGCGTCCTGTGGATACAGCCCCAATCTTGCCTCTTCCGTTGCTTTGGTGCCGGCCACCAGGAAATTGTTGGAGATGGTCGCGTCCTGCACAAAGGCTTCGAAGGCTCGCGCGCACATCTCTGCTGGTGACGCGTAGTAGACGCAGCCATTCGCTTTGTCCGCCGCTTTTGATGCGCGGAACATGTCACTGGGGTGCTCCCCACTCTCATCCAGCATAATCGCGCGGAAACAGGCAAATAGCCGGTCATTGATGGGATGGGGCACCGGTGTGGCTTCGCGCAGCCAGGCTTCCGAGGCGAACATGTTTCCCGGTGCATCGCTAAACGCTTTGCCGGCGAGGTAGTGGTCCAGCGCGTGGAACCACTCGTGGGCAATGGAGCCGGGGCCGGCGTTTTTTGCCAGGGCAAAGGTACGGGTTCCGGGTTCATAGTGGGCACAAATACCCGGGCGGCCGCCGGTACCGTACTGGAAGGCGAGGGTGCCGCGCAAGGAGATGAGCAATTCCGGCCCCTGCAGAATAGTCATCAGGTCTTCCAGCGCGCCGTAAAACAATCCCGCCGCGCGGGTTTTTTCCGCCTCGGTGACCCAGCGCCCAATAGCGATGGAGCGGAAGTCGAAGCGTTTACGCACATCGTTAAAGCCCACAGTTTCCTGTGCACCCGATTGGGGGCTGAGGTGTGGGTTGAGATGCGGGCTGCGTCGGTAAAACTTGCGATCTAAAACCATGCGTGCAGAAAATTATTCGTTCCAGAACCTTGCCAGTGCGTCGGACAGCGCCTGACCGTTGCGGCAGCTGTGTGGTTGCCAGTGTTGTGGGTAAAGGGCCCGATAAAATGGGTCGGCGAAGCGGTAGTCTGCCAGAATCACCACGCCGCGGTCGCTCTCTGTGCGTATTACCCGCCCGGCGGTTTGCAATACCCGGGTGAGTCCGGGGTAGCGATAGGCGATATCGAAGCCATTTTGCCCTTGCTGCTCCCAGGTTGCTCGCAACAGTTCCTGCTCTTCATTGACCTGCGGCAGTCCGGTGCCGACCACAATGGTACCGATCAGCTGTTCGCCCACATAGTCGATCCCCTCGCCAAAGATCCCCCCCATGATGGCAAACCCCAGAGTGCGGTTACCCGACTGAAACTGCTGCAGGAATTCTGCGCGCTGTTGGTCGGAGCTGCCCGATTCCTGTAGCAGCAGCGGGACCTCCGGGTAGGTACTGGTAAAGCGCTCGGCCACCTGCTGGAGGAAGCGATAGGAGGGGAAGAACACCAGGTAGTTACCCGGGCGGCTTTGATAGGTGCGCGCGATCAGCTCCACCAGGTGCTCGCCGGCACGGTCCCGTGCACGGTAGCGGGTATCCACGTATGGGCACAGGAAAAGTCCCAGCTGCTCGCTGCGAAATGGTGAGGGCAGGGCGAGGTAAGGCGCATCTTGTTGCCAGCCGAGCTGCTGGTAGATGTAGCCGGGTGGGCGGAGGGTGGCGGAAAACCCGATGACAGCATGGAAGGCTTGGTATGCCTGCTGTAAATACATGGCGGCATTCAGGCAAAGTAATTCGACTTCCTGCTCCCGCCAGCGACTGTCGGGGTTGGTGGCGCTTTGGGCGCGGGTAACACAGCGATGCTGTTCCGCCACCAACTGCTCGATTACCTGATAGCGAAACAGCGACCGCAGCCAGTCATTGATGTCCTCTGGGGGTAGCTGGCCTTGCTCCCACAATTGGTTCACAACCAGCAGCACTTTTTGCACCGCGGCACTGATCTTTTGCGGTGTGCCGTCCGCCAGTGAAGTTATCCACAACTCGCGATTGTTTGCTTCCTCGGTGGGAAAATTTGCCGCTGTGGATATCTCGGCAGTGTTCTCTGCCGGACATCCCGCACTGCCGCGCTGCTCCTCTACCCATTTGTCCAGTGCTCTGACCAGCGACTGGATAGCACGGTGCAGGTTCGGGTGGGAGCCTTTACTGGCGGCTGCGGCGCGGCGGCTGTCGCTGCGCTTGAGGATTGCGCTGAACATGCCACGGGCGCGATCTCCCAGATTGTGGGCTTCATCGATTAACAGTGCGCGTTGCCGGCTCGTATCCCGCAATCGATGTATTTGTACCAGCGGGTCGAACACGTAATTGAAATCGCATACCACCAAATCCACCCACGGGCGCATCTGCAGTGACAGTTCGAACGGACACAGCTGCAGGCGGTCCGCTTCTTCGGCAATGACTTCTGGGGTCAGCAACGGCTTGCCCAGGAGGTTGATACGGGCTTCCGGCAGGCGGTCGAAGAAGTCGCGGGTGCGTGGGCAAATGCCGGCGTCGTCGCGGCTGCACAGGCCCAGGCTGCACGCACAGGTTTTGTCCCGCGCCTGAATCTCCAGCATCGACAGTGTTAGTCCACGATCATGTAAGCGTGTGGCCGTTTCTCGCACTACCTGACGGCCAGAATTTTTTGCAGTCAGGTAGACCAGCTGATCGAGCGGGGTCTCTCCCATCGCCTTGATGGCAGGGAACAGCGTGCTGATGGTCTTGCCGATACCGGTGGGTGCCTCCACCACCAGCTCGCCACCGTCGCGCAGGCAGCGGTAGGCGGCCACAGCCAGTTCGCGCTGGCCGGCGCGGTAGTCTGGAAAAGGAAATGCCAGTGCGCGAGCCGACGCGCGCACGGCATGCCGGTGCGCCTGCCAGCGCCGATGCCATTCTATGTAGGTGGTGAGCGCTTCGCGGGTAAAGGCCTCAAGTTCTCCCCAGCGGAACTCGCGGGATTCGGGGTAGGTTTTCTTGTCCTTGAGGTTGTGCCAGAGCATTTTCAGGGCCACCGGTGTATCTGCCGTGAACTGGTGCTGCAGACCGTAGCAGAAGCCGTAGATTTTCAGCTGTGCCCAGTGCAGGGCGCGTGCGGATTCCCCGAGCACTTCCGGTGGTACATAGGTGGTTTTGATCTCGTCGAGTTGGACTGGGGTATGCAGGTCCACCTGGGGGTGCAGTATGTCAACGCGTCCATTGAGCGCCACTGCCTGACCGTCCTGCTCCAGTTCTACCTGCAGGCGATATTCCGCCTCGCTGCCTTTCGGGCGTTTGCGTTGCAGGCGCTGGTGCGCGCGGATGCCTTCCGCGGCTGTAGGCCCGCCGTGCCTGTGCTCGCTAATCAGGTCGCCACTGCGACAGGCAAACTCCACCAGTTCCCCTACCGAGAGTCGCAGAACATCTTCCGTTTTGGAGCGGCACTCAGCGCTGTCTAGAGGCGCGTTCGCGGTGCCAGTCACAAAGTGCCCCACTCAACATGCAATACCTGGTGCGGTATCCGGTGCTGGGCGAAATAAGCCAGCCAGCGCTGCTGGTTCTGCTGCAGGCGGTCTCCCGGCCCTTTGATTTCTACCAACTCATAGCCGCCGCCAGTGGGGAACAGAATCAGGTCCGGAAAGCCGCTGCGGTGATGGGCAATGTCATTCAGCAGCCGGCGAAACAGTGCCAGCCAGTGCCCGGTGGGAATCTGTGACAGTGCCAGTTCCAGCAGTGGCTCTGAAAGTCCGTCCCAGTGCACCAGCGGGTTGGCGATGCCGCGCTTCTCGCGATAGTGGTGCCATACCCATTTACCGAGCCCGGTTTCCTGCAGTTCCCCCAGCCTCTGGGTGAATGCCGCCTGCCGCTGTGGATAAAAATCTGCGCTGCGAAAATCGCTCGGCGCAACCTGAAACGGATTGAAGAAAGCACCGGGAATTGGCGCGAACACGATATCCCATATGGCCAGGCCCAATACGCCGTTGATCAGGGTGTTTTCCACATAAAAGCATTGATTGCCGGCAGCGGTGTCAGCGAGATATTGTGCAGCCCGGACTTCCACCCGCTCATCGGTTTGTACGAGGGTGACAGTATGCGTCGGTGCCCGATAACGCTTTGGTGCAGGCCAGTTGTCGCAGTGTGGGGTTTTCTTGGCGGTGCGGTGGCCGAAGCTCGCAGCGAATTCGCGCTCCTGCGCATTCTCCGGCTGCCCGAGTATCTGTGCACAGACAGCCAGGGCTGCGTCGGTATCCCCTTGAGTGGCGGCGATACGGGCGCGGCGCTCGCGCGCCGGCGGGCGCTGGCATTGGTGGTACAGTGTATTGGCCGCTTCCAATGCCTGCAGTCGCTCCAGTTGGCGCGCCAGTGCCAGGCGCAGGCGATCCAGTCGCCGTTGCAGCGTGGTATCACCTTGCGCATTTTCTGGCAGTTCGGCGGCGAGGGTGGTGATGGCTTGCGCATCTTCGCTGAGTACCTGCTCGGCTTGTGCAAGACACGCGTAATAGTGCAGGTAGCGCTCGACCTGGGAGCGGCTTTTAAATGGCAGTTGCGACTGCTCCAACGGATAATTTTCGTAGCGGAATAGTCCAAGGTCCCGCAGTACGTAATCAGTAAGGTCCTGATTCAGGTTACCGAAGAACAATAGCTTGAAGGTTTCGAAGTGTGCCGCCGCCTGTACCGCGAGCAGAGGTTCATCAAGGGTGAGCCGCGCGCGAAGAGCGTCGTGGTCCTGCGCGAGGAGTGCCTGCTCCAGTGCCGGGCGCTTGAGTGTCTTGGGTAGCGGTTCGGCACTGCTGGCAAGCAGTTCGGTTTTGGTGAACAGCGGCAGAATTTCTGTCAGGTCCGGTGCAGGGTTGCGCAGGAACAGGCCGGTCGTCACCAGGGTCTCCGCCGCTTGCGGCAGGTTGTTAATTTCCTGGTACGCCAGTTTGGATTGCCGAAAGAGTGCGCCAAAGGAAGAGGGCACGCCCTTGCGTGACAGCAGGCGTACATAGAGTCGCTGGCTGTCGGTATCGAGTGCACAGAAGCACTGGTGGAAACTCCGCTCTTCGTCAGACAGTAGCGCGTCGTAGCGCGTTACCACAAATTCCACAAGGGCGTGGAAATTGCTTAGGTAATAGTCTGGTGCCAGTTCGACAGGCTCGGCCATGGGAGTTTACTAGGGAAATCAATTTTGGTTGAAGGGTATGGGCGCCATCCGGGGCCTGTATGGTTATACAGCATGTCTGGAAGTGGGACAAACTTCACATCGACCGGCGAGCCATGCAAGGTTCACTGGCACTTGACCCCGGAATATCGTTACTCTCATATGCCGATCCAGGGACGCTTTGGCACTGGTTGCGCGTAGGATCTGGAAAATAAAACTAAGGAATTAAAAATGGAGCAAACCCGGCACGTATGGCGTACACACAAGGCCGGTGCGATCAGTAATCTACGGCTGCTAGAAGAGCCACTTTCGTCCCTTGCTAGTGGCCAGGTACGCGTGGCGGTGAAATCCGTCGGGCTTAATTTCGCGGATATTTTTGCACTGACCGGTTTGTACTCCGCGACACCGGAAGGGAGTTTTATTCCCGGGCTGGAATTTGCCGGGGTGGTGAGTGAAGTAGCCGCAGATACGCCAACGGATCTAAAGGTGGGCGACCGTGTGTACGGTTGTACCCGTTTTGGTGGCTATGCCTCCGTTATCGACGTACCCGTGCAGCATTGCCGCAAGATTCCCGACGCCTGGAGTTTTGCCGAGGGTGCTGCCTTTCCCGCCCAGAGCCTTACCGCTTACTATGCGCTGACCAATCTCGCGGCGGTAAAGCCGGGGCAACAGGTGTTGATTCAAAGTGCGGCGGGTGGTGTCGGCCTGCAAGCGATGCGTATGGCTGAGCAAATGGGCGCCATTCCCATTGGTACTGTGAGTTCGGAAAAGAAACGTGACTTTCTCGCCGCGCAGGGTTTTTCTGATGTGATTGTCCGCGGCGAACATTTTGCCGATCAGTTAAAACTGCAACTGGGCGGGCAGCCACTGCATGCCATTCTCGATGGGATTGGCGGCAAGCTCCAGCAGCAGTGTTTCGCGGCGCTTGCGCCGACCGGGCGTCTGGTAGTATTTGGTGCGGCGGAGTTTACTCCGGGTGATAAACCCAACTGGCTGAAAGCGGCCTGGTTGTACCTGAAGCGTCCGCGCTACGATGTGATGGATATGATCAGCACCAACAAATCCGTGCTGGCCTTTAACCTGATCTGGTTATGGCAGGAACAGGCATTGTTTGATGAATTGTTGAGTGGCTGCGCGAACCTGAATTTGCCCGCGCCCCACGTTGGTCATGAATACGACTTTGCGCGAGCCCACGATGCCATCGAGTGCCTGCGCAGCGGCAATTCCATTGGCAAGGTAGTGCTCAACATCCCCAGCTAAGTTTTGCGGTTATAGGCTTTCGCTGCATGGCGTCGCCTGCGTTACTTCCCACACCTGCGTTACGGCCCACGCCTAGTGGGAGTGGCGCCCTACAGGATGCTCGTCGAGAATCCGCACGTATTCCTCTTCGGTTTCCAGCACTGCGCCCGTATCCAGTTGGCTGACCGAATTGCGATAGATTTCCTGCCACGGGGTTTGGTTCACCAGTGGCTGCACCTGCAGTGCATTCCGGCGCTCCGCCAGCTCCGCGTCCGAGACCAGTACATCCACCCGGTGGTTGGCGATATCTACACGAATCCGGTCGCCGGTTTTCAGCAGTGCGATGCCGCCGCCAGCGGCTGCTTCCGGTGCAATATGCAAAATAGACGGGCTGCCGGAGGTGCCACTCTGGCGGCCATCACCCAGTGTCGGCAGGCAGGTGATGCCCTGCTTAACCAATCGCTTGGGCGGCAACATATTGACCACTTCGGCGGAACCCGGGTAGCCGATCGGGCCGACGTTTCGGATTGCGAGTATGCACTGCTCGTCGATATCCAGGGTGGGGTCATCGATGCGGGCTCGGTAGTCTTCCGGGCCGTCGAATACGATGGCGCGTGCGGTAAAGCACTGGGGGTGATCCGGGTGCGACAGGTATTTCTCGCGAAAAGCGTCGGTGATCACCGATTTCTTCATTAATCCGGAGTCGAAGAAGTTGCCGCGCATAATCGCGAAACCGGCTTTTTCCATCAGTGGTTTTTCGGTGGGGAAAATCACATCGCGGTTGCGAACCTGGAAGCCTTCACAGTTGTGTGCGATGGACTGGCCGGTGACGGTATTCTGGCTGCCATCAATCAGGTCATCGGCAATTAACTGTTGGAGCAGTGCCGGTACACCACCGGCGCGGTAGAACTCCTCGCCAAGGTATTTACCGGCGGGCATACAGTTCACCAGCAATGGAATATCTTCGCCATACTGCTGCCAGTCGTCCATGCTCAGCTCCACACCCTTGAGAGTGCGCGCCAGCGCCAGCAAGTGCACCAGTGCATTGGTAGAACCGCCGAGCGCACTGCACGCGACCACCGCATTGATAAACGACTGACGGGTGAGAATGTCTGACGGTTTCAGGTCCTCGAATGCCATCTCTACGATGCGGCGACCGGTGTGGTAGCCCATCTGTGAACGCTCTTTATAGGGTGCGGGAATGGCTGCACAACCGGGCAGAGACATACCCAGTACTTCCGCCAGGGAATTCATGGAAAGCGCGGTGCCCATGGTGTTGCAGTGGCCAACACTGGGTACGGATTCTGCGGATGCATCCATAAAGCCCGCGTAATCCAACTCACCCTTGGCCAGGCGCTCACGGTTTTGCCAGATCGCGGTACCGGAGCCAACACGCTCTTCGTGTTCCTGTTTTTTGGAATCCGCATCCCCTTCACAGCTTACTGGCTTCCACCCGTTCAGCATGGGGCCACCGGAATACACGATCGCAGGAAGGTCCAGTTGCAGGGCGGCCATCAGGGTGGCCGGGGTGGTCTTGTCACAGCCAGTGGTGAGCACTACCGCATCGATAGGATAACCGTGCAGGGTTTCGATCAACCCAAGTGTCGCCAGGTTGCGATCGAGCGCCGCCGTCGGCCGGCGGCCCTGCTCAAAGATCGGGTGCACCGGAAATTCCATGGGAATACCGCCGGCATCGCGGATACCGTCCTTTACGCGCTGTGCGAGATCCTTGTGGTGCCGATTACATGGGGTCAGGTCACTACCGGTCTGGGCAATACCGATGATGGGTTTCCCCGATTGCAGCTCTTCCCGGGTCAAGCCGAAGTTAAAATAGCGCTCCAGGTACAGTGCCGTGTGGTCGGCGTGTGCCTTGTCATCAAACCAGCGGGCACTGCGAAACGGACGGACGGATTTTTTGGTGGAATCGCTCATAGTTGGATCGGCTTGTTAGTTATTGCTGAGCACAAAGCGGCGTTCAAATTCATCCGGGTAGCGCACGCTGTTATTGGCCACCGGTGGGGTGGCCGGGCGTGTCGAACCTGACAAATTCCGACGCGGGTTAGCTTGCCTTGTTAATAAGACGTTTTTCGTGTCGTTTACTGAACCGGCCGGAATTTGCATTTTCATATTGGCTATCTCCGTTGGCGATAAACGCCGCTCGCAGCCCTGTTACGCAAGGGTGTAAGCGGTTTTTACAGTGGTGTAAAACTCACGCGCATAGCTACCCTGTTCGCGGGCGCCATAACTGGAACCTTTGCGACCGCCGAATGGTACATGGTAATCCACGCCGGCAGTGGGCACGTTCACCATAACCATACCCGCTTGTGAGTGACGCTTGAAGTGCGTCGAGTTTTTCAATGACTGGGTAACGATACCCGCGGAGAGGCCAAACTCGGTGTCATTAGCCAGTTCCAGTGCATGCTCATAGTCGCGTGCCTTGATCACGGTAGCCACAGGGCCAAACACTTCTTCGCGGTTAATGCGCATGTCTGAAGTGGTGTCCACGAACAGGGCCGGCTGCTGGAAGAATCCCTCGGTTTCCAGTTGCAGTTGTTCGCCGCCGAAAATCAGTTTTGCACCTTCTTCCTTGGCGATTTCCACATAGTTCAGGTTTTGCTGCAGCTGGCGCTCATCAACGACCGGGCCGATATGGGTGGCGGCATCGAGTGGGTTGCCGACTTTCAGGGTCTTCAGGCGGTCCACCATGGCTTCAACAAAATGGTCGTGGATACCTTCGGTTACGATTAGGCGGCTGGAAGCGGTACAACGCTGGCCGGTCGAGAAGAAGGCGCCGTTGATCGCGCACTCCACTGCGGTATTCAGGTCCGCATCGTCCAGTACCACGAGCGGGTTTTTGCCGCCCATTTCCAGCTGTACTTTTGCCATGCGGCCAACCGCGGCCGCGGCAATATTGCGACCGGTGGCAACGGAACCGGTAAAGCTGATGCCGTCTACCTGGGTGTTGTTGACGATAACATCGCCAACCACACGACCGGGTCCCATCACCAGGTTGAATACGCCACTGGGTACACCGGCTTCAACGATGATTTCTGCCAGTGCATGGGCAGAACCCGGCACCAGTTCGGCGGGCTTGAATACCACGCAGTTGCCATAAGCCAGCGCTGGGGCAATTTTCCACGCGGGGATCGCGATCGGGAAGTTCCAGGGAGTGATCATGCCAATCACGCCCAGTGGCTCGCGAGTGACACTGGCGTCGAGGCCGGGGCGCACGGACGGCTGCAATTCACCGCGCATTTGCAGTACTTCACCGGAGAAGTATTTGAAGATCTGGCCAGCGCGGCCCACTTCACCAACAGCTTCCGGCAGTGATTTGCCTTCTTCACGGGCCAGCAGCTCACCCAACTCCTGTTTGCGATCGAGAATTGCCTGGCCGATACGGTCGAGCAGTTCGCTGCGCTGCTGAATACCCACCTGAGACCAGGCCGGGAAAGCAGCGCGTGCTGCGTCGACTGCGGCTTTGGTTTGCTCTGCGTCTGCGGTCGCGTATTCCGCAATGATGTCACTGGTATCGGCTGGGTTGACGTTGCGTGTGGTGCTGACGCCTTCGACCCATTCGCCGGCGATGTAATTCTTTTTGATGGTCATGATGAGGTCCTGAGATTTTCGTTTGATTCAGCGCGAGCGGATTACAGCAATCCGCGTTCGCTTAAATTTTTAATCAGTGCAGAAATACCGAATTCCCACTGCGGTGCCCGATTGGTATGAGTGACGGTGTTTACCAGCGCGCCCAGTTTAGGTGTGGCAATGGTCACTGCATCGCCGAGCTTGTGGGTAAAACCCTGGCCGGGATGATCGCGATCCTGT
Organism: Microbulbifer agarilyticus; assembly: GCF_001999945.1. NCBI lineage: Bacteria > Pseudomonadati > Pseudomonadota > Gammaproteobacteria > Cellvibrionales > Microbulbiferaceae > Microbulbifer > Microbulbifer agarilyticus. Next base: position 160,846 of record NZ_CP019650.1, read on the forward strand.
GTCGGTGCGAAGAGGGTACCGGTAAACAGGGCGATACCGTCCGGGTACTGGTGATTTTCGTTAAAGGTCTGGCCCACCAGATCCAGTACGTCGCGGCTGATGGCAGTCATGGGGCTGACTTCATTCAATTCGAACCCATCTTCGCCGCGAATATTCAATTGAACGTCTGCCTTGCGCACATCTTCAATGGAGAAGGTGTTGTCAAACAGGCGCACCAGTGGACCAATGGCGCAGGAGGCATTGTTGTCCTTGGCTTTACCCAGCAGCAGTGCGCTGCGCCCTTCGATATCTCGCAAGTTAACGTCATTGCCAAGCGTGGCGCCAACGACCTGTGCCTGGTTGTTTACCAGCAGTACGATTTCCGGCTCCGGATTGTTCCACTCGGAAAATGGCAATATGCCCACATCGTCGCCGCTGCCCACGCTGGAAAGCACTTGTGCCTTGGTGAACACTTCGGCATAGGGGCCGATTCCCACTTCCAAATACTGCGACCAGAGATCTTCTTTTTGCAGTACGGCTTTTAATGCTTCTGCATCTTTGGAGCCGGGTTTGATATCGGAAATGCTGCCTTCAATGACAGAGGAAAGTTGTGTACGAATTTGTGCAGCACGCGCGCTGTCACCGCCGGCCCGCTCTTCGATAATCCGTTCCAGCATGCTGCACATGAATGTCACGCCACAGGCTTTAACCGCCTGCAGATCTACCGGTGCGAGCAAATGCGGCAGTGCCGGGTCACGGGATTCGCTATGGCTGTTTTCCAGCAAATCTTCGGTGCTGCATAGGTAGCGGATTTTATCGGTATCAATATTGCTGCGATTAAAGCCCGCATTAATCAGTGTGGAAAACGTGGGCGCGATCTGGCTGAGGTCGAAAACGCCATCCTCCGCCACCAGGATTGGACTGGGGCCGGCAACGTTATTTTGGCTGCGTGCGGCGGGGATCCAGGCCCGGCCAACCAGTGTGCCGGCGGTGCCATCGGCCGGAAGGATATCTTCCGCGAGAATGCGCTTTTGCATAGTTAAGTTCCGAAGCGTTAAGTTTGGGATCGTTGCGTAGACGAGTTCAAGACGGGAACTCAGCCGGAAAATATTCCCGGCGCCAGGCCGCGGACTTTAGGTTCGTAGCGAAACAGACCACCTGCCAGAGGCTGCGCCAACAGCTGTTCCTCGGTTAGCCCCTTACGTGCGGTGGTGATGTACAGTGTTTCCAGGCGATCACCGGCGAAAGTACAGCTGGTGACGTTGGAAACGGGCAGCTTCAGACGACCAACGATATTGCCCTTTGGCGATATGCGGGTGATTCCCCAGCCAAAGAAATGGCACACCCACAGGCAGCCTTCTTCATCTACCGTCATGCCATCGGGGAAACCGCTGGATTCGTCGAATTGGAAAAACACGCGCTTGTTGCCGACCCGGCCATCACCGGTTACATCAAATGCGTAAATCGTGCGGGCCAGAGTATCTGTGTGATACAGCGTGTGCCCGTCCGGGCTAAAGGTAGGGCCGTTGGTGATGATGTAATTGTCATCGATATGTTGCCAGCTGCAGTCGCCGTCGAGACGATAAAGTGAGCCGGTGGGTTTGGTTTCATCGTCGTCCATGCTGCCCGCCCAGAAGCGCCCCTTGGCATCGACCTTGCCATCGTTAAAGCGATTGCCGGCGGCTTCCTGTTCCGGCGTGCCGAGTCTTTTAATGTGTACCCGGTCGCCAAGTTGGGGAATTTCCAGCAGCGCAAAACCATCGCGCAGGGTGCCGATGAAACCGCCGTTTCGGCGCGGTGCCAGCGCGGTGAGCTGGTCGGGGATATGCCAGCTGCGACGCTGGTCGGTGACCGTGCACAGCCGGTGCAACTGATACTGTTTGATATCCACCCAGTAGATGGCCTGTTCCCGCGCCACCCAGCAGGGGCCTTCGCCGAGTGTGGCCTTGGCGTCCCATACACAGTGCACAGGGCTCTTTTCCGCGGTTGTGCGCGCGGCAGTATCAATGTTGCTCATGGTCGCTATCGAGGTTGGGTGCCCGGTGGGCCCGCTGGTTTTATGAGTTATACAGGCAGACTAATGTAAACGTTTACATTATGCAATGCTGAAGTATCGGGTACATCGCGTCGAGATAAGGGGACACCCGGCAATTGGTTTGCCGGGCGCGGGCAAGAAAGCCACCGGGGTAGGCGGCAGAGGTTAGCGGGGTGCGGTGCCGGTGGACTTACGTACGATCAGTTTGTGCGGCACGATTTCCGGTTCCGCATCTGTATCGGTGCCATCGATGGCCTGGCACAGCCGGCGCATGGTGCGCTCGCCGATTTCCTCCGCGGGCTGGGCAATCGTGGTCAGTGGTGGGTCCATGATTTCCGCGTAGCGGATATCGTCGAAGCCAATAACCGAAATATCCTGCGGAATTTTCAGGCCCGCGTTTTTGATTTCATGGATGGCGCCCAGTGCCATTTCATCATTAGCGCAGAAAATCGCGGTCGGACGCTGCTTGTGTGTCAGCAGTCGGCGCGCTGCGCGGCGCGCTCCTTCGAGTGTCTGCTCGCCCTCGACTACCCAGCCGCTATCGACGGACAGCTTGGCCTTGCGCATGGCTTTGCGGAAGCCTTTTTCCCGGTCATGGGTCAGCAGCGAGTTGCGCTTGCCGGCGATAAACCCAATGCGGTGGTGCCCCAACTGGATCAGGTAATCCGTGCCGTCCGCGGCCGCAGCCACGTTGTCCACACGCACACTCGGGAATTGATTCAGTTCAGCGGTGACACTCTCCAGCCCCAACACAATGGGAGGGTGTACCTTGTTGCTGGACTTCCTATCGGTAGGTTCTTCGAACGGGGAAATACTGGCCAGCAGCAAAATACCATCCGCCTGTTTGGAGAACACCATATCGGTGTATTCATCAAACTCATGGGAGTTGGATTGCGTGTCGCGAATCAGAATGGAATAGCCCAGTTCATCGGCAACGCGCCAGATTCCGCGCATTACATTGTCCAGGAAGGGGTCACCCACCGTCGGTAAGACCACCACAATCAGGCTGGTGCGGCCGCGGCGGAAGTTCCTCGCCAGCGTGTTGGGTGCGTAGCCGGTTTCGTCGATGGCGGCCTGAACTTTGCGGCGGGTATGTTCTTTCACCTGCTCCGGGTTATTCAGGTAGCGGGAGACGGTTGCCGTGGATACGCCAGCAAGTTGCGCGACTTTTTTAATGGACACCGGAGTACCTGTTATTGCTCTTCTGTTGCTCTCTGCGCGGGGCTGCGCAATGGTCTGAGTGGCGCGATACGCGCGCGATCAGGTAACGAACGAGCGCCGAATGGTAACGTTTACGCAAGAAAATTGGTATCGCTTGCCCGCCCTGAGATATTTCTGCCGGTCATGAATAACGCTTGCACAGCACAATGTAAACGTTTACATTAAGTTGCAGATGTGCCACATTCCAAATTGCTGTGGCGCAAGCAAGATGGAAGAAAAATAATGCATTGCGATGGTAAGTTGGCCGTAGTCACCGGTGGCTCGGCGGGTATTGGGCGTGAGATCACCCTGCAACTCGCCGCTGAAGGCTGGGATGTTGCGGTGTGCAACCTGCACGAAGATGAACACGCAATTTCACTGGTCAAGGAAGTGGAAGCGTTGGGCCGACGCTGCCTGTTCACTGCCTGTGATGTAGGTGATAAATCGCAGCTGCAAGACTTTTACCAGCAGGTGGTTACCGATTTCGACTGTGCACCGAGACTGATTGTGAATAATGCCGGTGTGCAGACCTGGGCTCCTTTGTTGGAGTTGCAGGAAGAGGATTGGGACCGCGTTATTCGCACTAACCTCAAAGGCGCCTTCCTGAATATTCAGCTCGCCGCACGCCTGATGGTCGAGCGCAAAACCCCCGGTAGCATCGTCAATATTGGCAGTGGCTGTAACAAGCTGGCATTCCCGAATCTCGTGGATTATGCGGCTTCCAAGGGTGGCATTGAGATGCTGACCAAATCTGCCGCAGTAGAGCTTGGGCAGCACGGCATCCGCGTTAACTGTGTGGCGCCGGGCGGTATCCTGATCGATCGCACCCGCGAAGAGGCGCCGGACTACGCCGACGTTTGGGGCAATATTGCTCCGCTGGGGCGCGTGGGTATGCCGGAAGATATCGCCAACGCGGTGAGCTATCTCGCGGATGAAAAGGCATCCTTCGTGACTGGCCAGACCCTGTGGGTAGATGGTGGGGTATTTACCAAGGCCAACTGGCCTTATTGAGACTTGGGTACCTGGTCTCTAGCTGGGGAGCAATCTCGGATTTCTAAATTCGGAATTTTTTGCCGGGTAACCAGCGGGCAAAAAATTTATGCAAAGCGCGCGTTTTTCTGCGCTTGAGTCAATATTTTTATGGGTGTTGTTGCGATTTATCGAATGTAAAATTTTTTCCGCCATTTGCTTGTAAACGTTTACATCTAGGCGTAGTTTTTAAATGGCCGGTAATCATTAACGCGGTGGATCTGTTTTTTTCGGCTTTGCCGAAATTGCTCTCAGGATGGTTTTTTCGTCGATTGCGGCATTCCGGGTTTTCCCGGATGCCGCTTTTTTTTGCGAACGCCGGCCAGTTCAAAACAATAATTTTTTACGGCAAGTGAGAGAAAGATGAAGACAACCCTTGCCCGGGCTCGTCGCCCGGCAGCGTGCAATTCTGTGCGCGCTGAAAAAACTTCCAGAAGAATTTTCAAAAATACGTTTAAAACTTCTCTGTATCGTTTCGTGCGCTCTACCGGCAGTAAGCTGGTGGGTGTGGCTTTACTTGGCTGCCTGCCAATGGTGGCGTGTGCCGCTTCCGGTATCCACGCTACCAGTTCTACCGAAGGTGTCATTTATTTTGATGACCAGGGTTGGAGCGGGAGCTGGAACTACGTCTGCCTGGGTACAAATTGCGTGCCGGGCTCGTTACAGGATGGCCAATGGCAGCGCCCAATTGGTGGGCTCGTCGATGGCAATACCTATGAAATCCAATTGAAGGTACAGGACAATGCCACTGGTCAATATATTTCGCCGATGGAAAGTGTACTGTTCAGCACCTCGGCCTCTTCTAGTTCAAGCAGTTCGAGCAGTTCAAGCTCCAGCTCGTCGAGTTCCAGTTCTTCCAGCTCGAGTTCCTCCAGTTCAAGTTCTGGCGGTTCATCCGGTACTGGTTCCTCCAGTTCCGGTTCCAGTTCAAGCTCCGGTGCGGGTAACCTGCCGCCCAATGTGACTCTAGCCGAGCCTGCCGGTGACCTGGTTGCCGGCGGCAGCATGACAGTTTCCGCTATGGCGGACGACGTTGATGGCAACGTCAGCTATCTCGAACTGTTCTATTCCGAACCTGGCAGCGGTAATGAAGTTTCCGCGGGCATGGTTTCCAATACGCCGTACAGCTGGACTTTGGAATCTTTGCTGGAAGGTACTTACGGCTTACGCGTGGTCGCTACCGATGACGATAATGACACCGCTGAAAACAGCCGCTTTGTTGACGTGGTCGCTGCGGACAGCGGTAGCGGCGACGATTTTGCGGTGATCGCGACGGGTGCGAACTCTGCAATCTTCTCCTTCAAGGCACAGCCAGAATGGCCCACCGGTGGCACCTTCTACAGCTGTAAAGACCTGGAAGTGGATTGTTATCCTGCTGCACTACTCGATGGCCGTTGGGATCGCGAGCATAACAACCTGAGTAACGGGCAAACTTACACTGCACAGCTGAAGGTGCCGGGTATGTCCGCGGACAATTTCCCGCGTTACACCTTTGCTTGGGACGGAAACGGAGCCGGTAACCCCGGTGACGGCGGTAATCCGGACGAACCCGGTGATCCCGATTTCGCACATCTGGACTGGACCAGCAATTCCCTGACCAATGGGCGGGTAGGCCCGGCGCCGCGCGCGAATCCCCCCGCTGCATTGCGCACGCCGATCAATGGTGCAGCGCCGACGTCGCACGGCTTTGCTTTTGATATCAATGGCAACCAGCTGAGCTGGCGTTGGGGCCCGCAAATCGTCAAAGGTGGCGGTGATTCCGGGCTGGAAATGCATTGTTCAGACGATGGCAACATGACCTTCAAGAGCGTTGCCGTAAGCGGTGGATCCGCGGCGATTCCTTGTAGTGGCGATTACAATTACTTCTTCCGCTACTTGCACCCCAGCCATTCGTTGAACAACAACCCGGCACACCAGTGGATTTGGACTGGTTTGTTCACCACCGCAGGCAGCCGTGTGGATCCGAACAACTACCCATCCTTCACCGACGGTTCGGCCAACTGGATGCGCTTCCGCCACCCGGTTTCCCACGACGGTACTACCGCTGCGATTCTGGATGCGCAACACAACAATGACCTGCTGCGAAACCTGGATCGTTACAACATCTGGGTAGACGACTCACCGGGCAATGTGCAGATCGGTTTCGATGTGGACGGCAATGTGATCCGCAACGAATCCATGCGCAACACCGCCGGTGGCCCGAACGGACAGCAGTTCTTCGCGCTGACGCAGAATCCGGGTTTCGGCAATGTGTTCAGCTATGGCCAGGTGATTCAGTTCGAGGTGTCCGCCGTGGCCGGTAATACCGGGGCGCAAACCTACAACGATTTCTCCTACTACACCGTGGGCTTGGGTTGGGGTAACTATGGCGATCCGCGTTTGAACCCAGCGGGCAAGGCCAGCACCACCATGATCCTGTCCGACAACGGCACCTACTCCCACTTGGAGTACAACGCGATCTTCACCCAGCCGGTGACCACGGTGCACTCGGAGGACATGGTCGATGATTTCCTGCTGGGCCACCACCTGTTCCACGGTATCGATCCGAACAAGCAGGGCTCTACCGACTTTGATGAGGTGAAAATTGGTGATCGCAGTTGTGGCGACTGCCACTTCCGTGACGGTCGAGGCTCTGAAATTATTCAGACTGCGAAGGGTCCACGCCTGCCACCGCCCACGTATGGTGTGAAACTGCTGGAAGTGATCGAGGGCCGCGAAGCTGGCTTTAGCTGGGATGGCTCTGCCAATACTGTTGCCGAGCAGGTACGCAATGCACTGGTACTCGACCACGGTGTTGACCCGGATGCATTGCCTGGTCGAGTGCTCGAGCTGCTGACTACCTACACCGAGGTGCTCACGGTTCCAGCGCGTAACCCAGGTAGCTATGACCTGCCGGGTGTGGCCGAGGGCGATGTGCTGTTCAATGACATTGGCTGTGCCGGCTGCCATACCCCGGTGCAGAAAACCCGCAGCGACGCACCGACCCATTTGCGTGACCTGACACTGCGTCCTTACACGGATATGAAGACCTGGGATCTCGGCGAAGGTGACTTCCGTACACCACCGCTGTGGGGCCTTGGCCACAATATCCGTATGCTGGAGAAGAACAGCCGTGCACTGCTTTATATGCACGATGGTGGCTCTACCAGCCTGGAAGATGCGATTCAGCGTCACGGTGGTGATGCCGCGGGTGTACGCAGCAACTACAACAGCCTGAGTGGTTCACAGCAGGATGCCGTGAAGGCGTTTGTCGAGACCCTCTGATGTGGCGAGACTAGTAACCGCAGTGACGATATCTGTGGTGTCGGTAGAATTCAGGGCTGCTTGATCGAGCGTCCGCAAGGCGCCACACATACGTCTGCAAAGGCCCCGGGAAGCGACTTCCCGGGGCCTTTTTGCATTGTTGCGGCAAGTTGCGAGTGGCAGTTGACGCGGGAAGCTCGGATTGGCGCGGAATATCGAGGGAAGCCGGGTGATAAAAATATACTGCGAAAAATATTTTTCCCGGTATGCAGGGCGATTTTCACAGAAAAAGCAGCAACAAATTTATGCTCTCACCGCAAACGGGTTCACACCAAGCAACAGGATACTATCGACAAAACGCGGTGTTTCCAGGCACTCAAAAATCCCAGCAAATCATGTTGTAAACGTTTACATTCTTGGATAGTCTAAATTTGACGCTCGAATACGGGCGCGTAATAAAAAAATAAAAGCGATGGCCACCTGGCCTGTGGGAGAAGACTATGCGTAACCTCGCCCTGCAGTACCTGCGAATCTCTACCAAGAACACCATGGTCGACACCCGTTTGGGGGCCTGAACGGCCAACGTCCGGCGGGCGGCCGATGTGTTCTCTAACACCCCGGCAGCAACACTCCCCCGGATCCTACCCATAAAAATGTAAACGTTTTCAATTTGGCACAGATTGCCCCCTAAATCAGGGGTGTTACTCTAAAACGATAAAGCCTATTCGGGAGGCATAATAATGATGAGAAAGACAACTTTGGGCCTGAAGCCCCTGGTAATCTCAATTGCGATGGTTAACTCCGGTGCTGTACTTGCCCAGGAAAGCACGGAAGCGCTGGAAGAAGTTACCGTAACCGGTATTCGCGGTTCACTGGAAAAAGCGGCCGACATCAAGCGCGATGCTAACGGCGTGGTAGACGCGATCTCTGCAGAAGATATCGGTAAGTTCCCAGACACCAACCTGGCGGAATCTCTGCAGCGTATCAGTGGTGTTTCTATCGACCGTAAGAACGGTGAAGGTAACCAGATCACCGTGCGTGGCTTCGGTCCGGACTTCAACCTGGTAACCCTGAACGGTCGTAACATGCCGTTCGCTGACTCTCCGAAGCAAGAAGGTGCTGGCGGTACCCAGAACCGTAGCTTCAACTTCGAGCAAATCGCTCCTGAATCTGTCGTCGGCGTTGATGTATATAAAACCGCGCGCGCTGAGCAGGCTTCCGGTGGTATTGGTGCTACCGTAAACGTTCGCACCGCTAAGCCGTTTGACTACGATGGTTTCAAATCTGCATTCAGCGTAAAGACCACCAACGACACTACCAATGTTCAGGGTGATGACTTCACCCCTGAAGTTTCTGGCATGTTCTCCAATCAGCTGTTTGATGGTCAGTTGGGTCTGTTGGTAGCTCTGTCCCACTCTGCGCGTGACAGCTCTCAAGAAATCATCGCAACCGATGGATGGTTACGTCAGACCGCAGGTAACTGTGAGCTGGGCTTTAGCACTTCTACCGATGCGTGTGGCGGTGGCGGTATCGACGACTCTGCGATTGATGCCAGCAAGAATCCAGGTGGTACTATCTGGATGCCTCAGAACTTCAACATGGACCAGAGCCATCACGAGCGCACACGTGATAATGCGCAGCTAGTTGTCCAGTACGCAGTAAATGACAGCGCGGTAGCTACTCTTGACTATTTCTATTCCAAGTATGAAGACGACATTGAGCGTTACCAGACTGCTCATTGGTTCGGTAACTGGGTAAGCGGTACTACCGATGAAAACGGCTCAATTGCACAGATTGTTAACGGTGCTGGCGGCACTGACTTTATTGGTTACATCGATGAGCTGGAAACCGAAAACGAATCTATCGGTTTTAACCTTGAATGGGATCTGAGCGATAACCTGACGGCGAAGTTTGATATTCATCACTCTACTTCCCACGCGCAGCCAAAAGGAAACCTCTCTGAGAAGTCCATCCTTCTGACTAACGCAGATTTCTACTGCGCTACTTACGAACAGTGCTATGCCGGTCAGTTCACCATTGATTACTCTCAGGGCACCGAACTGCCGATCCTGAATGACCCAGCGTCTATGGCGGCGAACGGTTTTGACGGTCGTGTGAACTATCTGTATGACGGCGGCGACAAGACAGATCAGTGGGATCTTGCCAGCATCGGCGGTAACCTGGTTATCGGTCGCGGTAACGAAGTGCTGAACACCATTGATCAAGTTAAATTCGATTTTGAATGGACCAATGCCAACGACAGCGTTCTCAAGTCTGCACAGTTTGGTATGGGCTACGTTGACTTTGACTTCGACACTACCTGGCGCATGAACATGACCACTCTGGGTCGCGCCTGGAACCCATCTGTTGACCAGTTGTCTTTGGTTGATAGTGCCGGTACCGGAAGCTCCTTCAGTGGTAACGAAGCTCTGTTCCCATATTTTGTGAAGTTCGACGTGAAGTCGATGTACAACCAAATTGGTGAGGAATACGGCTTTACCTTTAACCCTGAGGTCTATAACACCGTTTCTGAGCAAAGCACTGCGATTTATTCCCAGTTCAACTTTGAATCAGAAATCGCACAAATGCCGCTGACGGCAGTTGTTGGTCTGCGTTACGAAGCCACCGATGTGACCGGTGAAACGCGCCAGGTAACTCCATACGCTTTGCGTTACGAATCCCTGACCGAACTCCGTCCTCAGTTCGATAGTGAACTGGTATACGGTGTAACCGAGCTGGATGGCGATTACGCGTACCTGCTGCCGAACCTTGACGTTCGACTGGATATTACCGACGAAGTTGTCGCCCGCGCTTCTATCGGCCGTAGTCTGACTCGTACCGACCTGACAGCGTTGCGTCCTGCTGTGAGCATCGCTAACAGCCGTCCGAATGGTCCCTACCTCGCGTATCAGGGTAATGCCAACCTGAAGCCTTATCTGGCGGACAACCTGGACCTCTCCTTGGAGTGGTACTACGGCGAAGGTAGCTACGTAGCAATCAACCACTTCCAGAAGTTCGTAGATAACTATGTTTCTGCTGATACCACTTCTGGCCTTCTGTACAACGCTGATGGCGTTGCATATACCGATCCTAGTCAGGGCGACCTCGGTAACGGTTGTGGAGCTAACGGTGAAGATATTGCGGCCTGTGACGGTACTGTTGTTGCAAATTCACCGGACATCAACTGGCTGATTACCACTCCGGTAAACAAGGGCGACTCCCACGTAAAAGGTTTCGAATTCGCTGTACAGCACATGTTGGGTGACAGTGGCTTTGGCTTACAGGCGAACGCTACCATCGTTGATGGCGACCTGGAATACGATGTATTCGAAACCACCGAGCAGTTGGCTCTGAACGGCTTGAGCGACTCTTACAACTTGGTTGGCTTCTACGACAAGAACGGCTTCCAAGCCCGTTTGGCCTACAACTGGCGCGCAGATTTCCTGGCGTCTACCGATCAGCTGCGTGCACCAGACGAGCCGGTATTTACTGAAGAGTACGGCCAGTGGGATCTGAGTGCGAGCTACGACGTTACTGACAACATGACTGTCTTCCTCGAAGGTATCAACCTGACCGGTGAAGATTTCCGTCAGCACGGTCGTTTCACCAATCAGCTGATTAGTGCTCAAGAGTTCGGTGCGCGTTACGCACTGGGTCTGCGCGCTAGCTTCTGATCAAGGTGAATTCGGGTGCCCACATTTTGGATTCGTGGGTACTCGAATATCGTCACTTGTTAGTGCTTAAGTGTATTTCATGTTTTTAGTATTCGCGGTAACCCGGCATCGGGTTACCGCTTTTTTTTTGACGAATAAAAAATAGAGTGAGTTCGCTATGTCTCAGGCGCTGCGGTATGCCCTCATAGTTTCACTGGGCGGCTTCGTGTTTGGTTTCGACGCTTCAGTAATTTCTGGGGTAGTCGGCTTTGTTGCCATTGAATTTGGATTGGATGCGTTTGAGCAGGGGATGGTGGTCAGTGCACCCACCCTCGGTGCGATCATCGCCTCTTTCCTGGCCGGACCTATGGCGGACCGTTACGGCCGTCGCACCATTTTGCAATTGATCGCCGCACTCTACGTGGTTTCTGCGATTTGTTCTGCGTTTGCGACCAGTTACAACACGCTCGTATTTGCACGCTTTATTGGTGGCTTGGCATTTGCGTCTCTGCATATCGCGCCAATGTATATTGCCGAAGTCTCCCCCGCGAAAATTCGCGGTCGCATGGTGTCTATCAACCAGCTCAATATTATGTTGGGTTTCTCCGCTGCATATTTCGCTAATTACCTCATCCTCCAACTAAGCGGGAATGACGCGGGACTCGCTGTTGCACTTGGTATCGATGCACATACCTGGCGCTGGATGTTAGGTATGGAAGTATTGCCAGCACTGATGTTCTTACTGCTACTTTTTGCCATTCCTGAGAGCCCACGCTGGTTGCTACTCAATGGCCGTGAAACAGAAGCGCGGAGCATTTTCGCACGCATACTCCCCGCAAAAGATGTAAAGGCAGAGATTGCCTGTATCCAGGAGTCGGTCGCGCAGGGCCGAGTGTCCGTTGTAAAAGCGTTGGGCCGCTTGTTCAGCAAGCCAATGCGACTGGTCCTGGTGCTCGGTCTGATCGTCGGAATTTCGCAGCAAATCACCGGTATCAATGCGGTGTATTTCTACGCTCCAACGATTTTTGAGCAGAGCGGAGTCGGCACTGATGCTGCTTTTGCGCAGGCTATCTGGGTTGGAATCATTAATATTGTATTCACCGTGTTGGCGATGGTATTGATTGATCGTGTAGGTCGTAAGCCATTAATGCTCGCAGGACTTGCGGGCGTTGCGATTAGCATGACAATTTGCGCGGGTAGTTTTCATCAGGCCACCTATCAATTACCGAAGGACAATGAGCAGCAAGTCCAGGAGATCGTAGGGTCCGGCGCACTTGATTCTATGGCCGGTGTGTCTTACGAAAACGACGTGGCATTCAAAAATGCCTTGCAGGAATCACTGACCCACGAAGAGTTCCTCACACACCAAAGCGCGCTGATGCAAATGGCGATTGAAGTAGACGCGCGCATGGTGCTTATCGGAATTCTTGGTTTCGTTGCCTCTTTCGCCTTTTCTCTGGGGCCGGTGATGTGGGTACTTCTGTCTGAGATATTCCCAAATACCATTCGTGGCGTTGCCATTTCCTGCATCGGTGTTGCTAATAGCGCGGTCAGCTATTCAATACAACTGGTGTTCCCCTGGGAATTGGCACATCTCGGCATTGTTACCACTTTTGCAATTTATGGCGGCTTCGCCCTTGTGGGCTTCGTGCTCGTTGCCTGGTTACTTCCGGAGACCAAAGGCAAAACTTTGGAAGATTTGGAAAAACACCTGGGTGGCAAATCACAATCATTCGATGAGCCGGCGCTGCAGTTAAAGCCAACCGCATAATTACCAAATAGAGTTTAAGATTTGGAGAGATGATGAAGAGAGTACGCTGGGGCATTCTTGGGGCAGGGCGCATTGCCAACCAATTCGCCAATGACATTCGCTTTGCACCGAATGCAGAACTTACCGCGGTGGCAGCGCGCAGCGGTGAATCTGCGATAAAGTTCGCCGAAGAATACGGTATTGACCATGCCTATGCTGGTTATGATGCATTGATGGCTTCGTCCGAGATTGATGCGATTTATATTGCCACCCCCCACAACTTGCATATCGACCAGACTAAAAGGGCGATGGCTGCTGGCAAGGCAGTCTTGTGTGAAAAGCCCCTCGTGGTAAATAGCCGAGAATGTGAAGAGCTGGTAGCGTTTGCCCGTGCAGAAGGGCAGTACCTGATGGAGGCAATGTGGACCTGGTTCCTGCCAGCGTTGCGTAAAGCAAAACAGTGGGTGGATGAAGGTCGTATCGGTAAGATCCGCCATGTGAAAGCGGATTTTGGTTATCCAATTCCCTACTCCAATGACCGCCGTGAATATGACAACCGCTTAGCCGGCGGTTGCCTGCTGGAAATGGGTATCTATCCTGTCGCGATCGCGCAGTATTTTCTACAGGATGAACCACAGGATTTATCCGTTCGCGCTCACCTTGCACCCAATGGTGTAGAGGACGATGTAGTGATTACTGCTGACTACGCCCAGGGCGCAGTGGCTTCATTGGCGACTTCATTTCGCTGTAAATTACAGAATTGGGCGTACATCATCGGTGAAGAGGGCTATATCGCGATCCCCGATTTCTGGCGTGCGGACGAATGCAGTTTGTTTAAGTTGGACGAGCGTGTAGATCACTTTAAGGATGATCGACCCGGTCTCGGGTTCGAGTTTGAAATAATTGCGGCTAGTGCAGATATCCTTGCACGAAAAGCTCAATCCGATATTGTCTCTCATGAGGCCTCACTGGCCTTCCAAAGAGTGATGGAAAGAATAAAAAAGCACTTCATGTAGGTTTGCATTGATGGACCATCGTCTTGAGCGCGGCAACGACGGCGCGCTCAGACCACGCAAACCTGTATGAAAATAGAGGTTTGATAGTGATGAAAGCGCTGTTCTATGCGTTGGGTCAGGCGGTATTCAACAGTTATGACGTGTTGATGCTGGTCATATTCGTTGAATCGGTCCTGTTCTCGATTTTTTACTGGCTACACAGCCGGGTATTGATATCTTTCTACGGTGGTGTTGCCGAAGAGTCCACAGAAAAATTACAACGTCGTCGCCATAGCGCAATGCTAATGGCATTTTTCCTGCTGCTGGTGGGCCTCTCGGAGATTGTTTTTCTTCTGACCTACAATATTTTTCTGTCTGACTGGGTGCGCAATACTGTTGGGGCCTGGTTCTTCGTTGCTATTACCCTAATATTCTTTCTTCCCGGTGCGATGCTATTTCGCTATGTCAGTACCTTACTTGACCGAAATGCCGCCCAAAATCGGTTTTTCCTGACTCCGCTGGTTGTTTTTGTTACCAGTATCCTAGTTGCGTACTCTGGCCTGTGGGAAATGATACTGCAGCCGGTGTTCTGGGAGCCCTACATTTTTGTTGCCAGTGTCGCTTTTGCGTTAAACACCGTCTTTGCACTATTGACGTTACGTTTTTTGCATCGTTATCAGCAGCAGGTGCAGGACTATTTCGGCAATATAGATGCGGTAGACGTGCGTTGGCTCACGGTGGTTACTTCGGGATTCTGTGTGATCTGGAGCATGGCGTTGATCCCACCGTTTATGTCGGAAGAAAAACTTCCTATTTTGCGTGAGCTTATTATTCACTTGCCAAGCGTGTTGCAGATTGTATTGCTTACCGCTGCGGTACTGTTTGGCCTCTCACAGGGGGTGCGTATCATTCAAGTACTTCCTGAAAAATTATTTGCGCAGCAGTCAGATGCTGTCGCAGAAAGCAGTCAAGAGCCGCAAGTAAGTGAGGCCTTACTTATTCAGTTGCGCACGCTGATGGAAGGCGATTACTGGTACCGCCGTCCAGATATCACTTTGGACCAGTTCGCCAATGCGGCCGGCCAGTCGCCAAAGTTGGTTTCTCATGCGATTAATCGTCATTTTGAAAAGAATTTCTACGAGTTTGTAAACGCTTACCGCATAGAGGAAATCAAGCAGCGGCTTAAAGAAGAGGAACCCAACCAGGTTTCAATTCAGAGTATTTATGAGGCCGCAGGATTCCGCAGTAAGTCTTCTTTTAATACTTTGTTTAGAAAATGGGTCGGGATGACGCCCTCCCAATATCGGAAAAAATTTGGACGTGCGACCAATCCGCTGATTCCATTGGCGAAGTAGGTCGGATAGGTATTTTTTTCTGGGTGTTTTTGGTTTGAATAGACGAATTCAGTAGGGTTTTTTTATTCGAACCTGAAAAAAACCTTATCCGAACCTTGCCTGTCGCCGAAATACTCCTGGCCCGAAGCCCACGTGATACGTGGGTTTCCCACTATTCTCTGGGGTATGAATAACCCCATACATTGGTCGAGTCCGCACTTCTCATGTGGTTACTCGAACACAAAAATTCCCCGCCAGTATTCACTTGAATTCCAGCTTTCTAACGGCTTTCCTACAAGGCGGATTAATTAGTTTGCTTAAATCACCACGCGTTTATACGCAGACCCTTAGCAGGCCATATTGCTTAAGTTTGTGGTGACGCATAACCCAGTTGCACTGAGCGAAATAGTGTAATCCCACGATGAGAGAAGCACGTATGCGCGTGCCCTTTTATAAGATCAATAATTTCAGGGTGTATCATGAACAAATACGCACAAGTGCGGTCCCCCGAAGGGGCCCACTTAAGTCCTGTCTCGTCGGCAGGTGCGACCAGCGCACCGCCGCAGCGCCGCTCCCGCTTACGGTTGGCAATCGCACTGGCTGGCTTTGCCTCTGTTGCGGCAATGCCAGCATTTGGTGCTGAGGTTTGTACCGACGATAACAAGCTGGTTTTCAACGATGAGAACATCACCGCGAATGGTGGTGTCTGGGTTGGTGGCTACAACAATGGTTCGTGGATGTGGACCTCTGAGTTGAGCTGTACCGCTGGCCAATGTATCTCCAGCATTGATTACAGCGGTGGTTCCGTAGAGTTTCGTTTGGAAGGCCCGGGTGTTGAGGGTTACTACTCTCCTTACCCTCAGAGCAGCATGCATGCGGCGATGGTACCGGCTGCGTGTGACGGCTCTTCCGCGCCGACTCCTACGCCAACTCCTACCCCGACCCCTACACCAACTCCGACTCCTACGCCAAGCCCGACTCCGACACCAAGCGGTTCGCAGGTAGAAGCTGAGTCTGCGGCGCTGTTGGGCGATGCTGAAATTTATAGCGATGGCAGTGCTTCCGGTGGCCAGGGTGTGGCTTACATCTACACCGATGGTTCTGGTTTCCGTATTGCCAACGCGCCGGCGGCCAATGGTCTGGTGGTGCACTATGCATCGGAAAACAGCGGCACCCTGACCGTGCGTGTGAACGGCGCGGATGCGGGTGACCTTACGTTCTCCTCTACTGGTGCCTGGGTAGGTAATTACAACACCGCAAGTTTGAATGTGGTGATTGCGGCAGGCGATACCGTCGAAGTGCTGTTCGAGAATAGCGATGCGGCCATGAACGTGGACTTTGTCGAATTCGTGACTGACGCTACTCCGACTCCGACTCCGACTCCGACTCCGACTCCGACTCCGACTCCGACTCCGACTCCGACTCCGACTCCGACTCCGACTCCGACTCCGACTCCGACTCCGACTCCGACTCCGACACCGAGCTGTGACGCTCCGACCGGTGATCCCGCGGCCGAATTTGGCGAAGGTTTTGAAGCTGGTCTCACCACTTCAGGTATTGCGTATCACTCCGAGCAGCCGGGCGCGAGCCGTGGCTTCGCAATCTGGGGCCTGCAGGGCGCAGCGCCCAACCAGGCGGGCAATCAGGTGATCTTCACCGACTCCCAGGGCAACAGCTACTACCGTTATGAGACGGATCTGGGCGCGGTAGACGTGAACACGACCTACACCTTGGAAATGCGTCTGCAGGGTGGTGAATTCCCGGGCGGACAATGTATTTCCGAGATCACTGTGCGACCAGGTGAAGGTGTAACCGATGCAGTGTGTTATACCCCGGGTACTGGCGGCGGCGAGACCCCGGCACCAGAAGCGCCCAAGCCTACCGTAGGCATGGTGGTTACCGATGGTGCTACCGGGCAAGCGCGCCTGATCGGTGGTGAAGCCACTGGTAAAGCGGGCTTCGCCCTGTATACCTTCCTGAACGACGGTGACAATGTCAGCAACTGCTCCGGCGGCTGTGAAGACAACTGGCCGAAAGTGATCGTGGCCGACCCTGCTGATGTAGTGGGTGCCGGTGGTGTGACTGGTGACTTCGGCGCTATCCCGCGCACTTACGAAACCACCAACGACTGTGGCGATACGGTTGAGGTTACCGACTATCACGTGACCTATAACGGCGAGCCGCTGTACTTCTACGCAGGTGACACCAGTGCCGACGATACCAACGGTATTGCGTTCAGCACCTGGGAGCTGGCCGACGCATCGCTGATTCCCCAGCTGCCGCTGGTTAAGCACCCCGCCCCTGCATTGAAGACCGCGATCAACGGACTGGTTCCGCGCGAAATGGGTATGGCAATCGATATCGAAGGCCGCACCCTGACCTGGCGCCCGGGCTCCAACTCCAGCCTGACCGGTGGTCTGATTGCACAGTTCTCACCTTACGGTGGTGAAGGTGCACCGCGCAGCGCCAAGGACCCGAACCTGGAGCTCTGGTGTTCCAACAATCAGATCCAGTTCCACAAGGCGGACCTGCCGGGTACGTTGACTGGCCCTTACTCCGCGGAAATTCCGGGAGCCTGTTACGGTCAGTTCTACTACTTCCTGCGCTACCGCATCTTTGGCACCGTGAATAACGAGCCGGAAGATAACTGGGTGTACACCGCGCTGTTCGAGTACGACGAGAACAACCCGGATGACCGTATCGACCCACGTAACCGTCCGACCGTGACTTACACCAGCGCCAACTGGCAGCGCCATGGTCACCCGCACTCGCGTGACCGTCCAGAAGAGTTCGTATCCTTCGATGCGGCGCCGTACAACAACTCGCTGACGTCTGGTCTCGAGCGTTACACCACCACCTTTATCGACGGTGAAGGCGAGTTCGCCATTCAGCCCAACGCGAGCACTGCGCCGC
Organism: Microbulbifer agarilyticus; assembly: GCF_001999945.1. NCBI lineage: Bacteria > Pseudomonadati > Pseudomonadota > Gammaproteobacteria > Cellvibrionales > Microbulbiferaceae > Microbulbifer > Microbulbifer agarilyticus. The sequence continues at coordinate 178,977 of NZ_CP019650.1, forward strand.
TGCGGATTGAAGCCTTCGAGTGGGGTGCCGGTAACTGTCAGGGACCGCAGTACATCATCAACAGCTTCCCGCTGCCGGCGAATGCGTTCGACTATGGCCAGATTGTTAGTTGGGAAGCCACCTTCCCGACGGCCCAGAACAACTTCCCGAACGGAACCTCAATCAGTTCGCAGGTGTACAACACCATGCAGAACACCACCATTGGTCAGGGCTTTACCACCGCAACCGGTGACCCGCGCCTGAACCTGGCAGGTCCTGCTGGTGTGCGTATGGTGCACTCCAACGGTTGTAACCCGGTTGAAGATGAAGAGCGCAACGCGCGCTTCACCCAGCAGGTCACTACCGTACAAAGTGCCGAACAGGTGGATCAGTTCATCTGGGGTCACCATGCGTTCCACGGTCTTCCGCAGGTTTCTGGCGGTCGCCCGAATCAGGAAGGCTTTACCGATGCTGTTGCCATCACTGATGTGGATGGCAATGTGATCAAGGATGCCGGTCAGGGTTCTTGTGGTGACTGTCACTTCCGCGATGGCCGCTCTGACTTTGTAGTGAACACCGCGAAAGGCCCGCTGTTGGCACCGCCAACCTTTGGTATCGGCCTGCTGCAGTGGATCGAAGGTGCTGAGACTGGTCTGACCTGGGATGGCTCTGTCGCTACAGTTCGTGAACAGGCAGAAGGTGCATTGCTGGCCGATCTGGGTCTGACCCCGGCCGATATCGGTGAGACGGTCTTCAACCAGATCGTGACTTACACCGAGACCCTGCACGTGCCGGTGCGCGATTACGACACTTACGTCGATCCGCAGGTTGCCGAAGGCGAAGTGGCGTTCTTCGAAGCCGGCTGTGCTGATTGTCACCAGCCGACCCAGAAGACCCGCAGCGATGCGCCGGATTGGGCGCGCGATCTTGCGATCCGCCCATACACCGACATGAAACTGTGGGATGTAGGTACCGGTGGTGACTTCCGTACCCCGGCACTGTGGGCCATTGGCCAGAACGTTGAGCTGCTCGAGCGCAACGGCAAGGCCACCCTGTTTATGCACGACGGTCGCGCGAATTCACTCGAGGCGGCAATCGATGCACACGGCAATGGTTCCGTACCGGCGCTGACCACTGACGAAAAGGCAGACATCGTTCGCTTCCTGCGTTCGCTGTAATCCTTTTCTCCCGAGGCCCCACGTGTATCCCGCGTGGGGCCTTTTTTCCCTTCTTCGTTTGAAATTACATAAAAATAAGGAAATTGATGATGATGAAAGAAACTCAGCAACTCGCTGGCCAAAGAAAATTGTTGGCTGCGGCTGTAGCAACTGTACTGGTTGGCTGCGGTGCTACCGCACCACAGGCAAAAGCTGCTTCGGTATGTACCGATGCCGGCAAGCTGGTGTTTAACGACCCGAATATCACCGCCAACGGCACTGTGTGGGTTGCCGGCTACAACAACGGCCAGTGGATGTGGAATTCCGACAGCAGTTGTGTTGCCGGCCAATGCGCCAGTAATATGGATTACAGTGGTGGACAGGTAGAGTTCCGCCTGGAAGGCCCCGGCGTTGATGGCTATTACTCGCCAGCGCAGTACGGCGAAATGCATCCAGCGCAGACTCCGGTAGCCTGTAGCGGTGCGCCGACGCCAACTCCCACACCGACCCCGACTCCGACTCCCACCCCGACTCCGACCCCGACTCCGACCCCGACTCCAAGCCCAACTCCAAGCCCAACTCCAAGCCCAACTCCAACTCCGACGCCGACACCTTCGGTGACGAAAGTGGAAGCAGAATCGGGTGCGCTGTCTGGTGTGGCCGAGTTCTACAATGATGGTGCCGCGTCCGGTGGTGCAGGCGTGGCTTACATCTACCAGAACGGTGCGGGCTTTACCCTGAGTGACGTACCAGCATCCGACTCGCTGACCCTGCATTTTGCTTCGCAAAATAGTGGCCGCCTGTCGCTGAAAATTAATGGCAACGATGCGGGCGATATCGAATTTTCCGGTAACAGCGCCTGGACCGGCAATTACACTTCGGTAAACCACGCGGTGGACATTCCGCAGGGCGCGAGCGTGGCGCTGGTGTTTGAAAGCGGTGATGCGGCGATCAATGTCGACTATGTCGAGTTCCACGGTGCTTCCGGTTCGACGCCAACCCCAACACCTACTCCCACCCCAACGCCGACGCCGACACCCACACCGACCCCCACACCTACCCCAAGTGCCGGTAAGCCGGTGGTTCCGGCGGATGGCCAGCGCTACTTTATTGTCGGCCAGGACAAGGCCTCCATTGAAGGGTACATGGCAGAATCCGACTTGCCGCGCCCCGCGGGCTTCACCATGTACACCACACTATCCCGTGGCGAACCCTCCTACGATGGCAGCTACTGCTTTAAAGGCCTTGATGGTTTGAAAAGCGTTGGCAACTACAACTCCAACTCCGCCGATGGCTGTTTTGATAACGGCTATCGTCAGAACCGCTGGGGTTCCGGTGAGATGAACATCGAATGGTTGATCAACACCTATAACCCGCAAGTCGTTTCCATTGGCCTCTGGTGTCCGAGCAATGACCGTATGCCGTCACTGTACAACAGCGGTGCCTACGACGACCTGCTTGGCGAACTTGCGGACTTCTTCCAAGCCAACGGTGATACCCGTTTCTTCTTGCGTACCTGTTACGAATTTAACGGTGATGCGGGCGGATGGTCCGATGTGAACTTCCGGGAAACCTTCAAATATGTGCGTACCTTTATGGACGGTCGCGGTGTGGACAACGTTGCCCACGTTTGGCAGTCCGATTCCTACCACGGTACCGGTCGCACCACTGCTACCCTGGGCAATACCGAGCAGGGTTACTGGCCCGGTAAGCAGTACGTAGACTGGGTAGGGTCCTCGCAGTTTGACTCGGATGCGGGCGAAGAAGCGGCGATTGCCGAAGCGGAAGGCTTGCCGCATTTTATTGCTGAAGCTACACCGCACGGTGCGCTATTCCATCAGTACGACTTCAAACTGCCGTTCAATAGCACCGGTTCCAGCCCCGATGGCAGTGTGACCTTGCACAACGACCTGCAGTGGTTCAACAACAAGCAGGGCGAGATTCAGCGCACTTCCACCAAAGCCTGGCATTACATCAATGCGGACTGGAGCAGCCAGCCGCAGTGGGCCAATGCCCAGGATCAGGCTGGCCAGAACTACTTCAAGTACTCGGATACGCGTGTCCAACTGGACTCAACAGTAAAAGAGCACTTTAAATCACTGGTCACCGAGGAAAATGGGTTTATTCTGTCTGAATAAATGACCCAGCCCGGCCGCCCCCGAGAGGGGGCGGCCGGGTCTCCATTAAAATAAAAACAAAGGGGATTTCAGATGGCAATCACCGAATTCGATACCAGTTGGCGCAGCTGGATCCAAACCAATATTGCCCGCGGTTGTGAAATTGCCGAACTCTACCGAATCCTGGTAGCCAACCAGTTTTGTCCCAACCTTGTCGCGCGCACGCTCAACTACTGGCCGGTAAACCCACAAGTCACGCCGCCCACAAGTCGCACAGACAACCACTGGTCTCCCACTGCGGTGGAGATTGCGGCTGCCGATGCCAAGCCCAGTGGGGCAGCGTCGATTGATACCGATGACAGGTTGCAGCTCTATACGCTTGAACAATTCCTGTCTGTCGAAGAATGCCAGCAGGTTATTGAGCTGGTGCGGCCACATTTGCGCCCATCCACCACCACCAACAAAGCAGACCAGTACCGCGGTTATCGCACCAGCCGTACCTGCGATCTCGGCCTGATGGGGAGTCCGCTAGCCGCCGAACTGGACCAGCGCATCTGTGACACCATGGGTATAAACCCGAGTTACTCGGAATCCATCCAGGCGCAGTGGTATCGGGAAGGGCAGCAATTCAAACAGCATACCGACTACTTCGAGCCGGGTAGTGAAGAATACCGCCGCTTCGCTGGCGAACGCGGACAGCGCACCTGGACGTTTATGATCTACCTCAACGCGGACTGCGAAGGGGGAGAAACCCGCTTTACCGAATTGGATAAGAGCTTTGTGCCGAACACCGGTTGCGCGGTTATCTGGAATAGCTTGGATAAAAACGGCTTGCCGAACCCGGATAGTATGCACTGGGGTATGCCAGTCACCCGTGGCGAAAAAGTGATTATTACCAAGTGGTTCCGTGCACACGGGGAAGGGGAACAGTTTTTTGGCTAAAGGTTATCGCCGTTACACAATTTTCGTGACGGCTTGCATCCAGTTGTCATCCTCTCGCGTCTAAATGGTCTATCCGATCCATTCGCAGTAATTAGAGAGAAAACCGATGATGACCCGAGTTGCGCTTTTGGCCGTTCTATTCACCAGCCTGACGGGCTGTGTGTCGATTAATGTCACCGAAACCGGCCAGAGCGGCTACAGCAAGAGCTGCAAGCGCACCGCCTATCTGGTGCAGAGCGGCTCCCTGCGCAGTGCAGGTGCCCTCGAAAGCTACCGCGCGGCCTATGCCGAGCAGGTGGAAGACTTCGACGGGCAGGTCCTGACCCAACAATCACCCAGCGCAGTCTTGCATAGCAGCCAGTCTGGCGCAGAAGTTCTGATGTTGACGCGCTTCCCCTGTGAGAGCCGCGCAAAAGCCTTCTGGCGCAGTCAGGGCAATGCTGAACTCGCCGTCCTTCGCGAGCAAGCTGGCGACCTGACCGTGGCCGTCTACGAGCGCGGCCTGCACGTTAATTTCTGATCTTTCCCGTAGGCGTCGGGACAGGGATGTTCGGGCGCTGATTCCTCCTTTTCCGTCCTCAGGCATAACTGCCCTGCAGGCGCTTCTATCCTGCACAACTACACTTGAGCAAGGCCCAAAGACCACTTCTGAATAACCCCTATCCCCGTAAATTGTTGGCCATACATAACGCGTCGGGGGCATCTGACACGGAGGTCAACGCATGCAGCAAAGTGCGGAGACGTTAACCAGTACCTGCATCGACCGACGCAAGTTCCTGTCTAGTCTAGGTGCGGCGGGGTTGATGGCGACACTTCCCAGTTACCTCCTCGCCGAAGACAAACCGGCGCCAATCTTGATTCGCGGTGCATCAGTATTTGACGGGGTTTCCAACAAACTCGTCGATGCCGAAGTGCTGATCGAAGAGGGAATGATTAGTGGAATGGGGCAGGGGCTTGCCGTACCGCAGGGCGCAACGGTGATCGATGCGGAGGGGCGCACACTCATCCCCGGACTCACCGATGCCCATACGCACATTATGTGCAATGACACCTTCGAGAAGCTTATTTACAGCGCTCCCCATGAATACGCCGGCGTGATGGCGGCAGAGAGTGCGCGCCGTATGTTGCTGCGTGGCTTTACCACGATCCGCGACGTGGGTGGCCCTGCATTTGGGCTAAAGAGCGCCATAGACGCCGGTGTCATTGCCGGACCGCGTATTCTTCCGTCCGGCTATTTTCTGTCACAAACCGCCGGCCATGGTGACTTCGAACCGCGTCTGTACTACTTATCGCCGCACTTTACCGGGCAGTTGGACCCCGCCTATCTGCGTGGCTGGACGATTATTGCCGACGGCGTGCCCGAGGTACGCAAGGCGGCTCGTGAGGCGCTCCGCTATGGCGCCACACAGTTGAAAATCATGGGCAGTGGCAGCATCACCGGCGCACATGATCCGCTGGATGCCACCGAATACACCCTGGAAGAGCTGACCGCTATCGTCGAAGAGGCGCGCCATTGGGGCACCTACGCCACTATCCATGCCTACACGGATGAATCGATCCAGAACGCGATCAAGGCCGGAGTACGCTCTATTGAGCATGGGCTTTTTGCCTCGGAAAAATCCATGCAACTAATGAAAAAGAACGACATCTTTTTCTCAACCCAGTTTTTGTCTTTCACCATTGGTGCCGAGAAGGCGGGTATGACCGGGCCCGCGATTCCCAAGTATGAGGAAGCCCAGGCTGGTGCTACTGCCGGATACGAACGGGCGAAAAAAATTGGCTTAAAAATGGCGTTTGGTACCGATATTCTGGGCAGCATCGATCTGGGCCCATACCAATCCCTGGAGTTCACTGCGCGCGCAGCCTATTACACACCACTGGAAATTTTGCAGCAGGCCACGTCGCTCAATGCGGAACTGTTCGCCCGCAGCGGCAAGCGGCACCCATACACCGCCGGACCTCTCGGCGTTGTCAAACCCGGTGCCTATGCCGACCTGCTGCTGGTAAACGGCAATCCGCTAGAAGATATCTCCCTGCTGGCCAAGCCCGACGAAAACCTCGCGCTGATTATGAAGGGCGGCCGTATTTTCAAGAACACCCTGTGACGGTAAAGCGGCCAATTACCACCATGAAGTATGCGTCGCACAGCTACTGGGTATTGTTAAGCGGCCTTGCTGCGACCGCGTCCACCTATGCACAAGTAGACGACGCTGCGGATGTCCTCGCCGGGCGCGACTCAGTGCCTGTTCTGCTCGCCACCGATGATGCGGAAAAAGACGATGTACTGAATATCGATACGCAGCAGACATTTGATGATTGGAAAGAAAGTGTAAAGCAGCGCACGGGCTTGGACTTCGGTTTCGATTATACCGGCTTGGGACTGCGCGCGGACGAAAGTCTGGGCAAGGAATCCGCCGGTTCCGGCAGTATCCGATTCTTTGGTTCTTGGGCACTGATCAATACGGAGGGGCCCAACACCGGCAGCCTGGTGTTCAAGGTCGAGAACCGTCACGCCTATGGCAGTGTGACACCGCAGGATTTTGGCACCGAAGTCGGGTATGTAGGCCTGCCGGGCTCTGTGTACACCGATCAGCAGTGGCGCGGTACTCACGTCTATTGGCAGCAGGATTTTTGCAATGGCAGGGGCGTGAGTTATGTGGGTTGGCTAGATATCACCGACTATGCCGACGTTTATGCCATGGCGAGTCCATGGACCGGCTTTGCCAATATCGCGTTCGAGACCGGTTCCGGCACCTACGGTGCTTATCCCGACGGTGCCTTGGGAGTGATGGTTGGTGGCTTCTTTACTGACCATGTCTACGGGATCGCGAGTATCGTTGATGGCAACGGGGACCCAACGGATTTACTCAAGGGCTTTGACAGTTTTTTCGGCGACTTCGACACACTGAAGATTATTGAGCTCGGTTATACCTCTGGTCCCAAGCGTTTGTTCATGGACAACGCGCATATCACCTTATGGCAAATTGACGAGATAGAAAGTGCCAACAATGGCTACGGTGTTTCCGTATCGTTTTCCAAGGCCATTGCCAATGCGTGGATGCCATTCTTCAGGGCTGGTTGGGCGAGGGACGGTGGCAGTTTGTATGAAACTGCAGTGAGTACTGGTATCGGCCATACCACCGACCCCGGCAGGAACCTGCTTGGGGTGGCATTAAACTGGAATCGGCCGAGTGAGGATACGTTCGGGGTAAAACTGGATGATCAGTATCTCGTCGAAGTTTTTCAGCGCTGGCAAATCACCGAGGGTTTGCAACTAACCCCGAGCCTGCAGTTGATGCAAAAGCCTGCGTTAAATCCCGACACCGATTCTATCTGGGTGTTGGGCTTGCGTATGCGGTTTGCGCTTTAGTATGAAGAGCATGGTCAGAATCGAATAGCTCGGCACGTTACATTCAACCAAAAGGTTATGCCAGGAAGGGAACCATGGCGACTTGGAAAATTTGGATAGGCGCTGTCATCTTGTTATGCGCAGCATGCGTCTACGGGGAAGAGTATGATTTGGTGATTCTGGGTGGGCGCGTCATGGACCCGGAAACCATGCTTGATGCTAAATTGAACGTGGGGGTGAAAGACGGAATCATTGCCACGATTACCCCCGATTCTATAACCGGAACAGAAACCATCGATGCCTCCGGCCATGTGGTTGCACCGGGTTTTATCGATACTCATTTCCATGCACTGGATGGCCTGTCCATGAAAATGGCTGCGCGTGATGGAGTCACCACCGGTATGGACTTGGAAATCGGCGCCATCAATATAAATGACTGGTATGCAGCCAAAAAGAATAAATGGCCAGTCAATTATGGTGTGGGAATCAGCCAGGAAGGCGTGCGAATGTTAGTGCACGACCCAGAAGCAAAAATACAAGGTTGGCAGGACGCACCAACTATCCTCGGGCCATTGCAAAAGGCCACCACCGCTGATGGTGTCGCGGGCTGGGCCAGCAAGGTCAGCAACCGTGAGGAAATGAACCAGATCCTGCAACTGTTGGACGAGGGTTTTGCGCAGGGGGCGATTAACCTCGCATCCACAACCGCCTATATGCGCGAAGGCCTGACTGCGCAGGAAATGTATGAATCACAAAAGCTCGCTGCGGATTGGGGGCGTTTTACCGCCTCACATACGCGCTACCACGGTAGTAGCAGTGACCCGGAAGCGGAGCAGGGCGCCAATGAATTAATTGCAAATGCCTTCGTGCTGGATGCGGGCTTACTGATCCTCCACAACAACGATTACGGTTGGGCCCAAATTGAGGAAAAGCTGCAGGCGGGCCGGGCCAAGGGCCTCAATTGGTGGTCTGAATACTATCCCTACGATGCAGCGTCCACTGCCATCGGATCCGGGTTTTTCCAGCCGGAGGTATTTGTCGACAGGATGGGGGGCGATTACGAACGGGACATGTACGACCCCACTCAGGACAAATTCCTCACCAAAGAGGAATACGAAAAAATCGCCAAAAGTGATCCCGGCCGCTTAGTTGTGATATTCAGCCCTGCGCGTAAAAAATGGCTACCGCAGTGGTTGCGAATACCACATATGACGGTCGCGTCTGATGCAATTTTTTCCGGCAAAGGTGTTGATTCCTGGGACCTTGACTGGTCTGAGTACCAGGGACATCCGCGTACCGGTGGTACTCGTGCGAAGGTCATTCGACTGGGGCGGGAGCAGGGCGTGCCACTAATGTTCAGCCTTGCCCAGATGAGTTACTGGCCTGCGTATCATTTGGGAAAAGCTGGGCTCGAATCAATGAAAGTTCGTGGCCGTATGCAAGAAGGCATGGTTGCCGATATCGTAGTGTTTGACCCTTTAAAAACACGGGAAACATCCACCTACAAAGCCGGGGAACAGGGTAATCCGTCAACTGGGATACCCTATGTGATCGTCAACGGCCAGCAAGTGGTGAAGGACAACAAGTTCCTCAAGGTCTGGGCCGGGCAACCCATTCGCTACCCCTCTTCAAACGACTCAAAATTCGAACCAATTAGCGAAGAGGAGTGGCTGGATCGTCATGCTATTCGGACTCACAGCGTCCACGAAAACTTACGCAGCCTGGGTGAGCCTGATGACACCCATTAGCGCGTAAGTAGGGTTTTAGCTGGCCACCAGGCGGTCTTCAATCACTTCACTGGTAGAGAACTGGTAACGCATATTGCGGTACACGCAGATATCGGTGATGTCTTCCGGCGTACCTTGCGAGGCGCAACGGTAGTTAGTAGATACACGGTACTTGCCGGTAACCGGTAACACACGATGCCAGGTGTGGCCGTGCAGCAATACCAGGGTACCTTTGCGCGGGCGCAGCACTACCTGATCGGCAAAGTCTTCATCTACCGGGCCTACCGAAATCGTGCCGCGCTTGTGAGAGCCGGGTACCACCAGTGTCTGGCCTCCAATCTCGTCGGTGATGTCCGCGGTATAAATCAGGCGGTTTACATTGAACAGGGTGGCGTCGTCGGTGCGGCAATCCTGATGCCATGCCTGGCCTTTGGTGCCCTGGCGGGAGAACATCACCATACTGTACTGGGAGTACCAGCCAGCACCGAGAATTTCTTCGGTAATCGCTTTCAGGCGTTCGTCGTTCTCAGCGATATCGAAAACATCGCAACCTTCGCGCTGTGGAAACCAAGGAATCACCTGAGTCGCGGATTTTTCCAGAAACTCATCGTTGTGCACGAACTCCGGGTTTTCGCCGAAGTGCTCGACGATCAGCCCCTGGTACTGGTCCATGAGTTCTGCAGAGAAAAAATCCTCAAGAACCAGAAAACCCTGATCCCAAAATTGTTCCGCTAGTGCCTTGATATCCATCTTCGCTAACCTCGAATTTGTCTCTTATTGTACGAGCTCTGCTACAGCACTTACTGCGCTGTGACTTGCTGTTGTTCTAGTGCATCAGATTTTTTTGAAGGGATTGCGCATGCGCCCATCGCGTGTTGCGAATTTCCTGTAGCCAGAGATCTGTAATCACCGCATTGGTTTCGACCCGGGTATCACCCCAGAAACCGTTGTTGTAGGGAGCGCCCCACATGGGCTGCTCATCCCAGTTACAATTTATATAGGCAACTGCCCGTATCACATCTTGATTCTGATCAATGTATTCGAAGAAGGGCGCAAACCACTGTTGCCAAATATCGGCGCCAGCCACCGCAATTTTTCCTTGAGCGGGCGGGCCGTCGATCATTACGTTAATGTTGGCATTAAATTCCTGTTTCAGGTCGTAGCCCTGGGGGGCGGCTTCAGCGACGAAGACCGGTTTTTGTTTTGCGCGGGAAAACTCGAGGATTTGATCGGCCAGCTCGCGCTGGGTTGCCATTTCCTCTTTTGGGATGTCTGAGTGAATACCGGATTCGTCGATCAACAAAAACCAGGAGAGGCCAATCCAGTCCACATATTCATCGCCCGGATACCAGATGCTGATATCTGCCTCGTATTTACCTTCGATGGCGTCATCGGCCGGTGACGCGGAACCTTGCCAGATAAAGGCCACATTCTCGGGGCCTTTGTCGCCGGTGCCGCCGGCGCGGATACGGGTCACGATATGCTGCCACGCGGCCACATACTCATTGGCTTTTTCATAGCCCTGATTCCACACTCCGTCGAACTCATAGCCAATGCGCAAAAATACCGGAGACTCTACCAGGCGAATGAAATCCGCCAGCTTGTCAATTTCCGCATCAAAATCCCCCGCTGCAATACCGGCCAAACCGCCTTCGCGAAAGGACTCGTTTATATCCAGGCCGATAGCCAGAGCCGAGCCTGGAAAATCCGTTGCCAGCTTCCAGGCATTTGCCGGTCCGCCGCCCCAGTCTGCGGCACGCTCGGTGGGCTGCAGGTCGTTGTCCAGGCCCATGCCACCAAAATATTTGTCTGGATTGCGCAGTTCGTAGATCGGCACAATGTAGGCAGTTACCCCACCCGGCGCTGGAAAGAAGCCGCTGTCTACATAGCTGTCGATGGATTTGCGATCCTGACCGATAAACAACAGCTGACGTTTGTCACTGGGGACAAATGGTGCGGTGAAATCCGCAGCCTGCACTTTTTCTACATCGGTCTCTGCTGCGATGCCGGCCGACGGCTGTTCGCGGTCACAGGCGACGAGTGACAGTAGCGCACCGGCCACCAGGCCGGCACCGAGATGTCGTGCGAGGGTGAACTTGGTGATCATGACGCTGCTTCCAGATCGGCGACTGCCGATACTTGCAACTCATTCGCTTCAGGCGCCTTGGAATCCGCCGACAGTTGCTCATAGGAAAAATGGCTGAAGTCTGCGTGGCGCCCCTGTTCATTTACGTCACAGGCAAAAATACCGACCATGCTACCGGTGAACTTAAAGATCAGGTTGCCATATTCGTCCGAGAGCGGTGTGCTGTTCAGGCGCGGGCCGATGTTGGCCCAGTGGCGCCCGTCGGTGGAGTAACTGAACTGGTACCACTGGGTATCCAGTGTGACCCTGAGGTAGAGCGGGTCATCATTTTCAATAATCGCCGTCTCGCCCTTCTGGCCATCGCCACCGGGTTCGCTGTACACGCCGGCGATGGATGAACACACCTGCACAACCTTATTGTCACTATCGTCGCGGGTGATCTTGAGGAAGTAGTAGTTGCCGTTGTCGTAGTAGACAACCAGTCCCGCCATTTCCATCGGCGATTCCGGGTGATACTCAACCAGTGTCTCTGCGCGCATTTGATGGTGTTCAATGCGGCGCGCCAGCAGGCTTTGATCAAAACGCGAAGATAGATAGTGACGGCCTATCAGGCGCAGGTGACCGGGTTTTTGAGTAAGTGAGCACCACGATTCTTCTGCCGGCTCGCGCAAGGTCTGCCATTGTGAAGAAAGCTGCTTGCTATCGAAGTTGTCGACCTTGTCGGTTGTCGGCCACGGGTGTGCGGGCAGGTCGGGGGCAGGAACCTCCATTTGCGGAGCATTGCCGCCACATGCCAGCCACGGCCAGCCATCGCGCCATTCGACTTTTTGAATGGCCGTTTCACGGCCAAGAATGGAAAAGCCGGTCGCGTATTTCGGGCCAAATGCGTAGGCGTCCGGGTCGTACACCGGGCGGCCGCACAAGTGAGTGAGATACCACTCACCGTTTGGCGTATCCACAAAGAAGCCATGCCCCGAACGCTGCAATGGATTTTCTTCCTGAAAGCGTGAGCTGAGGATATATTTTTGCGGATGTACTTCGTAAGGGCCAAAAAGATCAGTGGAGCGGCAAACAGTCACCGCATGGTTCCACTCGGTACCACCTTCCGCGGTAATCAGATAGTAGTAGCCGTTTTTCTTGAGAATCTGTGGACCCTCGGTGCAGCCCAGTTCGGTGCCGGCAAAAATCGGAACGCGTTTACCTTTCAGCTTGCCCTCGGCTGCGTCGAACTCCTGCACCACAATATCGCCAAACTTGTCGTGACCTGAACGGCCATCCCAAGTCATGTTTACCACCCACTTGCGGCCGTCATCATCGTGAAATAGTGATGGATCAAAACCGCCACCGCCGATGGCGACCGGATCACTCCATGGGCCTTCGATGCTTTCTGCCGTTACCACATAGCAGGGGGTGCTCATCCAAGCTCCGCCACGACTGTTATGGGTACATGAAAAAGTTAGCCAGAATTTTCCATCGGCGTGACTGAGCGCAGGCGCATAGACACCATCGGAATTATTGAAACCGCGCATGTCGAGCTGGTCGCTTCTGGTGAGCACGTGGCCCACCAATCGCCAATTCACCAGATCTCTGGAATGGTGAATGCGAACACCAGGGAACCATTCGAAGGTCGAAGTGGCGATGTAAAAATCATCCCCCACCCGAATGACGCTTGGGTCGGGGTTGAACCCGGGCAGGATGGGGTTCTGAATAACTTGCGACACCGCTATCTCCGTAGACTTTATCGTTGTTTGCAGTATGATATTGATATGAATTACGTATATATGTAATTAAATTACCAATAAATATAAAAATATTGCTCTCGGATGATTTATCCGTTCGAGAAGCATGATAAATAGCGATCGAGAGTGAGGAAGTCTGCGATGAACAGCGCCCTCTTATACGAAAATATCGAGTTGCCCCAGGGCCGCACGGTAAAGTCTGCCTACTATCAGTTCACGCCGGAACAACGGTGTGATATTGCCCCGCACTTCCACATGATGTTTGAGGTCATGTTGTTTGTTAAGGGTGCGGGAAAAATTTTTCTAGACGGTGTCGAGTTTCCTATCGAGGACGGCACGCTGCTGTATTTACCGTCGCTGTCGGTGCACGAGATGGTGATGGAAGATGGCGAGCAGGAATTTTTTCTGCTGCAGTTCGAACCACAGGTAATGGACGAACTGTCGCTCGGTTATACCGCGCAAGATATGCCGAGTGCGGTGTGTCGTTTGCAGGAAAATATGCTGCAGCGCCTTAGCATGATGTTGCACTGGTGTTGTGAGGTGAACACCAATTCGGACCAGCTGCTGATTCGCAATCGTGTGCTGCAGCTGCTGCTGATCCAGATCGAAAAAATCGTGATTCAGGAAGATGCCGCGGATGTTTCCCGCTCTACCGGGCTCGGTCGTCTGGAGCCGGTACTCAAATATTTCCAGGACAGCAGTAAACTTTCCCTCACCCTGGATCAGGCCGCGGACCTCTGCGGTATTTCCCGCAGCCATTTTTCACGGTTGTTTCACGCCACCCTCAATACCCGCTATCAGGACTTTTTGCTGAAGCGCAAGCTGCAGCATGCGGTACAGCTGCTTTCGACGTCCAAGCTGCGCATTGCAGATATCGCATTTCAGTGTGAGTTCAGTGACAGCGCCCATTTCTGTAGCAAATTCAAACGGGTTTTTGGCGTGACGCCTCAGGCATTCCGCAAAGCCACTGTCGATAACCTGTAGTTTTACGTTGAAGAAAAATGACGTTAATCAATAGCACCGCAAAAAACGCACTGAAAATCGAATTAAAGCCAGATTCTCCGTTGATGAACCGGGAATTTATCTTTGGTGCCGCCACCGCGGCGTTTCAAATTGAGGGTGCGTGGGACCGCGACGGACGCGTACCCTGCATTTGGGATACGTTCTGTGCTGAGCCTGGGCGTGTTGCCAATGGCGATAACGGGCACGAGGCGTGTGACAGTTATACGCGCTGGGAAGAGGATCTTGCATTGGTGCAGGAACTCGGTCTCGACGCCTATCGTTTTTCCATCGCCTGGCCGCGGGTGATTACCGATATTCATGGCACTGTTAATCAGAAGGCGATTGATCATTACCGCAAGCAACTGAATTTTCTCAACGAACGTGGCATTAAGCCGTTCGTTACTCTGTATCACTGGGATCTTCCGCAGTACCTCCAGGATCGGGGCGGCTGGTTGAATCGCGAAACGGCGTACGCGTTTGCGCACTACGCCGATGTCGTCAGTCGCGCATTTGGCGATCAGATTGTTTCTTACGCCACACTCAATGAGCCATGGTGCAGTGCGTTTCTCAGCTATCTGCACGGCATTCACGCCCCTGGTGTGCAGGACCGCAAACAGGCCTATCAGGCCGCCCATCACCTGTTGCTCGCACATGGACTGGCAGAGCCGAAAATTCGTGCGAATGCGCCGTTGGCGGATGTCGGCATTGTATTGAACATTTCGCCCTCGGACCCACAGCAGGAAACATTGGCCGATCGCAATGCCTGTGTACTGGCCGACTTGGAAAACCGTGACTTCTTTTTACAGCCATTGCTGGAGGGGAGCTATCCGGAGCCGGTGCTGAATCGACATCCGACTTGTTCGCCGATGGTGTTGCCCGGTGATCTGGAGCTGATCTCTGCAGAGCTCGATTTCATTGGTTTGAATTACTACACCCGCAATCGGGTTGTGGCTGCCGATAACGAGGCGGGCTACGAGGCATTGGTTTATGCGGGGGATGATGCCACGGCAATGGGCTGGGAGATCTATCCCGAAGGGTTGACCCGCACTCTACAACATCTCGCCAGTCTGCCGCGCTGTCCGGCGCTGTATGTGACAGAAAACGGTATGGCCGCTGACGATGATCTACGTGGTGGCGCGGTCGATGATGAAATTCGAGTGGCCTATTTCCAGTCGCATTTACAGGCGGCGGAAGCGGCAATTGCTGCAGGCGTCGATTTGCGTGGCTACTTCGCCTGGAGCCTGTTGGATAACTTCGAATGGGCAGAAGGCTACAACAAGCGGTTTGGCATTGTGTACGTAGACTACGCCACGCAACAGCGCACGCCGAAGGCGAGTGCGCGCGCTCTGGGTGAATTGATGACGCAGCGGCGGCAGCTCGAGCGCGTAGAGCAAGAATCACAATAACGCAGAATAAACCTTCGCATGCAATGCGATACCACATCTAATGCGATAACAACGAAATAGCAATGAGGTGAGCGATGAGTGCAACGGCGCAAACAGCAGGACCTTTAACCATTAGGGAAAAGGTCGGTTACGGCCTGGGGGATACCGCGAGCAATATCGTGTTCCAGGTGGTCATCAATTTCATGATGATCTTCTATACCGATGTATTTGGTATCTCTGCCGCGGCCGTTGGTACCTTGATGCTGGCGGTGCGCCTGTTCGATGCGGTGACTGACCCGCTGATGGGTGGCCTTGCCGACCGCACACGCAGTCGCTGGGGTCGCTATCGCCCCTGGTTGCTGTTTGCTGCGATACCTTACGGTGCTCTCGCGGTACTTGCATTCACGACGCCCGACCTGTCAGAAAACGGCAAGCTGATTTATGCGTATGTTACCTACGCTGCATTGATGACGGTCTACACCATCATCAATATTCCATACTCCGCGCTGGGTGGGGTGATCACCGATGACCCGCGTGAACGTGCTTCGGTACAGTCTTATCGTTTCGCCATGGCGATGGTGGGTGGTGCCATTGTTACTGCATTGACCATGCCGCTGGTGCACTACTTTGCGGGCGGTGTGGATGGTGATATCGCCTGGGGCTACCAGATGACGCTGGGACTGTTGTCGGCAGTCGCAGTGATCTGTTTCATGGTGTGTTTCTGGACTACCCGCGAGCGGGTGCAGGAAGCTCCGAACACGGAGAAGAAAAGTATTGCTGCGGACCTATTTCAGCTACTCGGGAACCGCCAGTGGCTAATCATCGCCGGTGTTGCTTTCTTCCTGCTGGTGCTAGTGGCGGTACGCAGTGCGGTAACACCCTATTACGTAAAGTACTTCCTTGGCCGTGAAGACCTGGTAAGCCAGTTTATTACCGCCGGTATGCTTGCGGCCGTCGCCGGTGCACTTCTCACCAATGTGCTCACCAAATACATGTGCAAGGTGCGGTTGTTCCAGCTCGCCAATGTGGGTGTGATTGTCTTCCACCTACTGCTGTATTTTGTGCCGGCTAATCAGCTGGTACTGGCGTTTGCGGCATTTATGCTGGCGAACTTTTGCCAGATGATCGTAGTACCGCTGATGTTTTCCATGGTGCCGGATGCCGTGGATTATGGTGCACGCAATGGCGGCAAGAAAAATATGGCGATGGCGTTCTCTGCACATCTGCTGGTGATCAAGCTTGGCCTGGCGGTTGGTGGTGCAATGACTGGCTGGCTGCTGGCTTATTACGGGTATGTCGCCAATGAAGAGCAAACCGCTGAGGCACTTGCGGGCATCGTGGTGCTGGTTGCACTGATGCCGGTACTGTGTGCGGTAGCGAATGCGATCATTATGAAATTCTACCGGCTCACCAGTGCGGAGATGCGCGCTATTCATCGCGCCGCCGACGAAGCTGCAGACACAAATACACAACAGCGCACCGCAACCGTACAGGGCGATGGTGCGCCGGCGGCAAGTTAATCCACAGGGGGAACAGGGAATGGTTGGGACGAGCAAGAAACGCCGCAATTTGCTGTTTGCTACGGCGATCAGTGCCGCAGCAATGGCGATTGGTATCGGTGCCAGTGTCGGGGTGAGTTCGGGCGCCTGGGCCTTAATGGAAAAGCCAGCCGTGGCAGCGGAACAAGAACCGTATTCCCGCTATGAGCCGCTCGACGATAAAGTCTTGGTTGTGGCGGGGCAGACCCTGGCCGCAACCCGTGCTTACTACCAGCTTACGGAAAAGGAACTGGTACCGCGACCAGCAGGCTTTACCGATTACATCTCCTATCAGGTAGGCAATAAATACCCGAAGTTTGCCCCGGATTACCCGCAAAGTTATCAGGGCAATGACGGCCTGTTGAATGCGACCAACTGGGGCGGAGGCGAGCAGTGTACAGATTGCTTGTTACACGAGCCGGGCTATGAAGAAGCGGTGATCGCTATCGGTATGTACATCGGCGGCCCACTTGGCGAGAACGGTGAGGTGTGTACCGCCAAGGAACACTGTAATACTGCGCGGATTGCCAATGGTGACCTGGACCATTTGCTGCGGGATTTTGCTGGCTGGCTGAATCAGCTGGGCGAGCGCCCGGTGTTATTGCGTATTGGTTACGAGTTTGACGGTTCCTGGAATGGCTACGACCCACAGCAGTATCAGGCGGCGTTCAAACATATTCGCCGCTTCCTGGAAAAGCAGGGTGTGGATAACGTGGCATACGTGCTGCAGTCGTTCGGCTATGCCAGTTATGAAACCATGCAAAATTTCTATCCGGAGGCGGATCAAGACGGTCCGTACGTAGACTGGATTGGCTATTCCTATTTCACCAATACGAATGCCATTGTAGGAAAACAGGAGCTGCGTTTTGCACGCGAGCGGGGGCACAAAGTTTTTATCGCCGAAGTTACGCCGCATACCGGCGACTGCGCCAAACAGATCGATGTTGTCAAAGCGCCGGCACAAGCAAAGCAGTGGATAGAAACCTTCGACCAGCATGTGCGCGATAATCGCGATGTAGTCCGTGCGATTTCCTATATCAATGCGCGCTGGAATGACAGTGAGTACTCGCCAATGTGGAGCCAGCAGATGGACCATAATTGCCCGGGCTACTTCGCGAATTCCAATGCACGGTTGAACGATAATCTGGATGTGGCGGAGTTCTGGGGCGAGAAAATGGCTGCGCCGATGTACTTGAATGGCGAGGCTAACCTCTACAGTAAGCTGCGTAAGTAATCTTTACACTGGCGTGTGGCGGTTCGCATCAAGCGAATCGTCATGCCCCGGAACCTCTCCTCTTCGTTCGATATACTCCTTCCTTAAGCTCCACAAAATGTCCCTCGCGCTCCAGGTATTTCGTCTGAAAACGGGCGGAGTGTTTGCATTCCTTCTTTGCTAATTCTCAGGCAAAAAAAGGCCCGCAAATGCGGGCCAAACTAGAGTCATCTGACGTTGACGGGAAAATCAATCAAATGTACTGATTGATGAGGTTCTCATAGAGTTCTTGCTTGCCGCTGATCGGACGCGGCTCACCGTTTTCTACGGCCAGGTTGCGCAGGTCGCTGAGATTCAGTTTGCCTTCGGTAAAGGCCTTGCCATTACCCTCGTCGAAGCTGGCGTAGCGCTGTTGCTTCCAGCTCTGGTAAGGGGAATCGTTGATAATCTTGTGGGCGATTTCCAGGCCGCGGGCGAATGCATCCATCCCGCCGATATGGCCAATGAAGATATCTTCCATGTCTACGGATTCGCGGCGAACCTTGGCATCGAAATTCAGGCCGCCGGACTTGAAGCCGCCGTTTTCCAGTACCACCATCATGCCGTGTACTGCGTCGTAGATATCGGTGGGGAACTGGTCGGTGTCCCAACCATTCTGGTAGTCACCGCGGTTGGCATCGATAGAGCCCAGCATGTCCGCGTCGGCACACATCTGTAGCTCGTGTGCGAAGGTGTGGCCGGCAAGGGTCGCGTGGTTGGCTTCGATGTTGAGTTTGAAATCTTTGTCCAGGCCGTGGTGACGCAGGAAGCCGATTACGGTTTGCGCGTCAAAGTCGTACTGGTGCTTGGTCGGTTCCATGGGCTTGGGTTCGATCAGGAAGTCACCCTTGAAGCCAATGGAGCGGCCGTAGTCACGGGCCATAGTGAGGAAGCGCGCGAGGTTTTCCTGCTCACGTTTGGTGTTGGCGTTCTGCAGGCAAATATAGCCTTCACGGCCACCCCAAAATACGTAGTTTTCACCGCCCAAAGCGACGGTCGCATCCAGCGCGGCTTTAACCTGACTGCCGGCATAGGCAACAACATCGAAGTTCGGGTTGGTGGAAGCACCATTCATGTAGCGCGGGTTGGAGAACACGTTGGCGGTACCCCACAGCAGTTTCATGCCGGTCGCTTTCTGACGCTCAGCCGCCAGTTCAACAAGCTTTGCCAGGTTGCTTTCGGTCTCGAGAACGGTGCTGCCCTCCGGTGACATATCGATATCGTGGAAGCAGTAGTAGGGCACCCCGATTTTGGTGAAGAATTCAAACGCGGCGTCCATACGCTGTTGTGCAGCGGTCATTGCATCTGCAGCATCATCCCACGCAAATACCTGGGTGTTCGGACCGAATGGATCCGCACCTTTGCCACAGAAAGTGTGCCAATAGCACGCTGCGAAACGCAGGTGCTCTTCCATGGTTTTGCCACCGATTACCTTTTTGGCATCATAAAATTTGAATGCCAGTGGGTTATCGGATTCACGGCCCTCAAATTGGATCTGGCCAATTTCCGGGAAGTATTCTTTATTGCCAACAAAAAGGTTTCTGCTCATCATGTTCTCCAGAATTATTCGACTTATTGAACGCTCGGATACTGCTGGCTGAGCAGTTCCAGGTAGTTTTGGTAGTGGGTTTGATAGGCACTGGCGGAGTCTGCCTGTGGCTGACAGCCGAGGTTTTCATCCAGTGCAATGTGTTCACTAAGTTGCACGGACGAAGTGTTATCGTCACTGCAGGCCCACAGGGCTTGCAGGGCAGCACCGAAGGCAGCGCCTTCCTGTTGCGCGGGTACTTCAACGGGCAAGTTGAAAACGTCCGCGACCATCTGCCGCCAGTGCGGGCTTTTGGCACCGCCACCAGTGAGGCGAATGGCAGTAAATTCCTGTCCCGCACGGGCGAACGCATCAAGGCCGCGGCGCAGGGTGAAGGTGGCTCCTTCCATCGCGGCGCGATACAGGTTTGCCGGTGTGGCGTTGCTGGCGGTTACACCGTGCAGGCTGGCCTCGGCGTGCGGCAGGTTGGGGACTCTCTCGCCGTTGTAAAACGGCAGGCTGGTTACGCCACCGGCGCCCGCTTGCGATTGCGCCAGTAGTTCTTCGCACTCGGGGATGGATTTTCCCAACGCATTTCGCGTGATTTCGGTTGCCACGGTGCAGTTCATGGTGCACAGCAAAGGTAGCCAACCGCCAGACGAAGAACAGAATGCTGCCAGGTCGCCCTGGGGATCAATGGCGGGCTTGCCACTATAAGCGAACAGCGTGCCGGAGGTGCCAAGGCTCATGGTCAGTACACCGGGGGCAACCGAGCCGGTGCCGAATGCCGCCATCATGTTGTCGCCACCGCCGCTGGAAACCATTACATCACTTGGCAGGCCATAAGCTTGCGCTGCTTCCGCACTCAACGGTGTGGTTGCATTGGCTTCAACAAATGGCGGTAACAGGGGCAGTAGGTCGCGCTCCGGGTCCATGGCGGAGAGCATTTCGCGGTCGTATTCCTGGCGCAGAATATTCAGGTAGCCGGTACCGGAAGCATCACCGTGTTCGGTAAAGATTTCCCCGGTGAGGTGAAAGTTCAGGTAATCGTGCGGCAGCACAATATGTGCAAGCTCGGCGTAGACCTCAGGTTTGTTGTTTTTCAGCCACACGACTTTGGGCGCAGTGTAGCCGGGCAGGATCGGATTACCGACGGCGTCGATACAGCGCTCAGCGCCACCAAAGCGCGCGGTAATTTCTTCGCATTCGGCGATGGTGCTGGTGTCGCACCAGAGTTTCACCGGCGCGATGACTTCACCCTGTTGGTTTAATGGCACAAAGCCGTGCTGCTGTCCGGAAACGCCGATACCGCGTACCCGGCTTTTGATGTCTGCCGGCAGTTCGCTCATGCACTGGCGCAGGGCGTCCAGCCACCACTCGGCGAGTTGCTCGCGCGTGCCGTCCTCATCACTGATTAATTCCAGCGGCGCGGCGCAAACGTGCAGAATCTGTTTGCTGTCACCGTCGTAGGCCAGCAGTTTCAGGCTCTGGGTACCGGCGTCGATACCCAGGAAGACGTTTTTGGAGCTGGCCATTACGCGGTCTCCGCACTCTTGGCGCGGGCTTCCAGCTGGCGCTCCAGGGCGATTTGATCGACCACAAATTTGCGAATGCCCTCGCCAAGCTTTTCGTGCGCCATGGCGTCGTCATTGTGGGCAAAACGGAATTCGCTTTCGCTCATGGCCGCATCGGTTTTGCTGGCGGAGACTGGGGTCAATGCACGGGGCAGTTCGCCGCTATCGTCGGCAAGCTGGGCCAGCAGGTCGGGGCTGATGGTCAGGCTGTCGCAGCCGGCCAGTGCTTCAATCTGCCCGGTGTTGCGGAAGCTCGCACCCATTACGGTGGTGTCGTAGCCGTGCTCCTTGTAGTACTGGTAAATACGGCGCACTGACTGCACACCGGGATCTTCTTCCGGGGCATAGGCCGTGGCATCGGTATTCTGCAGGTACCAGTCGAGAATGCGGCCGACGAAGGGTGAAATCAGGGTGACACCGGCATCGGCGCAGGCGCGTGCCTGGGCGAAGCTAAACAACAGGGTCAGGTTGCAGTGCACACCTTCGCGCTCGAGGACTTCTGCTGCTTTGATGCCTTCCCAGGTGGAGGCAACCTTGATCAGCACGCGCTCAGGCGCTACACCCATCTGCGCGTACAGGTCCATCAGGCGACGTGCGCGCTCGAGGGTGGCAGCGGTGTCGAAAGACAGGCGCGCGTCCACTTCCGTGGAGATGCGGCCCGGGACAATTTGCAGAATTTCGCGGCCGATGCTGGCGGCCAGGTGATCACAACACAGTGCCTTCTGCTCGTCGCTGCTGCCACCCTGGGCACTGGCGAAGGCAATGGCCTGGTCAATCAGGGATGCGTATTCCGTCTGCTGTGCGGCCTTGAGCAGCAGCGAGGGGTTGGTGGTGGCATCCAGCGGGGTAAACTGGCGAATGGCGTTGATATCACCGGTATCGGCTACCACGGCGATCATGGCCCGCAGCTGACTGAGCTTATCCATAGTCGTTTTACTTCCCCATCATCGATCGCGCCGTCACTGGCGTCATTTATGTTGTCGTTCTAGTGTGAAACCTGAAACACATAATGTAAACGTTTACATTTGAGGCTAGTGTGCCTCAGCGGGAGAAAGAATGCCAGTGTTGTATCGTTGGGAATGTAACGGGAGTAAACGATTACATTATGGGCGGCATAATAGCCTGAATGTGGGGTAGGGGATCTGCGGTGGGGGCTGTCGGTCGGGAAGGTGCTGTTTGGGCAGGTTGGGGCCGCGCCGGGGATGGCGCGGCCTATTTAGCCCATTCAGCCCACTTGGCTTGGTACTAACGAGGGTTAGATCACACGGCCTGTAGCGCATCCAGGCGCAGGCAGGCACTCCGGTGATCGGCAGTCCCGCTGAGGCTGGGCACCTGCTCGGCACAGCCTGCGTCCGCATGGGGGCAGCGAGTGCGGAACACGCAGCCACTGGGCGGATTGATGGGGGACGGTAGCTCGCCTTCCAGCAGCTGGATGTCTTTGTCCTTCTCAATATTGGGGTCCGGAATCGGCACCGCCGACATCAGCGCCTGGGTGTACGGGTGCTGGGGATCGGCGAACAGCGCATCCGCGGTTCCCACTTCCACGGCATTACCCAAGTACATCACCACCACGCGGTCGGAGATGTGTTTTACCACCGACAGGTCGTGGGCAATAAAGATCAGCGACAGGTTCATTTCCCGCTGCAACTGCTTGAGCAGGTTGACCACCTGCGCCTGAATGGAAACATCCAGCGCGGATACCGGCTCATCACAGATGATCAGCTTCGGCTCCAGGATCAGTGCACGCGCAATACCGATACGCTGGCACTGGCCGCCGGAGAATTCGTGGGGGTAGCGGTTGACCAGGTTGGGCAGCAGGCCCACCTTCATCATCATCGCTTGTACCCGGTCACTGACTTCCTGCTTGGGAATGTCTGGGCGCAGGGTGCGCAGGGGTTCGGCAATAATGTCGCCGATGGTCATACGCGGGTTCAGGGAAGCCAGCGGATCCTGGAAGATCATCTGGATATCCGAGCGGGTCGCGCGCAGCGCCTTGTCGTCCAGCTCAGTGAGGTCCTGACCCAGCCACAGCACGTTGCCTTCGGTGGCCTTGATCAGGCCGATGATCGCCCGTGCCAGGGTGGACTTTCCACAGCCGGATTCGCCCACCACACCCAGGGTCTCACCCGCATACAGTTGCAGGTCGACTCCGTTCACCGCTTTCAGGTTGGCTGGCTTGGTCCAGGGCCAGGCATTTTCCTTCTTGATCTGGAAATGCACTTTCAGGTCCTGCACATCCAGCAGCAATTCTTTTTCTGCAACAGTCATTAGCTGGCCTCCAGAATCTGATTGGCATCTGCATGGCAGGCACGCAGGCGTTCGGCATCAAAATTGTGCAGTGCCGGCGCCTCGTGGCGGCAGCGGTCCTGCACCCGGTGGCAGCGTTCCTGGAACGGGCAGCCGGTAGGGAGGCTTAACAGGTTAGGTGGGTTGCCGGGAATGGTCGGCAGCTCTTCGCCGACGCTGTCCAGCCGTGGAATGGCTTTGAGTAGGCCTTCGCTATAGGGGTGGGTTGGGCGATAAAAAATATCGTCCGCGCTGCCGTACTCCATGGTGCGGCCGGCGTACATTACCAGCACCTTGTCACAAGCGCCGGCAACAACGCCCAGGTCATGGGTGATCATGATAATGGCGGTGTTGAAGTCGCGCTTCAGTTCGTTCAGCAGCGCCAGGATCTGTGCCTGTACGGTAACGTCCAGAGCCGTGGTCGGCTCGTCGGCAATCAGCAGTTCCGGGCTGCACAACAGCGCCATGGCAATCATCACGCGCTGGCGCATACCACCGGAAAATTCGTGCGGGTACATGTTGAGGCGCTTTTGCGCTTCAGGAATTTTTACCGCATCCAGCATGCGCACTGCTTCCGCGAGTGCTTCTTTCTTGCTCATGCCCTTGTGCTTCACCAGCACCTCGGCCAGCTGATTCCCCACTTTCATATAGGGGTTCAGAGAGGTCATCGGGTCCTGGAAAATCATCGCGATTTGTTCTGCGCGAATCTTGTTGAGTTCGCGCTCCGGCAAGCCGAGGATTTCCTGCCCCTTGAACTTGGCGCTGCCACTGACGATGCCATTCTTTGCCAGCAAACCCATCATGGAAAACACGGTCTGGGTTTTACCCGAGCCGGACTCGCCAACGATGCCCAGGGTTTCACCGGCGTTCAGCGAGAAGTTCAGGTTGTTGACGGCGGTTACCGCCCCTTCCGGCGTGGTGAATTCCACGCGCAGGTCTTTCACATTCAATAAAGTCATGGCGCAGCTCCTTAGCGATCTTTCGGGTCCAGCGCATCGCGCAGGCCGTCGCCGATAAAGTTAAAACAGAACAGGGTGGTGACCATAAATACGGCCGGCACAATCAATTGCCACAGGGCAATTTCCATGGTCTGCGCGCCTTCGTTCAACAGTGAGCCCCAGGAGGTCATCGGCTCCTGTACACCCAGGCCGAGGAAGCTGAGGAAAGATTCAAACAGGATCATCTGCGGGACCAGCAGCGTTGCATACACCGCAACAATACCGAGCACGTTAGGCACGATGTGGCGGGTGATCATCGCCCACTTGGAAACACCGTACACGGTGGCCGCCTCGACAAATTCCTTGCCCTTGATGCTCAGGGTCTGGCCGCGCACGATACGCGCCATATCCAGCCAGCTCACCGCACCAATGGCGATAAAGATCAGCAGGATATTGCGACCGAAGAATGTCACCAGCAGGATGACGAAGAACATAAACGGGAAGGAATAAAGGATTTCCAGGGTACGCATCATCACGCGGTCGGTACGGCCGCCGACAAAACCGGCAGTGGCGCCGTACAGGGTGCCGATCAATACCGCCACCAGTGCACCCATTACGCCGACCATCAGCGAGATACGCCCGCCCATGGCGGTGCGCACAAACAGGTCGCGACCGAGGGAGTCGGTACCGAAGAAATGGCCACTGGCCATTGATGGAGCCGCGTGCATTGCCCCCCAGTCAACATCGTCAAATGCGAATTGGCTGAGCATTGGCCCGGCAAAAACAAACAGAGTAACAAACCCGAGGATCACCAGGCTGGTGAGTGCGGCGCGGTTATTGAAGAAACGACGGCGGGCGTCGTCCCACAAGCTACGGCCCTTGACTTCCAGTTGCCCGGAAAAGTTTTCGACCGCTTCTTTATTGGCTGTTGTGGATAACATCTCGTAAGCCTCTTGTTATGCGTAGCGGATTTTGGGGTCGACCACCGCGTACAGGATGTCGACGATGGCATTAAAGGTAATGGTCAGGGCGCCAACCAGAATGGTCAGCCCGAGCACCATGGAGTAATCGCGGTTCAGCGCGCCGTTTACAAACAGCTGGCCGATACCGGGTAAACCGAAAATGGTTTCGATTACCACCGAGCCGGTAATAATTCCCACCAGCGCTGGGCCGAGGTAGGAAAGTACCGGCAGGATTGCCGGACGCAATGCATGGCGTACGATGATGTAGGGCATCGATAGGCCCTTGGCCTTGGCGGTGCGAATAAAGTTGGAGTTCAGCACCTCGATCATGCTGCCGCGCATAATTCGCGAGATGGAGGCGATGTAGTACAGGGACATACCGATGACAGGCAAGACCACATAAGGGGTCGCGCCGTTATGCCAGCCGCCCGCGGGTAACCAGTCGAGCCCGATGGCGAAAATCAGCACAAGTAGCGGTGCCAGTACAAAACTGGGGATCACCACCCCGGCCATGGCGCCGGTCATAATGGTGTAGTCGAGCCAGGTGTTCTGGCGCAGAGCGGCGATGGTGCCGAAGGTAACCCCGAAGGTAACCGCCACAATAAATGCCAGCAGGCCGATTTTCAGGGAAACCGGAAATGCCTGCGCCACCAGTTCATTTACCGTGAAGTCCTTGTATTTAAACGATGGCCCCAGGTCGCCCTGCAGCAGGCCGCCGAGGTAACTGAAATATTGTTCGTGCACCGGTTTGTCGAAACCGTACTTGGCTTCGATATTTGCCATCACTTCTGGGGTCATGGCGATTTCGGCGGAGAAGGGATTTCCCGGCGCAAAGCGCATCAGGAAAAAAGAGACGGTAATCAGAATAAACAGCGTGGGAATGGCTTCCAGCACGCGCTTGGCGATAAATCTCAACATAAGCGTCTTCTGTTATAGCTTTAGTTTGGAACGTACTTGTTCTGAAGCGCTTCCATACCTCTTGGGAACTTTGGGTTCCCCTGGAATTGAAAAAGCCCGGGAACCACAGCGGGTTCCCGGGCTTTTAATCAATTAGTGCTCGATGATCCACATGTCCTTGGAGTAGTAGTTATCCAGTGGGTCCGGAGCATAGCCACCCACATGGCGTTTAACCATGTGTTGGGTAACGTACTGATAGATGGGGGCGATTGGCATATCTTGGGCAAGAAGCTCCTCGGCTTGCGCGTAGTATTGCGCACGCTTGTTGACATCCAGTTCCTTGGCACTTTTCGCAAACAGCTCATCGTACTTTGGATTGCTGTACTTTGAGTAATTACTGCCGCCGTCGGTCAGCAACAGTTTCAGCATGGTGGACGGCTCGTTGTAGTCGCCGATCCAGCCCGCGCGGGCAATATCAAAGTCGGTATTGGCGCGGGTGTCCAGATAGGTTTTCCACTCCTGGTTTTCCAGAGTGACATCCACATGGCCCAGAGTCTGCTTCCACATGGCGGTGATCGCTACCGCAACCTTCTTGTGGTTGTCGTTAGTGTTATAGAGCACGCTAAACTTGAGCGGGTTTTGTTCGTTGAAGCCGGCTTCCGCCAGCAGTTCTTTGGCCTCGGCAACACGCTCGGCCTGGGATTTCTGGCTCCACGCAGTGGGCGGCGCATCAAAACCAGTTACGATACCCGGGGTCAGGTGGAATGATGGCTTTTCGCCACGGCCCATCACCTTGTTCGCCATGATCTCGCGGTCAATTGCATAGGCCAGAGCGCGGCGTACTCGAGAATCGTTGAACGGCGGTTGGGTGGTGTTGAATTCGTAGTAGTAAGTACCGATATAGGGTGCGGATCTTACCTCGTCACCGCGCTCCTTACGTAGGCGGTTAATGTGCTCGATAGGCACATCGAAAGTAAAGTCAATCTCGCCCGCCTCGTAGCGTTTCAGTTCAGCGTTCGGTGATTGGATCGGAAGGCTGCGCACTTTTTGCAGCTTTACATTGTCAGCATCCCAGTAGTGTTCATTTTTTACATATTCAATGCGTTCATTCACCACCCACTCGGTCAGCCGGAAGGCGCCGTTGCCGACAAAGTTGCCGACGCGGGTCCACTGGTCGCCATATTGCTCAACGGTACCCTTGTGAACCGGCGAGGTGGAGGCGTGCACCAGCATGGAGACGAAGTAGGGAACCGGTGCTTCTAGGGAAACCTTTAAGGTGTTTGCGTCTACCGCCTCTACACCGAGGCTTTCCGGAGGTTGCTTGCCTTCGGTAATGTCCTGGGCATTTTTCACCTTGCCTGCGGCCAGGTACCAGGCGTACTTGGATGCGGTTTTTGGATCGAGGATTCGTTGCCATGAATACACAAAATCTTCTGCGGTGACTGGGTCACCATTGGACCACTTGGCGTCTTCACGGATCTTAAAGAAGTAATGCTGGTTGTCGGTGGTCTCCCAGCTCTCAGCGACACCCGGGCGCACACCGCCATCGGCAGATGCGATTACCAGAGTCTCCATCAGGTCGCGCAAGATAGCTGACTCGGGCGTGCCGGAGATCTTGTGTGGGTCGAGGGTCTCTGGTTCAGAACCACCACCGCGTACCAGGGTCTGGTCAGCGGCAAGCTTGGTTGGGTCTAGTTTGACCGCCGCTTGCTTATTGGTTTCGGTGCCGGAATCGCTGGGCGCGCCGCAACCGCCGAGTGCAAGCAGCGCTGCCAGTAATGGCCCGGTATGCCAGAGACGACTGCGTTTCAGCTGAAGATGGGGAAGCATTGTTCTTTCCTCAACGGTTCCTGTAGGAACCTGTGCTTATTTTGTGATTTTGGTTCGTCGATTTATTAGTTGGTCAGAATTTATACATCAGACCGTCGCAAAAAGTTCCGCGTTACCCACAGAAAATACCGGTCTTGTCATTCAATTGCTAGGTATAGCAAAAGGTGGCGACTCCCGCCGAGCGTATTTCGTGGGTTGGTCGTCCTCCTTCCATGAGGCAGCCAGAAAAACGGACGAATGTGCTACTCGCCTTGTCGTAACAAGCCTTCCTATCACCGCAATTGATTCCCCGGCGCGTCAATAATCCGGTCACGACCCTCTACCCAAAACGTACTTTTCCCGTACACTCGAAGCGGGTGATCTAGTTACGTACCCAAAGCCTATAAAAATACTTTGAACACATACTCAAGGATGTTTTATGTTGCTACGTACCGCTCTCGCCGCATGTCTAGGAATCATTTCTGCATTCGCTCTGGCCGATGACAGCCAGCCCAAAGCGAGCCCCGTGCAGTCCGCGGCGATCTCCTCCGACAAGAATGTCTACTCCCACTTCTTCCGCGACGCGCTCAAGGGCGCCGACGTTGTTGCCTATTACAGCCTCAAGCCTGGTGAAAAGGCGGTAAAAGGTTCCGCCAGCATCACCTATGAATGGGGCGATGTGACCTGGCGCTTCGCCACAAGAGAAAACCGCAATCTGTTTGCCGCAGACCCTGCAAAGTACGTGCCTGCTTACGGCGGTCACTGTGCCTACGCCATGTCCAAGGGTTTTGAAGCGCCGCCGCGCCCGGACAGCTGGGTCATCATCGATGGCAAGCTGTACCTGAACAACAATGCAAAGTCGTTTGAAATCTGGGAAAGGGATACCGCAGGCAATATCAGCAAGGCCGACGAGGCCTGGATGGAAATCAACAGCGAAGAGTGAACCCAATTAAGCAAAACACGGTGCTAAAAGTTAGCGCCGTGTATTTGCGGTAAGAAGGTTTGGTTTCACTGCTAAACGATCGAGATGGCAAGGTTGCTGCGGAAGATCAGCTCCAGTGCAGCTGTACCCTGAGCGGCCCTGTATCGTCCCCGAGTCCACACATTTCTTCGTAGGGCGTGCGCTGCTCCAGCCACACTTCATCGTAGGCGCGGGGGTTCAGGTAATCCTTGATTTCCTCAAGGCAATGAAACTGCATGGGCCTTTTATTGCGGTCCTCCAGCGGATGAACACCGTTCTCATCGATGGTGTTTACCAAGTACGTCTGTCCTTCCAGCGAGATGATCTGCAGATTCATATTGCCTCCCTCGGCGACTCAATCGATATGTTGAGCTGCACTTACACAGTTAAAGCTTAATGTGGTGGTTCAGGCACAAACAGGTCGCCGCAACAGTCACTGTTCGCTGTGTGTTTATGCCTGACTTTTCGGTACTGCAACCTCCTTAAGTTTGTACGGTTACGCTTTGCCAGCGGATGACGCCTGGAAAATTCCGGCGCGCTGTTCGTTGCGGCTCAATCCTTCCTCTGCCGG
The DNA here is from genome assembly GCF_001999945.1 of Microbulbifer agarilyticus. Taxonomy (NCBI): domain Bacteria; kingdom Pseudomonadati; phylum Pseudomonadota; class Gammaproteobacteria; order Cellvibrionales; family Microbulbiferaceae; genus Microbulbifer; species Microbulbifer agarilyticus. The sequence goes on from NZ_CP019650.1 coordinate 208,776, forward strand.
TTTGCGGCAGGAGTAATAGAGCACCGCAATACCGGCAAACGCTGACAGGAAGGAGCCGAGTAACACGCCCACTTTTACATTTTCCTGATACGCGGGCGGGTACCCTTCAAAGGCCAGGGTGCCGATAAACAGACTCATGGTGAAACCGACACCACACAGCAGTGCGACGCCGTATACATGGAGCCAGTTGGCGCCGGCGGGCAGGCGGGCGAGGCCGCTCTTAACGGTCAGCCACGCGGTGGAAAAGATTCCCACCTGATTGCCGAAAAACAATCCGAGGGCGATGCCAAGGGTCACTGGGTTCAAGAGGCGCTCGAGGGAAAAACCACTCAGGGATACGCCGGCATTGGCGAAGGCAAAAACCGGCAAGATCATTAACGTCACCCACGGCAGCAAGCCGTGTTCCATACGGTGCAGTGGTACGCGCGGCTTGGCACGGTTGACCCGCAGTGGGATAAACCAAGCGGTTAAGAAGCCGGCGAGCGTTGCGTGCACCCCGGATTTCAGTACCGCAATCCAGATGATGATTCCGATTAACACATAGGGGGCCAAGTTGGTCACGCGCGCCCGGTTCAGCATAAACAGCGCCGCAAAGCCTGCGGAGGCCACGCCCAGCGACACCATGGAAAGATCGCTGCTGTAAAACAGCGCGATAATCAGGATGGCGCCGATGTCGTCAAAAATCGCCACCGATAGCAGAAACAGTTTCAGGCTCACCGGAAGGCGTTTGCCGAACAGGGTGAAGACACCGATGGCAAAGGCGATATCCGTTGCCGAGGGTACGGCCCAGCCGCGCATGGTTTCCGGGTTATCAAAATTGATTGCAGTGTAGATAAGGGCCGGGAACGCCATGCCGGCGACTGCCGCCAGGCCGGGCAGTATCACCTGGTCTCTGGAAGACAGGTGGCCCTCCAGTACTTCGCGCTTTATCTCCAATCCGACGAGCAGGAAGAACAGCGCCATCAGTCCATCGTTGACCCACAGCAGCAGCGGCTTCTGGATCGAGAAGTCCCCGAAGATCACCGCGACGGTGGTGTTCAGTCCGTCGAAGTAAAACCCTTGCAGTGCCGAGTTCGCCAGCAGCATGGCGATGAGAGCGGCGGAAACCAGCAGTATCCCGCCGAAAGATTCGTGCTCAATAAATTTTCGTACAGCAGTCATTGCTGTTTGTCCTCCATGATCGCCCCGGGCACGCAAGGCGCTCGGGGCTTAACGCATTTTTTGGAATTGCTTACGCGAACTGCGTGTGAATGTATGTGGCGATCGAGAGATAGATGGGGATGCCGATCAACACGTTGAACGGGAAGGTGATCGCCAGTGATGCGGTCAGTGGCAGGCTCAGGTTGGCTTTCGGCAGGGCGACGCCCAGTGCCGCCGGTGCCGCGATATACGAGGCGCTGGCGCCGAGCGTTGCTAGCAGCGCAACGCCACCGGTGGAGAAGTCCATGCTCACTGCGAGCAGACCACCAACGGCCGCGCCTATTAGCGGCATGACGATGGCAAAGCTGGTGAGGAAGGCGCCGTTGCGCACCACTTCCGGGAAATATCGCGCGGCCTGGCAACCCATATACAGCAGGAATAGAGCCAGCGCACCGTGGAAGGCGGTCTCGAACATCGACATGACCTTCGCGCTCCCCTCGACACCCGCCAGCCAGCCGATCAGCAGGCCGCCCAGCAGCAAGACACAGCCCTGGTTCAGCAACAGGCTGCGCCAGTTAAGTGCCGATGCCTCGGCGCCGCGGCGGCTGGCCAGATAGATGCCAAGGGCGATGGCGGGCACTTCCAGCAGCACGACAAACAGCGGGAAATACGCCTCGTAATCGACACCGCGGCTCTCCAGCAGTGCCACCGCGACGGCGAAGGTCCCAACACTTACGGAGCCGTAATGCGCCGCCGTCGCCGCCGCATCCGTGCGGTCCCACTGCCCAAACTTGCGCAAGATGGGGTAGGCAATAAAAGGTAGCGCCAGCCCCAGCAGGAGTACCACCAACGCCTGGGGTATAAGGCGCGCGCTGGCATGCTCACTCAAGGCGACGCCGCCCTTTAAACCGATCGCCAGAAGCAGGAACAGGGTCAGGCCCTGGTATAGCCCCCGCGGGAATTCAATACGGCCGCCGATCAGCGTGGCGGCCATACCGAACAGGAAGAACGCTACAACAATATCGATGCCCATTTAGCGTGCACCCTCACCGGCTGGCGCTGAACTCGCGAGATAGGGCAGGCGCGCCGGTACGGCGCGGGCCCGTTTGACCGCTGGCACAATCAGGCTCGCGACATTGAGCAGGCACAGGCCCACACCCACCGCCGCCAGCGCCCAGCCGATAATGCCGACCGTGGCGAGTACTGCGCCCAGGCCGAGAACCGTGGCGCCGCAGAAAAGACCAAACATCCGTTGCTGTTTTTGCATATTGCTTACCCTCTTAGTCGTTGTTGCACCCTGTGAGAGGTGTGACCGATGCTGAATTGGCGGTAAGTATGTGATCTGTTATGCATAAACAAAAATAGATATTATCTAAGGGTAAATTAGATAAATGTCTATATATCCAAAGACGAGGAGAGTGGCGCCGATGAGTCGATTACACGCCCGTGTGGGGACCATCCGCCAGCTGGAGATCCTGTGTGCGCTCAAGGATCACGGCAGCGTGATGGCCGCCGCCAAGGCCCTGCACCTGACCCAGCCCACGGTATCCATGCAGCTGCGCAAGCTGTCGGAAGCGGTGGGGATGCCGCTGTATTTCCAGGTGGGCCGGCAGATCCAGCTGACCGATGCGGGCCTTGCGGTGGTCGCCAGTGCGCGGGAAATTCTCTCGTGCTTTGAACGCCTGGATATGAATCTCACCAAGATGCGCGGGCTGACTGCCGGTACCCTGCGCATCGCCGTGGTCACCACCGCCAAGTACTTTATTCCGCACCTGATCGGCGATTTCTGCCAGCTGTATCCGGATATCAACGTGGAGCTGAAGGTGGGTAACCGCGAGCAGATTTCCGCGCGCATGGCCGAGGGCATCGACGATTTCTGTGTGTTCAGCCACCCACCCAAGAAAGCCGAATACCTGCTCACCGAATTCCTGCCCAATAACCTGATGGCCATCGCCCCGCATGGGCATGCCTTAAGCAAGGCCGGCCGTATCCCCCTGCAGGAATTTGCCCGCGCGCCGGTGCTGATGCGCGAACAGGGCTCCGGTACCCGCTATGCCATTGAGCGGCATATGGAAAAACACAACTGCGACCTGAATGTGCGCATGACCATCGAAAGCAACGAGGCGGTCAAGCATATGGTGATGTCGGGCATGGGGGTGTCGATCCTGTCCGAGCACGCCCTGAGCGTGGGTGACTCCTCCGGCCTGGTGGTACTCGATGTGGAAGACATGCCGATCAAAACCAACTGGTTTCTGGTGCGCTCGCGCAGCCGCCCGATTTCCCCGGTGGCCGAGGCGCTGCTGGATTATGTGAAGCAGGAAGATCGCCTTGCACAGCTGACCACAATGCTGCCGGGTGAATGACAACGTATTACGGAATTGGCCAACCCAGCTGATAGAAAGCGGCCATTGCAGCAGGGATTGGCAATGACTAAGGTGGGGGACGAATAACTATAATCAGACAGAGGTCCACTGCCGTGGAAACAACCGTGGAACGCCAGCAACCCGAGACCCAAGAATCTGCCCCCGGGTCCAAAGCCGAATCGACATCCAAGTCGGCGCCCAAGCCCAGCCGCTTGCGAATAGGCCGGCGCTATCGACCCAGTCGCCTGGAGAGCCCCTACGATGCCATCATTATTGGCTCCGGCATTGGTGGGCTGACCACCGGCACACTGCTGAGTGCGACCGGCAAAAAGGTACTTGTACTGGAACAGCATTACACCGCCGGTGGTATGACCCACGCCTATGACCGCAACGGTTACGAATGGGACGTGGGGGTGCACTACATTGGCGATGTGGGCGACCGCCCCTCCATGAGTCGCCACCTCTACGATTTTCTCTCCGCCGGTGCCCTCAAGTGGGCGCCCATGGACCCGGCCTACGACCGGATTATTCACGGCGACAAACAATCCGACCTGGTCGCCGGCCGCGAGGAGTTTATTCAGGAACTGCTCAAGCGTTTTCCCAACGAAGAAACCGCGCTGCGTGAATATCTCAAGCGCCTGGCGGAAGCCAACCGCTTTATGCCGATGCTGGTAACGGAAAAGGTGTTGCCACGCTGGTGCGGGCCAATGATGCGCGCCCTGCGCCGCTGGCGGTTACCCGATTACGTATTTAAAACCACCCGCGAAGTCTTGCTGGAACTCACCGACAACGAAGAGTTGATTGCGGTGTTAACTGGCCAGTGGGGTGACAACGGCATGCCGCCGTCGGAAAGCAGCTTTGTGATTCACGCAATGATTGCCCGCCATTACCTGCACGGTGCCTATTACCCGGTGGGCGGTTCCAGCCGAATTGCCGAAACGATTATTCCGCAAATCCAGTCCACCGGCGGCGAGGTATTTACCTACGCAGAAGTGGAAACCATTCTACTGGACGGCAACCGCGCCCGCGGCGTGCGCATGAAAGACGGTACCGAAATCGAAGCGCCCATCGTTATTTCCGGTGCCGGTGTATTCAACACCTTCGAACAACTGCTGCCGCACAGTGCCTCCGAGCGCGCCGGCTACGACCGTGATCTCAAGTCGGTTGAACCCTCGATGTCACACCTGTGCCTGTATATCGGCCTGCAGCATACCGCCGAAGAGCTGGGGCTACCCAAGACCAACTACTGGGTCTACAGCAGCGCAGAATACGATCGCGACGTAAAAGCCTTTGTGGAAGATATGGAAGCGGATTTCCCCCTCGCCTATATCTCATTCCCCTCAGCAAAAGACCCCGACTTCCTGCGCCGCTACCCCGGGCGCGCCACCATTGAAATCGTCACCCCGGCGCGCTACGAATGGTTCAAGCAATGGGAAGAGGAGACCTGGGGTAAACGCGGTGAAGAATACGAGGCGCTAAAAGAAAAATTCAGCCGACGCATGCTGGAGAAACTTTTCACCCATTTCCCACACCTGCGCGACAAGATCGACTACTACGAACTGTCCACACCGCTATCCACAAAACACTTCTGTGCGTACGGCACCGGCGAGATCTATGGCTTGCAACACGGGCCGTCGCGCTGGCAGCAGAGCTGGTTGCGACCAAAAACACGCATCAAAGGTTTGTATCTTACCGGGCAGGACATTGTTAGCTGTGGCGTTGGCGGCGCCATGTTTGGGGGTGTAATCACTGCCCAGAGTATCCTCGGCTTACGCCGTGGGTTGCCGTTGCTACGCAAGGTTTTTTCCGGGGAAAAAGTAACCTTCCCGAGCACTGCGCCGGTCGCCGCGGAAACCTCAGCGCAGTAACTGCGAGATCGCAACTGGTTCGATAGCGATACGGAGTTCTTCTGATCCTTCACAAGTAAACTGATCTGAAGAGCTCCGTATCTTCTTAGGCTTATAATCTATCTACAGGGCTGAGCACCCCTTTACCACCGCGATTGACTACGTGCGTATAGATCTCCGTTGTCGCAATATCAGAGTGCCCTAGTAACTCCTGAATTGTCCTGAGGTCATAACCAACTTCTAACAGGTGCGTGGCAAAGCTATGCCGAAACGCGTGTGCCCTAGGTGGCTTTTTGACGCCGGCTTCACGTACGGCGCGCCGTAACTGCTTTGCGAGAGCGGAAGGGTGCAAATGGTGCCGCCTGATAACACCGCTACGTGGGCATGGAGCAACCCGCGATGCCGGAAAAAGAAACTGCCACGCAGTGGTGCCAGCCGCAGCGGGGTATTTACGCTCCAACGCATCCGGCATATAAACATCACCATATCCATCTTCAATATCACCGGCATGGATAAGTTCTACATGTTGAATCTGTTTATGGAGTTGAGAGATTAAGCCCTGCGGAAGTATCGTCGTGCGGTCTTTGTTTCCTTTTCCAGCGCGCACGAAGACATTATTACTGCCAAAATCGATGTCCTTGACCCTGAGAGATAGCAATTCAGCACACCTGAGCCCGGAGCCATACATCAATTCCACCTGTAGCCGGTAAACCCCTTTCAGTCTAGAAACGATTGCTTTGATCTCTTCGCGACTATAAACCACCGGCAGGCGTCGATATTGACGCGCTGGTGTGAAGCCGATGTTGGAAGTGTCAACCCCAAGAAATCGCTTGTAGAGATAGACAAGTGCATTGAGCGCTATACGTTGGGTATTAACCGAACAATTGCAATCGACCGATAAATAACTGAGGAAAGCTTCAACTTCGCCGAGGCTAATTTCCTGCGGATGACGCAATTTGTAATAATGAATGAATCGCTTTATCCAATGGATGTATGTTTGCTCTGTGCGATAAGCGAGGCCCGACTCACGTATATGTCGGCGGACACTAGGTATAAATTTATCTGAATTTTGTGGTAAGCGTGGTCTAACGTCATCCATTAAAGCAATCCTTTGCTGTATATACATACAGTACTGAATTGTACTTTATGGCTGTCAAGGCCCGAATTAAAGAGCCGGCGCGCGCATCTAAGAGTATTTTTCTCCAAGTTATTGATTTAATTAGCGCGAAAAACTGATCAAGAGCCAGAGGCTGAAACAGCCGACTTGAGCCAATGGCTCACTTTTACTGGTTGCTATATGATCTAAAACATATAACCTACTGAAAACGACGCATTTTATAATCACAAATTTATCTTGGCTCCAGAAATAGAAGCCAAGCGGATATAGAGCCAGTGGCTCATTAATAAACTGTTATGTTTTTCGGTGGAGTCATGAAGTATTTAGTACCGCTATTCCTGCTTCTGCTTCAAGGGTGTGATCCGTGGCAAAATGACGATGAAGCAATTCTTCATTCGTATGTTGAATTGAATGGGAAATACTACGGCTATTACTCACAGCAGATGTGGGATGGAACAAATCAATTCTTGATCATCACGGAATTCGAGCCCGTTAAGTACGTTAAGCTTTCATTAGGCGAGCCAGAAATTCTTGAAGGGGTAGTTTTGGCGAGAGATTTCAGGCATGGAAGTAGTTTGAGTGAGGGTTCAGTAAGTATCGAAAATGACACGGTAGTCTTTTGTAGCGCTGGTGGATGCCAAAACATAACAAAGCCGGGCAAATAGCTATGGGCCTACGGCCCTCCGCGGGACAGCTTACCTTGTGCACCTTTTGCGCAGGTCGCTGTGCTCCTATTTTCGCGCAAAATGCGCACAAGGTAAGCTGCCCCTGCCGGCGGCGTTATGAGTAAATAAGAGATGAAGAGTTTTCTGCAAAAATTAGTACGAACTAGAAGCTTCGAAGAAGACTTTGTTCACGAGGATATTCTTGAACACTGCTGGAAAGTTGAAATTGATAATCTAGTAGCGGTAGATGGTTGTTTCGAGCAATATTTTGAGAACGCTGAATACTCAGATGTCACGATATATGTTGCAGGTAAAGAAGATGGTCCAAATGCTCTATCTCTTAAAGCAGCTGAAAGTATTCTTTTAAACTTGAGTCACTACTTAGATATTTATGATTCAGCTATTGGCTTTCATTGGAATGATGGGTGGTGGAAATTAGAATCACTTGTATTTCCCTATCAGGTTAAGGGTATATGGTACATGTATCTTTCCTCTGAATATGGTGCTGACTATTGCTATTGTTGGGTAAAAGAAGACGATGTGTTAGAGGAGTACAAGGGAATAGTCGTAGACTGCCCCGGTGATGGCTCAATTGCTCAAGTTCTCCCTACAGTTTGTGCGGTGATAAATAATCTTCGTGAATGCGCACAAGTTACAGCCAAGTTATCTGAAATAGACTTGGCTATTGAGTCAAGAAAAACTATTGGTTTAGATCTAATTAATCCTTTAATGCAAATTACTGAGCAGCACAAAAGCGATATACCAGAATATATGTATAGCCATTTAACGAAGCTCTTAGGTGGTATTAGAAAAAATGCAGAAAACTCATAACAAATATGTCAACAGGACATTTTTTGCTTCGCTCCGTTTTGCGGTGGCTTCGCCACTATACCGCAAAACTCCGCTACACAAAAAATGCCTGTTACATAGGCGTTAATGGACTCCTAAATGCTCATACGAATTACAATTTATTCTCTCGCCCTGATTTTCACTCTTTCAGGTGGTGCAAAATTATTATCATTGCCATTCGAGGTTGAAGCATTTGAGCGTTGGGGTTACTCCCTGCCTTTCATGTATACCATTGGCCTCCTTGAGGTGGCAGGCGCGGTTGGACTACTCGCTCCCCGGGTATCCGCACTTGCTTCACTATGTCTTGCTGTACTCATGCTAGGCGCCATCGCAACACATCTGATTTATGGGGAGTGGCCCATGCTAGTTGTTGCATCAGTTATAGCATTCACTTCTGGGTGGCGTGGTTGGTCTGGTCGCGCAGACATCAAGAAGCTAATAGCTCGCTTTCCTTCGTAAAATCGCATATAGCCACGTGTATCTAAATTCTGTAAGGGCAATTCCAGCCTAATCAATTACTGGACGTAGCGTGCTCGTTTCTTAGATAGGAAATATACAAACAATAGTAACTATACCGAAACAGTGATGTTGCAAATAGCTACGGTAAAAGAAATAGTGATTGGTGGTTTTTCCATTTTTGGTGCTTCTGGTTTCAGTAAAGCGTTGTGGAAATCGCGTGGTATGGAACGCACTTAACCAGCAAATAGCGTCAGAAACCGCGAGCAGTCGGCAAGACTGTCCGCGGTCAACAAAAAACAATCTTCCTTTCCAATTACACTGTTGGTTATTCAGGCGAGTTCAACTCCACCCATGGGGCGCCATTATCCAAGCGTTCCGGACTATAGATTCCAACATAATTTTCCGGCAGCGAGTTATCTAGTGGACTTTTGTTGGCCGCAATACCGTAGCGCGCACGATAGTAGTGGTGGGTCCCATCGGTATCTATCGCATAAACCAGGTTATTTTCATCATAGCCTGTGTCCACCTGCCACTCGATGTAGCCCGGCGCCGGGTGGGGACCTTCATAGGTGCCGTTATCCGGGGTGGTGGCGACAAAATTTAACGGGCTTGTAGTGCTAATAACGATGTTGTCAAAATAACTGTACTGCTGTGAACTTGGCATCCACTCGCTACTGCTGCCACCGAAGAAGGTTTCGAACAGTAGTTTATCGATGCTCACAGATTCGTCGGTGCGCAGGTTAAGGCCTGTCAGCTCCAGAGCCAGCTCGCCGTCGAGGTAGGCGGTGATCTTTCCATCGTTTCCGCCAACCGAATTGAGTTCAACATGGCTGGTAATGGTGTGCCAGCGGCCAACGCTAAAGAAGCGATAGAGGCTGGAGTAGTCACCGCAGTATTCACGCTTGCTGGGGTTGTACAAATACTGGAACACATGCCCGGACTCACGCCACATAAAGCGGCCACTGAAGCCGTCGATTTCGCTGTTCGCAAGGCAACCGGTAGGCTTCTTGATTACATAGCCGCCGAGCCCCGGCAACTTGCCACCCTTTACCCAGGTAAACTGGTCGTCAAACATGACTTGGTATTGCAACCATAAGTTACTGTGTGGCGCATCCGGTATTTGATAAGTAAATACCGAGGCGGAGCTACCACCCACGGCGTTCTCCGTATAGCTCACGCGTAATATGGCGTTATTGCTATCGTAGGGGTCGCTGACAATATTCAGCCGCCCATCGGCGACGCCGGCGGATGTATTCGGACTGAAGCCCCAGTCGCTCTCGAACATGCTTGCTGAATAGGGGCCGACTGGGTGCTTTTGAAAATCGTTGTAATAGACAAAGCCGCTACTGCCACCCGATGAGGAGGACGAGCCCGATGAGTTACTTGAGCCGGAACTGGAGCTTGAGGAGCTAGACGAAGAGCTACTGGACGAGGAGCTGGAACTGGATGACGAGCTTGAAGAGCAAGATCCCTGTAATTCCCACACAGCCGCAGTGTCTGGATTCTCACCTTGGGTCCACCACTTGGCGCGGTACAGGCTCCCGTTATGGCCCACCACGTCACCGCCGGTGTATACCTCAGCGCTATCCCAAGCTGGTTCGCAGCCACCGCCGCCGGAGGAGCTGCCAGAACTGGAAGAGCTGGACGATGATGAACTGCTTGAGCTCGAGGATGAACTAGAACTTGATGAGCTGCTCGAGCTGGAAGAACTGCTAGAGCTAGAGGAAGAACTAGAGGAGGAGCTAGACGAGCCAGAGCCCACAGCACAGCTACCCAGATCGAACCATGCGCTGCTATACGCCCAACCAACACCTGGCTCATAGGGGCCGCCGGTATTACACCAGCCGGCAACGGTGCATTCGAACGCGGCGCCGTTATGCCGGATTTGCTCGCCCGTAGCGACCGCACCGGGACTGTAGTCGGCCATCGCCGAACAATCGACAGCAGCTTGCGCTTGGCTCCCATAAAGGGCGACAAATAAAGAAATTAGCGTGGCACTATTGCGCCACAGAGAAATATGTTTGAACACGGTACGCCTCATATGTATTTGAATTTATTACATATTCTCTCTGGCGTAGGGGCTTGTTATTTATATTAGCGGGCTCTGACGGCTGCTATTGCCAAGTAATTTACCAGTTTATTCGCTTGAAAAGAATCCGCTAACGAGGAATATCGATGAAGATGTGATATCGGTATTATTCGCGTATATGCTGTGTGCCTCTAGTGAAAACTGAAATCCGAATAATTTTAATTAATTTCCGCCTCTTGGCTGCTTTGATAGATATGAAAAGGAAAGATGGAAAAACTAAAATTTTCTGAAGAAGAAAAACGGCAGATTGTCCAAAAAGTAAAGATCTACTTCACTGAGGAGCTGGATCAAGATATTGGAAATTTTGACGCGGAGTTTCTTATCGACTTCTTCGCCGAGGAGATTGGGGCATATTTCTATAATCGCGGTCTCTACGACGCGCAGGCACTGTTCTCCAAGAAGGTGGATGAGTTGGCAGATTCTGTTTATGAGCTGGAGCGGCCGACAGAATTTAGCAAGTAGTGCCTGGCTTTTCACCGAAGGACGAGAATTGTACTTCTTACCTGTGTTACGCATTCAATCGCCACAATACCGTTAAGGCATGCATCGGCGCCGGAACTACAAACTCGTCGCAAAACCTTACCGTCGCACTCGCTTCCTGCTGACACCCACCACCCGTCTCTTTCGATCTGGCCCACTCCCAAAGATCAAAAGCCCAGCTATTCGTATCAAAAATCAACAGTTTGTAAAACTGGCGCACAATTTTCCACAAAACTCCTGTTGCCGCTTGTAATGTAAATAATAATCGTTATCGTTCGCATCCTATCTCAAACCAAGGAGAAGGGTGTGAATAACCATATGAACTCTGGGGCTATACCGACTGGCGAAACGCACAGGCAGTCTGGTCTGGGGATACAGCCGTCATTGTTTAATGACGCAAATCAAGCTTCGTTAAATTCGGCAATCACGGCGGTTACGCAGTTGGTTGGCAAGACACTTGGCAGTGTTGAGCAACCATTTTCAGGAATCTCACCGGCTCAGCTCGCTAAGGAGTTTCGTGCGGTCGACTTGGAGCAGCCGCTGGACGATCTTGGTGCGGTATTGCAGGAAATTTCGCGTTTGTATCTACGCGATGCTGTGTACTTCCATCATCCAGATTACTTGGCACACCTGAACCCGCCGGTACTGATCGAATCCATCGCCGCCGAGTTACTGCAAGCCGCGTTTAACACCGCAGTGGACACTTGGGATCAGAGTGGCGGTGCAACGCTAATCGAACAAAAACTGGTGGACTGGACACTCTCACGCATCGGATTTGAGCCTGGTAAAGCTGATGGTGTATTTACCAGTGGTGGAACACAATCCAACTTGATGGGAATGCTGTTGGCCCGGGACCACTATTGTGAAGCGCACTTCTCAGGGCACCGGGTACAGACACAAGGATTGCCGCTAGAAGCTGCGAAATTCCGTATTTTCACCTCCTCGGTTAGCCACTTCAGTATCCAAAAGTCCGCTGCATTACTTGGCCTTGGCTTCGACGCGGTGATTCCTGTTGCGGTAGATACTCAGTTCCGCATGGATCCCCGCGCACTCGCCGCTGCGTTACTTGCATCAAGAGAGCGAGGTGAAATACCTATAGCGGTGGTGGCGACCATGGGCACCACAGACTTTGGCAGCATTGATCCGATTGAAGATATTTCCGCGCTATGTCGTCAATACCAGCTCTGGTTGCATGCGGATGCCGCTTATGGTTGTGGCCTATTGGTGAGCGAAAAGTACCGTTCGCGTATTGAGGGTATTGATCTCGCTGACTCTGTCACTGTGGACTATCACAAATCATTTTTGCAGCCAGTTGCATGTAGCGCATTCATTGCTCGCAATCACAGTCACCTTGATTGTATTACCTACCATGCAGATTACTTGAACCCCCTTAGTCAAAGCGAAGAGGGTACTCCCAACCTGGTGTGTAAAAGCCTACAAACGACTCGCCGCTTTGATGCGTTGAAACTTTGGTTTTCGCTACGTCGCCACGGTGCCTCCGCGATCGGTGACGCATTCACGCATGTTATTGATATGGCCGCAGCGGTATATCATCGTTTCGCCGAAGAGCAATCTATTGAGTTCGCACAGCCACCCCAGATGAGCACTCTTGTCTTCCGATATACAACGGACAATCCACAAGACATTGAGCAACAAAATCGAATCAATAGCAGCATCCGCAAAACATTGACAAATAGTGGGCGCGCCATGATTGCGTCTACGAAAATCGATGGCTGTGTATATCTCAAATTCACTTTACTGAATCCATCGACAGAGCTAGAAGCAATCAGTTCTGTACTCGAAACGATAATATCCACAGGTGATGCACTGGGGGCGGAAGAGAAGATGCTCAACGCCGTTGGTGCGACATCGCGCGCACAGAGCACGGAGGCTTATTAATATGAATGAATCAATTCCCAATTTAAATTCAGATAAATCTTATAACACACAATCTGTTTACGATTTTATCGGTATTGGTGTTGGCCCATTTAACTTGGGTTTGGCCTGCCTGACACAGGATGTTCCACATTTACGAGGCTTGTTTCTCGAACAGCGGGATTGCTTTGATTGGCATCCCGGGCTGATGCTGGATGGTGTCCACCTACAAACGCCATTTATGTCAGACTTGGTGACACTTGCCGACCCAACCCACCGACTAAGCTTTCTGAATTACATTAAGCAGCTTGGTCAAATCTATTCATTTTATATCCGTGAAGACTTTTTCCTATTACGGCAAGAGTACAATCAGTACTGTCAGTGGGCGGCTCAGCAGTGTAAAAATATTCTGTGGCAGAAGACCGTTACGGAAGTGGTGTATGACGACATCGCTGAACACTATAACGTTTACGTCGGTTCTCTCTCCGCGCCACGTCAGGAGTGCTATCGGGCGAAGAAATTAGTTCTTGGAACCGGTCCAAGCCCAACGATTCCTGAACAGTGCCAGGAAGCCTTTGCCTCCAGCGACAATGTATTACACTCCGGTGAATTCCTGAAACACAAAGCTCGGCTGCAAGATCTGGACAGTATTACTGTTATTGGTAGCGGCCAGAGCGCCGGAGAGATATTTCATGAGTTGCTCGCGCAGATGGATGACCATGCGCATAGCCTGAATTGGATAACCCGTTCACCTCGCTTTTTCCCGCTTGAGTACACCAAGCTGACGCTGGAGATGACTTCCCCGGAATACATCGATTACTTCTATGGTCTGGAATCCGAGCAGCGTGACGCGCTGGGGAAAAGCCAAAAAAATCTATACAAAGGTATTGATGGCGACTTGATTAATGGCATTTTTGAGACGCTCTATGCGCGTCGTGTCCGTCATCAAGGCACTGATGGCGGTGCGCCCGTCAATATTCTGACCAATAGTGCCCTTACCGAACTGCAGTGTTCACCACCTGACTTTCAGCTGACCTTCGAACACCATGAGCAAGCACAGCATTACTCGGTGAATACCTCTGCGGTGGTTCTCGCTACCGGTTATTCCTACCAGGAGCCAGCTTTCCTCGAAGGTATTCGTGATCGTATTGCCTACGACGCGAGTGGACGTTTTGCGGTAACCAGAGACTACGCGATCGATAAACAGGGTGGAGAGATTTATGTACAAAATGCGGAATTGCATACCCATGGGTTTGCAGCGCCGGATCTCGGTATGGCTGCTTACCGAAATTCAATTCTGATTCGGGAACTCGCAGGTAAAGAAATTTATCCGATAGAGCAGAGGATTGCATTTCAGCAATTCGGTGCTTTACAGGGCCTTGCTCAGAAGCCGCCGAAAGATCTCACTGAAGACACTATTGCAAATGCGGCCCGCGACGAATTATCGCGCCCGGTAAAAGCCGTACGAACGCGCGCGGAGGCCAGTAAATGCAGCGCCTGAAGTTTTGTCTGATCGGCCTAACGGTTGTATCGGTCATTGCCGACACCATGCTGTTGCCATTTTATCCAGAATTTTTCTCTAAAGAGTTTGGGGTTGGTGATGCTAGGCATGTGGGTATATATATTGCTGCGTGCTGCTTTACCGTCATGGTGACTTTCCCTCTCTGGGCCAAAGTCGCCACACGTATCCATGAGTTACATTTGTGGGTTTATACCCAGTTTGCCGCAGCGATCATGGGTGCGGCGTGCTTTGTTACCGAATCTCTGGTGTTGTTCTGGGTGTTCTCCCAGCTGATGCTGGTGTTCAAAGCCAGTTACCTGCTTATCTATCCGTATGTGATGCGTCTTGAAGAAAAAGATAAGCATCTTGGTGTGGCCAGCTTGTTTGCTGTGCTGATGCATTTCGGCGCTATCTTTGGGGCATTACTTGGCGGTTCGCTATTGGAGTATGTATCACCGCGAGCGGTTTTCCTGGTGATGCCAGCTTCGGACATATTGCAGATCCTGGTGTGCATTTACTTGATCCGCAGGATGCGGGTACCGCTGCGTATTACTGCCGAATCAGAATCAAAAGCCGGCGTGCCGGATGAAGAGAGTAATTCTGCTGTCACACCGGTTTCCAAAAATATTTCCGGAGTAGTATTCCGTTTTGGCGTGGTATCACTACTATTCTATTTTTCCGCCTTTCTAATTCGCCCATTTTTTGTCGAATACTGGCAATCTTTACATGAAGTGGTGAATACCTTGTTCGCCGGGCTGGTGTATTCCATACCTGCCTGGGTGGCGCTTGCGGGGATTTGGCTGAATCGGCGTTTTCCAAGACCGAATCACTATCAAGTAATTGCTTACGCATTTGGTTGGATCATCGTAGGGGCAAGCCTACAGGGTGTTGGCGAACCATTCTGGATAATTTTGGGTCGCTGTGTTTATGGTTGGGGTCTATTCCAGATTACCGTCCGCCTAGAGGTCTTACTGTTTGACGCCAGTGAGAAAAAAGATTTCGCAAGAAATTTCAGTCGTGTACATCTTTGCCAGAATCTCGGTGTACTTATCTCTTCCTTTGCGGTAGGAGAAATTGTTGCCCGTGTGAATCTCTCGACCCCATTCCTTTTATCGGTTGCTAGCTTTTTCATAACTGCAGTTGTGTTCTATCGATTCTTCGCCGTTGACATAAGGCGTGATCAAAGCGTGAAAGTAAATCAAACGGAGGCCGGCGCATGAAGACTGGAAACGCAATTTTTTCCTGCGCAAGTAATCTTGGCAGTATCGAATTTGAAGTGTTAAACCCGACACGCGATGCTGAATTTATTCATGGGTGGATCTCCAAGCCTTATGCAAAATTTTGGATGATGGGCGGCTATTCGAAAATCCAGGTCGCAGAGTTTTACAAAAAGCACTGGTCTGAGCCAGGCAATGGGGCGTACGTCGGTTGGATGCAGGGGAAGCCTGCATTCATTATAGAAGTGTATGACCCAGGACTTAATGAACTGGCCGAACACTATGAATCTGCGGCCGGTGATATTGGCATGCACATTCTTTTAGCGCCAAACGAATCACCGGTAGCCGGATTCTCCAGTGTAGCGTTCTATGCTGTGCTGAAGTTTCTGTTTGCTGATCCTAAAGTTCACCGTGTCGTCGTAGAGCCCGATGTTCGAAACGAAAAAATTCACCGTCTCAATCGGCGCTTTGGCTTCCAGCATACTGGACCGGTAGATCTGAAAGAAAAGACGGCTCTGCTGGGGGTTTGTACCCGGGAGAATTTTCAAATCGCCTGTGATAACCCATCGCGGGAACCGGTCCAGCGTATTGCTGCATCACCCATTGGGCTGCAGGCGTGGGACAAGGTCAACCGCTTACTGGTCCGAAAGTGCCTTGCTGAATTACTGCACGAACGTGTACTGAAAGCCGAAGTTGTGGCTGAGGGCGCCGATAATGTAGCGATTTTTCACTTGTCTTCGGCGGATGGCACAGTCGACTATGTATTTGCCGGCGAAACCCTGCCGCTGGATCATTATTTGATTGACCTGAATAGTATTCGGCGACGAGTGGATGGTCTGGATGCACCGCTGGACGCACTTGCCTTCACCAGTGAATTCTATCCCCAGATGGGTATACCTGAAGAAAAGCTTAGTGTGTACCTCGAAGAGATTTCAGCGACGCTATACAGTAGCCTGAATAAACACAAGCCAGGTTACCTCTCAGCAGAACAGCTATGCAGCGCAGATTTCCAAGTGCTGGAAGCTGCAATGACCGAAGGGCATCCTGCGTTTATTGCCAATAATGGTCGAATCGGTTTCGATGCGGAGGACTTTCGCAAGTTTGCTCCGGAAACTGGAGCCAGTATGCGCCTCGTATGGATTGCGGCACGCCGTAGCCGTGCAATATTCAGTGTCTCAGCTACCTCATCCTATGAGTCGCTACTGGCGTCGGAGTTTGACCCGAGCGCACTGCAGGATTTCAGGCAGCAATTACGGGCACTTGATCTGTGCATTGATGACTACTGGCTGCTTCCAGTGCATCCCTGGCAGTGGACCAACAAGTTAGTACAGATGTTTGCCGCCGATATCGCGCGTCAGGATATTGTCTATCTCGGTGAAAGTAGTGATTGTTACCAGCCTCAGCAGTCGATACGGACCTTTTTCAATCGGAGCCAACCTGCGCGTCATTATGTGAAGACCGCGCTGTCGGTTCTTAATATGGGCTTTATGCGGGGTCTGTCCGCTGCCTATATGCAGGTCACACCAGCGATTAATGACTGGCTCTACCAATTGGTGGAAAGCGATGATGCTCTGCGCCAGAGTGGTTTCCGTGTTCTACGTGAACTAGCGGCAGTGGGTTACAACAGTCCGGAATATGCACGTTTGCCTGATAACAAAAACCCCTATCGCAAACTGTTGGCAGGCCTTTGGCGTGAAAGCCCTGTAAGCCGCATCGAAGAAGGACAGCAGCTTTCGACGATGGCGGCGTTACTCCACATCGACCCGGAGGGCGATTCACTGGTGCGTTGCTGGATTGAGGCATCCGGGCTGTCGACACAAGCGTGGCTAGAGCGTTATCTCAATGCGTATCTGACCCCACTGCTCCACTGCCTCTATGCCTATCGGCTGGTTTTTATGCCTCATGGAGAAAATGTCATCCTGGTATTGGAAGACCATGTGCCTGTCAGCATTTTCATGAAGGATATTGGCGAGGAAATTTGCCTGCTTAATAGTGAACGGGAGCTTCCGGAGCAGGTCGCACGGATTTCGGTACAGGTGCCGGAGGGTCATATTCCACTATCAATATTCACTGATGTTTTCGATTGCTTTTTTCGCTATCTGAGTGGCATTTTGTATGAACACTGTGCCTTCTCGCCAGACGATTTCTGGCGCTGCGTCGCGCGCTGCATCCAGCGCTATCAGGCGCAGCATCCTGAATATTCTGCGCTCTATGCGCAGTATGATTTGTTCGCGCCGCGGTTCGCGCATTCATGCCTGAATCGTCTACAGCTGCGTGATAACCAGCAGATGATAGACCTCACTGACCCCTCCAAGTTGCTGCAATTCGCTGGAGAATTGGAAAACCCGATTTATCCGTTCCGCGAGGTAACCCGCACTGAATTGGCTAGTGAAATTGAACAAGCGGTGTAGCAAGGAAACTGACATGACACAGAGCACCATGGATGGGCAGCCACGCATTGTTGCGATTGATTTGATGCGCGGTCTCGCCGTAATGATGATGGTATGCGTCCACACATTATGGATGTATGCCGATACCGCGACGCAAAGCAGTTCTTGGCTTGGCCAGGTTGTGCACTTTATGGGTAAGGGTACGGCGGTATTCTTGCTGTGCATGGGTATTTCTATGACGTTGTCGCGCCGCTCAAGCAGTGTTGCACTGCTCAAGCGAGGGCTGCAGGTTTTGGCCCTCGGGTTTGGCATGAACGCCCTGAAGTTCGTGGTGCCAATCAGCGTGTTTGTTACCATGCCCGAAACATTCATTCAGGCCTATGGATGGGAATCTCCTGTTACCTTTGGTCAACTGCGTTATCTGGTACTTACCGGGGACATATTGCAGTTGGCGGGAATGTCTTTACTAATCATTGGGCTGAGCAAGCGGTTACTCAGTGGTATATGGGCGCCCATGCTCGCGGGTCTTATGGTGATTGTTACTTCGAAGGTGGTCGCTGGCTGGCGGCCACCATGGGAGCAGGGGCACTACGTGGCGGATCTGCTGTTCGCAGACCACTTCCATGTGTACTTCCCAGTATTTCCATGGATAAGCTTTATTTTATTCGGCATGGGACTTGGGCGTCTTCTCAACTCAGAGAGAAGCATCCGTAAGTTGACATTGAAGCGGATGCTGCCAGCAGGTGTGTTATTGACGGCTCTGGGTGCCACTTTGTGCGCATATAACTTCGAATACCACTTTGCCGATTTCTTCCATCTTGGTCCGGGTGGCGCCATATACTTGTTAGGCCTTACCTTACTGATGTTCTGGCTTGCTCACCTACTGTGCGAGAAAGTTGATCTATCCAAGGCGATGCCATTGATTCGTTTTTGTAGTCGCCATGTGACATCACTCTACATTATCCAGTGGACATTGGTGTGTTGGGGGATGGGGCTGGTTGGCTTCCAGGCTCTGGGTACTGGGGAGACTGTACTGGCGATGGCAATATTGTTGTGTTTGACATTGTTGAGTCAAAAATTGATGAATCACACAGGTATCCTATGTCGCGAATACCTGCCAAAAATTCTTGAGGTCTTGCGAGGCCGGGTAAAAAGCTCAGGCATATAGACTGAATTACTAATGCTGGCATTTCCTTAGTGTCATAACGAGATGGATGATATGGGATATCTATATTTGGCAATTGCCATTATCGCGGAAGTTGTTGCAACCACTGCGTTGAAGGCATCGGATGAATTCTCCAAGGTTACGCCTAGTATCATCGTGGTTGTTGGCTATGGCGTTGCCTTCTACTTTCTTTCGCTGGTCCTGAAGACGATCCCTGTCGGTGTGGCTTATGCGATTTGGGCTGGCCTGGGGATCGTATTGATTTCGATTGTTGGGCTGGTTGTTTTCGATCAAAAGCTGGATTGGGCGGCAATCGTAGGGATATCGTTCATTATCATCGGCGTGGTAGTGATGAATATGTTTTCAAACACTCTGCGACACTAGGGGTATCTTTGGTTCATCCCCGCTGCATATCTGTCGATATATCCGCCAATTCCGGTATCGCGTAGCTGGCTTGGTAAACCACCCATGTTTAATGAGCTTCCCGTCAGGCATGGCTTAAGCTTAATGTTATGTTGTAACATACGGTTCTTTGTGAATCCTACATTTCAATGTAACTAGCTAGATTGGAGCCTGCTGTGATGGAACGTTTACCCGTAACTGTGCTTTCAGGTTTTCTTGGTGCCGGTAAGACAACCGTGCTTAGTCACATCCTCAATAATCGGCAGGGCAAAAAAGTTGCTGTCATCGTCAACGATATGAGCGAAATCAATATCGATGCAGCGACGGTGAAGAATGAAGTGTCACTCAGTCATCAGGAAGAGAAACTGGTGGAAATGAGCAATGGATGCATCTGTTGCACCTTGCGTGAGGACCTTCTGCTCGAGATTAATAAGTTGGCGCGCGACGGTAAATTCGATTACCTCGTGATTGAATCCACAGGAATCTCCGAGCCGCTGCCGGTTGCCGAAACATTTACCTTTGCCGATGAGGACGGCGTATCGCTATCCGATGTGGCGAGCCTGGATACCATGGTTACGGTGGTAGATGCGGCAAACTTCCTCAAGGACTATGACGAGGCTAAAGACCTGCAAGAAACCGGTGAGTCTTTGGGGGAAGATGATGAGCGTAGCGTGGCGGACCTGCTGATAGATCAGGTTGAGTTTGCCGATGTGTTGTTGGTAAGCAAAACCGATTTGATTGAGCAGTCTGAACTGGAGCGTTTGACGGCGATCCTGAAGGCGTTGAATACCCGCGCCCGCGTTATTCCTATCGAAAATGGCAAGGTGGACGTGAATGATGTGCTCAACACCGGCTTGTTCAATTTCGAGCATGCACAACAGGCACCGGGCTGGCTGAAAGAAATGCGCGGTGAGCATGTGCCTGAAACCAAGGAGTACGGTATCGGGAGTTTCAGCTATCTAGCCCGCCGCCCGTTCCACCCGGAGAAGTTTTATCAACTCCTGCACAACACGGAAACCTACGGCAAACTCATTCGCTCAAAGGGCTATTTTTGGTTGGCGACCCGGCCGGAGTTTGCTGGCCAGTGGAGCCAGGCGGGTGGCATCGCACATTACGGTTACGCGGGTATGTTCTGGAAGGTGGTACCAAAAGAAAACTGGCCAACTGATGAAACCTATCTGGCGTCTATTAAAGAGAACTGGGTGGAGCCCTTTGGTGATATGCGGCAGGAGTTGGTGTTTATTGGGCAGGGTTTGGATCAGCAGGCTATGACCAAAGCGCTGGACGAGTGCTTGTTGAGCGAGGATGAGTTGCTCAGGGGCAAGGAGTATTGGAAGACGTTGAGTGATCCGTTCCCCATGTGGGGAGAGGCTTAGCTTCCTGCGGTCGCTGGTCTCCGGTGGCTTTGCCACCTCCGGCTCGAACCTGGGAATTGGGCGAAGCCCTCGGGTTTGGGACGATATATAAAAAGGCCACCCGTTGGGTGGCCTTTTTATATATGGCCCGCCCGAGAGGATTCGAACCTCTGACCTTCGCCTCCGGAGGGCGACGCTCTATCCAGCTGAGCTACGGGCGGATTGGGGTGACCTTGGTGGTCAAAACGGCGCCAAATCAAGGGTTTACCGACGTCTGGCGCGGACGCGGATTATACAGAAGGCCTATGGCAGGGCAAAGGAAATCCGGGAGATTTGCCCACTTATGGCTCACGGCCCTTCGCAGCGGGCGGCGCAATGCTTATAATGCGCGGCAATTTGGTAGAGGTTTGTGGCGATCGCGCCGGAATCTGCGGGCCGGACTTGGCCTTTAGGGGGAATGGATGAAGGTTGTATTCAATTTTGTAGCGGCCCTGGCCGTAGCGGCGGGCGCAGCAGTAGCGGTAGCTCAGACCCAGTCTGTCGACGAAGAGATTGCCGAGCGCCTGGCGCCTGCTGGCAAGACCTGCATGCAGGGCGATGAGTGTGCGGCGGCAGCACCTGCAGCCAGCGCATCTGCCGGCGGCACCCGCAGCGGCAGCGATGTGTACGGCGCGCACTGCGCAGCGTGTCACATGACCGGCGCAGCTGGTGCACCCAAGTATGAAGATGTCGCTGCCTGGGCGCCGCGCATTGCCAAGGGCATGGATACTCTCTATACCAACGCCATCAGCGGTATCGGCGCGATGCCGGCGAAAGGTCTGTGTATGACCTGCTCCGACGACGAGATCAAGGCTGCCGTTGACTACATGGTAGAAGGTAGCAAGTAAGCGACCGCTTACTTATCCCGCAAAAAGGCCGCTCACTGAGCGGCCTTTTTTGTTGCCCAGGCTATACGTAGAAGGCGCTAATGCGCTCGATGGTCCAGAACATGGCGATGCTGCCAATACTGTAGGCGGCGGCCAGCCGTGCCAGTTGTCGATGGCGCTGCGCCACCCCGAGTGCCAGATAACCAAGGCATACCACCCCGGCCACGAACAGCAGCTGGCCCACCTCCACTCCGGCATTGAACGACAGCAGCGCGAGCGGGATATCCGTCGCCGGCAATCCGATTTCCGTTAGCGCGCCGGCAAAGCCAAACCCGTGCAGCAGGCCAAAGCCAAATGCCACAAGCCATGGACTGCGATGGGTCTGACCGGGCCGTCCGAATTGGGCGCGTACGATTTCTGCGGCCAGCAACAGGATGCTGAGGGCGATCACCGCCTCAACCGGCGCCTGTGGTACCTGGACCAAACCCAGCGACGCTGCGCTGAGGGTGATGCTGTGGGCCACGGTGAATGCGGTGATGGTGGCCAGCAGCCGGCGCCGGCCAATCACGATCAGCAATAGCGCGAACACGAACAGCAGGTGGTCGATGCCGAACAATATGTGTTCGACGCCAAGGGTGAAATAGCTCCACGCAATCGCCCCGGTAGCGGGTGCGGCATCCACGATGGTGCTGTTTTGTCGGGGTGTCAGCCTGACGGTCTGGATGGGCCGGTCTATTCCGGCAATCCGCACCAGGGCATCGGTCATCGAGTGCTGCAGGCCGGCGATGACAATGGGCTGCCCGTCGATACCATCGTCACAGGTCAGTCGCCAGCGATACACCCGTGCGCCGGTGACTTCAAAGCTAACCCGCTCACCCTGTTCGCGGCAGTTTGCCGGCAAGGTGGGTTCCATCGGCGCGGGGATGCCACCCTTGATGGGCATTTTCCACAGCACCTCCCAGACATCGCTCCTGACTTCTTTGAGCTCCAGATACGCGGGCTTTATCTCGTGGGCATGGCTGGGCGTGCTGGTCACAAGCGTGAGCGGCAGTAGGATTCCCAATCCCAGTAGCAGCAATACCTGTCTCATTCGGCCGCGACCTCAACTTTCACCTCAACCGGCGCTAGCAAGTGATGCGCAGCCTCCGGTACCAATACCTGATATTGCGCACGCAGTGATTGGTAGAGTGCCGCTTGTGCCTGCTTGCGCTCTGCCTGTCGCCAGGCCCCTTCCACTGCATCGCGTACCTCGGCCAGCTTGGCATTGCGGCTTGGCTGGTGGCTGGAGATCCGCACCAGGTGCATGCCGTAGCTGGACTGGATGGGACCGTGCCACTGGCCGGTGGGTGCATTGGCCAGTGCAGCGGCAAAGCCCTCGCCAAAGGTGCGGTCGATTGTCTGGCTGTCGGTATCCTCGAGCCGGGCCGGCAGCATGATTGGGTCACTGAACTGGCGGTGATCCACGGCTGCTGCCGCGCGCAATTGCCCAAGTAGTTCCAGTACATTTGCATTGCTGTAGCGGCGAGCGGGATCCAGGTAGACCTGATCGAAGTGGTAGCGCGCTTGCGCGGTAAACGTGGTGGGGTTGCTGTCCAGATAGGTTTGCAGCTCTTCGTCGCTGGGCCGGCGCATTTGTGCGATATCGGCAGAAATGAATTCCATTTTTTGCGCGAGCCGGCGTCGCACTAGTGCGTCATCACGATCCAGCCCGAGTGCCAGCGCCTCCCGGTAGAAGATCTCTTCGCGAATATCATTTTCCAACAGCGCGGAGAGTTCGTTGGCGGTGGGAAGCCGCTGCCATTTGCGCTCGAACAGTGCCACATGCCGCTCAATGTCCTGCGCGGAGACAGCGATCTGCTTTTCCCCAATGACTGTATCGCCCGGTGCCAGCGCATAGAGCGCGAACACCAGCCCGCCGATAACAGCGAAATGCAGCAGTGGCTCTTTGATTATTTTTCTGATCATGGGATGCCCCTGGGATAAATTTTTTTGGGCCGCTAACTCGGGTTGTACCAGATGGGCGAGGTATAGGCGCGTTCCTGCGAAGACAGGCGTGTGCCCTTGGGCATTTTCAGGCCGTAATGTTTTGCATCGTGGGCAAGCCAGGTGGGTGTGGGAATTTCCAGTACGCGAATGTAATAAAATGCTTTTTCTTCCGGATTAAAATCCGGGTCTTTCCAGTGGGCCTGTAAAAAGGGCGCACCGATGGTGTTGGTAAAACTCGCGTCCGCTTCGTTTACGGTATTGCCTACCGCAGTTCTGCAGCGCCCGCTGCTGTCAATTTTCCGGTCACCCGAGACGGCGACGTCGTATATGCGCTCGTGGGTTTTGCCATCCTTGTCGAGCCAACCTTTTACCACCTGAATACGATCCAGGTTGCCGCCCTCGACTTCGCGCATGGCGCGAACCAGGAAGGACGGTGCCTTGCCGTTGGGCGCACTCTGCAAATCACCACCCATGGGTACGCCCTTGTCGTAACCGATTTTTGCAAACTCCGAACTGGCCAAATCGTCTTCGGAAAAATCCCAGCCGCCAAATACCCGTACCTGCAGGCGGGTGCCGCTGGTGCCGTAAGCCTCTTTGCGCTCCATGGCATCAAACAGGGCGGGGCGGGTGTTCTCGTTGGCCCAGACTGCAACCAAGCCGGAGGCCTGCAGGTCCACCGCAGAAATATTCAGGTTCGGATCAACCAGGGATTTGATCAATACATCCTTGTAGCGCTCCGGGCTTGGCTCAACAAAATGCGCCTTGCCGAACCAGTTGTTTTCCGCGGAGGTGGCGAGGCCGGTGTGATTATCCGTGCTGCCAATCAAACCGAATTTAAACGGGTTGGTGCCGTAGGTTTCCTGCAGGGCCAGGCCATCTTTTAATGCTTCCCGCGCGTACTCGTTTGCCAACATGTCGTTGGTTTTGGGTGCGGAGCCCTGCAAGTTGGTTTTATCCAGCAAACCAAAATCGGCAAATTCATCCTTGGGCGAGAGATACGGATGGGCCTCGCCGGTGCCCTTGGCCTGGGTGATTTCTACCAATGGTTCGCGCTTGGCCCGTGCCTCTACATAGTTGCGATCCCATTTGGAACCATCGAATTTCTTCTTCTCAAAGAAGCGGCCGTTGCTGAGGTTGCCGTTGTGGGGGATGGCCAACATGCGCCCGCCAGTCGATTGCTCATAGCGGTCCATATATTTCCACAGCTCTTCCGGTGCTTCCGAGTCATAGGCGGAAAACGGCACTACTTGTTTGGCCTTGTCGCCGTCGTCGCGGAAGATCACCACCCGGTGTAGGTTGTTACCGTCCGGGTGTGAGGTCCATTCGAAACCGATAAATGCGGTAAAGGCGCCCGGCTGATTGTGTTTCTCCGCGGCATCTACGATTTCGCCCCAGGCAGACTTGGTCATCTCCGGGCTGTCGAACGGTTTCTCGGAGCCGAAATTCAGCCACTCGATAAAGGCGTCATAGCCTTTGCCCGCTTTGACCATGTCGTGCCACTTTTTGCCCAGCGGATCATTCAATACGGATGGGTCTGACTTGCGGATAAACGGGGCCAAGCCGAGGAGCTCGGCGTGATCGGCGACGACCAGGAAATCCAGAGGCGCACGCAGTCTCGCCTTCTGCCCGGTCTGCGACTCCACCACCGCACCCTTGGCAAACCGATAGGCTTCTTCTGGGCCGACCTTTTCCTGTCCGGCCATGCCGGCATCGGTGGAGTAGCTGGTGTGCAGATGGGTGTCACCAAAGTAGACCCGGCGCGGAAAGTTCTCCGCAGGGTAGGGTGAATAAATGCGGTCTTTCGGCGCCGGCTCGAATTTAGCGCCCTGCGCGAGCGTTATTGGGCTGGCAAGGACAGCAAGCAGAAGGACACTAAGTGAAGCGGGCAGGGTGAACTGGAGGCGCATGGGCAGGGTGCTCCGATTGGATCAACTGCCCAAATATAGAAGATGGCGAGGCTGTGCTTTGGCGAACACTTAGTTAGGGCGGATTTATCGTCGCGCGTGCTGGTAGCGCCGTAGTGCACGTGAAGCTATAAGATGCTTATCGCGCCATGGGTGCGATCACTTCGTGACACGTGTCTCATTTTCCTTTAGCGTGTTTTTCCTCTTTGTGAGCCAAATTTCAGAAATTTCTGTTTCAGTATTTCAGTTGAAAATAATATCAAAGGAGATTCGAGTGTCTTACGAGTGGAGAAATAACCTGGCCTGTTTGGCTACCTACAAGATCTTGTCCGGCCAGAACAAGATGGACCAGTTTGATTCAGAAGACTATCCGCTTGCGCAGGCTGGTGATCTCAAGCTTAAGAACCTGCGCTTTCGCATCACCAGCACCAGCAATTTTGATGGCTATGAAGCAAAGCCTACCGCGCTGATGTTTTTTCGCGCGCTGCGAGACGATTACAGCCCCAAGAAAGAGCAGCGGGAAATGACCAGTGAGCAATTCTTGGGGGAGTTAATCGAATTGTTTGCCAGTGATGAAAAAACCTTGACCGACCTGGCGTCTACGGTGGATCGCTTCTGCAAGTTTGAGGATGAATTCTGATGCCCATTAGCAAAATACGTTGGGCCCTGGGCTCACTCGCCGCATTAATTCTCACTTTTCCGGCCCACGCAGATGGGCAGGAAGAAAAAAGGTTGGTTTCTCCCATAGTGGTCACTGGTGATTCTGGGGCTGCAGTATTGGGGCTTGCCTATGAATTCAAGCGCAAGTCGTCGCGTGATTTTTCCAATCCCGCCGCTGATGGTGGTGATGATTGGGAGGAAATCGATACCGATAAGCTGGAGTGGGGCTATACCCTGAAAGGTACCATTACGGGTGACCCGGAAAACAATCCGGAGAACTTTATGGAGTTCGACCTTTTCCTGAATTACGTGAAGCTTGCGGACCTTAAGTCAATTAGTGACTGCCAGAGTATGACTTGCGATCCCTGGCAGCACCAATTCGGCGGCGTTTACAAATACGAGGCGGACCAGTCTTTAGATGATAAGCAAACGGTGTTGGGGCTGCGCTACCTGTCCCATTATGGTTTCCGTGTGCCGGGTACCTATAAAACGAGTAGCGACTTGTATCTAAGCGTGGCTTTTGGGGAAGTCACTCCGATAGCGGACGGCGAGCGCCAGCAAATACTCGGTGATGCATTGGAGTCATTTAATCGCTGGGATCTTCAGGTCCTTTACAAGGTTCGGGTGGATCAATTACTTGGGGATTATGCCGAAGACCTGGAGTTGAGTTACCGTTACTTTTCCGAGGTGGACGCACCTCAGGTTATCGAGCAGGCGGAGCTGGACCGGTTTGGTCATGCCAAAGCGGTCCTCAATCTGAAAAACAATATGTTTATTGCTTATACCGATGGCGAGTTGCCATTGGATCGGGCTGCGGATAGTACCTTCAAGCTGGGCTGGAACTGGGACCTGGCGGCACTGGGGTTGTAAGTTCGGTGCCGAGGTGACGGCGGTGCTATCTATGGATAGCACCCTATGTATAGCGCCGCCTGTTTCCACCTAGTCAAACATACTCAGCAACGATCCGAGCGTCTCGTTACCCTTGGCCTGATTCTGCTCCGGCGACGCCTTGCCAAAGCCCTCGAAGATACAGTCCTCTTCGGGTAGCTCCTCGAGGAAGCGGCTCGGCGTAGTGTCCTGATTTTCCCCAAACATTTTGCGCTTGCCGGCCAGGGTCATGGTCAGGGTTTTCTGCGCGCGGGTGATGCCCACGTAGGTGAGGCGGCGCTCTTCCTCGATATTATCGTCTTCGATGCTATTGCGATGCGGCAACAGGTTTTCTTCCATACCGATCATAAATACGTGCGGGTATTCCAGACCTTTGGAGGCGTGCAGGGTCATCAGGCTGACCTTGTCGGTGGCTTCTTCCTCTTCCTGGCGGTCCAGCATGTCGCGCAGGATCAGCTTGGAGATCGCCTGCTCAAGGCGCACATCCTGTTCCAGCTCGTCATCGGTGCCCTCCATGGTTTTCATCAGCGAGTCGAGCAGCCAGTACACATTCTCCATGCGTTTCTCGGCTACCTTCTCGCTACTGGCATTTTGTGACAGCCAGCCGGCGTAATCGATATCGTCGAGCATCTCGCGCAGTGCCGATTCCGCGCTGTTGTTGGCGCAGTTGCGGGACACGCCCTCCAACCACAGAGCGAAGCGATTCAGGCGCTCGTAACCGGCCTCGGAGATGTGCTCTTTAAAGCCGATTTCGGTACAGGCGCTCAGCATGGAAATCTCGCGCCCTTTGGCATAGTTGCCCAGGGCTTCCAGGCTGCTGGTGCCGATCTGGCGGCGCGGGGTGTTGATGATGCGCAGGAAGGCGTTGTCGTCGTCCGGGTTAACCAGCAGGCGCAGGTAGGACATCACGTCCTTGATTTCGGCGCGGGCAAAAAAGCTGGTGCCGCCGGAGAGTTGGTAGGGAATCTGGTTTTCCTGCAGCTTCATTTCGATCAGGCGCGCCTGGTGGTTGCCGCGGTAGAGCACGGCAAAGTCCATGAACTTGCAGCCGCGGCGGGCCTTTTGCAGGAAGATCTCGTTGGCTACGCGCTCGGCTTCCTCGTTTTCGTTGGCCACCTTGAGCACGCGGATTTCGTCACCGAGGCCGCGGTCGGACCACAGTGCCTTGTCGAATTCGTGCGGGTTGTGCGCGATCAGGTGGTTGGCCACCTTGAGGATGCGGCTGGTGGAGCGGTAGTTCTGCTCCAGCTTGATCAGGCGCAGGTTGGGATAGTCCTGCTTGAGCTGGCTCATGTTTTCCGGGCGCGCACCGCGCCACGCGTAGATGGACTGGTCGTCGTCACCAACCACGGTGAGGCCACCGCCGCTGCCCACCAGCATTTTCACCAGCAGGTACTGGGAGCTGTTGGTGTCCTGATATTCGTCCACCAGCAGGTAGCGGATCTTGCGGCGCCAGCGCTGCAGCAGCTCCGGGTCGGTGTCGAACAGTTCCACCGGGATCATGATCAGGTCGTCAAAGTCCACGGAGTTGTAGGCTTTGAGGGCGTCGCAGTAGCGCCCGTAGGCCACCGCCATGGCCTGCTCACCGGCGCTCTGCGCCATTTCCAGCGCCTTGCGCGGGGTGAGCATGTCGTTCTTCCAGTTGGAAATCTGGTTCTGTACCCGGTCCAGCAGGTCGGTATCCAGGTCGCCGTCGCGCAGCATCAGCTCTTTGATCAGGGCGCGGGCGTCCTCGGCGTCGAAGATGGAGAAGCCCGGCTTGAAGCCGGCGGCGCGGTATTCCTTGCGCAGGATGTTCAGGCCCAGGTTGTGGAAGGTGGACACGGTCAGGCCGTGGGAGGCCTTGGATTTCTTGCCATCGGGGCCGGTAATCAGCTTGCCGACCCGCTCCTTCATCTCCCGCGCGGCCTTGTTGGTAAAGGTCAGCGCAGCGATGTTTCGTGCCTGATAGCCGCATTCTTCGATCAGGTAGGCGATTTTTCGCGTAATTACACTGGTCTTGCCGGAGCCGGCACCGGCCAGTACCAGACAGGGGCCGTCGATGTATTTGACGGCTTCCGCCTGGCGTGGATTGAGCTTGGTCATAAGCGAAACAGGATCGAGATACAGCTTGGTTGGGCGACAGAATCTGGCGATTTTACCAGTGCAAGGGCGGCTTGGCTGTGCCTGTGGCGAGGTTTTATTGTGACCAGCAGGCCGCCGCTTTTACCTGCAACAGGATTTTGTCTATAAAGGGCGCCCAAACGAGATGGGGTTGAGCAGCAAGAGGAAGCGCAATGCAACAGCCGATCACCGGCTATCATCGCGATAACGAGGACCACTGGGTGGCGCAGCTGGCCTGTGGCCACAACCAGCATGTACGTCACGACCCGCCGTGGCAAAATCGGCCGTGGGTCACCACCCCGGAGGGGCGAGCCGAGATGCTGGGGTTCAAGCTCCAGTGCAAAAAGTGCGACGAGGGTGCCCCCCTGGATGAACAGCCGCCCTCACAATCGAGAGAGTCCAATTAATGCCGAAGATCTGGGTGGACGCCGATGCCTGTCCCACCGTTATTAAAGAAATCCTGTTTCGCGCCGCCGAGCGCACTGAGACCGAGCTGACGCTGGTGGCCAACCAGTATGTGCGCGTGCCGCCCTCCCAATACATCCGCGCGGTACAGGTAACCTCGGGCTTTGACGTAGCCGATAACGAAATCGTGCAGCGCTGTGCGGAGGGCGACCTGATTATTACGGCGGATATCCCGCTGGCGTCGGAAGTGATCGACAAGGGGGCCACCGCGCTGAACCCGCGCGGTGAAAAATATTCCAAAGCCAATATCCGCGCGCGCCTGAACATGCGCGACTTTATGGAGACCTTGCGCTCCAGCGGTGTGCATACCGGCGGGCCGCCGCCGCTCGGGCAACAGGAGCGCAAGGCGTTTGCCGATCAGCTGGATCGCTGGTTGGTGCAAAGGAGAAAAACCTAGTGCCGTTACGCGAAGCCATACAGGCCGAGCTGGTCTCGTTTACCGCTGATCACATACCGGAATTGATGTCTTGGATTGATAGCGAACAGGCGTGTCGGCAGTGGGCTGGCACCTGGTTTGAGTACCCGTTTGACCAGCACAGTTTTTCGCGCGACTGCCGCTGGCAGGACCTGCCCACCTTCGTGCTGCAAGGGGCGAAGGGTGAAATTCTGGCGTTCGGCCAGTATTACAACCGTCTGGATTGTTGCCATCTGGCGCGCCTGATCGTGTCGCCGATGGTGCGCGGTGCAGGATTGGGCAGGCAGCTGGTAACCCAGCTGGTAGCTCATGGCAGTAAAGAACTACAACTGGAGCGCGCTTCCCTGTTTGTGCTGAAAGACAATCCCCGGGCTCTGGCGCTGTACCAAAAGTTGGGATTTCAGCAGTGCGAGTATCCAGAACCGGAACAGGGACTGGAGATCTGTTATTACATGGTGGCCACGGTTAAAAGTGAAATTGGGGAGAGCGACGATGCAGGATAGTTCCGACCAGATAAAAACGCCGCGCCTGTGTTTGCGCCAGTGGCGCGATAGCGACCGGGCACCATTTGCCGCAATGAACGCTGACCCTGTGGTGATGGAATATTTCCCCAAACTGTTGAGTCATGAAGAGAGTGATGCCGGCGTCGACCGCCAGATTGCGCATATCGAAAAACACGGTTGGGGTTTCTGGGCGGTAGAGACTCTGGCGGAAAAGCAATTTATAGGCTTTGTCGGTATCAAACATGTCACCGACGATATGCCGTTTGCACCGGCGGTGGAAATTGGCTGGCGCCTGGCCCCCGCAGCCTGGGGCAAGGGTTATGCTACCGAAGCCGCGCGTGCGAGTCTCGAGTACGGGTTTACCCGGTTAGGGCTTGAGGAAATTGTCTCGTTTGCCGTAGTTGGCAACCTGCGTTCGCGCGCGGTGATGGAAAAGCTGGGCATGGTGCGGGAAGATAACTTTTTGCATCCGGGATTACCCGCCGGGCACCCGATGCAGGAGCATGTGTTGTACCGGCTATCGCGATCTGCGTGATCGCTGTGCGTGCTTAATTTTGTGCTAATTACCTAACCATAATTTGCGATACAGCTTGTCCGGATCGTAATTTTCCGCCTGCCGCCCGATATTAAATCGCCGGTCGCGCGGGTCGTTGCCTACACCACTGTTGTACATCCAGTTGCCATAGTTACTGTGCACGTCATAGTCGATGAGCTGGCTTTCAAACCAGGCGGCGCCGGCGCGCCAGTCCTGCTGTAACTCCTTTGCCCAGTAGCTCGCCACATTCTGCCGCCCGCGGTTACTCATCCAGCCGGTAGCGGCGAATTCGCGCATATTGGCGTTGACGAAATCGTAGGGTGTGCGGCCATCAATCCATGCAGCGAGTTTTTCCGGATCCAGCTGCCATTGATATTCCCGCGCGCGAATACCACCCAGGGCGAACAGGCGATCGCCGTGCTTGAGTGATATGTATTTGAAGTAGTCGCGCCACAGCAGTTCAAAATGCAGCCAGTAGGTATCCTCGTTGGCCCGTATCTCCCGTTCGAAACGTTTTAGTTCGGCATAGACCTCTCGCGCGGACAGGCTGCCATTAGCCAGCCAGGCGGAGAGCTTGCTGCTGTACTCGGTGCCGATTAATCCGTTGCGGGTGTGTTTGTAGCGGGTAATGTTTTCGCTGCGCCAGAAGTAGTCTTCTATACGTTGCTTGCCCGCGGAACTACCACCTAAAAAGGGGAAAGCACTGCGAGGGTCCGCTGCCGGCTGTTCCAGCCCAAGCGCTTCAAGTGTCGGCAATGGCGAGCTGCCACCCGCCGCGGTGAGATTTCTTGCGAGTCGCGCTTTGGGGGTGGGCAGTGGCGAGCGTATGGGTAATTGTTGCTCAACCACCTGGCGGAACTGGGTAAACACTTCCGGTAACTCTGTGACTTCCGCAAACGGCAGGTCGTCGGGATGGATGAGAAATTGGTCGTAATCGGTGTGGAAGTGCACCGCGTCCATGGCCGGTGCCGCGCGCAGGGACGCCAGCGCAGCGCGTTCATCTCGCGTCCACTCACGTTGCAAAAACAGCTCGGTTACGCCGTGCTCGGCGACAAGCTCTGGAATAATCTGCGCAGGTGCACCCACGCGTATCAGTAGCGGAATATTGAGGTCGGTTAGTTGCTGTTGTAAATCTTCCAGACTCTCCAGGAGAAACTGCGCGCGGAATTTTCCAGTGCGTGGGAATCCGAACGGATCACTGCTGAAAAATTGCGGATCAAAACAGTAGAGGGCGATAACTGGCTCATCACCATGTTCTGCAGCACAGGCTCGAGTCAGTGCCTGATTGTCATGGCTGCGAAGATTATTGAGAAACCAGACCAGCTTCATTTAGCCTCCGCTTCTGCTTTTCGTCGATAGTTTTCGTCTCGCTTCTGCGACGTTGTCGCCGGCAGCGTTCGCTGCAGTAACGCACTTCATGCCAGCAGCGCTTCCATTTCCGGCGCCAGGTGAAGGGGCGCCCGCATACCGGGCAGGTTTTTTCAGGTAGCGCGTTTTTCCGAGTCACTTTCTACTCTAGCGTGAAATAGATGGGATCCTCAGGCGGGGATAACGGTTTTGCGATCAAGGTTGCGGTAGGCTAGAGCCTCGGCGATGTGCGCAGTGCCGACATGCTCCTGCTCACTCAGGTCCGCAAGGGTGCGTGCCACCCTCAGTACACGGTGGTAACTGCGTGCAGACAGCCCGAGTTTTTCTACCGAGGCGCGCAACAGTGCACTCTCAGCTTTCCCCAGGCGACAATGTTCATCCAGTTCGCTGCCCTGTAGCTCGCCGTTAATCTTCCCCTGTCGCTGTATCTGCTGCTTGCGTGCGTTACGCACCCGTTCCCGGACCACTGCCGACGATTCCCCTGCGGGAGAATCCTGCAGCTGGGCCGCGCTCATGCTGGCGACTTCTACCTGCATATCGATGCGGTCCAGTAGTGGGCCGGAGAGCTTGTTGCGATAGCGGTCGATCTGATCTGGGGTGCAGCGGCAGCGGGACTCCCCCAGATAGCCACAGGGGCAAGGGTTCATTGCCGCGACCAGCTGAAATTGAGCGGGGAAGGTGACTTGGGCGCGGGCGCGGGAAATGCGTACCTCGCCGTTCTCCAGCGGCTCGCGCAAAATTTCCAGTGCCGCACGGGGAAATTCCGGCATCTCGTCGAGAAACAGTACGCCGCGGTGGGCGAGGCTGATTTCCCCCGGGCGCGGGTTGCTACCACCGCCCACCAGTGCGGTGGGTGAGGCGGAATGATGTGGTGCACGGAAGGGTCTTTGGCTCTCCCGTGCGAGTCCTGCACTGGAATAGAGCGCGGCGACCTCGATGCGCTCGCGCTCGGTCAATGGCGGCAGTATTCCCGGCAGACGGCTGGCGAGCATGGTTTTACCGGTACCCGGCGGTCCATAAAACAGCAGGTTGTGCGACCCTGCGGCGGCCACCTCGAGAGCGCGCCGCGCTTT
The DNA here is from genome assembly GCF_001999945.1 of Microbulbifer agarilyticus. Lineage (NCBI taxonomy): Bacteria > Pseudomonadati > Pseudomonadota > Gammaproteobacteria > Cellvibrionales > Microbulbiferaceae > Microbulbifer > Microbulbifer agarilyticus. The sequence goes on from NZ_CP019650.1 coordinate 242,456, forward strand.
TAGCTGTCCGCGCACGTCGGCGAGGTCTGCATACAGTGCTTCTTCTATGGATTCATCGCCGACGGCATCGGGCAAGGGCTCGCGCCCGTGCAATTGTGCACAGACCTGCAGCAGGCTGTTAGCGGATTTGACCGGGGTCTTGATCAGCGCCGCTTCTGGGGCCGACTCGGCCGAAATGACCAGGGTGCGGCCGCTGTCGCCGCAAGCCATGGCCGCCGGCAGCCCCCCGGGTACCGGGCGCAGGCCGCCGGATAGAGCCAGCTCCCCGATAAATTCAAATTGCTCCAGGGTTTCCCCGGGTATCTGGCCGGAGGCGGCCAGTACGCCCAGGGCAATCGCCAGGTCGTAGCGCCCGCCGGCCTTGGGCAGATCCGCGGGCGCCAGATTCACGGTGATGCGCCGCTGGGGGAACTCGAAATGGCTGTTGATAATGGCGCTGCGCACGCGATCGCGGCTTTCGCGCACGGCGGCTTCCGGCAGACCGACAATATTGAATGCGGGCAAACCGTTGGCGAGATGGGTTTCTACGGTGACCAGTGGCGCCGCGACCCCCAGTTGGGCACGGGCATAGGTAATGGATAGGCTCACTTTTCGTCCTGAAAAATTGTCTTCCGTGAAATATTTTGCTCATTGCGAGCGGCTGCGAGCCAATTTAGCCCGCAGCTTTGCGGTGTAACTGGGTATGGCAGTTACTGCGGATCTTGCAGCTGTTGTTCCGCCTGTTGTTCCAAGGCGCTGATCTGCGTTTCCAATTGCGCAAGCTTCTCCTCTGCCCGCGCCAGTTTGGCGGCCTGAATATCGAACTCCTGCTGACTCACCAGCGGGAGTTTGCCTAGCGCAACCGCCAGCGCATCCTTCAGGTCGCTGCTGATGACTGCCCCTTGTTGTTGCAGTTCATTGAGTAACTGTTGCAATTTTTCCGCGGCCAAGCGCAATTCTCCACTACAAAACTCGATATTCGTAGCTGCAAATAGTACCGCAGCCCGGATTTCCTACCAAGGCAATCTCGCGCTGCTCCTATTTAGGTCACGCGCCGGTAAGTCAGCGAAGATTTGCGCCCAATTTAGGTGCAGGGTCCATTTTGGTGCGCACTATTTTTGCGCAGTGGTGTGAGGCGGTCGTGGCGATTTCTGTGAAAAATGTCCAGATATGAATCTAACTTATTGATTTATATAAGCTTTTAAAAGTTGGCACTAACTCTGCAAGTAGTCTCAGCGAATCGCCCTGGTAACGAAGGCAGGGAACAGGTCTTCTTGTGAAGCACCCGGGCGAGAGCGGTAAGTGTCGTCTCCCCGACGTTGTCAGTGCCGCTACATAAAAAATACAAAACAAATATTTCACACAGAGATCTAGGAGAACCTAAAAGTGGGATTCAATAAAAAAGTTGCAGCAATCGTATCCGGTAGCGTTCTGGCGATGGCTATTTCCAGCGCCGCTACTGCCGAAGAATCTGGCCCCAGCTTCAGCGCCAATGTTGGTGTTGTTACCGACTACCGTTTCCGCGGTATCTCTCAGACCGACAGCAACCCTGCTGTTCAGGCTGGTGTAGATCTGGACCTGGGCAACGGTTTTTACGCAGGTACCTGGGCTTCCCAGGTTGACTTCGCTTACGGCGCTGACGAAACCGATTTCGAGCAGGACTTCTACGGCGGTTACGCTGGTGAAACTGCCGGCGGTGTTGGCTACGACGTTGGCTACATCTACTACGCCTACCACGGTAGCGATCAGGACGAAGATTATCAGGAAGTTTACGGTAGCCTGAGCTTCGGCGACGCTTCTGTTGGTTTCGCTTACTCCGACGACTACTGGCTGCAGAGCGGTGCGTTCTACTACCTGAACGCTGGCTACTCTTTCAGCCTGGCCAACGATATTTCCCTGGATCTGAGCGCTGGCCTGAACCTGTTTGACGAAGAAATCTTCCTGAACGGTTCCGATTCTTACATCGACTACTCCGTATCTGTAGGTAAAGAGTTCGGCGGCCTGGCCCTGAGCGCTTCCCTGGTTGGTACCGACGTAAGCGACGAAGAGTGCTTCCTGACCGATTGGTGTGAACCGACCGTTCTGGCTGGTGCTTCTTACAGCTGGTAACAGCAACAAAAATGAGCCCGCTCTTTGAGTGGGCTTAATTATTTAGGGGGGAGACCATGAAACTGGTAACCGCAATTATTAAACCTTTCAAGCTCGACGCAGTGCGCGATTCCCTGGCAGAAGCCGGCGTAAGTGGCATTACCGTGAGTGAAGTAAAAGGTTTTGGGCGGCAGAAAGGACATACCGAGCTCTATCGTGGAGCGGAGTACGTAGTGGATTTTCTGCCCAAAACCATGCTGCAAATTGCCGTTGAAGACAGCCAGGTGGATGCTGTGCTGGAAGCGATTGGTAAAGCAGCGCAAAGCGGCAAGATCGGCGACGGCAAGATCTTTGTTGCAAACCTCGAGCAGGCAATCCGCATTCGTACCGGCGAGTCCGGTGCAGAAGCGATCTAATTAATAGAACAGATTGCCAAAACGATTCTTTGATCAATAGACAACAACTGCCGGGGTAACCCGGACTAGTTTGGGTTAAACGGAGCGAAAAATGGAAAATCAAATTTTTCAGTTGCAGTACGCAATTGATACATTTTATTTCCTCGTGTGTGGTGCACTGGTTATGTGGATGGCAGCGGGCTTTGCCATGCTGGAAGCAGGCCTGGTGCGTTCTAAGAACACCACCGAGATTCTTACTAAAAACGTAGCGTTGTTCGCGATTGCGTGCACCATGTACCTGATCAGCGGTTACGCGATCATGTACGGCGGCGGCTGGCTGCTGAGCGGCATCGAGGCCTTCAGCCTTACCGATGTTCTGACTGCATCTGCTGAGAACGGTTTCGAAGGCGATTCCGTGTACTCCGGTGCTTCCGACTTCTTCTTCCAGGTTGTGTTCGTTGCTACTGCAATGTCCATCGTATCTGGTGCGGTTGCCGAGCGCATGAAGCTGTGGAGCTTCCTGATCTTCGCAGTTGCTCTGACTGGTTTCATCTACCCGCTGGAAGGTAACTGGACCTGGGGCGGTGGCGATGTATTCGGCCTGTACAACCTGGGCGACCTGGGCTTCTCCGACTTCGCCGGTTCCGGCATCGTACACATGGCTGGTGCCGCTGCTGCTCTGGCTGGCGTACTGCTGCTGGGTGCACGTAAAGGCAAATACGGCAAGAACGGCGAAATCTACGCGATTCCTGGCGCCAACCTGCCGCTGGCTACCCTGGGTACCTTCATCCTGTGGATGGGCTGGTTCGGTTTCAACGGCGGTTCCGTACTGAAGCTGGGTGATGCTGCAAGCGCGCACTCTGTTGCATTGGTATTCCTGAACACCAACGCCGCTGCTGCGGGTGGTGCTGTTGCCGCTCTGATTACTGGCCGCATCCTGTTCGGTAAAGCCGACCTGACCATGCTGCTGAACGGCGCACTGGCTGGCCTGGTAGCGATCACCGCTGAACCTTCTACCCCGACTCCTCTGCAGGCGACTCTGTTCGGTGCTCTGGGTGGCATCCTGGTAGTCTTCTCCATCATCACTCTGGACAAGCTGCGCATCGACGATCCTGTTGGCGCCATCTCCGTGCACGGTGTTGTTGGTCTGCTGGGTCTGCTGCTGGTACCGGTTACCAACGATGGCTCTTCCTTCAGCGGTCAGCTGATCGGCGCTGCCACCATCTTTGGCTGGGTATTCTCTGCCTCCTTCGTAGTCTGGTACGCCCTGAAGCTCATCACCGGTATCCGTGTTACCGAAGAAGAAGAGCAACAAGGTGTTGACTTGGCCGAGTGCGGAATGGAAGCTTATCCGGAATTTACTAGCAAGTAATTGCTCTTAAAGAAGGCCGTCGATACTTGGACTTCAAATATCGACGGCAGTAAGGAATCTTCCGGTACCGGTTTTTGGGCCGGTACCCGCAAGAAACATAATTAGGGGATAAGTCATGAAATTGATTACGGCTGTTGTAAAGCCATTCAAACTGGACGACGTGCGCACCGCGCTGTCTGAAGTGGGCGTGCAGGGCATGACCGTGACCGAGGTGAAGGGCTTTGGCCGTCAGAAAGGTCACACCGAGCTCTACCGTGGCGCTGAATACGTCGTAGATTTCCTGCCCAAGGTTAAGCTGGAACTCGCGGTTGGCGACGACATGGTAGATAGCGCTGTAGAAGCCATCACCAAAGCGGCGCAAACCGGCAAGATCGGTGACGGCAAAATCTTTATCACTGCGCTCGAAGAAGTAATCCGTATTCGTACCGGCGAAACCGGCAGCGAAGCGGTCTGATCAAAGAATCGGACACAGTGTTTTATGAGCCCCGCATTGCGGGGCTTTTTTGTGCGTGAAAGAAAAGTTGGGTAGGCGTGTGTTGCCTGGCGGATTAAACGTTTTGCCGCCGTCGGTGACGTCGTAATTGTGGCGTCGAAAAAAGCATAACCAACAGCAATAAATCGGGCAAAAAACGCACAAAAAAACTCTACCGGAAAAGGGAACCTTTTCTGGCAGGCTGCTTGGACACTGCCTATAAATATTTCGCCGCAGGTAATCTTCTGCTTGGCGAGTTTTATTTGCTGTTTTTCCCGCGTGAGTTTTTTACTGGCGGGAGAAAAGGCAAAGTTGCCGCCAAACGATGACGCATGTCGGAGGTGTGCTGTGGCAGCAGGGGTATTCCCTCTGTAACAGGGGTATCAAGTTACAGGGTAATTGACATGAAAGACGACCAGTCCAGCGCTCGAACGAAAGACAATGAGGATTTCGCCGAAGAGCGCACGCTTTCCTCCCGCCAGCGGGCCCGCAGTCAACTGAGTGCCGAAGTCGAGGCATTCCTCGCCAGAGGCGGCGCCATCGATGAGGTGGAGCCGGATGTAACTGCAGACCCACCGCGCAAGCCGCAGCCGAAGTACGGTAGTCGGCCGATCTAAGCGCGCTGGAACAGGAAATACTGGGTGCCGGTTCGGCCGGCAAGACGACAGATTGAAGGGGCTTTCCCACCGATTGAATGCGTCACCCCGGCCCGTGCCGGGGTCCAGTTCTTCACCGAACTCGCCTCTCTCACTTCTCCCCGCGCATATCTCCTCAGTTCACTCGCTTCCCTTCAAATACTTGTTGCGCAGGCCTACAGGCAGCCCTGCGGTTGCGTGGCGTGCGGGTGGCCAAGTGGTTGAAGCTAGGGTTGAAGCTATGAGGGGCTAGCGGGATTAGCTGCGCGCCAGCAGGTCAGGCAGCAGACGCTCGAGAACTTCACCGATATACGACAGGAACAGGGTGCCCAAGCTGGAGCGGTAGTGATTGGGGTCGCTGGAGCCCACGGCGAGGATTCCCAGTTGGCCCGCCAGTGGTACCACCGCCGCCGACGCCACCTTGTCAGACTCATCGCCGAACAGGTAGGCGGTTTCAGAGGGGCGCAGGGTGCCGCACACGGTGCGACCATTGCGCAGAATGGAGCCGATGGAATTTTCCGCACTGACGCGACTGCTGGTGCGTACCTGACCGAGGTGTTTACCGGAACCGGGCAGGGGGCCAAATACGGTTAGTGAGGTGGTTTCTACTTTGAAGTCATCGGCGAAGCTGCGTAGCAGTGCGTCGCCCGCTTCGCCCACGGTGCGCGCTTCCAGCAGTGCCAGCACCAGTTGGCGGCTGTGCATAAACAGCTGGTCATTGTCCCGTGCGGCCTGCAGCAGCTGGTCTAGGCGCTGGCGCATTTCGATATTGCGCTCGCGCAGCAGGTTGGTCTGGTGTGTCATCAGCGACACGGTCTTGCCGGACTCTTTCGGCAGCTGGATGGTCTCCAGCAATTCCATATTCTCGGCAAAAAAGGTGGGGTTCTGGATCAGGTAGCGGGCCACCTGCCGCGACAGCAGCTTTTTGTTGCGCTGGTTTTCGCTGTCGGCCGCTTCCTGTTTGTCCAGGTTGGCTTCGACTTCGCTATCGAGCAGTGGGGCGTCGCTGTGATCGGTCATGTTCGGGTTCGTTATGTTTGCTCGTTGTCGCAGTCACTGCGCCCTAACCGTATGCCGGCTCAGAGAATGATCTGGCCGTGGTACACGGATGCAGTAGGTCCGGTCATGGTAACCGGCTCGCCGGGCCCCGGCCAGTGAATCGTCAGGGTGCCGCCGGGCAGGGTGATCTGTACCTCGTCGTCCACCAGCCCGCGCAGTCGTGCTGACACCATCGCGGCGCAGGCGCCGGTGCCGCACGCGCGGGTCTCGCCGACACCGCGCTCAAACACGCGCAGACGCGCTTTGCCGCGCTCCTCGATCTGCAAAAAGCCTACGTTAACGCGGGCCGGGAAGCGGGGGTGGCTTTCAATGGCAGCCCCGAGGCTGTCGACCGGTGCCTTGGTGACGTCGTCCACCAGCAGCACCGCGTGCGGGTTGCCCATGGAAACGGCGCCGACGTTATAGGTTTCACCATCGACTTCCAGCGGGTACGACTCTGCCTGAATATCCGCCTGAAACGGTACGTCGGAGGGCTCCAGCACCGGCGCGCCCATGTCGACGCTCACCTGGTCCTTTTCCTGCACCTTGAGTTCGAGGATGCCCGCGGCGGTTTCTACCAGGATGTGTTCTTTGCTGGTGAGGCGACGGTCGCGCACGAAACGGGCAAAGCAGCGCGCTCCGTTACCACAGTTTTCCACTTCGCTGCCGTCGGCGTTGTAAATGCGATAGCGGAAATCCACATCCGGATTGCGCGGAGCTTCCACCAGCAACAGCTGATCGCAGCCGATACCGGTGTGCCGGTCAGCGATCTGGCGGACTTTTTCCGGCGACAATTTCACCCGCTGGGTGATGCCGTCGACCATGACAAAGTCATTGCCGAGTCCGTGCATTTTGGTGAATTTGAGCCGCATCTACTGTGTTTCCTGTCCGTCTATTCCGTCTGCTCTAGTTGTTCGCTTACTGGTCGTCTTTGGCCGGCACGGTGGATTCCCCGCGCACCAGGTCCGCCAGAGTTTCGCGCGCGCGCACCAGATAGGTCTTGTCGCCGTCTACCAGTACTTCCGCGGCACGGGTACGCGAGTTGTAGTTGGAGCTCATGGTAAAGCCGTACGCGCCCGCCGACAGCATGGCCAGCAACTGGCCCTCTTCGAGCGCCAGTGGGCGGTGCTTGCCGAGGAAGTCGCCGGTTTCACACACCGGACCAACGATATCCCAGCTCTCGGTGTCGCCGTTGGACGGGGTTACCGCAACGATATCCTGCCACGCCTGGTAAAGCGCCGGGCGCAGGTTGTCGTTCATGGCGGCATCGACGATAGCAAAATTATGCTCTTCGGTGCGCTTAAGGAACTCCACTTTGGTCAGCAGTGCGCCGCCGTTGGCAGCAATGGAGCGCCCGGGTTCCAGTACCAGTTCCAGGTCGCGGCCAGCGAGGCGCTCTTTTACCGCACCGAGGTAATCGCTCACTTGTGGCGGCTCTTCACCACGGTAGCGTACGCCCAGGCCACCGCCCAGGTCCAAATGCTTCAGCTTGGTACCGTCTTCGGCGAGCTCATCGATCAGTACCAGCAGGCGGTCGAGGGCGTCGAGGAAGGGAGCAAGCTCGGTCAGCTGGGAGCCGATATGGCAGTCCACACCCACTGCATTGAGACTTTGTGAATCCGCAATGCGCGCGTAAACCGCGCGTGCGCGCTCGATGGCGATGCCGAATTTGTTTTCTTTCAGGCCGGTGGAAATGTAGGGGTGGGTATTCGCATCCACGTCCGGGTTCACCCGCAGGGAGACCGGCGCCGTCACGCCCATTTCGGCGGCGACTGCTTCCAGGCGGTCCAGCTCGGATTCCGACTCGACGTTAAAGCAGTGCACACCGACCGACAGCGCGCGGCGCATTTCGTCGGCGGTCTTGCCTACTCCGGAGAAAACGACTTTGGCCGGATCGCCGCCGGCCATCAGGACGCGCTCCAGCTCACCGGCAGACACGATGTCAAAACCGGCCCCCAGTTGCGCCAGTACCGACAGAATACCCAGGTTACTGTTGGCCTTGATGGCGTAGCAGATCAGCCCCGGGTGATCACCCAGTGCATCGGCGTAGGCCTGGTACTGGCGCTCGTAGTGCGCGCGGCTGTACACATAGGTGGGAGTGCCAAACTGTTCGGCAATCTGCTCGAGGCTGACGCCCTCGGCCCACAGGCTTCCCTGCTGATAGTGAAAATCGCTCATTTGGATACTGCTTCCGCTTCCGTGTGTTGCTGATGGTTGTCTTGTTCTTGTTGTGCGGAATCGGTTTTGCTCCGCTTCTCCTCACTACTGCTCGCGGGCTGCCCGTGACTATGACCGCCGGTGGTCATCCCGGACGCTCTGGGTGCGCCGGTTGCGCCGGGTGCAGCCGGATCTTGCGGCAGGTAGAGCGGGCCCTTCTGGCCGCAGGCGCCAAGTGTCGCGGAAAGCGCGACGATGGCGGTCAGTGAAATCAGCTGTGTGCGCATTGGGTATACCTGCCGCCGTGACGCGGGACGAGAAGACCAGAAAAGCCTGCTAGTATAGCGACCCTCGCTCTAATGCAACACAGTAACAAAAGTAACCGAATTATGACCCAGGCCGCCTCCCAAGCCAGCTACAACGCCGCCATCGAAGAAACCCTGATTGCGATCGAAGATGCGCTGGATAACTGCGATGTGGATATGGATTACGAGCGCGCGGATGCGGTGCTCACCATTGTGCTCGAAGACAACGGCACCCAGGTGATTCTGTCGCGCCAGAGTGCGGTGCAGGAGTTGTGGGTGGCGGCGCGCTCCGGTGGCTACCACCTGAGTTTCGAAAATCCCGGCTGGAAGTGCACCACCACCGGTGAAGACCTGCCGGCCTTGCTGGACCGGGTATTGACCGAGCAGCAGGGGAGTGCGGTCGCCCTCGGCCTTTGAAGGGCGACACTCTATTTTTAGTGCTGTTTCAGTGTTGTGAAGTGAACTTGGTTTTCGCGTAAGGCCCGATTACCTCAATCTTCTCGACCCACAGCGCACCGCGATAATCCGCGGACAGAAAGTCCAGTTCCTGCGGTTTATAGATTCCATGCATGGCGCGCCCGCGTCCGGCAAAGTCTAATGCCATCACCAGCGCGCCGGCGTCGTCCATACGCTGCATAAAGCGGTTCGGCCAACCCCACAGTGCCCACTCCCAGGTATTCGGAACCACGATGGCACCGTTGCGGCAGGCCGCGGGAATATGCCCGCTCCAGCCGAGCAGTAAATAGCGGTAGCTGCAGGTCTGCACACTCTCGCGACTAAATCCCCAGGCGTCGGGCCGCAGTGCGCGCACTTTTTGCATCACCCTTTCACTACCGTAAACCAGCAGCGGGCCTTTGGGTGGTAACTGGCGTTCGCGCAAATACTTGTCCAGCAATATGACTTCCTGCGGCTGGTTGCTTTTGATGTTCACCAGAAACCGCTTGTCAGGAAATGTGCGATAGACCTCTTCGAGTGTTGGTATCAGGCCCACCCCCTTGCCGCGAAACGGAAATGTTTTGCCACCGTCGGCGGTGTAGCCGTAGCCAATATCCAGCGTTTTCAGGTAGCTCATCGGGTAGTCGCGGGTAGTCCCTTTGCCTTCGGTGCGGCAATCGATGGTCCAGTCGTGGAACACCGCGAACTCACCATCGGTGGTGGGGTGTACATCGATCTCGACAATATTCGCACCGGCTTCGAACGCCGCGCGCATGGAGCGGATGGTGTTTTCCAGGTAATCATGCTCGGGTTCAAACACCCGAATCGCGGTGCAATCGTCGCGGCCCAAATTTTCCTTGCTGTAGGTTTGGTAGACGCCGCGGTGGGAAATCAGTGTGGGATCTCTCGGTGGCGCCTGCGCGAGCCAGGAGGCATTGGTCAGGTAAATGGCGATGGCAAATGCGGCCACGCCAAGCAACAGGATTTTGCGCATAGAAGGACTCTCCTTGTTATTGGAGAGAGTCTAGCTGGTCACGGAAATTGCAAAGTGGCGCAGGGAGGGATGAATTGTGGCAAATGATGGCAGCGGGCCGGGCGGCCCACTGCCAGGCGGGTTAGCGCGTTGCGATCAGTGCGCGGGCGCGTTCACAGGCCGCGCGCACCTGATTCGGCGCGGTACCGCCGATATGATCGCGGGCGGCGACGGAGCCTTCCAGAGTCAGCACGTCGAATACGTCGTCGCCAATCACATCGGAGAACTTCTGCAGTTCGGCGAGGCTGAGATCGGCGAGGTCGCAGTCTTTGTCGATGGCGAAAGCTACGGACTGGCCGACAATTTCGTGGGCATCGCGGAAGGCCACGCCTTTGCGCACCAGGTAATCGGCGAGGTCGGTGGCGGTGGAGAAGCCCTTGCCGGCTGCGGCCAGCATGTTTTGTTTCTTCGGTTTCAGCGCCGGCGCCATATCGGCAAAAGCACGCAGGCAGTCGAGCGCGGTGTCGGCAGCGTCGAACAGCGGCTCTTTGTCTTCCTGGTTGTCCTTGTTGTAGGCCAGCGGCTGGCTTTTCATCAGGGTCAGCAGGGCAATCAGGTGACCGTTTACACGGCCGGTCTTGCCGCGCACCAGCTCCGGCACATCCGGGTTTTTCTTCTGCGGCATGATCGAGGAGCCGGTGCAGAAACGGTCCGGGAGGTCGATAAAGTCGAACTGGCTGGAAGTCCACAGTACCAGCTCTTCACTGGCGCGGGACAGGTGGGTCAGCAGCAGCGCAGAGAAGGCGCAGAATTCGATGGCGAAATCGCGGTCGCTCACGGAATCCAGCGAATTTTCGGTGGGTGCATCAAAGCCCAGCAGCTCGGCGGTGCGCGCGCGGTTAATCGGGTAGCTGGTACCGGCGAGCGCGGCTGCACCCAGCGGTGAGCGGTTCACGCGCTTGCGGCAGTCCATCAGGCGCTCGAAGTCGCGAGTCAGCATTTCGTTCCAGGCCAGCAGGTGGTGGCCAAAGGTTACCGGCTGTGCGGACTGCAAGTGGGTGAAGCCCGGCATAATGGTGTCGGCTTCCTGCTCGGCCAGGTTCACCAGGCCGGTCTGCAGTCGGGTCAGTTCGGCGGCGATCTGGTCGATACGGTTGCGCAGCCACAGGCGGATATCGGTGGCCACCTGGTCGTTGCGCGAGCGGCCGGTGTGCAGCTTCTTGCCGGTGGCACCGATGCGGTCGGTCAGGCGGGCTTCGATGTTCATGTGCACATCTTCCAGCTCCACCGACCAGGGGAAGTCACCGGATTCGATCTCCTCGGCGATATCCTTGAGGCCGCCGGCGATCTGCTGGAATTCATCGGCGGTGAGTACACCTACTTCCGACAGCATCTGCGCATGCGCCAGAGAGCCCTGAATGTCTTCCAGAGCCATACGCTGATCGAACATGACCGAGGCAGTGAAGCGCTCCACGAAAGCATCGGTGGCTTCACTGAAGCGGCCGCCCCAGAGCTTGGCTGCGGGATTGTTGGTGGATGCGTTGTCGTTACTCATGCTGCCTCTGGTCGAATGTGCGTTGGTGTATGGAAGTCGATCCGGGATGGCGGTATCTTCACCACTATAGAGCGAGTCCAGAATAAAGATAACGTGGTATGAAATCTTCCCGGCCCGCGCAAGCGGCGGGCATTATAGCGCAGCAAATTCGTAAAATTGCCCCCAAAGGCAAAGATTCTGCGTGTCTGGATCCTGGCAATTCGGATGCTCCCCAATATCCTCATTTCCTCCCCGACCTGTGCAGTGTGACCGGTGTAACTGCTCTGGTTCTGATGGGCGAGCTGTTGGCTTTGGTGCTGGTGCTCGCCACCGATGGTGTCCACCCGTTTAACTGGCAGCGCCTGGGGCTGGTGTCGCTTACGGTGCAGTGGGTGATCCTGCCTGCCGCCGCCATTCTGTGCCGCCTGCGTCCGTTCCTGGCACAACTTACTCACAAGCTCGCCGCTGCGCTCAGTTACTGCGCGGTGCTTGCGGTGCTGTTGCTGGTGCTGCTTGGCCAGCACTGGTGGGCGGCGGACATGGCGAGTACCTCTATCGATTGGCTGTCGCTACTGGCGAATTTCCTGGTGGGCGCTATCTGCGCGGGAGTGGTGTTGCGCTACGCCTATGTGCAACAGCAGTTGCACAACCAGCAGCAGGCCGAACTCGGCGCGCGTATCGAGGCGTTGCAGTCGCGCATTCGCCCGCACTTCCTGTTTAACAGTATGAACAGCCTCGCCAGCCTGATTGCGGTGGACGCAGAGCGTGCAGAAAAGCTGGTGGAGGATTTGTCCGCGCTGTTTCGCGCATCACTGGCGGACTCGAAAATGGTACCGCTGGAGCAGGAAATTGCGCTGGCAAAACGCTATCTGGAAATTGAGTCCCTGCGCCTCGGGGATCGCCTGCAACAGGAGTGGCAGGTCGATGTTGTGAGTGATGGCCTACAGGTGCCGTCGATGTTGTTGCAGCCGTTACTGGAGAACGCTGTGCTGCACGGTGTAGCGCGCTTGCGCGGTGGCGGTGCGATAAAAATCTCTGTGTGCGAGCAGCAAGGTGCTCGTCAAAATGTCATTGGCAGTGAGGTACGCGAACTGCTATTGTCGATTCATAATCCAGTTGCAGAAGCTAACACTGAGAGTGCACGCAACCGCAATGCCCATCTTGATCCACACGATGGCAACGGTATGGCGATGGAAAATATTCGCCAGCGTCTCAGCGCGTTTTACGGCAATCGCTTCCGCTTTAGCGCGGAGCAGAAAGGTGGCGTCTACCAAGTAGAACTACACCTGCCGATGAACGCGGAAGTGGAAACCAGATCAACTCAGCCAGTGCATGCACCGGCCCGGAGCGAGCGACCTCAAGCTAGCGCTCGAGACGAGGTGGCGTTGTGAATGTCGCCGAACGCCCTCTGGGAGTGCTGATCGTCGATGACGAGCCACTGGCGCGGGCCAGACTGGCCCGACAGTTGCAGAGTATTGATGGTTGCCAACTGCTGGGAGAAGCTGCCGATGGGGAAAGCGCGTTACAACAGCTGGATTCACTCGACCCGGACCTGCTGTTACTGGATATCGAAATGCCCGGAGAAAACGGGCTTCAACTCGCCAACCAAATCTCCAACCGTCCCAATCCACCCGCGATCATATTCTGCACCGCCCACGACGAATTTGCGCTCCCTGCCTTTGCGGTTGCTGCATCGGGTTACCTGCTCAAGCCCGTCAATGTGGAGCAACTTGCACAGGCGATTGCCCAGGCGCGAAGACTGAGCAAGCCGCAACTGCTGGAGCGCACCGCGGAACCCGCGCAAGCAACGGGTGGCCGTCGCCAGATCAAGGCGGTGAGTCGCCGCGGTGTACAGCTGCTCAATATCGAAGACATCCGCTGTTTTGTCGCGGAAGATAAATACGTGATTGCCCACCACAGTGCCGGCGAGACATTGCTGGATGAATCGCTAAAGGAACTGGAAGCGGAATTTGGCCAGCGCTTTGTGCGGGTACACCGCAATACCATTGTCGCCAAGATGCATATCACTGGTCTGCACAAAGAGGGCGACGGCTACCGGGTAACCCTGACGGGCTGTGCCCACCGCCCGGTAGTTTCGCGCCGCTTGCTCGCCAGTATCAAGGCGCTGCTTACGGAAATGGCCTGAATCTGAGATGGTTTGAATGTGAGATGTCTGGAAAGGCTTAGCGCCTGCCGGCAATCCAGGTCTCCAGTACCCGAATATCCCGCCAGTTTTGCGCCGGCGTCTGCAGTGGATTTTTATCCACAATCGCCAGGTCCGCATACTTACCGACTTCCAGCGAACCGATCTCTCGTTCCATCCCCAGTTGCCAAGCGCCGTTGATGGTCATGGACTGCAATGCCTGTAGCGGGGTAATTGCTTCATGGCTACCAATTGGGGTGCCGGCGCGGGACATGCGGGTGATGGCAGTCTGCATCAGGCTAAACGGTTCGGCCGGGAACATCGGGCTGTCCGCGTGCAGGGTTGGGTACATGCCGAAATCAAACGCGGTTTTTACCGGCAGAATTTGTTCGGTGCGCGCGGGGCCCAGCAAACTCTCTTTTAACGCATCGCCGTAATAGTAGAGATGGTTGATATGGAAGCTGGGGGTGATTCCCAGCTTGGCCATTGGTGCGAGCGTTGCGCGGTCGACTAAAAGACCGTGCTCCAGCCGGTGGCGTCTGCCAATAAATGCTGCGCGTTCGCGCGCGTCCAGCGCGTCGAATTCCCGCTGCAGCAGTTGGACAAATTCTTGCGCGGCGCGGTCGCCCTGCACATGGGTGGCGGTTTGCCAGCCGCGGGCATTTTTATCGCGCAGCTGTGTGCGGAAGGACTCTTCGGTAATCACCGCCTCACCGTGACTGCCGTGGCCAATGCCTAACTGCTCGCTCAGCGCGCTATTGCGATAGGGCTGCTCCACCATCATGGTGCCGCTGTAGGGTGAGCCGTCGTACCAGAATTTGGCGCCGAGTACGCGGAAGAAATCGCTGTCGAAATCCGGTTTTCCGTCCAGCTTGGACAGGTTCTCACCGCGATAGTAAAAGAACTGGCGAATACGCGGCGCGAAGTTTTCGCTGGCGGCCCAGCGTGCCAACCATGCCGGAACATTGAAGCCGAGGGAAGCCACGCTGGTGAAACCCGCAGCCCGCAGGTCATCCAGGCGCGCCTGGTATGCCGCCGCGACTCTGAGTGGTTTTTTGTGCACTGCGGTAAACGGCTCCATGGCTTCCTTTTCCACCAGCATGCCATTCAAGCGCCCGTCTTCGTCCCGCCCGAAATAGGAGCCTTCACCGGGCGGCGGTGTGCTTTCATCGATTCCGGCGGCGGTCAGCGCGGCAGAATTTACCCAGGCGGTGTGCAGGTTTGCCGCGAGAATAAATACCGGGTTGTGGGGTGCCAGCGCGTCCAGCTGTGCGCGGTCGGGTGTTTGCAGGTCCGCAAGCAGAATCGGATCCAGCCCCATGGCATAGACCCACTCGCCGCGCGGAGTGTTGGCGACCTCATTCTCGAGAGCTTGCCAGGCTTCTGCTGCCGAGGCATGGGTAAAGCCGCTCATGTCGAGAAAGTTGCGGAACACGGCGCTGATGGCGGGGTGCTCGTGGGCGGCAACAAAGCCGGGAAGTAGTGTTTTGCCTGCGAGGTCGACGGTTTCGGTATCGGTGCTGGCCAGCGCCTGGATTTCTTGGGTGCTGCCGACAGCGAGGATTCGGCCTTCGCTGACCGCAATTGCCTCGGCGATGGTGTTGTTCTCGTCCAGCGTGATCACGGTGCCGTTGACGAAAATGCGGTCGGCTTTATCGGAACTTGAACAGGCACAAATCAATGCGCCGAACATAATAAGCAGAAAGCGTAGAAGATTCGTGTAGTGCATTTTTATTCTTATTGTTACTGCTGTCGTTTAACTCAGTTACCGCGTGCGGCCATCCAGATGCCACTGCCGATTAATGTGGCGCCACCGATATAATTAAATAGCCGGCTTTCAGCGCGGTTTTTCAATATCGCCTGTGCGCGCACCGTGGCCCACGCGTAGGTCAACATAACACCGCCTACCGCCAGGGTAACAACGACGAAAATGATAATGGTGTCTATCACGGTAATTTCCTTGATGGGCAGGAACGCGGGGAAAAAACTCAGGTAAAACAGGATCGCCTTGGGGTTACCCAGCGTCGTCGTCAGGCCCAGCAACCAGCTGGAGGCGAGCGAACTTTGCTTTGGCGTTGCGTTTACTTCCGCCGTGCCGCGTGCGCGCAACAGGCTGAGGCCAAGCCAGATCAGATACGCAGCGCCTACATATTTCAGGATCACAAAGGCATTGCCCATCACATCAGCAATATAGGCAAGGCCGGACAGGCACAGGGCGATAAAGACATAATCGCCGAATACAATACCAATTGTGGTGACCAAGCCATGCAGCATGCCGCCACTGGCCGAACGCGCCATTACCGCAAAGGTACCCGGACCGGGAATCGCCGCCAGCACGATCATGGCGCCGAACAGGGCGAGGGTGTTAACGAATGTCATAAATACTGTTCCTGTTTAGCAGCCGCCGGTCACGTCAACAAAGGTACCGGTGCTATAGGCCGCCTGTTCGCTGAGTAGCCAGGCGATGGCTGCGGCCACTTCTGTATCTTTGCCGCCGCGCCCGAGGGGAATCTGCGGCGCAAGGCGCGCAATACGCTCCGGCTCCCCACCGTCCGCATGCATTTCGGTGTGGATAAAACCCGGACGCACGCCGTTTACCCGAATGCCCTCTTTGGCCACCTCTTTGCTTAGGCCAATGGTGAGAGTGTCCACGGCACCTTTGCTGGCTGCGTAATCGATATATTCATTGGGTGAGCCGCTGCGCGCGGCACCGGAGGAAACATTGACGATGGCGCCGCCGGTGCCGCCGCGCAGTGTGGACATACGGCGCACCGCCTCGCGGCAGCAAAGCAGGGTGCCGATTACATTGGTTTGCAGTATCTGATTGATGCGCGTTGCGGTCATATCTTCCAGTCGCGACTGGGTCAGCAGCATGCCAGCATTGTTTACCAGTGCGCTCAGTCGGCCCAGTTGCTGGTCCACTTCCCGGAACAGCCGTTCAACGTCGGCCTCTAAAGAGATATCGGCCTGAACGGCAATCGCATTTGCACCCAGTGCCCGGCATTTTTCCACGATACGATGCGCGTCCGCTTCACGGATGCGGTAGCTGATGCAGAGGTCGTAGCCCTGCCCGGCAAGTAAAGTGGCGGTGGCTGCACCGATACCGCGGCTGCCACCGGTAACCAGGGCGATGGGTCTCACGAGAGCATCATTCAGTTCCTGGAATTTCACTGTGAACTTCTCGTGAGGTGGAGGAGGGGCGGGAGCCTATTGGATGGCTCCCGCCGGGCATTGAATCAATACAGCTGCGGGCCGCTGTTGTTGTCGTTGTCGCCGGCCAGGCTCAGTTCGTCGGCGGCGCTGTTGAGGTACTCGGCGTCGGACTCCGACTTGAGCTTGATCATCAGGCGCAGGTCGTTCGCGGAGTCGGCGTGAGCGAGGGCGTCTTCGTAGGTGATTTCGCCGCGGTCATACAGTTCGTACAGGGCCTGGTCGAAAGTCTGCATACCCTGTTCGATGGAGCGTTTCATCAGCTCTTTCATTTTGTGTACTTCGCCTTTGCGGATCAGGTCCGACATCAGCGGGGTGTTGATCATGATTTCGAGACAGGCGCGACGACCGTCGCCGTCCGGCGTCGGTACCAGCTGCTGCGCGACCATGGCCTGCAGGTTGAGCGACAGGTCCATCCACAGCTGTTCGTGGCGGTCCGCCGGGAAGAAGTGAATGATCCGGTCCAGCGCCTGGTTGGCGTTGTTGGCGTGCAGGGTACACAGACACAGGTGGCCGGTTTCGGCGAAGGCGATGGCGTGGTCCATGGTTTCCCGCGAACGCACCTCACCAATGAGGATGACGTCGGGGGCCTGACGCAGGGTGTTCTTCAGGGCGGTCTCGAAGGATTCGGTGTCGAGGCCCACTTCGCGCTGGGTAACGATACAGCCACGGTGCTGGTGGATAAATTCGATGGGGTCTTCGATGGAGATGATGTGACCCTTCGAGTTCTCGTTACGGTGGCCGATCATGGAGGCCAGTGAGGTGGATTTACCGGTACCGGTTGCGCCCACAAAGATAATCAGGCCGCGCTTGGTCATGGCGAGCTCTTTGAGCTGCTCGGGCAGGCCGAGTCCGTCGATGGTGGGAATCTTGGTTTCGATTCGACGCAGTACCATGCCGACGAGGTTGCGCTGGAAGAAGGCGGATACCCGGAAGCGGCCGACGTTGCGCAGGGAGATGGCGAAGTTGAGTTCTTTGTTTTCGATGAACTCTTTTTTCTGCCGGTCGTTCATGATGCCGATAACCATTTCCCGGGCTTTTTCCGGAGACAGCGGTGAGGTGGTGACGGGAACGATTTTGCCGTGCAGTTTGATGGAGGCGGGTACGCCGGCGGTGATGAACAGGTCGGATGCGCCTTTTTCGCTCACCAGTTGTAGGAGTCGTTCGATTTCCATTTTTATTTACCGCTTGGGGTGTTCGTTCTTAACTTTATTCGGTGGCGGCGAGGCACCGGGCAGGGATTTTCAGGACCGCTGTAAACCCATCCCTGGGCGCTGCGGCGCAAACATCCTGTCTGCGACGCTCCTGAAAATCCCTACCCGGCACCTCGCCTTCAATTCTTATTTCAGTGCTTCGTAAGCGCTCGTTTAATCAGTAACGCAAGCGCTATTTAGAAATTCTCCGGCATCTTCGCTTTTTCACGCGCGACTTCGCGAGTGATGATGCGTTTCTCAAGCAGGTCCTGCAGGCACTGGTCCATGGTCTGCATGCCTACGTTGGCACCGGTCTGGATGGCGGAGTACATCTGCGCGATCTTGTCTTCGCGGATCAGGTTCCGGATCGCCGGGGTGCCGCGCATGATTTCGTGGGCCGCCACTCGGCCGCCGCCGTTGCGCTTGAGCAGGGTCTGGGAGATTACTGCCTGCAACGATTCCGAGAGCATGGAGCGCACCATGGCCTTTTCTTCCGCGGGGAATACATCGACGACACGGTCGATGGTCTTGGCGGCGGAGGTGGTGTGCAGGGTGCCGAATACCAGGTGACCGGTTTCCGCGGCGGTCAGTGCCAGGCGGATGGTTTCCAGGTCTCGCATCTCACCAACCAGAATGATGTCCGGGTCTTCACGCAGTGCGGAGCGCAGTGCTTCGGAGAAGCCGTGGGTATCGCGGTGCACTTCCCGCTGGTTGACCAGGCACTTCTTGGATTCGTGTACGAATTCGATCGGGTCCTCTACGGTGAGGATGTGCTCGTATTTGTTGTCGTTGATGTAGTCGATCATCGCCGCCAGCGAGGTGGACTTACCGGAACCGGTAGGGCCGGTCACCAGTACCAGGCCGCGCGGGGTGTCGGAGATCTGCTTGAACACTTGGCCCATCCCCAGGTCTTCCATGGTGAGTACCTTGGAGGGAATGGTCCGGAATACGGCGCCGGCACCGCGGTTGTGGTTGAACGCGTTCACACGGAAGCGGGCCACACCGGGGACTTCGAAGGAGAAGTCGGTTTCCAGGAACTCTTCGAAGTCCTTGCGCTGCTTGTCGTTCATGATCTCGTAGATCAGACCGTGGACCTGTTTGTGCTCCATAGGCGGCAGGTTGATGCGCCTAACATCGCCATCTACCCGGATCATGGGGGGCAGGCCGGCGGAGAGGTGCAAATCCGAGGCGTTCTGCTTGGCGCTGAAGGCGAGGAGTTCTGTAATGTCCATACTGCTACCTTTATTCTTCTATTACATTCACTGGTCGATATGACGCGGGGGCCGCAAGCACATAGAATGCCCGCCGAGCAAAAGTTGGGTCCCAGTATATGCGCAAAGGGTCGATCCCCGAAAACCTGAATTCCGTGGCTGAGCGAATCGTCACAGCTTGTCGTAGTTGTGACCGGCGAGCCGAGGATGTCACGCTGCTGGCGGTGTCCAAAACCCGCCCGGCGGCGGACCTGCGGGAGGCCTATGGGGCAGGCCAGCGCCATTTTGGCGAGAACTACCTGCAGGAGGCGCTGGATAAACAGGCCGAGCTGGCCGATTGCGCCATCACCTGGCACTTCATTGGCCCGCTGCAGTCGAACAAAACCCGCGATGTGGCGGGGCATTTTCACTGGATGCACACGGTTGAGCGGTTAAAAATTGCGCGCCGCCTGTCGGAACAGCGCCCGGCGGATATGCCGCCGTTGAATGTGTGCCTGCAGGTCAATATCGATGGAGAGGATAGCAAGTCCGGGGTGAGTCCGGAGGATCTGCCGGAATTGGCCGCGGCGGTGGCGGCGCTGCCCAACCTGCAGTTGCGTGGCCTGATGGCGATCCCGGCACCACGCGGGGCATCGGAAGACCAGCGCACGCCGTTTATTCAGCTGGCGACATTGCTGGATGCGCTCAAGTCCCAGCTGCCGGATCAGCCGCTGGATACGCTGTCGATGGGGATGTCGGGGGATATGGAGGCGGCGATATTCAGCGGCGCGACCATCGTGCGCATCGGCACGGATATCTTCGGCCGCCGGGATTAGCCTGGGCGCATGCCGCGACCAGGCTAATCAGGGGCTAGGGTGCGAGAGTTGAGTACGAGAGTTTAGTGCGAAAAAGGGAGCGGGATTAACGCTCGGCCCGCATCTCTTCGCTGGTCTCAGTCTGCCAGCTGGACACCGGCTTCTCGAGCAAGTGCTCTGAGAAGAACATTGCGGTCACCTGTGAGTAGATATCGCGGTTTTCCTTCTTGCGGTAGCCGTGCCCCTCGTTCAGGGCGTTCATGTACCACACCGGCTTGCCGCCTTCGCGCAGCGCCGCCACAATCTGTTCCGCCTCGGTTACTGGCACCCGCGGGTCGTTTTCACCCTGTACCACGAACATCGGTACCTGAATCTTTTCCACATTGTTGCTCGGGCTGATGCGTTCCAGGAAGGCGCGCATATCCGGGTTGCGCTCATCACCGTATTCCACCCGGCGCAGGTCGCGGCGGTAGTCGCGGGTATTGGTCAGGAAGGTGACGAAGTTGGAGATGCCTACGATATCCACCGCGGCGCGCAGTCGGTCGCTGTAGTGCATGGCGCTGGCCAGGACCATATAGCCGCCGTAGCTGCCACCGAATACCGCAACGCGGTCCGCATCGAGATCGGGCTGGGTTTCGATCCAGTCCAGCAGGGCGCCGATATCGCGTACCGAATCTTCGCGCTTGAAGCCGTTATCCAGTGCCACGTAGGTTTTGCCGTAGCCGGCGGAACCGCGCACATTTGGTGCAATCACCGCCGCCCCCAGCTTTTCCAGCCACAACTGGTAAGTACTGCTGAAGTAGGGGCGGTACTGGGCCTCCGGGCCGCCGTGGATGGAGATGATTACCGGCGCCGGGCCTCCTGTGTTGCGCGGGCGGTATACAAACGCGGGGATCTTGCGCGGCTCGCCATTCACCTCGTCAAAGGTTGGGTAGTGCACCAGCTCTGGCTCGACGAACTTGTCGGTATCCAGGCCGCCCACTTCGCTGAAGGTCCAGCGCTGCAGCCCGGCGGAGCGCAATGGGTTGCTGCGCAGGTTCAGGACAAAAGTATCGGTAGGGGTTTTGGGGGTGTTGATGGACAGGGCGAGCTGATCGCCGTCGTCATTAAAGGCCAGGCCGCCAATGACCCCGATCGGCATATCCTCGACCTTGCGGTAGCGCATGGAGCGCGGGTCCATGAGGTACAGCTGGTCCATACCGTTTTCATTCACGGTGAAGGCAGCGCGGCGACGGTCCTCGCTGAACGCCACCGAGGCGACGTCCCAGGCAATATCGTCGGTGATTACGCGCTCTTCCCCGTTGCTGAGGTCGTGGAATACCAACTCGGCAAATTCGCCGCGGCGGTCGGATACAAAGAAGAGGCCGTTGCCGTTGGCGGTGAAGTCCGCCGCGTAGTTGCGCGATTGCTTGTCTTTGTTGCCGGCGATCAAGCGCAAATCACCGCTTTCCAGATCCAGTACATGCACCAGCGAATTGGTGGAGGAGATGTACTGCTGCACCAGCAAACGGCGGTTGTCAGCGCTGAAGGATACCGGCCCCCACCAGCTGCCATCGGGTGATTCGAGGGCGAGGGTGCTGGTCTCGCCATTTTCTTCAATGCGGGTTATCCACAAGTCGTTGGCGCGGCCGTCGCGGCGGGTGCTCTGGTAGGCGAGCAAGGAGCCATCCGGGCTCCAGGCGATGGCGCTATTGCGGGATTCGCCATCGGAGAGCATGCGGCTCTCGCCAGTGGCCGCGTCGAACAGGAAGATCTGCGCATCCTCGCTGCCGCCGGCGTCCATGGTAAATGCCAGTTCATTGGATCCCGGGCGCGGTTCCACCTGCCCAACCGGCTCCTTGAAGAAGGTCAGCTGTTGGCGTGCGCCGCCGGGCTGATTTATCCGGTGGATCTGGTTTACGTCGCCGAAGCGGGTGGAAACATAGAGGGATTCGCCTTCCTCGGTCCAGCCCAGTACCGCAGCGGAGCGCACATTCTGGTAGCGATTCAGGTCTGCAGCGACCTTCTCGGGAAGGGCGGGAATATCTTCAAGAACGAGATTGCCGTTATTGAGGGTGCGGGTTTCCACGGCTGCGGAGACAACCGCAGACCAGGCAATCCCCGACGCGAGCAATAGCGATGCAAACATACGGTGTTTGTTCATGGGCTTTCCTTATTGCTTGTATCTTTATTATTTGAATCTTTGGTTTGTACTGTCTCCGCCATGGTATCCAACTCACTATTGGATACCACCGCTAGCGAGCGTATTTGCGGTGAGCCGACGCAGGCTGGCGAGGATTTCAATTGACGGGCTGAGTGTCCATAATTCGCGGCAGGAAAAGTAGCCAACAACGCTGGCTAGCAAAAGCCGCTGCAGGTGGTCATAGCAGGTGGCCATAGGCAGCAGCCAGCAAAGAGGAGCAAAAGGTGTCAGGACAGCAGCATTCAGCGATGGTGTTTATCGGCGGTGCCGGCAATATGGCGGGCGCGGTAATTGGTGGCATGGTGGCCAACGGTTACCCGGCGGATAAGATCGTTGCTACCGGGCGTGACGAGCAGAAACTCAAGGCATTTTGTGATCGTACCGGTGTGCACGGGCGTACCGATAATCTGGCGGCGGTGAAAGAGGCCGATGTGGTGGTGCTTTCGGTGAAGCCGCAGGTCATGCAGGCACTGTGCGAAACCATTGCCCCGGAAGTAAGTGCCAACAAACCTCTGGTGATTACGCTCGCTGCCGGTATTCCCCTGTCGGCTTACCAGCGCTGGCTCGGTGCCGGTGTGCCCATTGTGCGCGCGATGCCTAACACTCCGGCACTGGTGGGTACTGGAGTCACCGGTCTTTATGCGGGCGAAGGTGTCACCGATGAGCACAAATCCGTAGCCACGCAGATGGCGCAGGCGGTGGGGATTGCGCAGTGGGTGGCGGAGGAATCCGGCATAGATGAAATCATCGCGGTATCCGGTTCCGGCCCCGCGTACTACTTTCAATTTATGGAATCCATGATCGACGCAGCCGAGAAGGCGGGCATGGATCGCGCGGACGCAGAGCGCCTCACCTTGCAAACCGCTCTGGGCGCGGCGAAACTTGCGGTGGCCGCGGATGTGGATGTGGCGCAACTGAAGCGCAATGTGATGTCGCCCAATGGCACTACCGAAAGGGCGATCAAGCGCTTTCAGGAAGGCGGCCTGCCGCAACTGGTAGAGCAGGCGATGACAGACTGCGCTGCGCGCGCGGCGGAAATGGCGCAAGAACTGGATAAGTAAAAAGGAAGCTTAATGGCCAACACCTTTAGCAATATTGGCGTATTCATTCTCGCCACCGTCGGGATTCTGTTTCTGTTTGCGGTGCTGTTGCGCTTTATGCTGCAGCTGGCGCGGGCGGATTTCTACAACCCGATCTCGCAGGGCATCGTCAAGGTGACCAACCCGCTGTTGCGTCCGCTGCGTAAAATTGTGCCCGGCGTGTTCGGTATCGATATGGCTTCCCTGGTGCTCGCACTACTGGTGGGCTGGGTGATGATCATGGGCGCAGGGTTTCTCGCCGGCGCCGGCATGCTCAACCCGCTGAGCGCACTGTTGTGGTCATTCTTGGGTGTGCTGATGACGCTGATCGCCATCCTGTTTGTAGGCATGCTGATCTCTATTGTGGTCAGCTGGATAGCACCGCAAAGCTCACACCCGGCGCTGATGCTGCTTCGTCAGCTGCTGGAGCCGGTATATGCGCCGGTGCGCAAGATCATTCCACCGCTGGGGGTGATCGATATCAGCCCGATTTTCGTGTTCATCCTGCTGACGGTGGCGGACAAGCTGCTGGTGGGTTTTGCCCAGAGCGCCAGCATGCCGCAGCTGGTATACAACCTGTTCTGGCATATCCCTTTCTGAGGGTCGTTAGAAAGCTTCTGCGCGGGGCTGTCGACGCCCCGCTCGCTGTGTTTTAAGCGCCCCTCCCGGTCTATTAGAGCTGTCATAACTGTCAGCTCTCGTTTTCTCCCTCCGCATTTCACTTTCCTTACGCTATCCAGTTCGCGAAATCCCGGTGCCAGGGTTTAACTCCGGGCGCGCATGCTGGAGAATGCCCGGTGAAATTGTAAATTCGTCCAAGTAGTAAGATTAAGAACTCCCAAACATGGAAGATGTGACCTTGCGCCAGCACATAGCCGACTACGATCTCTGGAAGAAGGGGTTGGATACGCAGTTCGATCAGTTTAGTCAGTGGTTGGAAGAGCACTTCCCCAACTCTGCCGGTGCCCGTCAGGTGGTGCAGCAGGCGCGCCAGCTGTTGGTGGATGACCAGTTCACCGTCGCGCTTGTAGGCGAGTTCTCCCGCGGTAAGACCGAGCTGATCAACGCGCTGCTGTCACACACCTATGGCAAGCGGTTGCTGCCCTCGCGCCCCGGCCGCACCACCATGTGCCCTACCGAAATTTACAGCGATGGCACCGAACAGGCGTCTGTTCGCCTGCTGCCAATCGAGACCCTGGCCACCAATACCAGCCTGGAAAGCTTCCGTCGCATCCCGCAGAAGTGGGTCAATTTCGACTTTGACCCGGACGATGCCGCTGCCACTCGCGAAGCGTTGATGAAAGTCGCTGCCACCAAAGCGGTGACGCCGGAAGAGGCCGCGCGCTACGGCTTCGATCGCCGCCATCTGGATGGCACTGGCAACCTGGTGCAGATCCCGGCGTGGCGCTACGCGCTGATCTCCCTGCCGCACCCGCTGCTGGCCCAGGGCCTGCGCATTATCGACACCCCCGGGTTGAATGCCCTGGGTAACGAACCGGAATTGACCCTGTCCACCCTGCCGAGTGCGCAGGCGGTGGCGTTCCTGCTCTCCGCCGATGCCGGCGTCAGCGGCACCGACCTGAATATGTGGGAAACCCACCTGGTGCCGCTCAAGGAGCATCGCGGTACTGCGGTGATGGCACTGCTGAACAAGATTGACGTGCTGTGGGACGACCCGGACGAAGATCCGGACCAGATGCTGCGCAAGATGCGCGGTGAGGTAAGCAAGCTGCTGTCGCTGCCGCAGGAAAACGTGGTTGGCGTCTCCGCGAAAAAAGCCCTGCTGGCACGTGCCGAGCGCGACCCGATGCTGCTGCAGCAAAGTTGCTTTGGCGATTTTGAAAAGCTGCTGGTGCAGCGATTGATGGAACACCGTGACAAGGTGGCCAACCACCGCTCACTGCATCAGGCGCTGACCCTGATGGCGGACACCCGCGACCTGCTCAAGAACCGTCTAAATAGTGGCCGTGCGACGCTGGACCACCTGAAGCGCCGCGGCTCCGCCAGCCCGGAACAGTTTGAGGAACTGAAGCAGCTGCACGCTACCGCCAAGGAGCAGCACAAGTACTGTCACCAGGAACTGCTGACGCTGAAATCCAGCCAGCGCATGCTTGCCCGCCAGCGTGCCTCCCTGCTGGCACCGGTGTCCAGCCAGCAGCTACAGCAGTTGATCGACGAAACCCGCAAGGCATTGAACGAGCGCTGGTCGCCGCTGGGACTGGCGCGCGCCATCGATGGCTTTATGGGCGGTGTGGAATATCAGCTGTCCAATCTCGAGCGGGAAGTGGACCAGACCAACCGTCTCGTGGACGCCATTTACGATCGCTCCACGTTGAACAACATTATTTCTACCGAGCAGCACTTTGATATCGGCGGTTTCCGTGCAGCGCT
The DNA here is from genome assembly GCF_001999945.1 of Microbulbifer agarilyticus. Lineage (NCBI taxonomy): Bacteria > Pseudomonadati > Pseudomonadota > Gammaproteobacteria > Cellvibrionales > Microbulbiferaceae > Microbulbifer > Microbulbifer agarilyticus. The sequence continues at coordinate 268,042 of NZ_CP019650.1, forward strand.
GCGCGGCCTGCACCGCCAGGCGGCACAATTGCGCCGTTCACCGCAGCTACTGCTGGCGCGACGCAATCGCCTGACCGAGCGCTTTGTGGCAACCCTCGCCAACGAGGTGGGCCGCATGTACAGCCAGATGATCTCCTCCGTGGATGGCTGGCTGGAGCAGGTACTCGAGCCGCTGAAGCAGCATGTGCAGTACCAGAAGCACCTGTTGAATCGCCACATGATCAAGCTCACCGAACTGAAGCAGAAAACCCAGAGTAAGCGCACCGACCTGCGCGCTTTGGAAGAAGAACTGGTGCGCAATCACAGCGCGTTGGGTGGGTTGGAAGATCTGCTCAAGTACACCAAGGCGGCGCCACAGCCAATTGCACCGGCACCGGTTGCGGACAATGTTACGCCACTGAAGGCGCCCGCGACTTCCTAGCTTGTAGGCAAGTTTCGCGGCTAGCTGTGCCCCCAGGGGCACAGCGGCGAGTTGCCACAACAAGCTAACCGGTGTACTCCAGTCCCCAGCTTTCGTAAACTTGGCGCCCCGCCCAGTAAGTAAATGCGAAAAATTTTGACCACGGAAGCGCAATCTCACCAATCAGGAAAACCGGCAGGGCTGCCCGCCAACTCCGTCGGTATTGTCGAGCCAAAAAGCCACACATTTCCCGGCCCATTCAAGTTGGCCTGTGGCCGCGTGCTGGACGAATACACTCTGGTCTACGAAACCTACGGGCAACTGAACGCCGATAAAAGCAACGGCGTGCTTATCTGCCATGCGCTTTCCGGCCATCACCACGCCGCCGGCTACCACAGTGCCAGCGATAAACGCCCGGGCTGGTGGGACCACTATATCGGCCCCGGCAAACCCATCGACACCAACAAGTTTTTCGTGGTTGCCCTGAACAACCTCGGCGGTTGCCACGGCTCCACCGGGCCAACCTCCATCAATCCGGAAACCGGCAAGCCTTGGGGTGCAGACTTCCCGCCGCTACGCGCGCGCGACTGGGTGCACAGCCAGGCCCAGCTGGCCGACCTGCTGGGTATCCAGCAGTGGGCGGCGGTGGTTGGCGGCAGTCTCGGTGGTATGCAGGCCATGCGCTGGTCGCTGGAATACCCGGAGCGTTTGCGCCACTGCGTGGTGATCGCCTCGGCAATGAAGCTGTCTGCGCAAAATATCGCGTTTAATGAGACTGCCCGCCAGGCCATTACCTCGGACCCGGATTTCCGCGATGGCCGTTATCTCGAAGAAGATACGTTGCCGCGCCATGGCCTCGCCGTTGCGCGCATGATCGGGCATATCACCTATTTGTCGGATGATGGGCTGGGCAAGAAATTCGGCCGCGAACTGCGTTCCGGCACCTTTGAGCAAGGTGTGGAAGAGTTGGTGGAGTTCCAGGTGCAAAGCTATCTGCGCTACCAGGGCGATTCCTTCTCCGGCAGTTTTGACCCGAATACCTATATCCTGATGACCCGCGCTCTGGATTATTTCGATCTGGCGCGGGAGTACGGTGACGACCCGGTGACGGCATTCTCCCATGCGCGCAGTAAATTCCTGTTGGTGTCGTTTACCTCCGACTGGCGCTTTGCCCCGGAGCGCTCCCGCGAAATCGCCGATGCCTTGATGCATGCCAATGTCCCGGTCACCTACGCGGAAGTGGAATCGCCCATGGGGCACGATGCCTTCCTGTTGCCGAATGCGCGCTACGAAAATATTTTCGCCGCATACATGAATAATGTTGCCCGCGAACTGGCGGACAGCGTGCGCAGCGAGGTGGCCCAATGATGCGTAAGGATCTCGATATCATCCACAACTGGGTGCCGGCGCAATCGCGGGTGCTCGACCTGGGTTGTGGTGACGGGGCGCTGCTTGAGCGACTGGCCAGTGAGAAGCAGGTCAGTGGTTACGGCGTTGAAATCGATCCGGAAGAAATTCAGAAATGCGTCGAGCGCGGTGTCAACGTGGTGGAGCAGAACCTGGATAACGGCCTGAAAAACTTCGCCGACCAAAGTTTCGATACCGTTCTAATGACTCAGGCCCTGCAAACCTTGCGCTTTCCGCACCTGGTGGTAGAGGAAATGCTGCGGGTCGGGCGCGAATGCATTATTACCTTCCCTAATTTCGGGCAGTGGAAAGCGCGCTGGCACCTGGCCTTTTCCGGCCGAATGCCGGTATCGGATTTATTACCGTACGAATGGTACGACACGCCCAATATTCACTTTTGTACTTTCAAAGACTTTGAGGTGCTGTGCCGGGAGCACAACTGGAAGATTCTGCACCGCCAGGCGGTATCGGAGTCCCCGGTTTCCGGCGTGTTGAAGGACTTTTTGCCGAATTTATTCGGCGAGACAGCGATTTACCATCTGACTCGCTAATATTATCTGTAGTGGGTCGTTTTATCCGCCATGCGGACAGGCCGCGACAAGCCTGATTTCGCACGGAAACCTGACAGGAGGACGCCGTGAAACGTTATTTTGCTGCTTTTATTTCTGTGGCCTTGCTGCTGTGGGCCGCAGCGGCCGCGGCGCAACAAGCCAAAATCATCGAGAACCATCAGGATTTCGGCGATTATCGTGTGAGTTATTCGGTATTTAACAGCGACTTTATTACTCCGGAAATCGCGCGCGAATACAATCTCGTGCGTGCCCGTGACCGCGCCTTTGTAAATATTTCCGTAGGTAAAAAAGACGGCACCAAAGGCGAGAGCGCCGATGTTTCCGGCAATGCGATGAACCTGATTCAACAGTCGCGCCCCCTAGTATTTCAGGAAGTGCGCGATGGCGATGCGGTGTACTACCTGGCGCCGTTCCGCTTCGAGAACGAAGAAAGCCTGACCTTCAAAATCGATTTGGTAATGCCCGACGGCAGCAAGCAGCAGCTGACCTTCCGTCGCCAGTTGCACAAGAACTGAATCGTATCCCGCCACCCTTTAACTATCTGACTAACAGCGAACGCACCGCGTTCGCTGTTTTTCGTTGAACGGAAGTCGCCTCCCATGGAAAAAATCGTCCTCGCTAGCGGCAACGCGGGCAAACTGAAAGAGTTTTCCCAGCTGTTTTCCGGCTGGCAGATTGCGGTGTTGCCACAGTCCGAATTTTTGCAGGATGAGGCGGAAGAAACCGGCCTCAGTTTTATCGAGAACGCACTGATCAAGGCACGGCATGCAAGCCGCGCCAGCGGCTTGCCCGCACTGGCGGATGACTCGGGATTGGCGGTGGATGCGCTCGGCGGTGCACCGGGAATCTATTCTGCGCGTTACGCCGGTGCCGGCGCGAGCGATGCAGAGAACAATCAGAAGCTGCTGCAAGCTCTTAAAGACGTGCCTGCAGAAAAACGCGGTGCCAGCTTTCACTGTGCGCTGGCCTTTGTGCGCACCGCGGACGACCCCGTCCCTTTGGTATGCACCGCGCGCTGGAGTGGGGTGATTCTCGCTGCTCCCGCCGGTGACCAGGGTTTCGGCTACGACCCGTTGTTTTATGTTCCCTCCGAACAGCTCACTTCGGCGCAGTTGCCACGAGAAGTGAAAAATCGTCTCAGCCACCGGGCGCATGCGGTGAAGAAATTCGAACAGCTGTGGCATGAGGAAATGGTGATGCCGGAGCAGCAGGCCCACAGCGCAACCGGCACGAAGTTTTTCTAGATGACAGTTCAGGTTACCGGCCGCTCGCTGTTGGCGTTGCCGCCGCTCAGTCTTTACGTACATATCCCCTGGTGTGTGCGCAAGTGCCCGTATTGCGATTTCAACTCCCATGAATTTGTCGCCGGCACGCTGGAGCATGCGCAAGGCAGCCCGGCCGGTGAACGCCACCTGCCGGAAGCGGACTATGTGGATCAGTTGGAGCGGGACCTGCGCAGCCAGTTGCCGTGGGTCCAGGGGCGCAAGTTTGGGTCCATTTTCTTTGGCGGTGGTACGCCCAGCCTGTTTTCGCCGCTGGCCATTGGCCGCATTCTCGACCTTGCCGAGTCACTGGTGGGCTTTGCCGATGACATCGAGATCACCCTGGAGGCGAACCCAGGTACGTTTGAACAGGCGAAGTTTGCCGGCTATCGCCACGCCGGCGTCAATCGCCTGTCGATCGGCGTGCAGAGCTTTGACCCACTGCAACTGCAGAACCTCGGCCGTATCCACTCGGGTCCCGAGGCGCTCACCGCGGCGACCCAGGCACGCACGGCGGGTTTCGACAACATCAATATTGACCTGATGCACGGCCTGCCTGGTCAGGGTGAGGTCGAAGCGCTGCAGGATCTGGCGCAGGCGGTTGATCTGGGTGCTGAACATATCTCCTGGTACCAGCTCACCATCGAGCCCAATACCGCCTTTTATTCCGCCCCTCCGGTTACCCCCGGCTCCGAGCAAATCGCCGCGATCCAAAAGGCCGGCCGGGCGTATTTGGCAGAGCAAGGCTATGACCGGTATGAGGTGTCGGCCTATAGCCGCGCCGGGCTCGCTTCCCGGCACAACCTCAATTACTGGTCCTTTGCCGATTATCTGGGGATTGGTGCCGGTGCCCATGGCAAGGTGACCCTGCCGCAAACCAGGAGAATTCTGCGCACCCAGCGTACTCGCGCGCCGAAACACTATCTGGCGCTGGGGTGTGAAACCGGCGCGGGTGGCGTGGAGTTTCCGCAGCCCAAGCTACAAGAAGTAGTTCAAGATGAGCGTCCTCTGGAGTTCCTGATGAATGCCTTGCGGCTCGAAGCCGGGGTGCCCGCGGAGAGTTTTGAACAATACACGGGCCTGCCGCTCGATACCTTGCGCCGGGAATGGCGGCGCCTCGAGGCGATGGAGCTGGTACGCCCGTTAGGCCCCACCGTTGGCACCACCCGGTTTGGGTATGACTATATAGACGAGATATTGCAGCGTTATCTGGCGGAAAGCTGAACTGCTGCGGCCATTCCACAGGTTCGCCCTTGAAAACGCCAAATCGGGCCGCATATAGGGCAAAACGCCATGAATGGTGAAAGCAATTGCCTTGCGGGGGCTGCAGACCCTACTTATTATGTCTGCCAGTCCGAGCAGCGGCCTGACGAAACAGAACCACAGGAAAGCACTATGAGCGCGAACATCGTAAACGTAACCGATGCAGAGTTTGAAGCCGAAGTACTGAAGGCCGAAGGCCCGGTATTGGTAGACTTCTGGGCACAGTGGTGTGGCCCCTGCAAGATGATCGCTCCGGTTCTGGAAGATCTTTCCGGTCACTACGGCGAGAAGCTGAAAATCGTCAAAGTGGACGTAGATGCGAACAAAGAGGCTGCGGCCAAGTACAACGTGCGCGGCATCCCGACTCTGCTGCTGTTCAAAGGCGGCAACGTAGAAGGCACCAAGGTTGGCGCCCTGTCCCGAGCTCAGCTGACCGAGTTTATCGACAGCCAGATTTGATTGATCTCGCAGGGCGCCATTGGCGCCCTGCGTCGTTTTGGGGCATTGTCCCCCGTTCGCGGCAGGATAAAAGAGGGTTGCAGCCCCCGGGTAATGGCGCCCCAAGCTTGCGAAATAGGCCTTGCAGGATGCCGAACTGCGGTTATACTGGCTAGTAATCAAATTAACTGTTCAGTCCAAACCTGAGCCAAGTCGCCAACCCCGCTGCTGACGCGGCCTCTCCGGCGCAAACTCCTCAAGTTGAACATCTCCTACTGGCACCTCCGCCGCAGCCATATTGGCAATCTGGTAATCGTGCCGTGGTAAGTAGGTATTCGTTTTGTCTGAGCCGTTGTTATCGATTAGGGCTCGAGATCGAATGTGAATAACTTGAATGAGCGTTGCTTCGGTCAGTAATCCAGCCAGCATGTCGAACCAGGCATTATCACCATCGAAACTTCAACTCCCTCCGCAGAAACGTCCAGCGCGTCCGCGCGAACCGACAGAAGAAACCGTAATAAAGCAATTGGTATGAACCTTTCTGAATTAAAAACCAAACCCATTGAAGAGCTGATTGAAATTGCCAAGGGCATGGGGCTCGAAAACCTCGCCCGTTCGCGTAAACAGGACATTATTTTCAATATCCTGAAGCGCCACGCCAAAAGCGGTGAAGACATCTACGGCGAAGGTGTATTGGAAATCCTTCAGGATGGATTTGGCTTCCTGCGCTCCGCAGACTCTTCATACCTCGCAGGCCCGGACGACATTTATGTTTCCCCGAGCCAGATTCGCCGCTTCAATCTGCGCACCGGCGACTCCATCTCCGGCAAAATTCGTCCCCCCAAAGAAGGTGAACGCTACTTCGCCCTGCTGAAAGTCAGCGACATCAACTTCGACAAGCCGGAAAACGCGCGCAACAAGATTCTGTTCGAGAACCTCACGCCGCTGTTCCCGAATGATCGGCTGGGGCTGGAATGTGGTAATGGCTCCTCTGAAGATCTGATCGGCCGTATCATCGACCTGGTAGCCCCAATCGGTAAAGGTCAGCGTGGCCTGATCGTGGCACCGCCCAAGGCCGGTAAAACCATCATGTTGCAGAACATGGCCCAGGCGATTACCCGCAACAATCCGGAATGCCACCTGATTGTTCTGCTGATCGACGAACGGCCGGAAGAAGTAACTGAAATGCAGCGCTCGGTGCGCGGTGAAGTGGTTGCCTCTACCTTCGACGAGCCGCCTGCGCGTCACGTACAGGTTGCTGAGATGGTGATTGAGAAAGCCAAACGCCTGGTAGAGCACAAAAAAGATGTGGTGATCCTGCTGGACTCCATCACGCGTTTGGCACGTGCGTACAACACCACTGTGCCGAGCTCCGGTAAGGTTCTCACCGGTGGTGTGGATGCGCACGCACTGGAGCGCCCGAAGCGCTTCTTTGGTGCGGCGCGTAACATCGAAGAGGGCGGTAGCCTGTCGATTATCGCCACCGCACTTGTGGATACCGGCTCCAAAATGGACGAAGTGATCTTTGAGGAATTCAAAGGTACCGGCAACATGGAACTGCAGCTGGATCGCAAGATCGCTGAAAAACGCGTATATCCCGCAATTAACGTGCGCCGCTCCGGTACTCGCCGCGAAGAACTGCTAATGCCGGAAGGCGAGCTGCAGCGGGTTTGGATTCTGCGCAAGTTGCTTCACGATATGGAAGATTTGGCCGCCACCGAATTCCTTATCGATAAGCTCAAAGACTTTAAAACGAATGACGAATTCTTCCTTTCCATGAAACGGAAATAATTCTCTTTTAGTATGAAGGCCGGCATTAAATGCCGGCCTTTTTCGTGTAATGCAGATGAAATTTGCAATACGTTGAATGAGGCGTGAAATTACGTCGAATTAAGTTGAAAACCCTCGGTGTTAGGCATATAAAGGCTTCCACCAATGTGTTGTGCGGTTTTTCAACACTTACCGAATTGGTTCCAGATAACTGGGAAGTTGTCTGACTCCGGACCAAACTCAAGTGGATAACGTGGTGGTGCTGGTTATCCGTTTGTGAATGCACGACAGCCCACTTACTCATGTGAGACTTTTTTGTGAATATCTATATTGGAAATCTGGCCTACGGCGTAACCTCTGACGAACTGCACGAAGCTTTTGGTGCATTCGGTGAAATCTCCCGGGCTACTGTAATCACTGACCGGGAAACTGGCCGTTCTAAAGGTTTTGGTTTCGTAGAAATGCCGAACGACGACGAAGCGCGTAAGGCAATCGAAGAAATGAATGATCAGCCGCTGTCTGGCCGTAACATCCGTGTTAACGAAGCCAAGCCGCGCGAAGACCGTCCGCGTCGTCCCCGCTTCTAAGATCTCTTAGAAGTTCGGCAGCCCGCAGTCCTGTACTGCGGGTTGTTCTCCCCTCTCAAAATCCCCCCCAACTCTGTCGAATTGGCAGCGTTCATTCCCTATTTTGTGCTGACTGTTTTACACTGGCCGGTGAATTTCCCGTCGACCAATAAAGCATGAAATACAAAGATCTGCGCGACTTTATCAAGCTGCTGGAAAAGCGCGGCCTGCTGAAGCGTATTACCCACCCGGTAAGTCCCTATCTGGAAATGACAGAAATCGCCGACCGCGTCCTGCGCGCCGGTGGCCCGGCGTTGCTGTTTGAAAACCCCACCGGCTACGATACCCCGGTGCTCGCCAATCTATTTGGTACGCCCGAGCGTGTCGCCCTCGGTATGGGTAAAGAGTCCATCTCCGAGCTGCGCCAGGTCGGTGAGCTACTGGCCTTCCTCAAGGAACCGCAGCCGCCAGAGGGTTTCAAGGACGCCTGGCAGAAGCTCCCCATATTCAAGCAAGTCATGAATATGGGGCCCAAGGTCGTGAGTAAGGCCGACTCCCAGCAGATCGAAATCGAAACTGGCGACATCGACCTCACCAAATTGCCGATTCAGACCTGCTGGCCCGGCGACGCCGCACCGCTGGTCACCTGGCCGCTGGTGATTACCCGCGGACCGGAGAAGAAGCGCCAGAATCTGGGCATCTACCGCATGCAGCTGATCGGCAAGAACCGCCTGATCATGCGCTGGCTGTCTCATCGCGGCGGTGCCCTGGACTTCCGCGAGTGGCAGCAGGAATTCCCCGGTGAGCCCTTTCCTGTGGCCGTCGCGCTCGGCGCCGACCCCGCCACCATCCTCGGCGCCGTCACCCCCGTACCAGATACCCTGTCGGAATACGCGTTCGCCGGCCTGTTGCGCGGCAGCAAGACCGAAGTGGCCGAGGCCAAGCTCAGCAACCTGCAAGTCCCGGCGAGCGCCGAGTACGTGCTCGAGGGGTATATCTACCCCGAAGACATGGCAGACGAGGGTCCCTATGGAGACCACACCGGCTACTACAACGAGGTCGATAGCTTCCCGGTCTTCACCGTCGAGAAAATTACCCACCGTAAAGATCCCATTTACCACAGCACCTACACCGGCCGCCCACCGGATGAGCCAGCGGTACTCGGCGAGGCGCTGAACGAAGTCTTCGTGCCCATACTGCGGAAGCAGTTCCCGGAAATCGTCGACTTCTACCTGCCCCCGGAAGGCTGTTCCTACCGCCTGGCCGTGGTCACCATGAAGAAGCAGTACCCCGGCCACGCCAAGCGCGTGATGATGGGTGTCTGGTCCTTCCTGCGGCAGTTTATGTATACCAAGTTCGTTATCGTCGCCGACGACGATGTGAACGCCCGCGATTGGAAGGATGTGATCTGGGCCATGACCACCCGGATGGACCCCGCACGGGACACCGTTATGGTCGAAAACACACCTATCGATTACCTGGACTTCGCCTCACCGGTATCGGGCCTCGGGTCCAAAATCGGGTTTGACGCTACCAACAAGTGGGAGGGTGAAACCACCCGCGAATGGGGGCGTCCAATTGTGAAAGATCCCGAAGTAACACAGAGAGTCGACGAGATCTGGGAAGAACTCGGACTGTAAATAAGCCACCGCAACGCCAGGGAGGGCGTATGGAAATCATAAAAACCATCAGGCCAGGCCACGACGGCAGTAAGCGCTACCAAGAAAAATACGGCGAGCAACTTTGCGCCGTGCGATACCGCCGCTCGCCGTGCAAAAAAACCGTTTATACCACGGTGGAAATTGTTGTCGCGCAAAGAGAGGCCTATGTACAAAAAAGGCCCCAGCCAACTCCTCAGCCGATTAATGAAAACGACTGGGTGGCAATAAAAATCGCCTTTGAAGAAATCGAGCTGCGCAACGAAGTACGAAGGATGGGGGGCCGCTGGAGCCGCGTTGCCAAAGCTTGGGTAGCCAAACGCTCAGTTGCAAAACGCATGGATATTGAGTATCGCATAGTTGAAGGCTTGATCGATCAGTGCCTAGATGTAGACATATAAGCGCTGATCGCCACATGGCTACATTTAGCAATAATTCCTAGATATAGCCATGTCATGCCCAGATATGGCAATTATGTCTATATCTGGGGCTTATGAATAAAACTGTTATGCCCTAAGGGAAGATCGTGAATAGTTTCAATAGTCGGGAAGTACTCAGAACTATTATGAAGGGAGATTTAATCTCTCTTGAGGAATACTTTGCTAAAGGTTTGAGTTCTGACCAACAGACAGAAAATGAGAGATGGAATCTACTTCATCAAGCCACGGTGCTTATCGGCAAGCCTGCAAATGTAAAATCAGTAGAGTTTTTGCTTTCTAAAGGCGTATCTCCAAACAATAAAGATATGTACGGTAATTTGCCAATTCACTATTCCGTAAGAAATAATGATATTGCTACAGTAAAGATACTTATCGGCTTTGGCAGCGAGATCAATGTCCTAAACAATGAAGCTATTAGTCCATTGCATCAGGCAGTGCTCAATTCAAACATTAGTATCGAGCTAGTGCAGTTACTACTATCAAACGGTGCCAACACACAAATGGGCACCGTAAATGACTTTGTAAATTCTATTAATAACAGCACTATAACAGAGATGTTTTCTCAACATGGCAGCTAGGCATAACAAGGCCAGGCAATCGGACAGTCAAACCTGTCACTTGTTGTGCAAAAACCGCACAACAACCGCCAGCTTCGCCTGCCGCTGCTGGCGGCGTTAGGCGGAATGAAATGTTTGAGCTTCTTCGCAATATTTTTAAGCCCAAGAAAAGAAGAACGATAGAGCATCCAGTCCTTGGCGAACTTCAGCTTGAACAAGGTTCGAAAGGTACGTTCTGGCTACGTGAAGCATATTTCGATGGCGAGTTAACTATTTGTGTCGACACCGTTGGTGAGGCTTTGCCGTCTGATGCTCAGGTGAAATTTTACCAATGGGTAATGAGTAGTATTGAATCTATCTATAAAACGGTCGCTGTAGAATTAGAGTCACTGCACCACAATATGCAGAGTAAGGCAGTAGATGCTGAGTGGAAAAAGAGCTTCCGACTAGCAGGCTTCGATGTACCTCTTGAAGGAAATAGAAACCTTTCGTGGGAGCTTACATTTGAATGCCTTACGGATAACTCCGGACACCTCTATACGTGCCATTTCGAGAATGGAACGCTAGCCGATGTTTCTATTGACACATAGGTATTTCGGGACTCGAGCGTCACGCCTAACAAGGCCGGGCAATTTGCTCCGGGCCTGTGGCCCTCCGCGGGACAGCTTACCTTGTGCACCTTTTGCGCAGGTCGCTATGCTCCCAGTTTTGCGCAAAATGCGCACAAGGTAAGCTGCCCCTGCCGGCGGCGTTAGATTTGGTCGGGGGCGGAGTACTTGGCCTTTTAATGATAAAGTATTTTTCGAGCTGTATGTAAATACAGTATGGAAATAATAACTAAACATATACAGTGGTATTTATTCTAAAAGGAAGATGACGATCAAAAATTTTTCGTGTTACCGTGAAGCGCTGCTTCCGCACGCAAGCACGAGTGGTTGCGGACGTAAGCCTCTCTTCACGGCAAGGAATTTTGTCGCATCTACTATCCCTTTCAGTAGAAACTCCACTTTCATACCGTTCGTTAAGTTCTGCTTAAGCAGAGGCAAGTAGGGCCGGAGATGACGATAAACGAATACAGTTCGCTCCGGCTAAAATCTAACAAGTCGCCGAACGATACCCTGCGAAAAGCGCAGGGATCGTTGGCTGATCTTTAGGGCTACGCTCTGATCGAGGGATAATTGGATTTAGAGTATGAAAAAAATTATAAAACTGAGTTTAACTGGCTTGCTGTTATCGGCTGCGCAAGCGTTCGCGGGAACGTGTGATAATGCACCGAAGTCTTCCGTTACCGAAATCACGGGAGCCCCTATAGAGCAATGGGCAAAAGTTGAATGTTCAAAATATGGTCACATTATTACTTTTACGGAAAACTATGGGTTCGTCCTCATCCCGGAACGCAGGCCAATAATTTATCCAGCCCAATTAGTCTCTAACGAGAAGCCGAGTTTGGGGCCAGATGAATACTATTTCACCTCTATATCAGTTGATGAGCTTAGTGGAAGTGCAAATGAATTCCTGCACGGCTTGCACCAGAAAAATATATTCGGATCTATTGGGCAGGATGTCCCAAAGGCTAAGCCTAAAATTTGGGAGCTTTCAGCTACTACAAATGAAAATAAGGAGTTGGCACTCTATTTTTATGAGTATCCGGATATTGTGGTTGGTACTTCATGCTGGGAAAGTTGTGCACCTACAAAAGGCTTTGTCGTGGCAAGGAAACCAAAGTAGCCCTAACAAGCAGCGGCAGAGCGACAGCCAACGCTACGCACCTTTTGTGTTGCTCGCTGCCGCTCAAACATTAACACAAAATGCGCCCAGCGCTGGCTGCGCCTGCGCTGGGCGTTAAGTGAATAAAGGAATACCAATGAAGTCATTTTTGTTCAATCTGGTGGGCCTTTTAGGTTCTTGGCACTTTATAGAACTGTCCTCTAGCTATTCATTCAATTCAGTCTTTGCACCAATCATCTTTACTGGCTTTCTCATATCTAGCATTCTCTGGTTTATTGTGAAATTTGGTGTCAATCAACGTACCAGTAGCGGCGGGTATTTCGGGGGCGATGGCGGTTATGGTGGTGGAGGTGACGGCGGGGGTGGGGGCGATGGCGGATGCTAGTCCCCACTTAACAAGCACGGGCAATGAAGCTCCGGCCCTTCGGGCCTCCGCGGGACGGCTTACCTTATGCACGTTTTGCGCTGTCGCTTTGCTCCCATTTTCGCGCAAAACGCGCATAAGGTAATCCGCCCCTGCCGTGGGCGTTAAGTGTCAGTACCATGAAATCACTTGGAACAATAATAAACGTAGCTCTGCTTGTTTTTTCAGCCACTACGCTCGCTCAAGGTAATTGTATATCTGAAGCTTCTGCGCACCGTTCAGTTGAAGTAAAAATTGAAAGTAGCGGTTCTTGCACAAAATTGAATTGCACCAATGTGAAAGCAAAAAATATCCAGGCAGCACTATCCATCTGCCACCAAACAGAAAAAGACTTCAATTTCTGTGGTTGGCATGAAAAACGTAGGATTCAACACGTAGAAATGTTTCAGCCTAAAGATGGTGTGTATGAGCTGAGCATTGAGAAATGCCACACTTAACAATCACGGGCAGTGAAGCTCCGGCCCTTCGGGCCTCCGCGGGACGGCTTACCTTATGCACGTTTTGCGCGGTTCGCTTCGCTCTCATTTTCGCGCAAATCGTGCATAATGTAAGCCGCCCCTGCCGTGGGCGTTATACGCTAGCGAGGAATCATGAGAATCATAATTAGAATATTGGCTTTTGTTGCACTATGTATCTCATGTGCCTGGCTTTACTTTGAACGTAGCTTTGAACCAGCCCTGACTACAGTTGTATCACTATCTGCATTGATATCGACTTTTTTCTTCGATAAAAAGTCAGAAGAAGCTTCAGGTCAGTCTCAGCGCATAGGTAAACATGCTACAGGTATACAAGCCGGTGGTGACGTGAGCATAAATATCGGATCAACGGATAAAAAGGATAATTCGTGATAGGTGACAAACAAAATCAAAAGGTAGAAGCTGAAGGCACTGCCATTCAGGCGGGAGGTAATGTTACGGTTACCCAAAATATGGGGCTATCCGTTGCAGAAGTGAAGGAATTATGCCTGCTGTTTTTACGCGATAATTTTCCATCCTTGAGAGATGAGGCTATTCGAGCAGCAGAAGGGAATGTACAACAATTCGCTGCTTCGTTAGAGCAAAAAATAGTAGAAAAATCAGGGGAAATTGTTCTTGAGAAATTCACCGATCCTGATGTACAGGCAGCTATAAATGATGCTGTACAAGCTAGTGCTCGCAAAGGTGAAAAGGCCAATCCGTCGGTATTGGTCGATTTAATAGCAGAGCGAGCCTCCGCCTCCGCTAATGACTTTAAAGATATAGTCATATCTGAAGCTGTTACAGTGGTTCCGAAAATAACCAAGGCACAAATTGCCTACTTGTCATTTATCCACTATATGACTCACGTTGGCGTCCAAGGTCTTCCACATTTATCGCATTTGGAACCATATTCGCAGAGAGCGTTGGCAGCTGTATCAATGGGGTTTAATTTGTCAGATTCTCAAAAAAGACATATTCAATATGCGGGTACTTGTTCAATTGCTTCGATGATGAGCGTCGATATTTATAATGGCTGGATGACGCAACTCTATAAATATTTTGGATACACCGATCTAGAAAAATTTAAAACAGATCTCGCAGCATTCTCTCCATCATCAAAAATCCTTTTGGATACCTTTGACAAAGACGCTAAAGGTGGTCAAGTTACTCTAACAAGTGTTGGGCAAGCTATAGCTATCGCCAACCTTTCCACAACCTTAGGAAAGTTGGACTACTCCATATGGTTAAAGTAAAAGCGTATAACAAGTTGCTGCACGCGGAAAAATTACCCGCTGCGCTCCCAATTTTCCGGTGAGCAAAGCGTTATAGGAATTAAAGAGTAGTGGGATTTAAGGACAATAAAAAACTAATTCTACTAGTGTTTCTTGAGTGTATTTTTATCTTGATTCACATCTTCCTAGAAAATGGGAGTGGCTCAGAAAGGGTTGTCACTTGGCATTTCCTCCTTCCACTGGTATTGGGGCTAGGTATTATTGGGTATGCTTTGTCGATACGATGTAATGCGTGCGGTGCCGGTCAAGTAATTAGAGGGGTTAGCGCTTTCGACATACGGCTTCGAGGTAAAAGATGCTGGAAGTGTGGAGTAGAATTTGAGCACTGATCCCTATAACAAGCACAGGCAATAAAGCTCCGGCCCTTCGGGCCTCCGCGGGACGTCTTACCTTGTGCACCTTTTGCGCAGGTCGCTAAGCTCCCAGTTTTGCGCAAAATGCGCACAAGGTAATCCGCCCCTGCTGTGGGCGTTAGCCTGATTTAGCTATGAACATAGATAAGCTCGCAAAAATAAAAAATCTGAATACCAGAGAGCAAAATGAGATCAGTAAATTCAACATAGCAAAAACTGCCAAGCTATTTCTTGATACTGAGATTTTCCCTGATGCAATTCGCTGCTGGCTAAAATCGAATAATTTTTCAAAAGAGAATTCTATACTTGTCGAGTTTGGCCAAGGCCCTATTTGTTGTGATTCGACTTTCAGCGGAACCTTACTGAGCATGGAGTTGGAGTTTTGGGAGTTCGAAATAGAGATCGATGCAAAGAGTGGTAATATTGTTGAAGTTTATGATTGGAGAAATATCACTAAAGAAATTTCGGTCACTGAGCATGCGAAAGGCGTCGGAAAGTCTTGGGGTTTCTTATGTATTCAAGTGCTTCGGGAGCACCTCCAATCAGGCTAACAAGGTGCTGCAGGGGACGTCTTACTTTGTGCACCTTTTGCGCAGTCGCTTCGCTCCCATTTTCGCGCAAAACGCGCACAAAATAAGCCGTCCCTGAGCACGGCGTTATGCGTCTTAGAGAGTATGAAAAGAATAGTTTTTATTGTTTTAATTTTTGCGGCTAGCTACGCCAATGCAATTGAAGTTGCGTTATGGAGTAGTGACGCAGAAGTTGCGAAAGTTCCAACTGACTCTATGGAAGAGCTTGTGAAAATGGGATATGAGCCTCATCCGTGTGGTTGGGTAAGATATACGCAAGTTGACGCTCTTCCACCGCCAGACACTTCCGAATTCCTAAAATCATCTGAACGCGTATATGAGTATGATTCGGCTGGGAAAATAATCAATCAATGGGCTATGCCTGTAGATGCCTATCTTTTTGCTATATCTGGATCGGACATATTTGTACGTCTTGGAACCGGCGCGTTGAAAATCAACAGGGCTGGTAAAATTTCAGAGTCAGAACAGAAGTATATAGAGCCTTCTGAAAGTACGTGTCCATCGTCCGTAAAAGCGCTCTTTGGTGGTTCTGATTATATTTGGTGTGAGAAGCGTACAGACCTGGCTTCGGGTACAGAGCGCTTTCTTGCCTATGAGGGTGTCTGCACGTAGCGCATAACAAGGCGAGGCATTTCGTTCCGGCCCTGCGGGCCTCCACCGGACATCTTACTTTGTGCACTTTATGCGCAGGTCGCTTCGCTCCCATTATTGCGCAAAAAGCGCCCAAAGCAAGCTGCCCCTGTTGGCGGCGTTAGTCATCTATGAAAATCTGTCTTAGACCCGTAAATAACAATGATGTCAGTTTTCTCCTGGATTTGAGAAGGAAAACGATGCACAAGTACTCTCTAGAAATTTCTGAGGAGAATGATTCATCGGATTTGAGCCGGGTTAAGTACTCTTTTGATGATATACAGATTGTTCGTTATCGGGAGAAAGATGTGGGGATGATAAAAATGTCTAAGGACTATTCAGAAAATCATTGGTACATCTATCAGTTTCAGGTTGATCCAGAGTTTCAAGGGATCGGGATTGGTAAAGCAATATTGAATGACATATGCAAATCTGCTGTATCTGTAAACGCCACTATCGGCTTGAGTGTTTTCAAAAATAATCCAGCGATTTCTCTGTATAGAGGACTCGGTTTTAAAGATGTTGCTAGTAGCAAATATGAGTTTGAAATGGAGTTCAATGCCTAACAAGCGTTGCGGCACGATATCCAAAGCAGAGCGTATTTTGTAGTCGCTACGTTTTTACCACAAAAGCCACCCAACTTTGGCCGCGACTTAGCACGGCGTTAAATAGCTCTATGCCGTTCGTTCAAAATTCAAGATATATCCTTTGAATGTTCCGTCTAAATAGCCAGTATCGGTAGGTTTGAAATGCGATGAGGTATACCCGAAACCTTCCATCTTTTTCGTGAGTTTATTTTTTCGCCCCCGGCCTGGGTCTACGATTACAACTTCACATTCTTGCCTGGCATGCTTGTTTATAAAATTTCCAACGAGTTCCACGTGTTCATCTTCATAAAGCAGGTCACTACCTATGATGAGGTCGAACAACCCAAGCTCTGTATCTTCTCCGGACCAATCAGCCCTTACAAAGGAGATTTTACCGTCATGATTAAGGTCGGTATTTCTATCTAAAAATTTTCCTGCTTCTGGGTGATGATCCGTCGCTGTAATATCATCTTGTCGCTTGTTTAGTAGCAGACTCGTTAAGGCAGTTCCGCACCCAATTTCCAATATGCGCTTTGAGCGTGTATCAAACTGACATATATAGTTGGCGAGTACTATGCCGGAAGGCCATAGAACGCCGAATATTGGCCAAGTAGAGGAGCTAATCCCTAGGCGCTCTGCCTCGCCGTCTGGATCGTAAAATTCTTGTCTGTTTCGTAGAGTGCAAAGGTGAATGTCAACTTTACCAAACTCAATAGTTTGGTAGCATAAGCGTATGTTTGTCATTGGCTGCCTCAAGGAGTGAGCGCTAAGCCAGATATCAGTGATAGATGACAAAACGAAGGAGTGCCATCAAGCATATAGCACTTGGGTAAAAACGCAACGTGTTTAACAACCCGGTCAGGGCTGACGGCTATTCCGTCGCATGTTTATGTGGCAATAGCTACGCTGCCACAACATAATCAACTACATAGCCGCAGCATTCCGTGGCGTTAGTCAAAAAACTATTAAATCTAAGAGTCATAAAAATTAAGGCGAGACGTAACAAATACTAGATGATAAGGGCGATAGATTGCCTTTACCTGTGTGCATTATCGAGTCGGGAAATAACTAATCATTAGGGGTGAGAATGAAAAAATTTGAAGAAATATTTGAACGTAATTTATTTGCTAGTCGTTGGCTTTTGGTGCCGTTTTTTGTTGGATTGATCGCTGCAGTTTCTGTGTTGTTGTTGAAATTCATAAAAGAGATAGTACATATCATTCTGCACATAAATGAACTTAGTGGATCAGAAGTTATTCTGCATATTTTAACGCTCATCGATATTTCTCTTATTGCCAGCTTAATTTTTATAATCGTATTTAGCGGCTATGAAAGCTTTGTTTCAAAGATTGAGGTGGAGGATGACGGAGACCGTCCCGGTTGGATGGGGAAGGTTGGGTTTGCAGGCCTAAAGATTAAAGTAATTGGCTCTATCGTAGCTATATCATCAATAGAATTGTTAAAAGTATTTTTGACCATGACCGAAGACAGTGACCAGAGTCTCGTGATGTGGCGTGTTATTATTCATATGACATTCGTAGTCTCTGGCACGTTGATGGCCTTGCAAGAGAAGCTTAATTCCAGTCATTAATCTTAAATTAGTAGTCAATGTGGACTGAACCAAAAGACGCTTCTTATAGCCGCGTCAAACTGCGGTTAGATGATGCTGGAGGCAGCAATGTGAATACAGGTATTTGTGGGTCGGTGCGACTATCAATCCCCGCAGGGATAGGCAGCTTGGTTTTGACCTCCATCGAATATGATCTTGCTGTGATATCTTCGGGTAGGTGGGTTTTTGCATAGCGCATATACTGAGTGTTTAGACGAATTAAATTGAGGCAAATGATGATCTACAAAGGCAGCTGCCACTGTAAAGCCATTACATTTGAAGTGGATGCACCAGAAAATATTGAGGCCGATCATTGTAACTGCTCAGTTTGTGCGAAGTCTGGATTCCTTCACCTGATTGTACCTCTCAGTAAATTCAGGTTGCTGTCCGGGGGCGATTCGATTTCTACCTACACTTTCGGTTCCGGCGTTGCAAAGCATACCTTCTGTAAAGTGTGCGGAATCAAGCCGTTTTATACTCCCAGGTCAAATCCAGACGGTATCGATATTAATGTGAATTGCCTGGATACATTGCCAGCTTCGGTAAATGTCACTGAATTTGACGGCCAGAATTGGGAGCAGTATGCGCATAAACTGGCCCACAAGAGCAAGTGAAGATATGCCGGCTACGGTGATCAGTATTCTATTTTTCTAAAGTCCCTTATGGGTCGTGTCTAATGGGTGGGTTTTCACCACTTGGGCGGTCAATTTTTTATCACGAGTAAAATTTAGGTTTAAAGGAAGTAGTCATGGGGCTAAATATCTATCTATCCGGTGAGATCCACACAGACTGGCGGAAGCAAATTATCGATGGGTGTGCTGGGAGTGATTTTGTATTTTCATCTGCAGTCACAGATCACGATGCCAGTGATGCCGCAGGTGATGTGCTTGGTGCTGAGGAATCTGGATTTTGGCGCGATCACAAGTCGGCGAAGGTAAACGCAATACGCACAAAAACACTAATCGAAAGATGTGACGTTGCGATCATCCGGTTTGGTGATAAGTACAAGCAATGGAATGCTGCCTTTGATGCTGGTTATTGCGCCGCTCTTGGGAAGCCATATATTACCTTGCATGGCGAAGATATCGTTCACCCCCTAAAAGAAGTGGATGCTTCGGCATATGCGTGGGCAACTACCCCGCAGCAGATCGTCGATATATTGAATTACTTGGTTAGTAGTCAATAGATAGTGATTGCTGGTTTGGTTGGGATGGGTAATAGCTTCTCTCTGTTAGAGGCTATGTAAGCGAATATCGACCGTGATTGAATGCGACCACATGGTGATTTATGAGGCGTAGAGGTAAAGGAGGGCTGTTGTTGTTTCAGTTCTTTATTGCTACTGCATTTCTAGGCGGTTTGATTTTTGCGATTTCAATTAATCGGTATCCGCTTGAGATGCTCTATCTCATTGGTACTCTCTCAATTTTTACAATGTTGGTTTATGGCTGGGATAAGTTGGCTGCGCTCACGGCGCGCCGGCGTACTAGCGAAAATACCCTGCATCTGTTGTCATTCATTGGTGGTTGGCCCGGAGCCCTGTTAGGACAGGCTCTATTCAACCATAAGACATCGAAACAACCTTTCCGCCAAATATTCTGGGTTTGTGTATTTTCCAACTTGGCGTTTATTGCGTGGACTTTCACTAGTAATGGTGGATATTTTCTGTATAGCCGGATTTGGGATATAAAACAGGCTTTGCGTGAAGTTTCCGTAATCGTCCAGTAAGACAGATTTAGACGTTGATGGTAAATAGAGTGGGTTGATGAGCAATGGACAAGCAGCGACTAGACAACGCTTGTGACTAACGTGTTGGGCTATCGGGGACCAGCTGTGGTAAAGGCATTGCTGAGTGATGGGTTTGCAGACATCGCGCAGGATAGTACCTTCGCAGAGGGTGCAAAGTCTGAAACTTATAGGTGCGACCACCCAGGTGTAACAACAGTTGACCTGACTGATCCCGTAGGCAGTAATTTTATCCGTGAAATTGTTCCTGCGGGGCGACTGGGCGAAGCGGAAGAGCTCGGCGAATTATTTAGTTACCTGGCAAACATGCGGATCCGTCCCACACCGGCACGATCATCAGGCTCGCAGACGGCTGCTGGCCCGCAGCACCCACATGCCCTGTTTGATGTAGATATAGTTATAGTGCTGCGGAGGCACATCTGTTGTTACTCGTAGCTAGGTTCTCTACCTATTTCAGATTGCCCAATAAATAGTCCAGAAATGCACGGATTTTCGGGGAAACGCCTTTTCGACTTGGAAAAATTCCGTAGACACTTACGGATTTTCCACTCCAACCGGGCAGTACCTGTATGAGATTTCCTGCTTGTATATCTTGTTGGCATAGGTAATCAGGCAGTAGAGATATTCCCCCTCCGTTAATGACTTGCTGTTGAATACTACTGAAGTCGTTGCAGCGCATTTCCGGTTGGAATTCGAATGTATGTTCCTCGTTGCCGTTAAACAGCTGCCAGCGAGCTCGCTCGCTATTTGCATTCATATGCAAGCAACAGTGTTGATGCAACTCTTCTAACTGTGTGATTTTGTCAGCTCTTCTGGTTTCTACGTATTGCGGGCTCGCATAGAGATTGAGCGATGCGGTGTAGAGCCTTCTGGATACCAGGTTTGAATCTGGGGATTCCCCCGCACGTATCGCCAGGTCAAAACCTTCTTCAATGATGTCCACGCGTCGATTGGTGAGCATCATATCCACGTGCACCTCAGGGTATTGCTCACGGAAAGTCGGCAATAGCGGGCTGATCAGTGCCTGGCCCAGCGTTACCGAGGTGCACAGTTTTATCCAGCCTTTCGGTTGCGCGCTGTGGGCTTCGATGACCTGTTCGGCGCTGCTAATTTCTTCTGCGATACGCACACAGTGCTCGTAGTAGAGTCGGCCTACTTCGGTGAGGTGCAGTGCGCGGGTAGATCGTTCAAGCAGTCGTGCCCCCAGACTTTCTTCCAGGCGGGATACCTTGCGGCTGATGTTGGATTTAGGCAGGCCCAGCTCGGTGGCGGCGCCGGTAAAGCTGCCCTGATCGACTACCGCTCTGAATACCATCATGTCGTTCAAATCCGCCATCGACTATCTGCCGGTTTACTGCCGGCCCTCCACGCTCAGGTTCTGTTTATTGTTGCCTATAATAGAACAATATGTAATGAAGTTACTTATTTATCCAATTTTGCCCCATGCATACACTGGTCTCAGTTCCACAAGTACAGTTTCTGAGATGGTTTCCGGGAGAGATGAATATGCAAACACTCAAATTTGAAGACTTGCCACAGGGTGGTTTCGCAGGCCTGAAAGAGCGGCAGTTTGTTACCGATCGCCGGGTATTCCCACGTGCAAGTGCTCAGGCCTTTGATGGTGTGGGTAACTTTGTTTACCTGGCAGATGCGAATTTCCAGCCTTTTGGCGAGACCGGCCTGCACCCTCACCGGGAAATCGATGTGGTTTCGGTTATGGTCGATGGACGGATTTCCCATGCTGGCTCACTGGAGCATGGCCAGGGGCTGGAGGCCGGCTATACGCAGGTACAACGAGCCGGCGCCGAGGGTTTTTCCCACAATGAGATCAATCCCGATGGGAAAGAGAACCATATGATTCAATTGTGGGTGCTGCCTGACCAGGCGGGCGAGCGTGCCGGATACAAAGTGTATGAACCCAAGGTTGGTGAAGTGCAGACAGTCTACGGTGGCCCCAAGGGACAGGATGAGACGTTTTACAGCGGTACTTCCATCGCGGTTGCAAACCTGGAGGCGGGTCAGAAAGTAGAGCATAACGGGGACGTGCTGGCTTTTTTGAGTAAAGGTGAAGGCAAAGTGAACGGTACGCGGGTTACCGCGAGAACAGCGATTCGATCCAAGACCAGCATCGCGTTTACCGCGCTCGAAGATGCGCAGCTGATTCTTGTCTATATAAATTAATGTGTTGTTTCGTGTGCCCGGGCTAAATGCTTGGGTGCACTCTTGAAGCGAAGTCGGGGCGGAAAATGAAAACGCGATTAACAGATACACCACAAATTCGGCCAAATCGTCATCTATCTGCTTTGCTGACGTTTTTCGCGTTGCTGCCGCTGGTATATTTTATACCTCCCCGGGTAGCGGCTTATGTGGATAGCCATTGGTGGGTTACGGTGATATCGGTAGGCCTTATCGTGCCGATGATTTCCTATGTACTGTTGCCGGCAATGTTCAGCGCGATTAGCCATGTGAGCGCGTCGCGTGAGGCGGAATAGCTAGCGCGCTATTTGAAATAATGTTGAGGATTTTGGTCGATGGCAGAGATAGTGATCAAGCAGGAACGGCCGCTGGTGGAAGAACTGTTAGGGCGTTACAAGGGCGTGATTGGCAAGGATTTCCCCGGCTATCGTAACCATGTGTACCGCACTATCACTTATGCCATGTACTTTCTCGACAATGATGCGGCTGTGGAAAAGCTCGTAGAAACCGCGTTTGTTTATCACGATATCGGCTTATGGACCGACCATGAGCTGGCCTATCTGGAACCGTCGGAAGCTGTTGCGCTGGCGGATAACGAAAAATACGGCTGGGGACTGGACCCCGATGCGTTGCGCGGGGCGATTCACTGGCATCACAAGATTACCCCTTACACCGGGCCCCATGCACGAGTTATTGAGGCGTGCCGCAAGGCCGACTGGATTGATGCGTCTATGGGTACGGTACACAAGGGGCTGAGTAAGGCCACGATCCGCGAGGTTGAGGCGGCCTTTCCAAACTTCGGCTTTCATAAAACCCTGCTGCGCCTGGCGAAAGATTATGGCGGCTCGACCCTGGTTGGCGGTATCAAGGTAACCCGCGGCATCGTGAAATGGTGATGCCGCGGTAACAGTGTGCGCTTGCGCGGATTCCTGTGATCAGGATGCCCGCGTGCTGAGCATATGCGCTTGCTGGTCGGGTAGCGGTAGCTGGGGCAGGGTGGAAACCGCCTGCAGCAGGCCTTGCTCGTACAGTTGCGCGGCTTTGTCTTTCTCGCCGAGGGCATACAGCAGCCGCGCCAGCTCGGCGGAGGTCTCCGGGTCCGAGCGCAGCAGCAGGCTCTTTTCAAAGTACTGCCGCGCCTTGCCCCAAATTTGATTGCGCAGATACAGGCGGCCCAGGCAGGTGAGAAGATCGGCGTTTTCCCCGTATTCCTTCTGCCAGCCTTCGGCGATGGTGACCTGCTGGCTGGCGTCGGCGCCGGTCAGGTGCCCGTACAAACGCACGGTATCGGCGCGCCATTCCCGATTCAAAATCCAGCGCAGGTGTTTTTCCGCTTCAACGTCGTCGCCCACCTTGTGCAGCATTTCCCCATAGAGATTGCGCAGTTCGATATTGCGCTGCCAACGCCCGCTGAGGCTGTGCCAGGTTTCGCGTAACTTTTCTTTATCGTCACGATTGGCGGCGTCGCGCAGCAGGTTCTGGTAGACCTCGAGCTCCAGTTGCTGGAACTGCGACTCGGGCATGCTGCCGTGTTTTTCGAGTCTCGGTAACAGCTCGCGCAGGCCGTGCCATTCGCCGATGTTGTAATAGGCCTGGCGCAGCAGTTGCAGCAGTGCCGGATGATTGGGCTCCTGCTGCATGGCCCGCTGCAGGCTGGCGATACATTGCTCGTAGTGCTTGTCGAGTAATTGCATGCGCGCCTGGCTGATGGCCACGGCGAGTTGGGTGTCGTCGCCGGTGGCTTCGGCCTTGGCCAGAAGCTCGTTGGCTTCGTCCCGGTATCCGAGTTCGAACGCACTGCGCGCGGCTGCCAGATAGTTGATGATCGGCGCATCGGAGCGCGCGGCGCTTTTTAGCAGTAATCTTCGCGCGCGTGCCCAGTTACCTTCCATAAACTCCACCAGGCCGTTGGTAAGCCGGCGGCGTGCGATACGGCTGCGGCCGAAGCGAATGCGGCTGACGCTGCCGCCAATCGCACGCGCAACACTGCGCAGCAACCAGATAAACAAGAACAGCGCGAGTATGCCGAGGGCCAGGCCGCCGATGGCGACCCACAAGTTCATTTCAATACGTTTCCCGCCATCCCCTCCGATCATTAACAGCAGGTAGCCGGGGTATGAGCGCATGGCCTCGGCGAGGAAGGCGCCGCCGAGTAGTAATAGCAGGGTAAACAGAAGGAAGCGTTTCACCAGTCGCTACCTCCGTTGTCGTTGTCAGGGGTTTGCCCGGAGGAAACCTTGTGCATTTTGTCGATGTAATTGCGCAATGCGGTCTGCGATGCGCTCAAGTTGGGTAGCTCGACTTTGACTTTTTCCTGCGCGAGTTCTTCCAGCTCACGCAGGATTACCTGGCGCTGCGGGTTGTCCACGCCATAGTCCAGTAGCAGTTGACGCGCGTGATTAATCGAATCTTTGAATACGGTGTCATCCGCGCGCAGTACTGCTAACTCGGCCTGTTCCATGTTCAGGCGCAGGCTCTGACGGAAACGGGTTTCACTCTGTGGCGACAGTAGTACCGGGTCCACCTCGCCATCGCGAATGCGCACGGAGCCTTTGAGGAAGTTGAGGAAGTTATCCCAGCTGGAGCGGAAGTGTGCCTCGCCGATCTCGGGGTTGTCGTTCTGCTGCTGGATGACGGCAGCATCGCGCTTGGCCAGGTCGAACTGGGGCTGGATGTTCAATTTCACCATCTGCTCCTCCAGCGCGCGCAAACGCAGGTAGAGCCCCTCGCGGTCCACGTTTTCCACCAGCTTGAGTGCAGTGATATCGCGGGACAGCTGCTGGCGCACGCCGTATAAATCCGGCATATCTACGTCGCGGATAATTTTGTCGACTTCCTGCAGCAGTCCGAGAGCGGAGCGGCTATCTTGCTCCAGCATCAGGCGCTGGTTGGCCAGGCGCAGCAGGTAATCCGCTTCAGCCAGTTGCCAATCCTCGCGGCTGGCATTGCCAAGTTGGCTCAGGCGATTACCCTGCGCGGTGACATTGCGCTGCACGCCAGCCAGCTGTTGCTGCAGCTGTTCGATCACTTGATTTTGCTGTTCCAGTTGCTGGCGCAGGCCTTTGATCAGCTCAAGGTTCTGATTCACTGGAGGCGTGGGTGATGTTGCCGTCGGTGGAGTGGGCTGGGATTCGCCGGGCTGCAGTATGGGTTGTTCAGGTACTGGTGGCTGCGCGGTGGTGTACTGCGCGTTGTCGGTTGTTGTGCTCTGGTTGTTTGTCGACGCTGAGTCGCTGGTGCTGCTGGCAGTGTCGTTGTCTGTGGTGCTGTCTGTCGTGCTGGGTGCAGAGGATGCGCTGTAGGTGTCCTGAGCTTGGTCACTGGCCGCCGGCGTATTGTCCTGACTGGCGGTGGTGCGGCCACTCTGCGAAATGGTTTGTGTGTCGGCAGCGAAATACCGGCCCACCAGCGGCAAGTCCTGCAGGTGGCTGTTGGCTTGGGTGCGAACACTGGGAATGAAGTACCAGGCGGCGACCGCGAGGGCGATGAGTGCCAATAGAAGTAACCAGAACCAGGTCCAGCCGCTGCCCTTCTTTGCGGCGCGGGGTTTGGTTGGGGCTTTTGTCTTTGCCCCGGTCTTTGAGCCGCCGGTTTTTGCTGCGGCTTTGTCACCCTTTTTGCCGTCTGTACCGCGGTCTTCTGCGGCCTTGGCGAAGTTGCTCTTCGGCTCCGCTTTTTCTGTCACCGTAGGCACGTCTTTCTGATTGTTGGTTTTTTTATCGTCCGGCGTGGCGGAAGCTGGGGCTTTTTTATCGCTCATGGGCTCGCTTGCTCAGGGTGGATGCGTGGGGGCACCGGTCGTTCTGGCGGTTGTCAGGGCGGTGGACTGCACGGAGGCCGCTAGAAAATTTGTCGCCAAATTATAGCGACTGCAGCGGTTCTTTATAGGAAGTCTGGCGCGGAAATAAAATTTTTTACCGTGATCGGCGGAATTTCAGCAATGATGGGGGGAAAGTGCTTCGCTCAATGCGTCCAGCATGGCAGCGTCGCCAGCGTTCTTGGCGGCAAAAACCTTGCTGAAGCCGAGGGCCCGGGCCTGTTCGGCGACTCGCTGGCTCGGCAGGATCAGGGGGCAGTTATTCAGCGCTGCACGCTTGCCGATCTCTTCCAGAGCGCGCCGCAAGTTTTCCAGGGTTTCCCCGCTGTGCAGGGTAATGGCATCGGGGATATGCGCGTAGGCGCGCAGTTGTTCGCAGGCTGCACTCGGCAGTAGGCGCTGGTACAGCTCGCAGTAGTCGACGCGCGCGCCGCGTTCTGCCAGTGTCTGGCCGATCAGCGGGCGCCCACCCTGACCGCGAAAGAGGATTACGCGCTCGCCATCGGGGTTTTGCAGCGCCGGCAGACTCAGAAGTGCCTCAGAATCCATTGCGGCACTGTCGCACGATTCAGGCTCGGCGCCGCGGGTGCGGATCGCCTTGGCCGTTGCGGCACCGATGGCGTAGTAACGCGGACCCTGTGGCAGTTGTGGCCAGTAGTCATCCAGCCAATCGAAGCCGAATTGAACGGCGTTCTGCGAGACGAAGATGGCGTGGTCGAACTGGTCAAAATCCAGAATCAGGCTTTTCACCGCCTGCACCGCGTCCGCATCGGATACCGGTTCGATAGCCAGCATAGGAATGCTGTCCACACTCGCCCCCTGCGCCTGCAGCAGTGCCTGCCAGCGGTCGCTCTGGTGTGTGGGGCGGGTGATCAGAATGCGCTGGCCGGCGAGAGGTGGAGTCATTGCTATGCGGTCGCTACGGGTGCGGTGATCGAATTAAATGGCGGCGAGGATCTCGTCGGCGCCGGCCTGCAGCAGTTGCTCGGCCAGGCGGATGCCGAGGGACTCCGCTTCTTCGATAGAGCCGTGGACTTCACCGCGCAACATGGTTGCTCCGTCGGGGCTACCGACGAGACCGCGCAGGTACAGCTGGGTTTTATTTTCGTCACTGAAAATTGCATAACAGCCAATCGGCACCTGGCAGCCACCATTCAGGCGGCGCACCATGGCGCGTTCGGCGTCGAGGCGGAAGCGGGTTTCATCGTGCTGCAGGGGTGCGAGCAATGCCTCCAGCGCGGGGTCGCGGCGGCATTCGATGCCCACGGCGCCCTGACCGCCCGCAGGCAGCAATACTTCCGGCTCGATGTAGGCGGCGATGCGCTCGCGCATCTCCAGTCGCAGCAGGCCGGCGGCGGCGAGGATGATGGCGTCGTACTCACCGGCATCCAGTTTGGCCAGGCGGGTATTTACGTTGCCGCGCAGGAATTTGACCTCGAGATCCGGGCGCACTGCCAGCAGCTGACACTGGCGGCGCAGGCTGGAGGTGCCAACTACCGCGCCCTGTGGGAGCTCTTCGAAAGAGCCGTAGTGATTGCTTACAAAGGCGTCGCGCGGGTCTTCGCGCTCGCAGATCACGGGCAGGTGCAGGCCTTCAGGGAATTCCATCGGCACGTCTTTCATGGAGTGCACGGCGATATCTGCACGGCCTTCCAGCATGGCTTTTTCCAGCTCTTTCACAAACAGCCCTTTGCCACCCACCTTGTTCAACGGAATGCTGAGCAGCTGGTCGCCGCGGCTAGTCATGGGCAGCAGCTCCACGGTGAGGCCCGGGTGGTGCCGTTCCAGCTCACCTTTGACGAAGTGAGCCTGCCACAGGGCCAGGGCGCTCTCGCGAGTAGCGATGCGGACGGTAGAAATCGGGGCGTTGGTGGAGTTGCTTGATTCGGGCATGCGCGGAAACTGGCTGGACTGATGTTGCGCGCAAGTTTACCAGCTTGTGCGCCGGATTACCGGCCAGTGCATCAAGAGGCGGCGACGTTGCGCAGCCAGTCCTCGAGAAAGATGCGTGCGGCGATGGAGTCTACGGGCTGGTCGGCGTAGTTGCCGCGATGCCCGCGGTCCCGTGCCTCGTCTTTGGCGGCGCGGGTACTAAGGCGCTCGTCGGCGTATTCCACCGGCAGCCCCAGGCGGCCGTGCAGGCGCTGGCCAAATTTCCGCGCGCGGGCGCCAAACTCGCTTTCACTGCCGTCCATGTTGAGCGGCAGCCCAACGACCAGCACCTTGGGTTTCCATTCGTCGACGATGCTTTGTACCCGGTTCCAGTCGGGCTTGCCGTCTTTGGCAGGTAGCGGATCCAGTTCGCGGGCGCTGCCGGTCAGGCTCTGGCCATAAGCCAGACCAATGGAGCTGGTGCCGAAATCAAAGGCGAGGGCGGTGATGGTTTTCATTGCGTGAAACGTAACCTTAAGCGTGACCGGACTGGGTGCCGATCCCGCTCAGATCAATGCCGTGGCGCGCGGCGGCGGCCTGCCAGCGTTTTTCCCATGGGGTGGCAAACAGGATTTCAGCGGATGCCGGCAGTGTCAGCCAGGCGTTTTCGGCAATTTCTTCTTCCAGTTGCCCGGGACCCCAGCCGGCGTAGCCGAGTGCCAACAGCACATCGTCGGGGCCGCGGCCGGCGGCGAGCGATTCAATGATGTCTTTGGAGGCGGTCAGGCTGATTTCTTCAGAGACCTCGGCGGTGGAGGCAAACTGCATGCCGCGGCCGTGCAGTACAAACCCCTGTTCCTGGGCCACCGGCCCGCCCACCAGCACCGGTTCATCACCACGCAGACTGATGTCGTTGAGCTCGAGCTGGGAGAACACTTCTTTCCAAGTCACTTTGCTCGGTGCGTTGATGACCACGCCCATGGTGCCGTCGGCACTGTGCTCGCAGATAAACGCGACTGCATGCACGAAGCGCGGGTCCTGCATGCCGGGCATGGCCAGCAGCAACTGGCCGCGCAGGCTGTTGTTGGTGAGATCGCTGTCGATCTTGTCGGTATTTGTGGGTTGCATGGTGCTAGTTTAGAGGCTGTCAGCCGCGGTTGGGAGTTTTACCGGCGGCGGTGGAGAAACCCGTCATCTCAAAGCGCCAGGTGCGAATGATCTCCAGCCGGTCCGCCTGTTGGCGAATTTCGGTGGGGAAGGGCGCGAACGGGGCCGCCAGGCGGACAATCTGTTGTGCCGCATCGTCGAGGATGGGTTCGCCGGAGGACTCGAGGATGACCACTTCTTCGACCGCGCCGGTGGGCAGCAGGCGCACCATCATGCGCAGGTCGCCGGTGATCTGCCGGGCGAGGGCTTCTTCGGGGAAGTTGTCGTTACCAACCGACTCTACTTTCTGACGCCAATCGTGCAGGTAGGCCGCATCAGTTGAGGCTTTGGTGGCGACGGAGGTGAGGCGGCGCACCCGCGGACGTTGGGCGATGGTCTGGCGAATCTTGTCGAGGCGCGCCTGCAGGCTGGCGATTTCCGGGTTGGAGGGCGGCAGGTCTGACGGCGCGTCGCCCTGCTTCTCTTCCGAGCGCTTGTCCTCGGCGGGAAGCTCCGGCGCCTGAGTGGGGCTGTCGCCGATGGTGGTAATCAACTGGCGCAGCTGGTCTGCCGGACGTGCGGCCTGTTGCTGTGGTAGTGGGTTGACCTGACGAATACTGGTGTCGGCGATTTCCGCGTGTCGGTCGGTAGACAGCTCCTTGGGAGTTTCCGCGGTGCCGCTGGCTTGCTGGTTGTGCTGTGCCAGGTAGTCGGCGTCTTCCGGTGCATCCGTGGAGCGGTGTTGGGCCAGGGTTACTTCCAGGGTTGGCGGTGCCTCACTGGCTTCCGGCGCCGTAAAAGCAACGCCGAATATCAGTAGTGCATGCAGTGCGCAGGCCAGAAACAGGGCAAAGGTGAACCGATCACCCTGGGACGGCTGGTTGCCCGGGGCGGGTTGCGGAGTCTGGCGCTGAGGCTGGCTGAGAGCTGCGGTCATTTTGGTTATTGTTTTTACTGCGGTTGCGGTTACTTCTGCTCGACGTCAGCGCGCTTCGGCCCGATCGGGTGTTGCGGGCCGGGTGCTGAACCATTCGCTGGGCAGTTTATCCCTTTTTTGCCAATCGGTCTGTGATCGCGCGCATCAGCATGCCGCCAATATCGGTACCGTAGGCAGTGTCAATCTCCCGCACACAGGTGGGGCTGGTTACGTTGACTTCGGTGAGATAGTCACCGATTACGTCGAGTCCGACAAACAGTAATCCTTTTTCTTTCAGAGTTGGGCCGACGCGGCGGGCAATTTCCAGGTCGCGCTCGGTGAGGGGGCGCGCTTCGCCCCGGCCACCTGCCGCCAGGTTGCCGCGGGTTTCCCCTCCTTGCGGGATGCGCGCCAAGCTGTAAGGCACCGGTTCGCCGTCAACAACCAAAATGCGCTTGTCACCGTCTTTGATCTCGGGGATATAGCGTTGCCCCATGATCTGGCACTGGCCGTTTTCGGTGAGTGTCTCGAGGATTGCACCGATATTGCTTCCGTCGGGCTTGACGTGAAAAATGCCAGTGCCGCCCATGCCATCGAGGGGCTTGAAGATCACATCCTGATGTTCGCTGTGAAAGGCACGCAGCTGCTGCATATCGCAGCTCACGATCAGCGGCGGGATGCAGTCGGCGAAATGGGTGGCGAAGATCTTTTCGTTGCAGTCCCGCAGGGACTGCGGCTTATTGGCAACCAGAGTGCCGGCGCGCTCCGCGGCTTCGAGAATGTAGGTTGCGTAGATGTATTCGTTGTCGAACGGCGGGTCCACGCGCATCAGCAGTACGTCGAGATCTCCCAGGTGTACCGGTTTGCGTTCGCCGAGCTTGAACCAGTTTTGTGGGTCTTCGAACACCTGCAGCGGTGCGCCGTTGCCCATCGGCTTTGCGCCATCCAGATACAGGTCTGCCTGCTCGAAATAGTACAGCTCAAATCCTGCCCGCTCGGCCGCCAACAGGAGGGCCAGGGAGGTATCTTTCTTGAAGTTGATATTGGCAATGGGGTCCATGACCACGCCGAGAGTCTGGCTCATAGAATGTCCGTAAAACTGAACTTGCTGGGTGGGGCGCGCCAAGAAGGTATGGCTGCGCAAATGGCTAAGGTAAGAGTAGTGTCCCCTCTCTGCAAGCTGCCCGTGTAGACCCGGTAGTAGGTAAAGTGCGGCACCGCTCACAAAATGATCATTGTGCGCTGTCACACTCGGACGTCGCTAGATTCACCTGTTCATCTGTGATACAAGTTTGCATCTGATCTGCGTCCGTCGGTCACTGGGTTCGCGCAAGTGCGCAAACCCTCCCCAGGTGGCTGTTCGCAGCAACGATCGGACCCCGTAAAGAGGTTGTAAATACAGGCCCGGCGCTCATGCCCGAGATGCCTGAAAATAAGTAGAAGGGGATTTGGGAACACACTATGGAGCTCAACTGGGAAAGTCTCACCGTAATGGTGATCGACGACAGTAAAACCATTCGTCGCACAGCAGAAACTCTGCTGCAAAAAGCAGGTTGCGCGGTCGTTACCGCCACTGATGGTTTCGATGCGCTGGCGAAGATCGCCGATTCGCGTCCGGACATTATCTTTGTGGATATCATGATGCCGCGCCTGGACGGCTATCAGACCTGTGCACTGATCAAAAACAATAGCGAATTCCGCAGTACACCTGTCGTAATGCTGTCCAGTAAGGATGGCCTGTTCGACAAAGCCAAGGGACGTGTGGTTGGTTGTGATCAATACCTGACCAAGCCGTTCAGTAAAAGCGAACTTCTGGGTGCAATTTCCGCCCATGCCAAGCCGCATCACGCCGCCTGAGAATAACTTCTCATTCAGGGCGTGAAACCCTTGGCAAAAATGGCGTAGACTACTGCATCCAGCCGCGCTGGCGCAGGCCAACGATCTTAAAAATGATCGAATGTCATGAACGTCAGTGTCGTTTGCAATAAATAACAAAGCGTGTGGTCACACTCCGTTTATGGGGGTGGCCAGTGCCAACAACATCCGCCCGGTAAAATTGCAATGGCCGGAGTGGACAACACTATCTCGGGGGACCAGATGGCCAGAGTACTAATCGTCGATGACTCGCCAACCGAAACTCACAAACTGACCACCATTCTTGAAAAGAACGGTCACGCCGTACTTACCGCCACTAATGGCGAGAGCGGTGTGGATGTGGCGCGCGAACAGCGCCCCGACGTTATCCTGATGGATATCGTGATGCCGGGTCTGAATGGTTTCCAGGCTACTCGTCAGCTGAGTAAGGGCGGCGAGACCGCTGGTATTCCCGTGGTGATTGTGACCACGAAAGATCAGGATACCGATCGCGTGTGGGGCATGCGTCAGGGTGCCAGCGCCTACCTGACCAAGCCGGTCGACGAGGGCAAGCTGCTTGGTACTATCGCGGAGGTGTTGGCCTGAGGCCGACGTTGAGTCTCCGTGCAATCAACGCTTACCCCCTATCTCGCGCTCGTAGATATTGCCAACCGCGCCAAGGCGCAGGCTAAGGGGCTGCCCGCCCGCCAGGAAATCAAACCCTATTGGACGGGCATTGGATTTTCTCTGCTGGGACAGCGCTTTGTCGCCCCCATGGAAGACGTGGTGGAGCTGCTCGAGGTCCCTCAGTACACCTTCATACCCGGGGTCCAGCCCTGGGTGCGCGGTGTGGCCAATGTGCGTGGTCGCCTGCTGCCGCTGTTTGATATGGCAGCCTTTTTTGGTGGCCATCTCGCAAGTTCTCGCCAGAGTCGCCGCGTACTGGTGTTGGAGCATGAAAAGCTCTACGCCGGGCTAATCGTGGATGAATTGCACGGTATGCAGCACTTGGCATTGGAATATGGTCAGATGCCGCCCGCAGACCTCGCTGAACCCTTTGCGCCGATGGTGAGCGGTCAGTTTGTGCTGCAGCAAGGGCGCTGGTTTGTATTTGACCTGGATGCGCTGATAAACGATTTTCAATTTGCAGATGCCGCGGCTCACTGAGTCGCGGCATTCTGCGTTACAGGCGGAGACATTCGTGTTTGCGCCGACTCGCACTGGCGGGTCAATGAGGTGCGGTAGTTTCCGTACGTCATATTAGTGTTCGGCCTCAAAACTGCTGCGGCAGAGGGTGCCGGTCACGAACCGTAGTCGGCCGTGGCCGGTATTGGGGATGTCCGCATTGCGGGCAGTTGGGGTTGTGAGGCCAGCGGGTCTCAATAAGTGGTGAAAACAAGAATTGGCCTGAGGCACAGGTCCGCCAGGAGTAAATTATGAAAACAGGCTCCCAGAATTCATTTTCCGCGTTGCGCAGTAACCCTGCCGCGCTGTTTATGTTTTTCTTGGTACTCGCCACACTGGCGGGGCTGATCGTCAGCATCTATTTGGTGCAGAGCCACGCTGACCGGGATCAGACGTACCTGGAAGACGTTGCGGAAATGCGCGCACTTTCTTACCAGCTTGTGTCCTACGCACCGGCCGCTACCGCAGGTGACGAGCAGGCGTTCGCGGACCTGGAGCAGGTTGTGAACCAGATGGCCGCGACCTGGAGTGGTTTGCAGGGCATGGATCAGGGCAGCCGCCGCGCGTTGGAGGCTGAACTTGGTGCCTATGGCCAGGTTTGGCGCCAGATGCGCGAACAGGCCGACACCATTATCGGTAACAAAGATTCCATTATCTTCCTGAACGACGTGGCGAGCACCCTGAACGACTCGCTGCCGGAACTGCAGGCAGAGCACAACAACATCGTGGAAATCCTACTGGCCAACAACGCTCCGGCCAACCAGGTAGAGCAGGCTCAGCTGCAGGTGTGGCGTGCGGAACGTATCGGTCGAAACATCGATAAGATGCTGCAGGGTGGTGACGACGCGGAAGCTGCGGCAGACCAGTTCAACACCGATGCCAGCCTGTTCGGTAAAGTGGTAGATGGTATGAAGGGCGGTGACGTGGTGATGGGTATCTCCCGCGTTACCGACAGTGAGGCCCGTGAGTCTCTTGAAGAGATTACCGAGCTGTTCGAGTTCGTAAGTTCTTCCGTACGCGAAATCTTCGAAGCCACACCGGCACTGTTTGCGACCCGTCAGGCCGCTGACGGTATTGCTACCTCTTCCCCGCAGCTGCTGGAAGCGCTGTCCACACTGAACGACCGTATTGTTAGCCTGTCCAGTGAGCGTCAGCCGAACAACCAGACCATTGCCATTATTGCCGGTGTTTTCGTGCTGCTGATCTTCGGCATGATGGTCACCGCATTCTCCGGCGCACGTCGAAGCCTGAAAGAAGAGTCTGAAACCAACGAGCGTAACCAGCAGGCAATTATGCAGCTGCTGGACGAACTGGCCGACCTCGCAGATGGTGACCTGACGACCTCGGCAACGGTAACCGAGGCCTTCACCGGTGCGATCGCGGACTCCATCAACTACACGATTGACCAGCTGCGGGTACTGGTATCCCGAATCAACGGCACTGCGCAGGAAGTATCGTCCCTGTCTCAGGAAACCCAGCAGACCGCCCTGCACCTCGCCGAAGCCTCCGAGCACCAGGCGCAGGAAATTGCCGGTGCATCTGCGGCGGTGAACGAAATGGCGGTGACCATTGACCAGGTATCTGCGAACGCCGCGGAGTCTGCCCAGGTAGCAGAACGCTCGGTACAGATCGCAAGTAATGGTGCCAAGGTGGTACAGAACACCATCAAGGGCATGGATACCATCCGTGAGCAGATTCAGGACACCTCCAAGCGAATCAAGCGACTGGGTGAATCTTCCCAGGAGATTGGTGACATCGTAAGTCTGATTAACGACATTGCGGACCAGACCAACATCCTCGCACTGAACGCCGCGATCCAGGCCTCTATGGCTGGTGATGCGGGCCGAGGCTTCGCGGTGGTTGCGGACGAGGTACAGCGCCTCGCGGAACGTTCCGCTGCGGCAACCAAGCAGATTGAAGGCCTGGTAAAAGCGATTCAGTCGGATACCAACGAAGCGGTAGTTTCGATGGAATCCACCACTACCGAGGTGGTACGCGGTGCTCGCCTAGCCCAGGACGCGGGTGTTGCTCTGGGGGAGATCGAAACGGTATCCACCAACCTCGCATCCTTGATTCAGAACATCTCCAACGCGGCACGCCAGCAGGCCTCGTCCGCGGGTCACATCTCCAACACGATGAACGTGATTCAGGAAATTACCTCGCAGACATCTGCCGGTACCCAGGCTACCGCACAGTCCATTGGTAACCTGGCTCAGACCGCATCCAGCCTGCGTGACTCCGTTGCCGGCTTCAAGCTGCCGCAAGCGGATGACGTGGAAGCTGAAGGCGATCTGTACGATAGCGATCTGGCACAGCTCTCTGAAGAGTTCCCGATGCTGGATGACGAATCCCTTGAGGGTGCGATGGCCGAAGAAGGTGGCCTCGCTGCACTATCTCAAGAAGAGCGTGAAGACCGGGCTCTGGCCTGATTTACCGCATATTCTGATAACGACAAAGCGGACGCCCTCACTGTTGTTTCGGTGAGGGTGTAAAGCAGCCCGCGACGGGGACTCTCTGAGTCTCAGTTGTAGGGCGGGCAAATTGAATTACCGAGGACTTGGCGTGAGTCACGACAATCCCAATTTTGTGGCCCTGGATTGGCTGATAGGCGAAATCAACGAGACGCTGGCTCAGGCTCGCCAGCAGCTGGAAACTTTTGCCTCGGATTCCGCCGCCTCCGATACCTCCAGCGATACCGCTAATTCCGCGGATAGCCTGCTAAAGAATTGCCTTAGCCTGATCCACCAGGTACACGGCAGCCTGCATATGGCGGAGCTAACCGGCGCCGCCATGCTCGCCGAAGAGATGGAGCAGCTGGTACAGGCCCTCGCCAGCGGTGAAGTCGAGAACAGCGACGAGACGCGCGAATTCCTTATGCGCGCGCTGCTGGAATTGCCTCTCTATCTGGAAAAAATTGCCTTCCAGCGCCGCGATAATGCGGTGCTGTTGTTGCCGTTGCTGAATGACTTGCGCGCGGTGCGCCGCGAGCGCCTGATCACCGAAGGTGCGCTGTTCTCCCCGGACCTTTCCGCACTGGAGCAGGTAACTGGTCAGCGCCAGCCATTGCTGGGTAATACAGCGAAGCTGCAGGAGCTGGTTACCAAGCTACGCAAGATGTATCACGTGGCGGCAGCCAGCCTGATCCGCGACGTGAACAGCGGTGAAAGCCTTGCATACCTCGGTAAGGTCAGTGAAAAAATGGCACTGCTGTATAGCGGCAGCCAGCGCCAGCACCTGTGGGAAATTGTCCAGGGGTTGCTCGAGGGTATTGCCGACCACCGGGTAAATGTATTGCCGGCACTGCGCCAGCTGCTTCGCCGCATCGATGTCGAATTCCGCCTGCTCTCCGGGCAGGGTGCGCGCGTTCTCGACGTGCGTCCGGACCGGGATCTCATCCGCAACCTCCTGTTTTACGTTTATCTGAGTGGCCCGAACGGCCCACGTTCCGCCGCGCTGTATCAGAAATTCGCGCTGGACCGTGCGGTGCCCGGAACACCGCGTCCGGATAACGAAGATGCCTTGGCCATGGGGCCAGAGGCGATGGGCACCGCGGTGGCAGCACTGCGTGAAGAGCTCGCCAGTGTGCGTGAAGCGCTGGACCCGAGTATCAGTACCACTGAGCGCGCGCCGCTTTCGGATACCGCGATTGTCGCCAAGCGCATCGCCGATACCCTCGGTGTATTGGGTCTCGAGAATCAGCGCACCCGTGCCCGCAGTATTTACGAATATCTCCGCGACGCCTCCCGCAGTGCTGCACCCGACGATCTACTGATGCAGGCCGCATCCGAGCTGGTGCAGCTCGACTCCGGTCTTGCCGCCGCTGCGGAGCGGGATCGCAAGGTCGATAGTGAATCGCCCCTGATGGGCGAGGCTACCGAACAGGTTCTGCGCGAAGCCCGGATTGGTCTGGAAACCGTGAAAGAGGCGGTGGTGGAGTACATCGCCAGCCACTGGGACGCTGGCCATCTCGCCGAGGTTCCAAAGCGCCTGCAGGAAGTCTGTGGTGGTCTCGAAATGGTGGGCTACGGCCGCGCTGCCGAGATTGTGGGAGCCTGTCGCGGTTATATTGAAGAGCGTTTGATCAATGCCGGCGATCAGCCGGACTGGAAACTGCTGGATACCCTCGCGGATGCGGTTACCAGCGTCGAGTACTACCTCGAGCGCCGTGCCGACGGTATCGAAGACGCCGATATGTTGCTGGCGCTGGCCGAAGAAAGCGTTGCCACGCTGGGTTACGCGGTCGCCGAAGGCGATGTGTTCCCGGCGCCAACCGATGGTGTCGATACAGATACCCTGAGTGGCCTCGAGTTGCCTGAAGAGGTCGCCAAAGTTCCTGCGGAGTCGGTCGCGTCTGTTGCCGACGAAGAACAGCAGGCACTGGATGAATTTGAGCTGTCTCTCGAGCTGGAAGAGGAGGCACCCGTTGCCGAGCCAGTGGTGGAGGCTGACCCGTTGGCGGCGCTTGCGGGAAGTCTGGTGGAGGAATCCCCGGATACCGACGATTCCGAACCATCGATTGTTATCGAAGACGCGCCGCTCGCCGAACAAGAAGAGCCCTCGCTGGTTGAAGCGAGCTGGTTTGCCGAAGAGGGCGCTGCTGACCCTGCGCCCGTCGAGACTGCAACTGCGGTCGAAACTGCCCCTGAAGCAGCTCCTGAAAGTGCTCCAGTGCCTCATTCCATTGAGCCTGCATTGGAACAGCCTGCAGCCGCTCTGCCACCGCTGGCAGACGATGACGACACCAGCATCATCGACGATGAAATCGTCGAGATTTTCCTCGAGGAAGCCGGTGAGGTTCTCGAAACCATCAACCACTATTTCCCCCTGTGGGCAGCCAATTTTGGCGACCGCGAGTCGCTGGTGGAATTCCGTCGTGGTTTCCACACCCTGAAGGGCTCCGGCCGCATGGTCGAGGCACTGGAAGTCGGTGAGCTGTCTTGGGCTGTGGAAAACATGCTCAACCGCGTGCTGGATGAAACCGTTTCGCCGGCGCGCGCGCATGTGACATTGATCGAGATGGTGCTTGCCAAGCTGCCGTCGATGGTGGATGGCTTCCGCACCCGTACCGGCGACCCGGATCCGGCCCGCACGGCGGAGCTGGAAAGTTGGGCGAAACAGTTATCCCAGGGCGAAGTGCCCGCTGCTTTACTGCAGTCTGATACCGCCGGTACTGTCGAAGTTGCCGCGGCGGCGCCTGCCGCAATTGATGAAGCGCAGCTTGAGGCGGATGAGAATGCCCAGTTGTGGGAAATCTTCGCTCAGGAGGCTGAAACCCACCTGGCGACGGTGGCGGAATACCTCGCTGAAATGCAGCGCCAGGCTCCGGTATACGATATTCCGTCTGATCCATTCCACCGCGCCCTGCATACCCTGAAAGGCTCTGCCCATATGGCAGAAGTTACCCAGGTAGCGGAACTGATGGCGCCGTTGGAGCGTTTTGCCAAAGAGCTGCGTACCTATCAGGTCGCGATTGATAGCGATACCTACGACCTTATCAGTGACGGCGCCAGCTACGTGCGTGAGGTGCTGCAACAGATTTATCGCCACGAGCCACTGCATGTTGAGCGTAGCGATCAGTTCGTGGCACGAGTTGCGGAATTGCAGGAGCGCGCCGTTGGCCACCTGATTCGCGAGCGCGAAGCCAATGAGCCGAAGGCCGTGGATCCTCAGCTGTTGGCGGTGATCATGGCCGACGGCATGAAGGTACTGCTGGACGCCGACGAGATGCTCAACCGCTGGCGCGCCGCCCCGGGGGATCGATCCATTATTTTGCCGGTTGCGGAAGAGCTTGATGTTCTGCAACAGGCCGCAGGCCAGGCACAGTTACCAACGCTGCAGGAACTGGCCAATCTTTTGCTGGCTGTTTATCGCCAGGTGATCGACGGTCATCTGGAAGAAGAGCCGGCGCTGTGGGCATCTCTCGAGCAGGGTCACAATGAGCTGTTGGACCTGGTAGATGCGGTTGCCGCATCTACCGATCTGCCCCAGGTCAGTGACGCCGTGGGTGAAGCCCTGCGCACATTGGCGCAAGGGGATGACAGCGGCGAAGAGGAAGATATCGATCTCTCCGAATTCGGTATTGATGCCAGTGAATTCGCTTTCGATGACGCGGCTATAAATGCCGAAGAGACACAATCCGCAACGGATGTCGAGGTGCCCCCCACCGTCGATGCGGATGACCTAGGCGAGCTGGGCTTTGACGACCTGGTTGCGGAAGAGCAGGCAGCAGACGAACGAGGCAGCGAAGGTGTTGTCGTCGATGCGCCTACCGAGCTGGAGATTGTTGCCGATGATGTTATTGATGCCGCCGGTGTGGTCGAGGACGAGCGCGAGCTGACCGTCGAGTGGTTGGAGGCAGAACTGTCTGCCGATGAGCAAGGCAACTCTTCTACCGACGCGTTCCTGACCGATGAAATCCCCACGATCGAATCTGAAATCGTGGAGCCGCAAACCTCTGAGCAGGGGGTTGTTGCACCGGCTGATTTTTCGACCACCACAACTGAATCTGCTCCGGAGCCAGAATTCGCCGCGCCGGAACGCGACGTTGTCGAGCGCCTGATGGCGGAGCCGCCCGTGGCGCCAGTCGAGGTTGTAACTCCTGCACCGAGCGCCGAGGTTGCCGCTCCCCAGGCACCGTCTGGTGACGTTACCGAAGCGCAACGCGCACTGTTGGCGGATATCGACCCGGACGTAGTCGAAGTTTTCCTCGAGGAAGCTTCCGATCTGATGGACGAGCTGGAAGAGCTAATCCAGAACTGGGAACAGTCTCCAGAAGACAACGCCATGCCGGAAGCGCTCAAGCGCGTGCTGCATACCTTTAAAGGTGGCGCGCGTATGGCGGCCCTGATGGGGCTTGGTGAGGTTGCGCACCGATTCGAGACCGTGATCGAAAATATGCAGAGCGGCAGTGCCCCGTCTGCCAGTTTCTTTGCCGATGCGCATGGAATTTACGATCGACTCGCGGCTGGTGTCGAGACAGTACAAGCCTGGATGGGCGGTGATGAATTGCCGGCATTCTGTGCGCTGCTGGAGACTCAGTGGGCCGACGTACACGCCGTACCCGGCGAGGCGGTACAGGCTTCAGCGCAGGCAGGCGAAGTAGATCAAGTAGGCCCAGACAGTATCGTTCTCGATACTGCAGCGGTTGAAGTGGAAGAGGCGCAGGTTGTCGAGACGCCGGTCTCTCCGACCATCGAGACCCCGCCAGCAGTCGTGGAGTCCACGCCCCCGGCAACCGTCGCGCCCGCAGCCAGTGGCAACAATGTGTTGCCGTTTGTACGCAAATCGAAAAACGTTGGCGAGCGCGATGGCGGTCAGCCGCGTAACCAGCCCCAGGAAATGGTGCGGGTAGCTTCCGAGCTTTTGGAAGAGCTGGTAAACCTCGCCGGTGAGACGTCGATTTCTCGTGGCCGCCTGGAAGAGCAGGTCAGTGAATTTGGTCTGGCGCTCGACGAAATGGACTCGACCCTGTTGCGCCTGAACGAGCAGCTGCGTCGCCTGGATAAAGAAACCGAAGCACAGATCCAGTTCCGTCAGGAACAGGATGTGGAATTCGATCCGCTGGAAATGGACCGCTATTCGTCTTTCCAGCAACTGTCGCGCTCTCTACTTGAGTCCACCTCTGACCTTCTGGACTTACGGCAGACTCTGGGTAACAAGGCACGGGATACCGAGACTCTGTTGCTGCAGCAGTCGCGCGTAAATACCGAGCTGCAGGAAGGTCTGATGCGCAGCCGCATGGTACCTTTTTCGCGCCTGGTACCGCGTTTGCGCCGTATCGTGCGTC
The DNA here is from genome assembly GCF_001999945.1 of Microbulbifer agarilyticus. Lineage (NCBI taxonomy): Bacteria > Pseudomonadati > Pseudomonadota > Gammaproteobacteria > Cellvibrionales > Microbulbiferaceae > Microbulbifer > Microbulbifer agarilyticus. Next base: position 308,561 of record NZ_CP019650.1, read on the forward strand.
AGGTGAGCGCCGAGCTGGGTAAACAGGTTGATCTGGTGTTCTCCAACGTCGAAGGTGAGCTGGATCGTTCCATGCTGGAACGTATGGTGGCACCGCTCGAGCATATGCTGCGTAATGCAGTCGACCACGGTATTGAATCTCCGCAAGAGCGTCTCGACGCCGGCAAGCCAGAGCGTGGCCGTATCGCGGTTGCCGTTGCCCGTGAGGGCAGTGAGGTGGTGCTGACAATCAGTGATGATGGCTCCGGTATTAACCTGATGCGAGTGCGTGAAAAGGCCATTGAAAGCGGTCTCATGCGTCCGGACGCCGAGTTGTCCAACAATGAAATCATGCAGTTTATTCTGCAGGCCGGTTTCAGTACTGCTGATCAGGTCACGCAGATTTCTGGACGCGGCGTGGGTATGGATGTTGTATCGGCCGAGATCAAACAGATCGGTGGCTCGGTAACGATCGGCTCACAAGTGGGCCAGGGAACTGAGTTCGTGGTACGTCTGCCGTTTACCGTATCGGTTAACCGTGCGCTGATGGTGAAAGTGGGGGACGACCTGTTCGCCATGCCGCTGAATACCATTGAGGGTATTGTGCGCCTGAGCCCGTTTGAGCTGGAGCACTATTACCGTACGCCGGAAGCCCGTTTTGAGTATGCCGGCGAGCCCTACCAGGTGAATTACTTCGGCAGCCTGCTGCAGTCCTCCGCACAACCGCGTCTGGCGGTAGAAGACATGCAGATGCCAGTGTTGCTGGTGCGTTCTGACAATACCGCTATGGCTTTGCAGGTCGATGCGATTCTGGGCAGCCGTGAGATCGTGGTGAAGAGCCTCGGTCCACAGTTTGCCGGGGTGCAGGGTGTATCCGGTGCGACGGTTACCGGTGATGGCACCGTGGTGGTGATCCTCGATGCGCACGCACTGCTGCGTAAACACTCCGCGCAACTGGCGCGTCCGGAAACGCCGTTGCTTGAAGAGGCGCCAGCCGAAAGCGGGCGAGAAGAGCCGGAGAACCAGAAGCTGGTCATGGTGGTGGATGACTCGGTAACCGTACGTAAGGTAACCACTCGCTTCCTTGAGCGTGAGGGCTTCCAGGTAATTACCGCGAAAGATGGACAGGATGCGATTATCCAGCTGCAGGATGTTATTCCGGATGTGATGCTGTTGGATATTGAAATGCCGCGTATGGACGGTTTTGAGGTGGCGCGAAACATTCGTTCCAGTAGCCGTTTGCGGGATATTCCAATCATTATGATTACCTCCCGTACCGGTAAGAAGCACCGGGATCATGCCTTGTCCCTTGGGGTAAACCACTATCTGGGCAAGCCGTATCAAGAAGAGATCCTGCTGGAGGCCATTCGCGACTTTACCGAGGCGAAGGCGGACAGCTAATGGCTGTGGGCCAAGAGAATTTTGATGCCACAGTAGGTGGTGGAGCGTACATAGCATGAGTGGAAATGGCGTAGATACCCTGTCTAGCAACGAGGTACCGACCGAGGTCAGCAGTCTGTTGCTGCCGCTGGCGGATGGTCAGTTGTTGGTGCCGGTGGATACACTCTCTGAAATTATCGCCCTACAGAGCCCGGTATCGGCGTTCGATGCGCCGGACTGGTACATGGGTGAGCTGCACTGGCGTGAGTTGCGCTTGCCGCTGATTTCGTTTGAGGTGATGCGCGGTAGCCCCATGCCTGTATTGCGCAGTAACTGTCGTATCGCGGTGCTCAGTAGTGGCAACTCGGATGGTGATCTGCCGTTTTTTGCGGTAGTGCTACAGGGCACTCCGCGCTTGGTGCGGGTAACGCCTGCGGATCTGGCTGGCCGCGAAGGGGATTGTGCCATGGGCGAGCTCATGCACGTTTCGGTCACTGGCGAGGCCGCGGTGATTCCCGATCTGGGTACACTGGAAGAGGCCTGCCTCGACTATCGCAGTTCGCGATAGGGTTGCCGAAGCTTAGCTGGGGCAGTGGCTCTGGTGGGTATTGCGAATAAAACCTGCATCCAATAAAAAACGCCGCCCCTTGGGGCGGCGTTTTTTATTGGTCTGTGTAACCCGAATTGTTAGAACAGCTCTTCCGGCACAGACTCCTGCGACTGGCTGTCGCTGTTTGATGGGTTGCTGGGTCCATCCGAGTAGATCGAAGGATAGTTGCTGTAGGTTTCGCGGCTGGGCACCCGGTTGGCGCGGAAAATTTCAAAAATACCGCCGCGTGAGGTGCGCATGCCGGTACGCGGGTTGATGCGCGTGGTCACAATGTCCTCCGGTTGCGGCAGGTGGCGCTCGGGCAGGCCGTCGAGGGCGGCCGACATAAAGTCGATCCAGATGGGCAGTGCGGCAGAGCCACCATACTCATTGCGGCCGATCGGTGTGTTGTCGTCGAAACCTACCCAGGTGCTGGTGGCCAGATAAGGGCTGTAACCGGAGAACCAGGCATCGCGCGGACCGTTGGTGGTACCGGTTTTGCCGGCAATATCGCCGCGCTTCATCGTCAGCGCCTTGCGGCCGGTGCCCAGCTTGACCACATCTTTCAGCATGGAATCCATGATAAATGCCGTTTCCGCCTGCATCGCGCGCGGTGCGCGGGGGCGTGCCTGCTCATCAGCGCTCAGCGGTGCCACAGGCAGTGTGCGCAGCTCTAGTGGCTCCTCCTCATTGGCGCTAGCTGCCGCTTCGTGCCGCACCGACTGCAGATCGATGGGCTCAGCTTCCGAAGTGGGCGCTTCGCCCGGCAGTGGGCAGTCCCGGCACACGGTCAAGGGCAATGCTTGGTAAACGGTATCGCCGTGGACGTCGAGCACCTGATCAAGCAGGTAGGGTTCCACGCGGAAGCCACCATTCGCGAAGGCCGCATAGCCGCGCACCATTTCGAGCGGGGTGAGCGCTGAAGTGCCGAGGGCAATGGAGAGGTTGCGGTCCAGCTTGGAGCGATCGAAGCCAAACCCCTCGGTGTAGGACAGTGCGCGGTCCAGTCCCAGCGCTTGAAGCAAGCGAATGGAGACCATGTTGCGGGACATATACAGCGCTTTGCGCAAGCGGGTCGGGCCGAGGAAGGTGCCGCCGTCGTTCTCAGGGCGCCATACATCCTCGAGATTGGTTTGTTCAAAAATGATGGGGGCATCATTGATGATGCTGGCTGCGGTATAGCCATTCTCAACCGCGGCCGCGTAAATAAAGGGCTTGAAGCTGGACCCTGGCTGGCGTGCCGCCTGCGTGACCCGGTTGAAGTGGCTCTGACGGAAGTCGTATCCACCTACCAGGGCGCGAATAGCGCCGTCTTCCGGTTCCAGTGACACCAGTGCGCCCTGCGCCGCCGGTACCTGCGTGAGATGCCACTCTTCCCGGTCTTCCGGCGCCTCGGCCGGCTCTCCTTGCTCAAGCCCTTCAGGGGTCGAGAAGGGGTCCTCGGTAATATTGGTGTCTGCCAGCGCCTCGGCCGCGGATGCCAGCGCCGCTTCCTGGGCGGCTTTCTGCTCCGCAGCAATCTGCTCTGCGCTGATCACAATGCGGCGCAGGCGCACCACATCGCCAGGCGCGAACATTTCCTCTGCCGAGGTCAGTCGCGCTCCGCGCGCGTTTTCGGAAATATACGGGCGAATACTGCTGAGACCGTTCTCCCAGGCAATTTCAACAACTCTACGGTCACGCAGCTGTACCATCAGGCTCTGGGGGTTGACCGCGGTTACCACTGCGGGCTCGAGGCCCCCGAGTACTGGAATTTCCTTCAGCAGATCCACGAGCTGGTCGTTGTCCGCCAGGAGTTCAACGTCCAGGCGCTGTTCCGGCCCGCGATAGCCATGGCGGCCATCGTAAGTCTCGAGTCCGTGCTGCAGGGCCTTGCGCGCGGCGTCCTGAAGCCCGCTATCAACGGTGGTAATGATCTGATAGCCATCGGTGTAGGCGGCGTCGCCAAACAGGTCTACAGCCTCTTTACGCGCCATTTCTGCGACGTAAGGCGCACTCAGGTCCAGATCGCGGCCGTGGAATCGCGCGCTAACCGGCGCAGTAATGGAGTTCTTGTACTCGTCCTGATCGATATGCCCCAGATCGAGCATACGCTTCAGAATCCAGTTGCGGCGCACCAGCGCCCGAGACGGGTTGGCAATCGGGTTGTAGGTTGAGGGGGCTTTAGGCAGGCCCGCCATCATTGCCCACTGGGCCAGATTCAGGTCATTGATATCTTTGCCGTAGTAGACCTGGGCGGCCGCCTGGAAACCGTAGGCACGGTTGCCGAGGAAAATTTTGTTGATGTAAAGCGCCAGAATTTCGTCTTTGCTCAACTCCTGCTCGATTTGTAGGGAAAGCAGGATCTCGTTGAATTTGCGGATAAAGCGCTGTTCGCGGCTCAAGAAGAAGTTCCGAGCCACCTGCATGGTCAGGGTGCTGCCCCCAGACTGGATGGAGCCGCTGGCAATCAACTGGCGCGCAGCCCGCATCAGGCCTTTGATCGAGACGCCGCTGTGGGAGTAAAAGCCGTCGTCCTCTGCAGCCAGAATGGCGTTAATGAACATTTCCGGCGTCTGGTCGATGGTGATCGGGCTGCGGCGCTTCTCACCGAACTCGCCGATCAGCTTCATGTCCCGGGAGTAGATGCGCAATGGGGTCTGCAGGCGGATATCGCGCAGACTTTCCACCGACGGCAAGCCCGGTTTCAGGTACAGATAGATGCTGGAAAACGCCATGGCGCCGGCGGCGGCGCCGGCCAGAGCCAGCCACAGCAGTGACAACAGGCGGTTGCGGGCTTTTTCGGTCATTGAGATGCTTCTGTATACGTCTTAATCAATTATATCGGCACTGTTCGACAATTATACGAATAATGTGCACTGATACCTATGCAAAAGGCGGTTGCGGCTGTAATTTAAAGTGCTATAACATCAAACCTCCATAACCCACGGAAAAGATAAGAAAAATGGGGATGCTCCCTTTTCTCAATAAGGGCCCGAAAGCCATGCTTGGGCTCGATATTAGCTCCACCTCGGTCAAGTTGCTCGAACTGAGTCGCAGTGGCGACAAATATCGGGTGGAAAGCTATGCAGCCGAGCCTCTGCCCCCGAATGCGGTAGTGGATAAGAACATCAATGATGTCGGTGCCATTGCCGAGGCTATCCGCAAGGTCGTGCGCCGGTCCAAGACCCGCCTGCGTCAGGCGGCTGTGGCTGTTTCCGGCTCTGCGGTCATTACCAAGACCCTGGATATGCCCGCCGACCTCTCCGACGATGCGCTGGAAGCCCAGATTGCGCTGGAAGCGGATCAGTACATTCCCTACCCCCTGGACGAGGTAAATCTCGACTTCGAGGTGCAGGGACCCTCCGAAAAAGGAGAGGGCCAGGTTGAGGTGCTGCTGGCCGCGTGTCGCAGCGAGAACGTGGAGCAGCGGATTTCAGCGTTGGGCGAGGCCGAGTTGCAGCCGGGCGTGGTGGATGTAGAAGCCTACGCCATCGAGCGCGCTTATACCCTGTTGGACAATCAGTTTCCGGCCCAGGAGCAGCTGGTGGTCGCGGTAATTGATATTGGTGCGACTATGAGTGCTCTGTCAGTCATGGTTGACGGTCGCACTGTATACACCCGTGAACAGTTGTTTGGTGGTCGCCAGTTGACCGATGAAATCCAGCGCCGTTACGGGCTGTCAGCAGAAGAGGCCACTCTGGCCAAGCGTCAGGGCGGCAGCGGCTTGCCTGACGACTACTACCCGGAAGTGCTTGAGCCCTTCCGCGATGCGGTGGTGCAGCAAGTGATGCGCTCCCTGCAGTTCTTCTATTCCTCAACTTCGTACAGCGACGTGGACTACATCCTGCTGGGTGGCGGTGTTGCCGCCATGGACGGGCTCGCCGAACTGGTGGGTGAAAAACTTAACAAGCCTACGCTCGTGGCCAACCCGTTCCGGGATATGAGTGTCGCGTCCCGGGTGAACCGCCAGGCTCTGGTGAGTGAGGCACCGTCCCTGATGATCGCTGCAGGCCTCGCCATGCGCGAAAGGGAGTTCTGATCGATGGCAAAAATTAACTTACTCCCATGGCGCCAGGAATTTCGGGCGCAAAAGCAGAAAGAGTTTCAGCAGGTTGCGGTTGTGGTGGTGCTTGCGGCCGCAGTCTCGGTATTCATGTGGATGAAAACCGTCGATGCGCAGATTGCCAATCAGAATGAGCGCAACCAGTTGCTGAATACCGAGATCGCGGCGCTAAATAAGCAGGTGCGAGAGATTAAGGAGTTGAAGCAGCGGCGGCAGGAGCTGATTGACCGCATGCGTGTGATTCAGGAGCTGCAGGGCAATCGCCCTCTGGCGGTGCGTTATTTCGATGAGATGGTGCGCGCTGCTCCAGAGGGGCTGTGGCTCACCGAGCTCAAGCGTGCCGGCAAGACTCTCGAGATTTCCGGTGTGGCGGAGTCCAACAATCGGGTTTCCTCATTTATGCGCAGTCTCGACCAGTCTGAATGGTTCCAGTCACCTAACCTGACGGGTGTTACGGCCAAACCAGAATTTGGTGAGCAGGCCAGCGCGTTTGAAATGACGGTCAGTGTCAGCGGCCGCAAAAAAGAAGAAGGCGCTGATGACGGCGCCAATAGTGGAGCGTAATCGTGGCGCTTGAAGATACTTTAAAGCAGCTTAATGAGCTGGACATCAACGATATCGACTTTTCCCGCGTCGGAGTCTGGCCTCTCGCTGGGCGTGTGGCTCTGTTGATTGTGATTTCTGCCGTGCTGATTGGCGGCGGTTACTTTTTCATGATCAAGGACCGCTACGGTCAGCTGGAGTTTGCTGAGAATAAAGAGCGTCAGCTATTTACTCAGTTTGAGCGCAAGTCTTTCGAGGCCGCCAACCTGGAAGCGTATCGCGAGCAATTGGCGGAGATGGAAGAAACTTTCGGGGCTCTATTGAAACAGTTGCCCAAGGACACTGAAGTGCCAGGCTTGCTGGAAGATATCGACGAATTTGGCCGCGGCAGCGGTTTGACCATTCAAAAGATTGCGCTCGAGGGTGAGCAGGTTGGTGAATTCTATGTTGAGCTGCCAATCCGCATCGAGGTGCAGGGTGGTTACCACGAGTTTGGTGCATTTATTTCCGGTATTGCCGGCATGCCACGAATCGTCACCTTGCACGACTTTGAAATCGGTACCAGTAAGGACAGTTCTGCACTGCTGAATATGGTGGTGCGTGCCAAGACCTATCGCTATAAGGATCAGGGAGAAGAAGGATGAAAAAATACTTCGCTCTGACCGCGGCAATGCTGGCGCTCACTGGTTGTAGCCTGGACGGTAGTCACGGTGACCTGCGCCAGAAGATGGCGGCAGTAAAACACAAGCCCAAAGGGCAAATTGAGCCTATCCCCACATTTACGCCTTACAGCCCGTATGTGTACAGTGCTGCGGCTATGCGCAGTCCTTTCATGCGTCCGGTGCTTGAGGCTGATCAGCGCTTGGTGGGACGCAAGCTGGACGTGGCTCCAGATGTGAACCGGCAGAAAGAGTTGTTGGAGCGCTATCCGTTCGATGCTCTTTCTATGGTGGGTACCCTTTCCAGGAGTGGGCAGTTATGGGCACTGGTAAATGATGGTGATGGCGGCATCCACCGTATCACTATTGGTAATTACATGGGTAAAAACCACGGGCGGGTGGTCAACGCCTCGTCGTCACAACTCGATGTACTCGAAATTGTGCCGGATGGCACCGGTAGCTGGATTGAACGGCCGCGGGCACTGACTTTGGAAGATAAGGACAACTAAAATGATCATCAAGCAACTCGCCCGGGTATTGGCCTGGGGCGCCAATAAGCTGTCGCGCGCAAAAGCGTTGCTGCTGGGTCTGCTGATTCTGCCTTTGGCGGTGCCGAGTATGGCCAGCCAGTTGAACGATATCCAGTTCTCCGAGCTGCCGGGTAGCCGCCTGCAGTTGCGTCTCACCTTTAGTGATGTACCACCGGAGCCCACTGGTTACACCATTGAGCAGCCTGCACGTATTGTGATGGATTTCGCTGGTGTGGAAAGCGTGCTGCCGCAAAAAAAATACAGCATGGATATCGGCGCGGCGCGCAGTGCGGTGATCGTATCTGGGGAAGATCGCACACGTTTAATTCTGAATCTGGACAAGCTGCCGGTTTACACCAGTGAGCGCGTTGGTAACCAAGTGGTCCTTGAAGTTGGTGCCGACAGTGCAGCCACTGCCGCAGTCGCTGCTGCGCCAGTGCGTAGTGCCACCAATATTGGTGGCAGCGCGCAGTTCAAAGCCGCAAGCAACGTTGGTATCAGCAATGTGGATTTTCGACGCGGTGAAGGTGGTGAGGGTAAGGTTATTGTCAGCCTGAGCGATCCCGCGGTAAACATCGATGTCGAACGTACTCGCGGCAAAATCGTGCTGACGTTCCTGGGCGCGGAGCTGCCGCCATCCCTGCGCCAGCGCTTGGACGTAACCGATTTTGCAACGCCGGTTAGTGCTATCAGTGTCGATTACGACGGCCGTAATACCGTAATTACTGTGGATCCCCACGATGGCGATTACGATTACCTGGCCTATCAGGCAGACAACGAATATGTGCTGAGCGTTAAGCCGCTGACCGTAGCGCAGGTACGCGAAAAGCAGCAGGAGTTCGCTTTTGTCGGTGAAAAGCTGTCGCTGAACTTTCAGGATATTGAAGTGCGTTCGGTTCTGCAGCTGATTGCCGACTTCACCGACCTGAACTTGGTGGCGAGCGATACTGTTCAAGGGCGTATCACCCTGCGTCTCGACGGTGTGCCCTGGGATCAGGCACTGGAGTTGATCCTCAAGGCTAAAGGCTTAGATAAGCGTCAGGAAGGCAATGTCATCATGGTGGCGCCGGCTGCCGAGATTGCCGAACGTGAGCGTCGTGAGCTGGAAACCCGTAAGCAGCTGGAAGAGCTGGCGCCCCTGCGTACCGAATATATTCAGATTCGCTATGCAGACGCCCGTGAGCTTTTTGCCTTGTTCGCGGGTAACCAGGGCGGCGGGCAGGGCGGTGGCTTTGGGCAGGGTAATTTTGCCGGCGGTCGCGAAGACCAGGAAGGTCGCAGCATCTTGTCTACTCGCGGTAGCGCGATCGTTGACGAGCGTACCAATACCATCATTCTGACTGACACCGAAGAGAAGATTGCCCAGTTCCGCGATCTAATCAATGCAATAGATATTCCGATTCGTCAGGTGATGATCGAAGCGCGTATCGTTACCGCGAATACCGGCTTCTTGCGCGATATCGGTGTGCGCTGGAGCTATATGGAAGATCACAATGTCGGCGATGACGGTCTTGGCATTGGTTCTGGTTCGCAGGTGGGTCTGATTTCAGACGGTGATGGCAGTGTCCCCGATCTTAGTTCACCGCAGACTCTGCATGACCCGATGCTCGTTGATTTGGGTGTCTCCAATTCCGTGGGTAGTGTGGCCTATGCCATTCTGAAGGATGATTTCCTACTTGGTCTTGAGTTGTCCGCTTTGGAAGATGTCGGCAAAGCGGAAATTGTTTCCCAGCCGAAAGTAGTGACCGGTGATAAGCAGGAAGCCAGCATACGCTCTGGTGTTGAGATTCCTTATCTGGAAGCGACTTCTTCAGGTGCGGCGTCGGTAACCTTTAAGGAAGCTGTGCTGCTGCTGAATGTCATCCCGCAGATTACGCCCGACAACAACATCATCATGAATCTGAATATCGATCAGAACAGTGTTGGTGAGCTGTTTACCAACGTGATTACCGGTGCTCAAATTCCGGCAATTAACGTGAACTCTCTGCAAACCAAAGTGCTGGTTGCCAATGGTGAGACCATCGTGCTGGGTGGTATCTTCGAAGCGCAGACTCTTGAAGGTGAGACCAAGGTGCCGTTCCTGGGTGATATCCCCTTCCTCGGTCACCTGTTCAAGCGCACCAGTCGTGAAGAGGACAAGCGTGAACTGTTAATCTTCATCACGCCTCGCATCATGCAGGACGAGTTCCTGTCCTTTAGCAAGTGATCTCCGAGCCTATCTTTCTTGTCGGTCCCATGGGGGCCGGCAAGTCAACTATCGGTAAATTACTGGCAGCCCAGCTCGGGCTGCCTTTTGCCGATTCTGACAAGGTGCTGGAAGATCGCACCGGTGCCGACATTCCCTGGATCTTTGATGTAGAGGGGGAGGCCGGTTTCCGTCGGCGGGAAAGTGAGGTGCTGGGGGATCTGTGCAATGGTGTGGCACAGGTCATCGCGACTGGCGGGGGCATTGTCCTAAAAGCGGAAAACCGCGAGCTTCTCAAGCAGGGCGGTTTTATTGTTTATCTGCGAGCGAGCCTCGATCAGTTGGTGGAGCGCACTTCGAAAAACAGCAATCGCCCCTTGTTGCAGGTGGCCGACCCGCGAGCGAAGCTGGCGGAAATTCTCGAGCAGCGCGAAGCTTATTACGCGGAGGTTGCGGACCTGGTCTGCGATACTGACAACTGTACTCCAAAGCAGGCTGCACAGCTTGTTGCGGATCGTCTCGCCGAGCAGTCCGCCACGTAAGTACTTTCTGCAGGCCCTCTCTGTCCTACCTCTTTTTTATATCCAATTTGTGCGCGTTAGGGAGTAACCATGCACCGTCTTGATGTCGACCTGGGTGAGCGCAGTTATCCGATCCTGATTGGCTCGGGGCTGTTAATTGATTCCTCACAGTTTGAGCAATATATCCGTGGTAAACAGGTGCTTGTTGTTACCAATGAGACCATTGCGCCGCTGTACCTGAAGACGGTGCTCGACGGCTTGAAAGCCTTTTCTAAAGTCGATGTGGTCGAGCTACCCGATGGTGAGGCATTCAAGACCCTGGATACCGTCAACCGTGTATTCGATAGTCTGCTGGAGAATCGGCACGATCGTGGCACCACCATCGTTGCCTTGGGGGGCGGTGTAATCGGCGATATGAGTGGATTTGCTGCGGCCTGTTATCAGCGTGGCGTGGATTTTGTGCAGGTCCCAACTACCTTGCTGTCCCAGGTGGACTCTTCCGTTGGTGGTAAAACTGGTGTGAATCACCCGCTCGGGAAAAACATGATTGGCGCCTTTTATCAGCCGCAGCTGGTACTTATCGATATCGATACCCTCAACACGCTTCCCGACCGCGAGCTTTCTGCAGGTATTGCAGAGGTCATCAAGTACGGAATGATCTGTGATCCAGCGTTCTTCGGCTGGCTGGAAGAAAATATGGATTTGTTGCTGGCGCGGGATCCGCAGGCCCTGGCCTACGCCGTGGAACGCAGCTGCGCGGATAAGGCCGCGGTGGTTGCGGAGGACGAAAGGGAGTCCGGTCGGCGTGCGATCCTGAACTTCGGCCATACCTTTGGTCACGCAATCGAGGCGGTGCAGGGGTACGGTAAGTGGTTGCACGGTGAGGCTGTGGCCGCTGGTATGGTGATGGCGGCAGAGTTGTCCTGTTTGCGCGGATGGATTGGTAAGTCCGAGGTTGAACGGTTGCGCGCGCTGCTAACAAAAGCCAGCTTGCCGCAACAATCCCCTGAAGATATGACGGTTGACGACTACCTGAATGCAATGTCGGTGGATAAGAAGGTGCAGGACGGCAAACTACGCCTGGTCCTTTTGCGCGCCCTGGGTGACGCACAAATCGTCAGTGACACGCCGAAAGATCAGTTGGTTGAGGCGTTGCGCGCCTGCGGCGCACAGTGATGAATCTGTAGTTTTTTTACCAAAGTGAGGATTCTTTGTCTGAACTTGCGCTAAAAAGAAGATAAATCGGTCGAACTGCCCGCTAACAGCGGAAAAAACTGCCAAATCTTGCAATTGCAGGGGCACGCGAGTAATATTGCGCGCCCCCCCGGTGAAAGCCGGGGAAAAGAGCCGATAACAATAAACGCAGGCTCGCAGCGAGCGAGCAACACCAAGCCCTTTATGTGGGCTTTTTTTGTCACTGGGGTTTCGAAAATTCAGTGGATTCTGCGGCACCTTTGGCTCGAGAGTAGATAAATATACCCCCGGGAACGGTCTCCAACTGTGACCTGATTGTCACTGCGCAGATGTAGTGGCGTTCATCGCCCGCCGGGTAGCGATAACACTTTGAGGAATTCTATGGGTAGCGGTCTGTATCGATTGGATGAGTTCAAAGATAACTGTGGCTTTGGACTGATCGCCCACCTGAAGGGCCAAACCAGCCACAAGTTATTGCAGACAGCGATTGAGTCGCTGACCTGTATGACTCACCGCGGAGGCATTGCCGCCGATGGCAAAACCGGCGATGGTTGTGGTCTGTTGCTGCAAAAGCCAGACAGCTTCTTACGCGCCGTGGCCAAAGCAGAGCTTGGCCAGGACCTGAGTGACCTGTACGCGGTCGGCTCCATCATGTTGCCCCTGGATGAGGCCGAGGCCTCCAGTGCACGTGCAATTCTTGAGCGCGCCCTGCAAGAGCAAGGTCTGCAGGTGGCGGGTTGGCGTGTGGTGCCGACCGATGAAGAGTGTCTGGGGCCGATTGCCCGTGAATCCCTGCCGCGCTTCGAGCACCTGTTGATCAATAACGCGGAAGAAGCGTTGGAGCAACAGCAGTTCAATGCGCGACTGTTTGTCGCTCGCCGCAAGGCTGAGCAGCAACTTACACAAGATACTTATATAGGTAGCCTGTCCACCGCGGTGCTCTCCTATAAGGGTCTGATGATGCCCGCGGACCTGCCCAAATTCTTCCCGGATTTGGCCGATCCCCGCCTGGAAACCGCGATTTGCGTATTCCACCAGCGCTTTTCGACCAACACCATGCCGCGTTGGCCGCTGGCGCAACCGTTCCGCATGCTCGCGCACAATGGTGAAATCAACACCATTACCGGCAACCGCAACTGGTCGGTAGCGCGTACCAACAAGTTCATCACCGAGCTGGTACCGGAGCTTTCCGAGCTGACACCGCTGGTAAATCGCGTCGGCTCCGACTCCTCCAGCCTCGATAATATGCTGGAGCTGTTGACCGTGGGCGGCATCGATATGCATCGCGCAATTCGCATGCTGGTACCACCGGCATGGCAGAACGTCGACACCATGGACTCCGATCTGCGAGCCTTCTACGAATACAACTCCATGCACATGGAGCCCTGGGATGGTCCCGCCGGATTGGTACTGACCGACGGCCGCTATGCGGTTTGTACCCTGGACCGCAATGGTTTGCGTCCGTCGCGCTGGGTGATCACCAAGGACGACTTCATTACTGTTGCTTCAGAGGTGGGTACCTACCAGTACGATCCCGCAGACGTGGTTGCCAAGGGGCGCCTCGGGCCAGGTCAGATTCTATCTGTGGATACCTTGAAGGGTGAACTGCACCACACCGGTGAGGTGGATGGCGAGCTGAAAAAAGCGCACCCATACAAGAAGTGGCTGAAAGAAAAAGCCCGTCGTATTCGCTCCACTCTGGTGACTGCACCGGTGGACAACAATTTCTCCCTGGATCAGTTCAAGGTCTACCAGAAGCTGTTCAGCTCTTCACTGGAAGAGCGTGATCAGGTGATCCGCCCGTTGGCGGAATCCGGTCAGGAAGCGGTCGGTTCCATGGGTGACGATACGCCCATGGCGGTGCTGTCGGAAGGCAACCGTTGTCTGTATGACTATTTCCGCCAGCAGTTTGCACAGGTGACCAACCCGCCGATCGACCCGCTTCGCGAAACGATCGTCATGTCCCTGGAGACCTGCCTGGGCCGTGAAAAATCTGTGTTCGAGGAAACCATCGAACACGCGGACCGCGTGATTTTGTCTTCGCCGGTGCTCTCGCACATGAAATACACCGCGCTGCTGGATCTCGGGCGCGAAGAGTTCACGGCCAAGGTTTTCGACCTGAATTACGATCCCGCGCAGCTGGATCTGAAAAGCGCGATCGAAAAGCTGTGTCGCGAAGTGGCCGACTCGGTGCGCGAAGACGGTACCGTAATCGTGGTGCTGTCTGATCGCGAAATCCAGCAAGGCAAGCTGCCGATCGATGCCCTGATGGCGACCGGTGCCGTGCATCACCATCTGGTGCACGCAGGCCTGCGTTGTGATTCCAACATTGTTGTCGATACCGCAACTGCGCGCGACTCACACCAGCTCGCGTGCTTGATTGGTGTTGGTGCTACCGCAGTGCACCCGTACTTTTCCTACAGCATCATTAATCATTTGATCGAAACTGGTGAGCTGCTGCTGGATGCGGCTACCGCGCAGAAGCATTACCGCACTGGTATCTGCAAAGGCCTGTTGAAGATCCTATCGAAGATGGGTATCTCCACCATTGCCTCTTATCGCGGCTCGCTGCTGTACGAACTGGTGGGACTGTCTCAGGAAGTGATCGACCTGTGTTTCCCGGAAGCACCGGCACGCGTGCTCGGTGCTGGTTTTGCCGAGCTCGAGGACGACATGCGTGCTCGTGCCCAGCTGGCATGGAAACCGCGTAAGAAGGTTTCTCCCGGCGGCCTGCACAAGTTTGTCTACGGCGAGGAGTACCACGCGTTTAACCCGGACGTTGTACAAGCGTTGCAGCAAGCTGTGCGCACTGGCGATTACGGGGCCTGGCGAGATTACGCCACGTTGATCAACCAGCGCCCGGTTGCCACCTTGCGTGACCTGCTGGGTTTGAAAAAAGATGTACAGCCGGTTCCACTGGAAGAGGTAGAGCCTGCGGAAAACATTCTGCGTCGTTTCGATTCCGCAGCCATGTCCCTCGGGGCACTGTCTCCAGAAGCCCACGAAGCACTGGCGCAGGCGATGAACCGCCTGGGTGGCCGCTCCAACAGTGGTGAAGGTGGTGAGGATCCGGTGCGCTTCGGTACTGATAAAGTATCCAAGATCAAGCAGATTGCCTCCGGCCGTTTTGGGGTTACCCCACACTATCTGGTGAATGCCGAAGTGCTACAGATCAAGGTTGCCCAGGGCGCCAAGCCCGGTGAGGGCGGCCAGCTGCCCGGCGGTAAGGTAAACCAGTTGATCGCGCGTTTGCGTTACTCGGTGCCCGGTGTGACTTTGATTTCACCGCCCCCGCACCACGATATCTATTCCATTGAGGATCTCGCGCAGCTGATTTATGACCTCAAACAGGTCAATCCCGATGCGCTGGTATCTGTGAAACTGGTATCACGCCCCGGTGTTGGCACCATTGCTGCCGGTGTGGCCAAGGCCTATGCGGATCTGATTACCATTTCCGGATACGACGGCGGTACCGCAGCAAGCCCGATTACCTCCATTCGTTATGCTGGTTCTCCCTGGGAGCTGGGCCTGGCGGAAACCCACCAGACTCTGCGTGCCAACGATCTGCGTGGCAATGTGCGCGTACAAACCGATGGCGGCCTGAAGTCCGGTCTCGATGTGATCAAGGCGGCGATTTTGGGTGCCGAGAGCTTTGGCTTTGGTACCGCGCCGATGGTCGCACTGGGTTGTAAGTACCTGCGGATCTGCCACCTCAACAACTGTGCCACCGGTGTTGCCACTCAGAACAAAGAGCTGCGTGACGAGCATTACATCGGCACCGTGGAAATGGCGATGAACTTCTTCAGGTTTGTGGCCGAAGAAACCCGCGAGTGGATGGCGAGCCTGGGCGTGCGCAGCATGGATGAGCTGGTAGGTCGCGTTGACCTGCTGGAAACGCTGGATGGCGAAACCAGCAAGCAGAAGACCCTGGACCTGTCGCCACTGTTGCACACCGACGAGCTGCTCGACAGTAAGCCGCAGACCTGTCAGTTGGCCAAGAATGAGCCATGGGACAAAGGATTGTTGGCGGAGCGCATGGTGAAAGAGACCTTGCCGGCCATTGAGAACCTCGCCGGGGGCGAGTTCAGCTTTGAACTTACCAACTGCGACCGCTCCATTGGTGCGCGTCTGTCTGGTGAGATTGCCAAGCGTCACGGCAATCAGGGCATGGTGGATGCGCCAATCAAGTTGCGCCTCACCGGTGTTGCCGGTCAGTCCTTCGGTGTGTGGAATGCCGGTGGCCTGGAGATGTATCTCGAAGGCGACGCCAACGACTATGTTGGTAAAGGTATGGCCGGCGGTAAGCTGGTTATTCGTCCGCCGCAAGGCAGTGAATTCGCCTCGCAGGAAACCAGCATTGTTGGTAACACCTGTCTGTACGGCGCCACGGGCGGCAAGTTGTTCGCGTCCGGTTGCGCCGGTGAGCGCTTCGGTGTGCGTAACTCCGGTGCCTACGCCGTGGTTGAAGGTGCCGGCGATCACTGCTGTGAGTATATGACCGGCGGTATGGTTGCGGTGCTGGGGAAAACCGGGGTCAACTTCGGTGCAGGTATGACCGGTGGTTTTGCCTATGTATTGGATATGGATCGCGACTTCTTCGACAAGTGCAACCACGAGCTGATCGAGCTGCGCCGTATCAGCAGTGAGGCCCTGGAGGAATACCAGAGTCACCTGCGCGAAGTGATTGAAGAATTCGTGGCCGAGACCGGCAGTGCCTGGGGCGCGGAGTTGTTGGATAACTTCGACGATTACCTCAATAAATTCTGGTTGGTGAAGCCGAAGGCGGCCAGCCTCGCCGGACTGCTGTCTGATGTGCGCAAGCGCGGCGAATAAGGGGGAAAATTACTTATGTCAGAACGTCTAAACAACGATTTTCAGTTTATTGACGTGGGCCGAGTGGACCCCGCCAAGAAAGACATCATTACCCGCACTAACCAGTTTGTGGAAATTTACCAGCCGTATACGGAGAAGCAGGTCGCCAATCAGGCGCACCGCTGTCTGGATTGTGGTAATCCCTACTGTGAGTGGAAGTGCCCGGTACACAACTACATTCCAAACTGGCTGCGCCTGATCAGTGAGGGCAACATCATGGAAGCGGCGGAGTTGAGTCACCAGACCAACTCCCTGCCGGAAGTGTGTGGCCGCGTGTGCCCGCAGGATCGCCTGTGTGAAGGGGCCTGTACCCTGAACGATGGTTTTGGTGCGGTTACCATCGGTAATGCGGAGAAGTACATCACCGATACGGCGTTTGCGCTAGGTTGGCGTCCGAATATGGACGCGGTGAAAAAGACCGACAAGCGCGTGGCGATTGTCGGCGCTGGCCCCGCGGGCCTTGCCTGCGCGGATGTGCTGGTGCGCAACGGTGTTCAGCCGGTGGTGTTCGACAAGCATCCGGAAATTGGTGGCCTGCTGACCTTCGGTATCCCCGAGTTCAAGCTGGAAAAGTCCGTGATGCAGCAGCGTCGCGCAATTTTTACTGAGATGGGTGTGGAATTCTGCCTGGAAACCGAAATCGGCAAGGATATTACCTTTGACCAGCTGATGTCGGATTACGATGCCGTATTCCTGGGCATGGGTACCTACAACTTCATGAAGGGTGGCTTCCCCGGTGAAGACCTGCCAGGCGTGTACGACGCGCTGCCGTTCCTGATTTCCAATGTGAACCGCAACATGGGTTGGGAGAAGAACGCGGAAGACTTTATTTCCGTGGAAGGCCAGCGTGTCGTGGTGCTCGGTGGTGGTGATACGGCCATGGACTGCAACCGCACTTCAATTCGTCAGGGCGCTCAGCGTGTTAGCTGTGCCTACCGTCGTGATGAAGAGAATATGCCGGGTTCCCGCCGCGAAGTGGCCAATGCGAAAGAAGAGGGGGTTAACTTCCTGTTCAATCGCCAGCCCGTGGGTATTGTCGGTGATGGCAAGGTTGAGGGTGTCAAAGTTGTGACTACCCAGCTGGGCGAGCCCGATGAAAACGGGCGCCGTCGCCCAGAAGTCGTGCCCGGTTCTGAGGAAATTATTCCAGCGGATATCGTGCTGGTTGCCTTCGGCTTCCGTCCAAGTCCGGCCGAGTGGTTTGGTGATCACAATATCGAAGTGGCCGACTGGGGTGGCGTGGTTGCGGCGGAGAAGCAGGAATACAAATTCCAGACTTCCAATGAGAAAGTGTTTGCCGGTGGCGATATGGTGCGCGGCTCCGACCTGGTGGTAACTGCCATCTGGGAAGGTCGTCAGGCGGCCGAGGGTATCCTGGACTTCCTCGAGGTCTGACCTTGTAGCCGTGATCCTTTCAGGTGGAGCCGTCAGCAAGATATCTGGCGGCTCCGCTTTTCGGCGATACTTCTGTATAAACTCATTGCTCCGTCATTGGACTCCCTGTCCTAAATCCCACCTCGAGAGTACAATGGCCGCCCATTTATCCGGCCGTTGCACTCATGTCTGACAATCAGTTCGCGCCCCTTCAAAACGATCGCTTTCTCCGCGCCCTTCTGCGCCAGCCCGTAGACCGCACTCCCATGTGGATGATGCGCCAAGCCGGTCGTTATTTACCGGAATACCGCGCCACCCGCGCCAAAGCCGGCACCTTTATGGATCTGTGCCGCAACACCGAACTGGCTTGTGAAGTGACCCTGCAGCCGCTGGAGCGCTACCCGCTGGATGCGGCAATTCTATTTTCCGATATTCTCACCATCCCGGATGCCATGGGACTGGGCCTGTATTTCGAAGAGGGTGAAGGGCCTAAGTTCAAGAAACCTGTCCGCACCAGCGCGGATATCGCCGCGCTCGAAGTGGTAAACACGGCGAAGGACCTGGATTACGTCACCAACGCGGTAACCGCCATCCGCCGTGAGCTGAATGGTCGTGTGCCGCTGATTGGTTTCTCCGGCAGCCCCTGGACCCTGGCTACCTACATGATTGAAGGTGGTTCCAGCCGCGACTTTGCCCGTGCCAAGGAGATGCTCTACAACCGCCCCGAGGACATGCACCAGCTGCTGTCGGTGCTGGCGGATTCCGTAATTGATTATCTCAATGCGCAGATTCGCGCAGGTGCCCAGGCGGTACAGATTTTTGACACCTGGGGCGGAGCCCTCAGCCACACTGCCTACCGGGAGTTCTCTCTCGCTTATATGGCGCGAATTGTGCAGGGACTGATCAAGGAGAATGATGGCCGCCAGGTGCCGGTGATACTGTTCACCAAAGGCGGCGGTCAGTGGCTGGA
Organism: Microbulbifer agarilyticus; assembly: GCF_001999945.1. Classification (NCBI taxonomy): domain Bacteria; kingdom Pseudomonadati; phylum Pseudomonadota; class Gammaproteobacteria; order Cellvibrionales; family Microbulbiferaceae; genus Microbulbifer; species Microbulbifer agarilyticus. The sequence goes on from NZ_CP019650.1 coordinate 327,401, forward strand.
GGCAATGGCCGATACCGGAGCCGATGCACTTGGTTTGGACTGGACTACCGATATTGCCCAAGCCAGAGCGCGCGTGGGGGGCAAGGTGGCACTGCAGGGCAATATGGACCCGTCTATTCTGCTGGCCAAACCTGAGCGTATTCGCGAAGAGGTCGCGTCTATTCTGGCAAGTTATGGTCGCGGTAGTGGGCATATCTTTAACCTTGGCCATGGTGTGACGCCCAAGGTGGACCCGGCGCATGCAGGGGCAATGTTTGATGCGGTGGTGGAGCTGTCCCCGCAATATCACGATTGACGTCAATGTGCCCAAATCGTATTTCTTTGATCGAAAGTGTGGGTTTTACACCTAAAGAGAGGAAAAGCGCCAAAATGGCGGCTTTTTGATTAACTGGATCCCTTAGGACTGGCATTGGCGGCCAATTTTGTGATATTTATCACAAATTGGATGGCTGCCTGTACGTGAGCCTATGTGACAATTCTCTGCTTGGGCTACTTCTTGTGGAGTTGGCCTGATTGGACGCGGATTGTGTACAAAAATAAAACAACGAAAAATTGCACCGAAACGGTTAGCGCGGCACTTATCTAGTGGAAATTCAGCAGGCGAAAGTATTCGTTGAGGACTTACAGCGGGGCATGTTTGTGTCCCGTCTGGACCGCCCGTGGACGCGCACACCGTTTGCCCTGCAAGGCTTTTACATCCGCGACCTGGAAGAAATCCGCCAGCTGCAGAAGTTCTGTCGTTTCGTATATGTAGACGTCGTGAAAACCGTCGGCGATGTCGGGGTAAAGCTGCGTAAGCTGACCCGCACTGCAGCCGAGAGCGCCGCTAGAGAAAAGCCAGGCAAAGCTGCTCCCCGTCGTATTCCTGTCGCCATCAACTGCAAACCGGTTCAGGTTGTACACAACAGTTATCCGGCTCCCCAGCCGGCAGGCAAAGAATCCATCAAGGCGCGCAAATTGCACCAGCGAATGGTTCAGGGTATGTACCAGGTGATGGTGCAGTTGGAATCTAATCAGCCCCTGCCGACTGCTCAGGTGACACAGACTATTTCCCAGGTAGTCGATAGCGTGCTGCGCAGTCCAGATGCATTTTCATGGCTGGCCCGTGTGCGGACCAAAGATGAGCACTCCTATAGCCACTCGGTGCGTGCGAGTATTTGGGCGGTGGTATTCGGCCGTCACATCGGTTTGCGTCGTCAGGACTTGGTGAACCTGGGCGTCGCTACCTTGTTGAAAGACGTCGGCAAGCTGTATCTATCGCAACAGGTTCTAACCGCGGAGAAGCGCAGTCCACGCGCCGAGCTGGAGTACCGCAAGTTTGTCGATTACAGCGTACGGCTGTTGTCGACCGATCCCAATGTGGGCCCTCAGATACTGAATATTGTTCGCTGTCATCGGGAGCAGTATGACGGCAGTGGCTACCCGAAGGGGTTGCGCGGCGGACAGATCCCGGTACTGGCCCGCATGTGCGGCATCGTCACTTTTTACGATGAAGCGACGAATCCCCGTGGTGCCGAATTCCCGGTACCACCATCAAACGCAGTGGCGCAGTTGTATGAGCTGCGCAATTCAGCGTTCCAAGAGCAGTTGGTGGTGGAGTTTATCCAGTCCATTGGCCTGTATCCTACGGGTACCCAGGTAGAACTCTCTACCGGTGAGCTGGCCGTCGTGGTGGAGCAGAATCATCAACGGCGCCTGAAGCCCAAGGTTATGCTGGTTACCGATACGAAGCAGCAGCTACTGGAAAAACCCCGTGTTTTTGATATGGCGGCGGATGATGATCGCAAGCAAGCCTTGATCAAAAAGGGTAAAAAGTCCCTTGCCGAAGTGGGTCTGATCACCATTACCCAGGATATGGACCCGAGTTGTCATCCGGGGATTGATGTAGCAAAGATCCGCGATCAGTATCTTAATCAGCCGCGACTGCCTGGCTTCCTTACCCGTATCTTGCCCGCGCGTTAATTCCGCTCTTCCTCTTAAATAGATCTTAAATAAGTAGCTTCGGCATTTAATTGTCTGCTGCAGATGTTTGCTGTGGTGTGAGGGAAGCTGTCAGCGTCAGCAGGCTCGAGAACAGCACGGTTCCTCCCAGTAGTAGCGAAATACTCGTAACGCTAACTCCGTGATCCAGAAGTAGCCCTATCAGCAGTGGTGAAGCGGCGGTGGAAAACACCATGCTTGCCTGAGAAACAGAGCGGATGGCGCCGAGATGCGTGGTGCCGTATCGCTCGGGCCATAGCGCACCGCTTGCAGTGCCTGTTCCTGCCTGGCCGATACCAATTAATGTTAAGTAGACGTAAGGCGCCCACCATGCGCTGCAGAATGCGAGTAGCAGTAGTGCCGTGAACATGGGTAGCAGAGCGATAGGCAGGCTTCGCTGCGCGCCAATTCGATCCACAATACTGCCTGCAAAAAATAATGCGAGTAGATGCCCAATTGCGTAACCCACAAAAGCGCCCGCCAGTACGGAGAGAGACCAGCCGCGTTCGTCGGCGATGGCACCCTGATGGAACAGTATCGCGGTCACTACAAATGGAGTCATTAATGCCGCGGGAAGCAGGTAGTAGAAGCCGCGGTCCCGTAGTACTTGAGCGCGGGTATAGTGGTTATTGTCGTGACGTTTTGTTTCTGTCGACTTCGAACCTTGCTGGCCGGCATTCCCGGCGAGCCAGTACAGGGCCGGTAAAATGGCAAGCAGCAGCACGCCGGCGGAGAGCAGCCACACACTGCGCCAGCCCTGATGGTCGATTACCAGGGAGCCAGTAGTGGGGAGCAGTGCTTCGGCGATTGGGAAGCCCAGGGCGGCCAGTGCAATCACTTTTCCCCGGTTCTCGGTAAAGTAGCGACCGGCAGTGGTCATTCCCATATGGGTCATAAACCCCTGGCCGGCAAACCGCAAAAGGAAAAACCCCGGTAACAGCATCCATGCGCTGTGGGCAAATGCCATCGTCAGGCATCCCGCAATCAACAGCAGGGTGCCGAGAATGGCCACGTGTTTCAGCGGCCAGCGATCAATCAGGGGGCCAGCACCTAGTAGTACAAATGCGGAGAGGAGGGTGGCGGCGCTGTAGCCTGCGCCGTACAAACCGTTGCTCAGGTTGAACTCAGCGCGCAGCGCACCGCCAAAAATGGCGATAAAAAATGTCTGCCCGAAGCCCGACGCAGCCACTGCCACCAGCGCGAAAAAAGCGAGCTTGGGGTTGCTGCGAATAAACTCGGGCACTGTGAGCATGTTAGTTAAGGCGTTAAATCAGGTCTCCGAAATGCTCGCCCATTTCTACCGGGGTTTCTGCAGCGAGGCTCTCCAGCCAGTTCACTTTGTCCGCGCCAAACAGCAGTATCACTGTTGAGCCGAGTTTGAATCGGCCCATCTCATCGCCTTTTTTCAGCGCGATCGGCTTTTGATCGTCGTAGCGGGTGGTACGGACCTGACGCTTAATTGGCGCGACCTGGCCGGCCCAGACAGTTTCGATGGCGGCGACAATCATGGCGCCTACAAGGACCATGGCCATGGGGCCGGCGGCGGTGTCAAAGATACAGACCAGGCGCTCATTGCGCGCGAACAGGCGCGGAACGTTTTCGGCGGTGGTGGTGTTTACCGAGAACAGTTCGCCGGGTACGTAGATCATGCGTTGCAGTACGCCATCCAGCGGCATGTGTACGCGGTGATAATCTTTTGGAGATAGGTATACGGTGGCGAACTTACCGCCGGTAAATTGTGCCGCGACCTCGGGATCGCCGCCGACGAGTTCGAGCAGGCTGTAGTCCTGGCCTTTGGCCTGGAAAATTCTGCCGTTGTGGATTTCACCCAGCTGGCTGATAGCACCATCGGCACAGCCAGCGATGGTTTTCTCACCCTCTGCGATGGGGCGTGCGCCTTCTTTAAGTGCGCGGGTGAAGAAGTCGTTGAAGCAGGTGTAAGCCGTGTAATCTTCTTCCAGTGCCTCGCTCATATCGACTTTGTATTTTTCCACGAACCACTTGGTAAACGGGTTCTTGATACCGCCGATACGGGTTTCTGCCAGCCAGCCGGCGGCTCGCGAGAGCAGGTGCTGGGGGGTAATGTACTGCAGGAAGATGAATAATTTCGGGTGCATTTGGGTTTGGTGGTCCCGTTAGTTGTAGTTCTGTGGCGTCCGGCTTGTGGGCCTTAGCTTTAAAATTTGTGTTCGGTAAGCGTTCGCAAACCCTTTGCCTAACTTTCTATCGGTGTATCCGACAGGTTGCCCCACTCGCTCCACGAGCCGGGGTAGGCTTTGATCGGCAATCCCAGGGATTTTCCTACTAGCCAGGTAAACGCTGAACGGTGGTGGCTCTGGCAGTGGGTGGCAATTTCTCTGCTGCCATCGATACCCAGCGCCGCGAGAAATTCTTTGGCATCTTCGCGAATGCGCAGGTCGCGCTGGGGGTCCATTAGTTGAGTCCATTCGCAATTGATCGCGCCGGGAATGTGACCGCCGCGCATGGCCACCATGCGCTCGCCGCTGTATTCCAGAGGGGAGCGGGCGTCCCATATTTGCAGGTCGTTTTGACCGAGGCGCTGCTGGATTTGTTCCGCGTCAATCATGGGAGCGTCGTCGGCGATGCTGACTGTGATACTGCTAGGGGTAACGGTGGCATCTTCGGTTGTCAGCGGCAGGCCAGCATTTTTCCACGCGGTCATGCCGCCATTTAAATAGCTGTAGTTTGTGTGACCGATGACTTCGAGTGTCCACAGCAGGCGCCCTGCCCAGCCACCGCCTTCGTCATCACAGGCGACGATGCGGGTATCCGGCGTTAGGCCGATGGCCTGCATTACCTGAGTGAGGCGTTCGATTGAGGGCAGCTTGCCCGGTGCCGGGGGGGTGCCGGCCATCAGGGCCTGAAAGGGTAGGCCGAGTGCGCCGGGAATGTGGCCCGCAAGGTAGTTTTGCGGGCTGCTCAGGTCGATCACACGGATTTCTTCGTGCTCTAGCAGCGAAGCCAGTTGTTCAGGTTCCAGAATCAGTGGGATATCACTCACGCAGGGTTCCTTGTTGCATTCCTTGTTGTGGGTAGCAAGTTGTGGGCAGTAAGTTGCCGCCGGTCTGTTGGACTCAGTCATTTTCCAAGCTGTTGCGCAGGTGCAGGAAGCTGTCCATGCGGCGTTGGCTGATGTCACCGCGTTCGAGCGCTTCCTGAATGGCGCAGCCGGGTTCGCTCTGGTGGCGGCAGTCGCGGAAGCGGCAGTGGCCGATAAATGGACGAAACTCCACGTAACCTTCCAGCAGCTCTTGTTCGCTCATGTGCCAGATGCCGAACTCTCTAATGCCGGGGGAGTCTATCAGATCACCACCGGTTGGCAGGTGAAACAGTTCCGCCGCCGTGGTGGTGTGGGTGCCCTTGCCGGTGGCTTCCGACAGCGCGCCGGTGCGGGCATCGGCGCTGGGAAGCAGGCCGTTGATCAGTGAGGATTTACCGACGCCGGATTGACCAACGAACACGCTGGTGCCCTCGGCCAGTGTTTCCAGTAGTTTGTCGAGCCCCTCGCCAGTCTTGGTCGAGAGTTTGAGTACCGGGTAGCCCAGGCCGGGATAAGGGTGGAGCAGGTTTTCCAGGTGTTCCCGGTTGCTGTCGTCGATTAGGTCAATCTTGTTGAGCAGTAACAGGGGCTGAATGCCAGTGGTCTCGGCTGCTACCAGATAGCGATCGATGGCGTTGGCGAAAGGTTCCGGGTAGGGCGCGATGACGATCAGGATGCGGTCGATATTGGCGGCGACGGTTTTCATGTCGCCGTAGCGGTCCGGGCGCTGCAATTCCGCATGGCGCGGCAGGCGCGCACCGACCACGCCGAGGCCGCCGGTGGCATCGCCGGTGGCCGGGTTCCAGGCAACCTTGTCTCCGGTGACGAGAGTGTCGATATTGGCGCGCACATGGCAGCGCTGTCGCAACTGGCTATCGGTTTCGCTCTCCACCAGTACCTGCGAGCCATAGTTGGCAATAACCATTCCGGTCTGTTCTGCGCCCAGGTCACCTTCTTCCGCCGCCTGGTCCAGGTTTTCCTCGCGTTTGCGCGCGCGCGCCTCCCGCTCCTGCTGGATCTTGGCGATGCGCCACTGCTGGCGACGGTTGAGTTTGCGTTTGCTCATGAGGGCTCGGGTTGTGGAAAGCGGCGGATTATAACTTGCATCGCTAGGTGGTTGCGGTACCTTCCTCGCTATCGTCCAATTTAATGGCAACTGGCCGCGGGACGCGGCAGTTAAGGAGACTATTGTGGATCAGAATAATCTGATCTGGATCGATCTGGAAATGACTGGCCTGGATCCGGAGAAAGAGCGCATCATCGAAATCGCCACTGTGGTGACGGATTCGCGCCTGAACGTGCTGGCGGAAGGGCCGGTCATGGCGATTCACCAGAGCGATGCGCTGCTGGATGCCATGGACGACTGGAACACCGAGCAGCACGGTGGTTCCGGGCTGGTAGCCCGGGTCAAGGACTCCAGTATCAGTGAGCATCAGGCGGAGCGGGAAACCATTGAGTTTCTCCGCCACTGGGTGCCAGAGGGCGCTTCACCCATGTGCGGCAACTCGATCGGCCAGGATCGCCGCTTTCTAGTGAAGTATATGCCGCTGCTGGAGCAGTACTTTCACTACCGGAATCTGGATGTAAGCTCAGTGAAGGAGCTGGCGCGACGCTGGCGCCCGGATGTGTTGGATGGGGTAAAGAAGACCTCGTCGCACCTGGCCATGGACGATATCCACGACTCCATTAACGAGTTGAAGCACTATCGCGCGCACTTTTTTCGCATGAGCTGAAGCGAGCAGGCCAAATTTAGCTGCGTTTAATTTTGCGCTTCCTGCGCCGCCCACTGCGCAAACGCGCTAGCGCCCACTGGATGTGCTCGGCCACCAGCGGTGTTGCTGAGTCGAGTTGCTCTTCAAGCGCGGTGATAACTTCCGCGGTGGCGTCGGCATTTCCCAGCGCTACCGCCAGGTTGCGCTGCCAGCGCTCAAACCCGATGCGGCGAATAGCCGATCCCTCGGTCTTTTTCAGGAATTCTTGCTCCGTCCAGCGAAACAAGTCTGTCAGTTCACCGCTGTCGAGGCCGTGGCGCGGGTGAAAGTCCTGTTCCGCGGTGGGTTTGGCGAACTTGTTCCAGGGGCAGATGATCTGGCAATCGTCGCAACCAAATACCCGGTTGCCCATGGGTTCACGCAGTTCCTCGGGGATCGGACCTTTGTTTTCAATCGTGAGATAGGAAATGCAGCGGCGAGCGTCCAAGGTATAGGCATCGATAAACGCATCGGTGGGGCACACCTTGAGACAGGCGGTGCATTCTCCGCACCGATTGGGCTCGTCACTGACATCAATGGGTAGAGGTAGGTTGGTGTAGATCTCACCCAGAAAAAACCAGCTGCCGGCCTGGCTGTTGATCACCATACAGTTCTTGCCGATCCAGCCGAGCCCAGCTTTTTCCGCCAGTGCCCGCTCCATCACCGGCGCGCTGTCGGTAAAAGCGCGGCCCTGGGCAGGGATACCGCGCTCCTCACAATACCGGTCGATCTGCTGCGCCAGTTGCGCCAGTCGTTTGCGGATTAACTTGTGGTAATCGCGGCCGTTGGCGTAGCGGGAAACATAGGCCTTGCCGGGGTCTTTCAGCACCTGCACCGGCTGGGTATCCGGGGGCAAGTAGTCCAGGCGCACGCTGATCACCCGCAGGGTGCCTTCTTCGAGCAAGTCCGGTCGCCAGCGTTTGTCGCCATGAGCGCCCATCCACTCCATATCACCGTTATAGCCGGCATCTAGCCAGTGCTGCAGGCGCTCGCCGTGTTTTTCCAGCTGGCAATCGGTAATCCCCACCTGCTGGAAGCCCAGCTCCCGCCCCCACACGCGAATCTGTGTGGCGAGTTCTGCCATGGTCTGAGGGTCGGGGGTATTGCTCATTCGTCGGTATAGGGAAATTGGCACTGGCCGCGTGCGGCGGTTAGCTGGTTGAGGCGGTATAATTGCCGGTATTTTGCCACAGTTTAAAAATTGACCACAGCAGGAATGCAGTACTCGCTTATGTCGGACACCATGGAACGTCAGAATTTAGCCCCAATCCCCGCTGCTGAGCCGCAAAGTCTCTACAGCGCTGCAGCCGTGCGCCAGCTCGACCAACTGGTGATTAACCAGCAGAAAATCCCCGGGCTCGCGCTAATGAAGCGCGCCGGGCGTGCGGCATTTGACTGTCTGCGTTCTCGCTGGCCAGAGGTAAACGCAATTCAGGTTTTCTGTGGTGGTGGCAACAATGGCGGTGATGGCTATGTGATTGCCGGCCTTGCCGCCCAGCGCCAGATCCCGGTGACGGTATTCGTGGGGGTGCCGGTCGAGAAGCTGAAGGGAGAAGCCCTGGAGGCATACGGCTTTGCCGAGCGCGAGGGTGCCACGCTGGTGTCTACCATTGACGCCATGCCGGCGGCGGGTAAAAACACTGTACTGGTGGATGCCTTGCTGGGTACCGGATTCAGTGGCGCACTGCGCAGTCCAGTGGACGCAGCGGTGGCGCATATCAATGGCGCGGGTGTTCCGGTATTGGCGGTAGACCTGCCATCGGGGCTGAATGCCGATAGTGGGTTTGCCGAGCAGGCTGTCTCTGCGGATGTGACGGTGACGTTTATCGGGCGCAAAGCGGGGTTGTTTCTGGGGTGTGGACCAGCGCTTACCGGTGACGTCGTGTTTGATGACCTGGGTGCGGCTGCCGAGATTTATCCACAGGTGCAGGGCATGTTGCTGCGCCATACTGCAGAGACCCTTGCGCGACTGCCAGCCCGCACGGCAGACAGTTACAAGAATCAATTCGGTCATGTGATGATCGTCGGCGGTGACCACGGGTTTGGTGGTGCTGCCATGATGGCTGCAGAGGCCGCGGCGCGCACCGGTAGTGGTCTGATCTCTCTCGCCACCCGCCCGGAGCATGTGGTGGCATCGCTGACCCGGCGCCCGGAAGTGATGGCGCACCCGGTGGTTTCCGGGCAGGAGCTGGAGCCCTTGCTGGAGGTGCCCAGTGTTATCGCGGTGGGGCCGGGGCTCGGCCGGTCGCCGTGGAGTGAACAATTACTGGCCCGCGCGGGCCGCGCACAAGCGGCGCTGGTGCTCGACGCGGATGCGCTGAACATTTTGGCCGGTGGGCGAGTTCTCGCCGGTATCAAGCGCGATGACTGGGTGCTGACGCCCCACATTGGGGAGGCGGCGCGCCTGTTGCAGATTTCCAACGCGGAGGTGACCGCAGACCCGCTAGCCGCGGCGCGCGCGATTCAGGAAAAATTCAGTGGCGTGGTGATATTAAAGGGCGCAGGTACCGTGATTGCACATCGCGACGGTACCGATGTGATCAATACCGGTAACCCGGGTATGGCCTCTGGAGGCATGGGTGACCTGCTGACCGGGGTAATCGCATCCCTTATCGGGCAGGGTATGACGCTGCCGGCGGCGGCTCGGCTCGGGGTGTGGCTGCACGGTGAAGCGGGTAATTGCGCGGCCGCCGATGGCCAGCGCGGCCTGTTGGCTACGGACTTGTTGCCGCATATTCGCGCGCTTGTGGACTGAAGCCCGGGTTGAAGAGTCAGTAGGGGCTAGTAATCTTGGACGGTAAGGCTGTGGAAAAAATACTGTATTTGCCTGATGAGCCTGCCACCGTGGCGGCGGGTGAGGCGCTCGGCGAGGCGTGCCGGGTTTCTGGCATGGCCACGGGCCTGGTGTTTTTTCTGGGCGGCCAGTTGGGTGCTGGCAAAACCACATTTAGTCGCGGTGTGTTGCGTGCATTTGGGCATCGTGGTGCAGTAAAAAGTCCCACATACACTCTGGTGGAACCCTATGAGTTTTCCTCTGAACGGGTATACCACTTCGACCTGTATCGTCTCGGCGATGCGGAGGAATTGGAGTATATGGGGGTGCGGGATTATTTTGGCCCCGGTAGCCTGAGTCTGGTGGAATGGTCCGAGCGTGGTGCTGGCATTTTGCCGACTCCGGACCTGCAAATCGAATTGCAACTGCAGGGAGAAGGGCGCAGTCTAAAATTAACCGCAGTCAGTGACGCCGGTACCGAGGTGCTAGGCAGGGCGCTTTTTGACCCAGGCTGATTCGGCTTGCAGGGTACAGTTCGAGCACGCGGACGATAAACAGGGCAATAATAATGATTGGAGCAGGGTTGCCGGTGCGATTTCTAACGAGCGTTGTTTTTTTTCTCGCAACACTGGTTGCGTTACCCGTATCCAGTGCGGATGTGGAGGGGGTGCGCTTGTGGCGCGCGCCGGACCACACGCGTCTGGTGTTCGATCTCGATGGCCCGGCCGAACACAAGCTGTTTACCCTGAAGAATCCTGACCGTGTGGTGATCGATGTAAGCGGGGCCAAACTTACCGCGGCAATCGACAACCTGCCGCTGGCCGATACCCCCATTGCCGGCGTGCGTCATGCGACCCAGAACCAGCGGGATTTGCGCGTGGTGTTGGACCTCAAGCAGCCGGTTAATCCGCGCAGTTTCGCCCTGCGCCGTCACGAACAGCTGCCCGATCGCCTGGTGATCGATTTGCACGACCGCGGCAAGGTCGAAGAAAAAACTATCCAGCAGGTGCAGGTCAGCGGTCAGAAAGACATTGTCATCGCCATCGATGCAGGTCACGGTGGTGAAGACCCCGGTGCGCTCGGTCCGGGCGGGCTGCGGGAAAAAGATGTGGTACTGGCAATTTCCCGCTACCTGAAAAAATCCCTGGATAAAAAACGCGGCTTCTCCGCAAAACTCGTGCGTACCGGTGATTACTATATTCCCCTGCGTGACCGGGTGAAGAAGGGGCGCCAGATGCGTGCAGACCTATTTGTGTCCATTCACGCCGATGCCTTTACCCGTAAGGACGCCCGCGGTGCGGGGGTTTACGCGGTGTCCTCTCGCGGTGCCACCAGTGAAACCGCGCGCTTTCTCGCGCAGCGGGAGAATGAGGCGGATTTGATTGGCGGTGCCGGTGATCTCAGTCTCAGCGATAAGGACGACACCCTGGCCGGGGTGTTACTGGATCTGGCGATGACCGCCACCATGAATGCCAGCCTGGATATCGGCAGTAGTGTGCTGAGCTCACTCGGTAGCTTTACCCATTTGCACAAGAAAAAGGTCGAACAGGCCAACTTCTCGGTACTGCGCAATCCGGATGTGCCCTCGATTCTGGTGGAGACCGGGTTTATTACGAATCCTGGTGAGGCGCGCCGTTTGCGTGACCCATCGTTCCAGAAGCGAATGGCAGAAAAGCTCAGCGAAGGTATAGTGGCCCACTTCCGATCCCGTCCGCCTGCGGGTACCTGGCTTGCGGCAAATGCCAGCCGCATTGATCGCAAGCACACCATTAGCCGGGGAGATACCCTGTCGGCGATCGCTGCGCGCTACAACATTTCCGTGGCCGCCCTGAAAAAGGCGAATGGAATGCGCAACTCCATGATTCGGGTGGGGCAGACACTGACGATCCCCTCCGGCTGAATTGTAAAGCCCGAAGCGCTCCGGTTGCTTCGGGCCCGCCCCGATATTAGGGCCCCCGAGTGGGGGCGGCACAGACTACACACAGCTTTAAAACCTCCATGCCAGAAAATATCCAACTACTCTCCCCCAGACTTGCCAACCAGATCGCCGCCGGTGAGGTGGTCGAGCGCCCGGCTTCCGTGATCAAAGAGTTGTTGGAAAACAGTCTCGATGCCGGCGCTACCCGACTGGAAATCGATCTGGATGCGGGGGGCGTGAAGCGCATTATGGTGCGCGACAATGGCAAGGGGATCGAGAAAGAAGATCTGCATTTGGCGTTGGCCCGTCACGCCACCTCGAAAATCCACGCGCTGGAAGACCTGGAAGCGGTGGCCACGCTCGGTTTTCGCGGCGAAGCGCTTGCCAGTATTTCCTCCGTTGCCCGCCTGACCATGACCAGTAGCCGCAATGAATCCGGCAAGGGCTGGGTGGTGACCGCGGAAGGGCGGGAAATGGAAACCCAGCTGGCACCGGCGGCACATCCGCGTGGCACCACCGTCGAAGTGCGGGACCTGTTTTTTAATACGCCGGCGCGGCGAAAGTTTTTGCGCACGGAAAAAACCGAATTTAACCGCGTCGATGAAACCATCAAGCGCCTCGCACTCGCCCGTTTCGATGTCTCTTTCAGTCTGCGTCACAACGGCAAGGGTGTGCACAACCTTCGCGGCGGCACCTCAAGGGCGGAGATGGAACGGCGGGTGGCACAGTTGTGCGGCCCGGCGTTTATGCAAAATGCCCTGCATATCGAAATGGAGCGTAGTGGCCTGCGCCTGTGGGGGTGGGTGGCGGAGCCCGCGTTTTCGCGTTCCCAGGCCGACCTGCAGTTTTTCTATGTGAATGGCCGTGCTATTCGCGACCGAGTAGTGAGCCACGCGGTGCGCCGGGCCTTTGCCGACGTGCTGTACCACGGCCGCCACCCCGCGTTTGTGCTGTACCTCGAGTTGGACCCTGCGGCGGTGGACGTCAACGTGCACCCCACCAAGCACGAAGTGCGCTTCCGCGACAGCCGCCTGGTGCACGACTTCCTCTTTGGCTCTTTGCATCGCGCACTGGCAGATGTGCGCCCGGGAGCGCGAGAAGAGGATGATGAATCGCAATCCCCTGCACCTCAGGTTTCCGGTGTTGCTGCCGGCGAGTTTTCCGGTCAGGAGCGCATGCCGCTGTCTTCCGCACCGGCACAAGCGAGAACTCCCGCATTTGGCGCTATGGGTGGCGCCGGTAGTCAGCCATCAGCCGACAGAATTCAGCAGCAAATGCACAGCTACGGCGAGCTGCACAAGCCGCTGGATACTGGTGTGCAGGAAGCGCCGGCCGTAACGGCAGGCCCGGCATCGACCGCCGCCTGGTCGCAGCAAGTACCCGCCGAGGCCGAAGCTGAGACTCCGCCCCTCGGCTTTGCCATCGCCCAGCTCCACGGGATCTATATTTTGTCGCAGAATGAGCACGGTATGGTGGTGGTGGACATGCATGCGGCACACGAGCGTATCGTGTACGAACAAATGAAGACCGCCCATGCCGCCGGCGGTATTCAGGCCCAGCCCCTGCTGGTGCCGGTGAGCCTGGCAGTGAGCGAGCGCGAGGCAGACTGTTTTGAAGAGCGTGAGGAAGTATTCACTTCGCTCGGCTTTGTTTTGCAGCGCGCGGGGCCGGAAACGTTGATGGTGCGGCAGGTGCCCACCATGTTACACAGTGCCCCGGTAGAGCAGCTGGTGCGCGATGTGCTGAGCGATCTGCTGGCCGAGGGCAGCAGTGATCGCATTGGCAATCAGATTAACGAAATCCTCTCCACCATGGCCTGTCACGGTTCCGTGCGCGCCAATCGCAAGTTAACCATTCCCGAAATGAATGGCCTGTTGCGGGACATGGAACGCACCGAGCGCAGCGGCCAGTGTAATCACGGGAGGCCTACATGGACTCAAGTAAAACTCTCGGACATGGATAAATGGTTTATGCGAGGTCAGTAAGTTGAACACTTCGGCTGAAGGCCGTCCTCGCGTCATTTTCCTGATGGGCCCCACGGCTTCGGGTAAAACCGATCTGGCCATGGAGATCAGTGATCGCCTGCCGGTGGAATTGATCAGCGTAGACTCTGCGCTGGTCTATCGCGGCCTGGATATCGGCTCTGCCAAGCCCACGCCGGAGGAGTTGGCGCGCTACCCGCATCGACTGATCGATATCTGCGATCCGGCCGAGAGCTATTCCGTTGGGCGTTTTCGCAGCGATGCGCTGGCAGCGATGGAAGAGATCAGCGGGCGCGGCAAGATTCCGCTGTTGGTTGGCGGAACCATGCTCTATTTCAAGGCTCTATTACAGGGAATGGCAGAGATGCCTGAGGCGGATCCAGAATTCCGCGCTCAGATAGAGGCGCGGGCCGAAAAAGAAGGTTGGCCGGCCCTGCATCAGGAGCTGCAGAAGATCGATCCGGAGCTGGCGGCAGAGTTGCATCCCAATCACTCGGTGCGCATCGAGCGCGCGCTGGAGGTGTTCCACCTCTCCGGCAAGACCATGACCCAGTTGCGTGCCGAGCAGGAACGGGAGTCGCCACTGGCGCACTACGCGGTGCAGCAGCTGGCGATCGTGCCCGAAGACCGCAGTATTTTGCATCGACGGATTGCCGAGCGTTTTGAGCGGATGCTGCAAAACGGCTTCATTGAAGAGGTGCAGGCGCTGCGTGCGCGCGGTGATTTGCACAAAGACCTGCCGGCGATTCGCGCGGTGGGATACCGCCAGGTATGGGAATACCTGGATGGCGATACCGATTACGAACAGATGGTGGCGGCGGGCGTTGCCGCCACCCGTCAACTGGCCAAGCGCCAGCTCACCTGGCTGCGGCGCTGGCCCGACCTTATTCGAATCGGCGCACAAGAGCCTGGCGGGAAAGTCCGCAAAATCGAGGAAATGTTGCCAGAGGCCTTGAAATTTCTCGGTTGAGCAGCCATAACGTGAGTGGGCCGGTGTGTCCGTCCCAAATCAGTCAGTTATTCACAGAGCCCTGTCTATTTTTTGGCTCTTTTTTATACGCCGCATCACCATGGCCGTTTTTTAGTCCGCGGAATTCGCGGGCGCGATCGTGCGTCATCTGGCGACCTATCTTTTGGCAAGGAGAACAATGATGTCAAAAGGGCACAGCTTACAAGACCCTTACCTGAACGTTTTGCGTAAAGAGCGTATCCCTGTTTCTATCTATCTGGTAAACGGCATTAAATTGCAGGGCCAGATTGAATCTTTCGACCAGTTTGTCGTGCTGTTGAAAAACACCGTTAGCCAGATGGTTTATAAGCACGCGATTTCCACCGTAGTGCCGTCCCGCGCCGTGCGCGTACCGCTGATGAATCCGGCTGGTCCGGGTGGTGAAGGCGGCGCACCGGAAGGCGGTGAGCGCGATAGCTTCGGCGGCTAAGCCGGAGCGGGTGTCTAAGGTGCTGAGTTAATGCTGGGGTTAACCCGTTTTTGTTCAGCACCGGCCCCAGAAAGTTGTATTCAGCGCCCCGGCCCGTCCGGGGCGTCTGTTGTTCGGCGTCAGTGCATTGAATCAGACAGTGTGCGGCGCAACTATTGAGTTCAAGAGAATAATCCTTGTTTTTTGATCGTCCGGAATCCGGTGAGCTTGCCGTCTTGGTCCACCTGGAGCTTTCCGCCATCGACAGCCCCGATGACCCTAGGGAATTTGAGGAGCTGGCGCTCTCAGCCGGTGCCGACCCGGTGGCTTTTATCTTTGGCCAGCGCGCCACTCCAGACCCCAAGACCTTTGTCGGCCGCGGTAAGCTGGAGGAAATTCAGGAAACCGTCACCAAGCACGGCGCGGAACTGGTGATTTTTGATCACACCCTTTCCCCGAGTCAGGAGCGCAATATTGAGCGCGAGCTGAAATGCCGGGTGCTCGATCGCACAGGATTGATTCTGGATATTTTTGCGCAGCGCGCGCGTACTCACGAGGGCAAGCTGCAGGTGGAGCTGGCACAGCTGCGTCATATGTCTACGCGTCTGGTGCGCGGCTGGACCCACCTGGAGCGCCAGAAGGGCGGTATTGGCCTGCGCGGACCCGGTGAGACCCAGTTGGAAACCGACCGCCGTTTGCTGCGCGCACGTATCGATTCCATTGAAAAGCGTCTGGACAAGGTTCGTCGCCAGCGCGAGCAGGGCCGGCGCGGGCGCTCACGCGCTGAAGTCGCGACGGTTTCCCTGGTGGGGTACACCAACGCCGGTAAGTCGACGCTGTTCAACCGAATTACCAGTTCCGACGTATATGTGCAGGATCAGTTGTTCGCGACACTCGATCCCACCATGCGCCGGGTGGAATTGCCGAATGTCGGTGCGATGGTCCTGGCCGACACCGTGGGTTTCGTATCCCACCTGCCCCACCGCTTGGTAGAGGCGTTTCGCGCGACGCTGGAAGAGGCGGCTAATGCCTCCCTGTTGCTGCATGTGGTGGACGCCGCGGCGGAAAATCGACTGCACCTGATTGAAGAGGTGCAGACGGTACTCGAGGAAATTGGCGCGGCGGATTTGCCCCAGTTGCTCGTGTACAACAAACTGGACTTGCTGGCCGATGCCGAACCGCGCATCGACCGCGATGATCAGGGCGTGCCCCGGGCGGTATGGTTGTCGGCGGTCACTGGCGCCGGCTGCGATCTGCTGGTGGAGGCGATCGCCGAGCGCATCGGCGAACAAATGGTGAGCGGCGCCCTGGTTATCCCCCCGCAGCATGCGCGCCTGCGCGCTCAACTGTTTGCGGGGAACGCGGTACAAAATGAAAGTTATCGCGACAATGGCGACATAGAACTACAGGTTTTACTGCCGCGCGCCGAATTGCAGCGCCTGATGGCGCCCTTCCGTGAAGTGGGTAACCCACCGCAGTGGTTACCGGAAAAGCCGGAAGAAGAGCCCCGGCCCGAAGATTGGGAACTGGATTAACGATTACCCGTGGCGCGGCGCAGCCCAGGCATTCAATGCTAGAATTTGCGTCAGCTAATGATTAATAAATTGCACAGTTGGAGTGAGTAAATGGCCTGGAACGAACCGGGTGGTAATAACAAAGACCCATGGGGTGGTGGCAATCGTAACAACGATGGCCCACCGGATTTGGATGAAGTACTGCGCAAACTGCAGCAGAAACTGAATGGCTTGTTTGGCGGAAAACCTTCCGGCGGTGACGACGGTCGCCCCGGTGGTAGTGCCAGCTTCCCCTGGTCGCTGGTATTGATCGTGCTCGCCGTGGTTTACGGCCTGTGGGGCTTTTACCAGGTGGACGCGAACGAATCCGCCGTGGTCCTGCGCCTCGGTAAATACCACAGTACCGAGACCGCCGGTCTGCACTGGAATCCGCCACTGGTCGATCATGTCACCAAGGTGAACATGACCGAGGTGCGTACCGAGCGCACCACCGGTCAGATGCTCACCGAGGATGCGAGCATTGTGGACGTGGTGCTGCAGGTGCAGTGGCATATCGACGATGCGGAGTCTTTCGTACTGCGTGTGGCCGACCCGCTGAAGAGTCTGCAGGAAGCCACCGACAGTGCCCTGCGCCATGTCGTCGGTTCACAGACGTTGAATGGGGTTATCTCCCAGAATCGTACCCAGGTTGCCGCTGACACCCAGGAGCGCCTGCAAGAATATCTCGACCTCTACCTGACCGGCATTCGTGTCGACGTGGTCAACCTCACCGACGCCAAGGCGCCGCGTGAAGTACAGGACGCGTTCGATGACGTGGTACGGGCCCGTGAGGACGAGGTGCGTCTGCAGAACGAAGCCCAGGCCTACGCCAACCAAGTGATTCCGGTGGCCCGTGGTCAGGCGCAGCGTATGATCGAAGAAGCGGAAGGCTACAAGTCACGCATTGTCGAGAGCGCCCGTGGTGAAGCGGTGCGTTTTGAGAAGCTGCTGACCGAATACACCCGCGCGCCGGAAGTAACCCGCGAGCGTCTGTATCTGGATGCGGTACAGGAAGTGATGCAAAACACTTCCAAGGTGATGGTCGACGTGGAAGGCGGCAATAACATGATGTACCTGCCGCTGGATAAACTGGCCGAGAATAGTGCCAGCAGCGCAAGCCAGCGCCCGCAGATTTCACCCCAGGTAGTCGATGAGATTTCTCAGCGCGTCATCAACCAGTTGCGTACCGAAGCGGCCAACAGCCGCCGCAGTCGCGACGTACGATAAGGAGAGAGGCAATGAACAGTAACAAATCTCTTTTTGTCATCGCCCTGGTTTTGCTTGCGCTACTCGCGGTATCCAGCAGTGCCTTTGTGGTGAAAGAAACCGAAAAAGCGGTACTGCTGCGTTTCGGTGAAGTGGTGCGCACCGACTACACACCGGGTCTGTACTTTAAAATCCCCCTGGTACACGAGCTGCGCAAATTCGATGCTCGCATCCAGACCGTGGATTCCCAGCCGGTGCGGATGCTGAACAGCGAAAACAAGTTCATGATGGTGGACTCCTACGCGAAGTTCCGCATCTTCGATGTGGGCCGCTTCTATGTAGCGACCCGCGGCGATGAGCGCAACGCTGTGCGCCTGCTCGCGGAACAGATCAATAACCGCCTGCGTAACCAGTTTGGTGTGCGCGACCTGCATGAGGTGGTGAGTGGTCAGCGCGATGAGCTGATGGCGGAAATCACTACCAACCTGAACCAAACCGCACAGACGGATCTCGGGGTTGAGATCGTGGATGTGCGGGTGAAGCGTATCGACCTGCCACCGGAAGTATCTGAATCGGTGTTCCAGCGTATGCGTGCCGGCCGTGAGCTGGAAGCCCGTGACCACCGCGCAAAGGGTCAGGAAGCCAGTGAGCGTATCCGCGCCAGCGCCGATCGACAAAAGGTGGTTATTGAGTCCGAAGCGTATCGTAAGGCGGAAGAAGTGCGCGGTGAGGCTGATGCCGAGGCCGCTCAGATTTACGCTGAGGCTTTCAGTAAGAACCCGGAGTTCTATCGCTTCTCGCGCAGCTTGACGGCCTATAAAGAGTCCTTCAAGAGCAAGAGCGATATGCTGCTCATGGAGCCAGACAGTCAGTTCTTCCGTTATCTGAAGGATCCGTCCGGACAATAACGAAGACAGTTTCGACTATTTCGTGGCCACTTCAGTGGCCACACCTCCACAATTTAGTGGTAAAATCCCCAAAACCGGGCCGGCGCCCGGTTTTTTTATGCCGGCCCGTTTGACGAATCTCTTGCTGTACCTCTATGCGGAACATTCCTGAGGAACGACCAACGTGTGGGACGAGCTGGTCCGGGCCATAGGCCTGGTGCTGATCATCGAAGGCATTTTGCCTTTTCTCTACCCCAAGCGCTGGCGCGCACTGGTACAGCAGTTGGCATCTGTGGATAATCGCAGCCTGCGCACGGCGGGGCTCGTTTGTATGCTCGCCGGCACGGCCCTGCTGATGCTGTTTGACTGAGCTTCAGGACCGAGATTCTCCCGGCCGAGAAGGCCACACCGCTAATTATCGAACGCCCACATCATGACCCAAGCCGAACGCTGGATGCTACCGGATGGCATCGCCGAGATTTTGCCCGCGGACGCCAAGCGGGTGGAAACCCTGCGCAGAGACCTGTTGGATCTCTATCACCGCTGGGGGTATGAAATGATCATTCCGCCGATGGTGGAATTTACCGATTCACTGTTGATCGGTATGGGGCGCGATGTGGACCTGAGTACCTTCCGGGTGACCGATCAGTTGTCTGGTCGCAGCCTGGGTATCCGCGCGGATATCACGCCGCAGGCCGCGCGCATCGATTCCCACAGCTTCCCCAGAAGTGGCGCTAACCGTCTGTGTTACGCCGGCCAGGTGTTGTACACCCGCCCGCGTTCGCCGATGGGCCCGCGTGCGCCGATTCAAATTGGTGCCGAGTTGTATGGCGTCGAGAGCCTGCAGGGCGACATCGAAGTCATCAGCCTGATGGTGGAGACCCTGCGCACCGCGGGTATCCGCGAGATCCATCTGGACCTGGGGCACGTGGCGATCTTCCGCAGCCTTGCGGATGCCGCGCAGCTGGATGAAGCCCAGCAGGGCGCACTGACCTCACTGCTGCAAAGCAAGGCAGTGGCGGATATCGAGCGCTGGGTGGAAGAGAATATTGCCAGTGCGCAGGCGGCGAAATGGCTGCGCAACTTGCCTCGCCTTGCCGGCGGCAGCGAATGCTTGGCGCGCGCCAGTGAACTGTTTGCCGATGGCCCCGAGGCCCTGCGCAATGCGCTGGACGAATTGCAGCAGGTCGCGGACGCGGTGGCGCGTCGTTATCCACAGGTAGAGCTGTTTTTTGACCTGGGTGAGATGCGCGGTTACGACTACGAGACCGGCCTTGTATTTGCCGCCTACTCCCCGGGGCACGGGCAAGCACTGGCCAACGGTGGCCGCTACAACGGCATCGGTGCCGTATTTGGGCGCGACCGCGCAGCCACCGGTTTCAGTACCGACCTGGTAGCCATTAATACCCTGGGGCAAAACGGTGCAGACGAAGCCGCCGCGATTCTCGCCCCTGCCAGCGATTGCGCGCAGTTGTGGCAAACCATCGGTGCTCTGCGCGCCGACGGTGAGATTGTCATCAGCACCATGCCTGGCGAAGGCGGTGGCGACACCGAAACCCTGGCCCGCTGCGACCGCGAACTGGTGCGCGAAGGCGACGACTGGGTGGTGAAACCACGGGGCTGAAGCCTAAGCTATTCGATTGAGTCGAACTTTTTATTGCACTTTCTGGCCGCTAGACGGGCGCGGCCGACAGTTTTTTTCCGCCCGTCTAACGTTGAACTGACGACACGAGATATACACACATGGGCAAGAATGTAGTGGTGCTGGGCACCCAGTGGGGCGACGAAGGCAAAGGCAAGATCGTCGATTTGCTGACCGAAAAAGTCGCACTGGTAGTCCGCTTTCAGGGCGGTCACAACGCCGGCCACACCCTGGTAATCAACGGTGAAAAAACCGTTCTGCACCTGATTCCCTCCGGTATTCTGCGCACCGATGTTACCTGCCTCATCGGCAATGGCGTGGTGCTCTCTCCGGAAGCCCTGCTGAAAGAAATGGGCGGCCTCGAGTCTGCCGGCGTACCGGTGCGCCAGCGCCTGCGTCTGTCCCCCGCCTGTCCGCTGATCCTGCCGGTACACGTGGCCCTGGACCAAGCCCGTGAAAAAGCCCGCGGCGCCAAGGCGATCGGCACCACCGGCCGCGGCATTGGCCCGGCCTACGAAGACAAGGTTGCCCGTCGCGGTCTGCGCCTCGGCGACCTGTGCAACTGGGATAATTTCTGTGCCCAGCTGAAAGAATTGCTCGAATACCACAACTTCGCCCTGACCCAGTACTACAAGGCGGAACCGGTCAGCTACGAGGAAACCCTCAAACTGGCAGAAACGTGGCGTGAAGAGCTGGTACCGATGATTTCCGATGTGGCGGATATGCTGCACAAGGCGCGCGAGAACGGCGAACACATCCTGTTTGAGGGTGCCCAGGGTTCCCTGCTGGATATTGACCACGGTACCTACCCGTTTGTAACTTCTTCCAATACCACTGCAGGCGGCACCGCCACCGGCTCCGGTTTTGGTCCGCTGTACCTGGATTACGTACTGGGTATCACCAAGGCGTACACCACGCGCGTGGGCGGCGGTCCTTTCCCCACCGAGCTGGATTGTGAAGTGGGTCGCCACCTTGGTGAAAAGGGCCACGAGTTTGGCGCTACCACCGGCCGTCAGCGCCGTACCGGCTGGTTCGATGCCGTTGCCGTACGCCATGCTATCCGCATCAACAGCATCTCGGGCCTGTGTCTGACCAAGCTGGACGTACTGGACGGCCTGAAAGAAGTGAAAGTCTGTGTGGGCTACCGTAACGCTGCCGGCGAAGATGTGCCGGTACCGTTCGATGCCGCTGGTTGGGAAGGTGTGGAGCCGGTCTACGAATCCATGCCGGGCTGGAGTGAGACCACCTACGGTGTGCAACGCGAAAAAGAGCTGCCGCAGGCCGCGCGTGACTACATCGCGCGCATCGAAGAGCTGGTGGGTGCGCCTATCGATATCATCTCCACCGGTCCGGACCGCGTACAGACCATCGTGCGTGAATCCTCCGCCCTGTGCGAGATGGGCATCCATAACCCCAGCGTGTAATTCCGCGGGTCAATCGACCCGTCAGGAACCCTCCTGTTTGAGGCCGGCGATACTCGCCGGTCTCAAACTTTGCTTGCCTCCCGCCGTACAAATCCTGATCATGGGACTGTAATTCAATTTGCAGTCACATTTTCCTGCCATCCTGAACCGCTTGTTCAACCTGTGCAGATTCGGTAACCCAACGGGTAAGCGCCATGTCCAATAGCATGACCGCCAAGGTCGCCACTCGCTACACCTTCGCCGAGGAGATCGCCAATAGCGTCACCCACGGTGTAGGCGCCTTGCTGGCCATTGCCGGTCTCGGTGTTCTGTGCGCCTTTGCCGCTCTGCGTGGGGATGCCTGGCATATCGTCAGCAGCAGTATTTATGCCGCGACCCTGATATTGTGCTTCTCTGCCTCGACGCTTTACCACAGTGTTACCCACGCCGGTGCCAAGCAAATTTTGCGCACCCTGGACCACTCCGCCATCTTCCTGCTGATCGCTGGAACCTATACGCCATTTACCCTGGTAACCCTGCGTGGCCCCTGGGGTTGGACAATATTTGGCGTAATCTGGGGGCTCGCTCTGCTGGGCCTGATTATCCAGTTCTCGCCGCTGAAGAGGATCCGCGCCCTGTCCATTACCCTGAGTGCGCTGATGGGTTGGGTGATCGTTGCAGCGGTTAAACCGCTGATGGACAACCTGGCCCCGGGTGGCCTGCTGCTGCTGGTACTGGGTGGCCTCTGCTACACCGGCGGCATTGCGTTTTATCTGTGGCGTAGCCTCCGCTTCCACCATGCCATATGGCACCTGTTTGTACTGGCAGGCGGCGTACTGCATTTCTTTGCCGTGCTGTTCTATGTAATTCCGCCGGCCTCCTGATTTCCCTGAGCCCTCGGCTCGCGGTTAGCGGGTCGAGTATGTGGAAAAAAGTGTCGTTCCAGTCACACCCTGAATGACTGGCGTCAATCCTCCCTTTCCGTTGCCAGCCTTCCGTTCTACCCTTGTGCGAGCTGTTATTGCCAAGGAGCTGTTATGGGCCAGGTTGCCTCTTTACCGGCGCGCCGCACCGGTAGCCACTATTTCTTCCTGTTCGCACTTTTATCCCTTTGTGCCCTGTTGCTTGTGGGGCCCCATGTGGCGGCCGCTGCTGCCGACCCGGGATTTGAAAAGTGGAAAAAGGAGTTTCGTAAGCAGGCGCTGAAAGAGGGGATTACACCAGAAACCTTCGACCGCGCCTTCAAGGGTATCGAATCCCCTGACCAGTGGGTGCTGGATAAGGCGAGCTTCCAGCCAGAGTTCAAGGCGCCAGTGTGGCAGTACTTTGATAACCGTGTAACCAAATACGCGGTGCAGCGCGGCAAAGCCAAGAAAAAGGAGCTGAAGCCCTGGCTCGACAAGATTGAGAAGCAGTCCGGCGTTAACCCGAATATCCTGTTGGCGATTTGGTCCATGGAGTCCAGCTTTGGCGCCATTTTGGATAACAAAACCGTCATGCGCAGTGTGATTCGCTCGCTGGCCACACTTGCCTATGCCGACCCAAAGCGCAAAAAGTTTGGTACCAGCCAGCTCCTGGCAGCGCTGCAGATTTTGCAGAGCGGCAAAATCGACGAAAGTAATCTCACTGGGTCCTGGGCCGGCGCAATGGGACACACCCAGTTCATCCCAACCAGCTACCAGGCTTATGCGGTAGATATGGATGGCGATGGCAAAAAAGACATCTGGAATTCCGTGCCCGATGCGCTGGCGACCGCGGCCAATCTACTGAAAAAGAATGGCTGGGTATCTGGGCAAACCTGGGGCTACGAAGTCACCATCCCGGATCGCAAATTACCCGCCGGTAAGCTGAAGATTTCCGAGTGGGAGAAGCTTGGCGTAAAACGTGTGCGCGGCAAGGAGTTCCCCCGCCCGAATGACGTCGCCGAGTTGAAGCTTCCCGCTGGCCGCAAAGGCCCAGCGTTCCTGATGCTGAAGAACTTCTTCGTCATCAAGCGCTACAACAACTCCGACCGCTATGCCGCGGCGGTGGGCATCCTGGCCGACCAAATCGGTGGTGCACCCCCGCTCAGCAAGGACTGGAAGCGTCCCTTCACCAAACTGGATCGCGATGAAATCATTGAGTTGCAAACCAAGCTCAAGGAGAAAGGCTTCTACGATGGTGAGATTGATGGCAAAGCCGGGGGCGGTACACGCAAAGCCATCCTCAAGTTTGAAGAGAGTGTCGGCGTTGATCTGCAGGGTTTCCCTAGTAAAGAGGTGCTGGAGCTGATCCGTACGAACTGACACCTTTTTTTACAAATAAGCGGTGCTTTGGCAGTCAGCTATTGACTGGCATGGCACCGTTTTTTATTTGTGTGTCGATAACTGCAGAGGTCCAACCAGATTGCGAAGTGACGTTCACCCAACGACATTTGGCTTGCTTTTGACTTACTGCAAGGGCTGATAGACTCACCAAAGGTTCGGACGCACGCTGGTCCGGTGGTTGTACCGGAAGCGCTTCCGAAAATAAGTCCGAGCTTGATGAAATCTGATTTTGTAAAAATGGCGCTGATCTTGGGCCTGCTCAGTTGTGTGGGCCCTTTTGCCATTGATATGTACCTCCCCGCCATGCCGGCGATGGCGGAAGACTTTGGTGTGTCCGCGACCAAGTCCCAGTACACGCTGGTGTCTTTTTTTATCGCCTTTGGTGTATGTCAGCTCTTCTACGGCCCCGCCGCGGATATGTTTGGCCGCAAACCTCCGCTGTATTTCGGGCTGGCGATATTTCTCCTGGCATCCCTCGGCTGTGCGCTTTCCCCCACAATCGAATGGCTAATCACTATGCGCTTTGTTCAGGGCGTTGGCGCGGCCTCGGTGATGTCGATCCCTCGTGCGATTATCCGCGACCGCTATACCGGTACTGACGCCACACGTTTGATGGCCTTGGTGATGCTGGTGATATCAATCTCACCGATGCTGGCGCCGCTTGTGGGCAGCTTGCTGATGAATCCATTTGGGTGGCCGATCGTTTTCTATGCGGTGGCCGCGGCAACCGTGGTGAGTCTTCTGTTGATCCGCTTTGCCTTATCCGAAACTCTGCCGGTAGCGGAACGGGTGCCAGTAAAAATTTCTGCGATGTTCGCTGCGTTCAAGGTCTTGTTTCGCGATCCGATCTTCATGGGAATGACGCTGATTGGCGGTATGGGAACCGCCAGCTTTTTCTCGTTCCTCGCGATTGCCGCATTTCTCTATACCGAGTACTACGGCCTTACCCCCACCCAATTCAGTCTGGCCTTTGCCTTGAATGCGCTTGGGTTCTTTACTTCAAGCCAGTTCGCGGCAAGTCTTGGCGAGCGCTTCGGTGGTGTTGCCGTGGTGAAGTGGGCGGTAAATGGGTTTGCGCTGACCGCACTTGTACATTTGCTACTGAATATTTCCGGCGTGGACAATTTTGTCGTCCTGGTGACGTTGTTGCTCTTATCGAATGCCTTTCTCGGCTTGATTGTGCCAACAACCATGGTGCTGTCTCTGGATGAGCATGGGCCAATCGCCGGCACCGCTGCGGCTCTGGGCGGAACTCTGCAGATGGTATTGGGCGCAATTGCAATTGTTATTGTCAGTGCGGTGTTTGACGGATCACCGTTCACGTTGGTTTCATCCATTGCTGTATGCGGTATGTCTTCTGTAATCCTGTTTTTTCTTACCTTGCGCCGCCCTGCGCATCCCGTTAATGGCTGAGCCGCTGCGTCGCCTCTTCAGCTTGGCCTGGCGGGATGTCGCAGGCCGAATTTAAAGTGCGATGTCATTTTTGTTGGGTTTAGTTGCCGCTGTGCTGATTTTTTCGCACGGTTACATCGTGTTTTTGTGCAGGCTTTAGCGTGATCGCGTTGCCGTCGAACTCTGCTATCGCACCCGCTCTCTGGCAAAACTCAATAATTCCCACACTAATATTGTCTCGGCCGCCATCAGTATTGGCAAAGTCAATAAAGTGATCCACGGAATCCAGCGCGGGGCGGTGGGTGGCGAGTATCCGCTCAATCGCATGATCATCCGCATACTCGGTCAAGCCGTCACTACAGAGTAATAATAGGGCGCTCTCTTTTAGATTCCAGCTATTTATACACGCCTCGACCGGCTCAGCGATTCCTAGTGCGCGGGTTATATGATTGCGAACTTGGGACGACTGTGCCTGTTCTGAAGTCATTTGCCCTGCATCAATCATTTCCTGCACGACACTATGGTCTCTGGTGAGGCGCTGAAGACCATAAGGGTTCCACAAATATGCGCGCGAATCACCTACATGGGCGACGATCAAAAAATTTTGCCAAATTACCGCCACAACCAGTGTAGTGCCCATTTGCGAAAACTCCGGGCGTGTTTGCTTCGTGTCGATAATTTCACGATTAGCTTGTTCTACGCCCTCGAGTAGCGTGGCCTGGAGTAATAATTGCTGTTCAGCAAGTGAGGCTGAGAGAAAGTTGGGGCTAAGCAGCCCATCCAAATTCGCTGCCAGTGCTTTAGTCGCGATACCACTCGCAGTGGCGCCACCCGTGTAACCCCCCATGCCATCGGCGACAACAATAAACGCAAACGGTTTTTCCTCATCACAGTGACAGTAGATGCTGTCTTCATTTTCTTGCCGCACCTGACCAATGTCGGTGCGACCATTGACTGTCAGCCTCGTTGGCTCCATGCCACTCACGACTCCATAAATATTCTTAAAAATGAACGGATTGAAGCGCAAACAGGTACGAACGTTTCACAAAAATTTTTCCGTCATGAAGCCGCAATGTTAACGCGCTCGAGCTTTTGGTTTGAAATTTTTTTAAATCATTTGCAATAATGCGAATCCACTGCGAGTAATGGATGTGCAGCTGGTACGGCTGTACAAATTAAAAAGGATTTTTTGGCACGATGCCCCGTCTTCCGAGACTTAACCTCATCGATATTCCTCAGCACATTGTGCAGGTGGGACACAATAATCTTCCGTGCTTTTTTGATGAAGAGGATTATCAGTTCTACCTAGACAGCTTGCGCAATGCTTCTGATCAGTATCAGGTGGACATTCATGCCTACGTGTTACTTCCGAATATGATCCAAATAATTGCTACTCCGAGGGTGCCTGATGGTATTTCTTCGATGATGCAGTCTCTTGGTCGTCGTTATGTTCAGTTTGTAAATCACCGCTATCGCAGGTCGGGAACACTTTGGGCTGGACGCTATAAGTCCAGCTTGATCGATTCCGATGCTTACCTTCTTACTTGTTACCGTTATGTTGAATCTCGCCCCATTTATCTCGGCTTGTCAGATTCAATGAGTGACTACTGCTGGTCGAGTTTTCTGCATCACGCCAACCTCGTGCGTAACAATGTCATCAAAGATCACCGTCTATACATGGAGCTTGGGAGTAACCCAGCTGCGCGTGCAGATGCCTATCGCGAGCTCTTTCGCTATCGATTCGATCGGCGTCTTTTGGAATACATTGCTGAAACAATAAAGCTCGGGCAGATCCTCGGGGGCGATGTCTTCAAAGACAAGATTGAGCAGATTTCCAATCAGCGAGTGAGGCCCCTGAAACGCGGTAGGCCGAGGAAATCAGTGGCAAAAGCAGTGTCCGACGAGTCGATAATGGATGGGCCAGAAAAAGACGGGCAGCACGCAGAGACCGCAGCGGATAGCAGCGAAGTGGTAGAGGATGGTGTAAGTCGGAAAGGATCCATATCTCTGGAGGCGGGACTTTGACTCGGGCGACGATACGAACAAGTGACCCAATATTTCGATCTTCTGAAGACTCAGGAAATTCCTCTAGTGGGTACGGCTGTGCCCGATTTAAGGTGGCGGTCGTTGGCGATTTTAGTGGGCGTAGTAGCCGATCATTGTGCGAGCCGGAGTCTCTGCACACGCGTCCAGCGTATCGGGTAACGAAGGACAACTTCGAGCAACTCTTCGAGAGGCTTCAGGTCCGCGTAAAAATTCCTGCTTTTGACGCCCCATTACCACTACTCGAGTTTGACGATTTACATCCGGACTATCTCTATCAGAGAGTGCCACTTTTTGAAAAGTTTGCCGAACTTGAGCAGCAACTATTAAACCCAGGTCAATTCTCTCGTGCCGCGAAGGAAATTCGCAACTGGCATTCGGATATCGTAGAAAGGACTCAGCCGTGCAGAAAAGCACACATATCACAGCACAAAGAACAAAGAGAACAATCCATTCTCGACAGAATTCTAACCGGTGAGCCCTATCAACCACTGCAAGAAAAATATGCCAACGACGCGACTTTGGGACAAATAGATCTTCTTATAAAAGATATCGTCGCTCCCTACGTTCAGCAAAAGCCAGACGTTAACCAGACTGCGTATCTCGATGCGGTAACCGAAGCGAGCTCAGAGGC
Source organism: Microbulbifer agarilyticus (assembly GCF_001999945.1). NCBI lineage: Bacteria > Pseudomonadati > Pseudomonadota > Gammaproteobacteria > Cellvibrionales > Microbulbiferaceae > Microbulbifer > Microbulbifer agarilyticus. The sequence continues at coordinate 355,350 of NZ_CP019650.1, forward strand.
GATGCGAAAGATCATGCATCACAGCGATTTTCGCCAACTCGAAGCGAGCTGGCGGAGCCTGCATATGTTGCTTCGCCGATTGGGAGAACACCCTGGTTTGGAAGTACACCTGCTGGATATTAGCAAGGCGGAAATACTTGCGGATCTCGCACATGCAAACGACGATCTTGAGGAATCGAAGTTATTCAAGTGCCTGGTTGAGCGAAATACCACGGCTGGTGATGCGCCATATGATCTGATTGTCGGCGATTTTTATGTTGCTGACGACGAGCGTGATCTACATATGCTGATCGACCTGGCCACCATGGTGGAGGCTACAAGTAGCACGCTGATCCTCGGTGGGGATTATCGGCTAGGGGGCTGCCCGAGTATGGCAGGGTCGATGGATCCGGACGATTGGTGCTCCCCACTCGATGCGTCTTTTACGCAAAGCTGGCAGGCATTGCAGGGATATGAGGCCTGCCAGCATGTTGCCCTGGCCGCACCACGATTTCTCCTGCGTTTGCCTTTTGGCAATGATGCGTCGCGGACGGACAACTTCAAATTTGAGGAGCTCACACCAGAATTGGGTCATCGATACTACTTATGGGGAAATAGCGCATATTTACTGGCGCTATCGATCTGTTCCGCTTTCATTTCTTCCGGAAAACCATCTCTTGTGCAAGCGGATCACTACAGGGACCTACCATTACATTTGCGCAAGTTCCCCCACGGCGATTGGCTAACCCCGTGTGCGGAAGCATGGATGACAGATCGTGCCGCCGCACGTTTCTATGATGCGGGCTTAAGTACATTGCGCTCGGTTCAGGGGCGTGACGAAATTGTCTTGCCGAAGTTGCAGTCGATAGCGGGCACAGAATTGCGTGGCTCCTGGTCATGATCTACAGATCCCAACAACAGGGTTGTAAGTGCGCTCTTCTGCGTTGCGGGACATCCAATTTAATATCGCGAAAGGTATCGTTGCCACGCGTGATTAGTATGCGAGCCTGACTATTATGGATCTATTGCTTTCAGTCATCGCGGACCCCGAAGGGTCAAATATGCAAAAGCACACCAAGCTTTTCACTCCGCAGGGCGGGAGTTTTGGCCGCGCTGACAGCAATGACTGGGTGCTTGTTGACCCTCAGCGAGTAGTATCGTCGCGTCATGCTGAGATCATCTTTTCTGATGGTCGTTATTTTTTAAAAGACGTGAGTACTAACGGCACATACCACAATCAATCGAGCAGTCCGGTTGGCAATGGTAATCAGATTCCGTTGGCGGACGGCGACGTGCTCGCGCTGGGAGACTATAGGCTCAAGGTTTCGGTACGTAAGCCAAAACCCGATAGTCCGTTACCCAAGGGGGTGGGTGGCGCAGATTTTCTTGATAGTGCTGATCGCACCACATTTAGCGCGGAAGCTGCGGCAAAGATGCAAAGTAATAAAGAGGCGCAAGAGCTCGATAGTTGGTTGGAGCCCGGTGCCGCTGCCGCAAAAAATCATAGCGGTGAGTGGGGCTACTTGGTCAGCGAAAATGAGAGTAAGACAAATAATTCATTAGAGGACTTTCTCGGGCAAGAGCAGCCTACTGATCCATTGCAGGTCATGGGGGCTGGGAGGTCCGCACAGGACGGTTTGTTTGGCGGCTCCTTAGGCAACAGTGATTTTGACCCACTTGCGGATCTAGGTGGTAATTCGTCTCCTGAATCCGTTTCCTCACCTGCATTGGCTAACAGTTGGGGCGATGACGACGCCTGGTGGAAAGATGGCAGTGAACAGGATCATGCGCCCGCCCACAATCATTCCATGCAGATCCGTCCGCAGCAGTCGTCACCGACGCTTTCCCCTGAACGTCCCTTTGCAAGGCGCCCGGCCGCTGGTTCGGATTTTGACGAGCACTCAATATCTGCGCCGAAAGCCAAGTGCAATCCCGACAATCTCCATCCACAGCTGTCGAACACCCCGTGCGTTAATCCGCAAGAGAACCCTTTTGCCGAATCATTCTCAGAAGTGGCTGGTAATCAAATTGCTGGCGCCCCGGTACTTGGGGAAGGAGGTGCGGGGAGCAATGGCGGCGTTGGAGGCGATGGAAGCGAAAGCGCTGATATCGCACTGTCATCATTACACAGGGGCGCTGTGCCTGCCTCAGGTCAGCCCGCGCCCGAAAGCTTCTCCGGCATGGAGAATGCTGGTTTGGGCCCTGTATCTAACAGAGGGGCGAGTGTCGCTCAGGGATCCCAGCAATTCAGTACTCCGTCGATGGCCACGACGATGCGTCCTTCGCCGGAGGTGGTGCCACAGAAAACCTCTACGGCAGACAGTATGCCGTTTCTGGCCCAGAAGCTCGGAGTGGCGTTACAGGGAGATCAACTGACACAGTTTGACAGACAGACTGCTGCGATTGTCGAAGAGAGCGTGGGGCGGCTGATCGACCTGCTGCGTGCACGAACCAGTATCAAAAATGAATTGCGGGTGCAGCGCACCATGATCCAGACGGAGGCAAATAATCCGCTCAAGTTCAGCGCTACTGCAAGGGATGCATTGGACGCGATGTTTACCGGCAATAGTGCTTTTATGACTCCGGTAGATGCGGTGCGAGATGGTTTCGATGATCTTTCGGATCATCAGGTGGCGGTCTTGTCGGGAATGCGCGCCGGTTACGAGGCAATGTTACGTTATTTTAATCCGGACAATATAGAACGGCGTGGCGGTGTCCAAAGCGGAGTATTTTCCAGTAAAAGTGCACGAAATTGGGACAACTATGTTGAGGCATACCGTGAGTTGGTGAGTGATCCTGATAGCTGCTATCGGCGTCTGTTTGGTGAAGAATTTGCTTCCACCTATGAAAACCAGCTTTCAGAGTTGAAAAATTCACGAGCTTTTAACAAGTGAGCAGGAATCGAAATCGAATATTTTTACAGAAGATAGGTATCAAGAGCCATAAGTATCTGAAAACTTCTGTAGACCTAAATACGGAGAATATTGTGAAAACTGAACAAATTCTGAAGCTGGTATTGGTCCTTTTGCTAGCGTTAACTCTTGCCGCGTGTCAGACCACTCGTCGAACACTGAATTTTGATACCAGTGTTGCCCTCAACCTGGAAATAGAACAGGACGTAAACCCGGATAATGACGGGCGCGCGTCACCCGTGGTGGTACGAGTTTTTATGTTGGCCGATGACCGCCAGTTTTCTCGCGAAGAGTTCCTGAACTTGTACGAGAACGCAGAATCTCGCCTGGGTAAAGACTTAATTGATACTGTCATTCTGAAAGAATTCGCACCCGGTGAGCAGAGGCTGGAAGAATTGGTTCTCTCTCCTGAGGTCAAATATATAGGCTTGCTCGCTGAGTTTGTTCAGTACCAACGCGCGGAAGCCCTGATGCTATTGCCCATCACCGATCACCGTAAGAACGACTATGCGATAACCCTAGAGGGCACACGTATGTTATCCGCAGAGGCATTGTCAATGCGTAACCGAAATGCCAGTGCGCGGAATAAAAGACGCAGCAATGAAGAGAAGAATGTCACGATTTCCAGTGCAGAGTACGAGCGTCTGCGGGAACTAAAACAGCCGAACAAGCGTTGATTCCTTATCAATCATTGATCTGCCATTCAAGCGAAGCAAGCGCTTCGCGCCGCAACAGGGAATACGTATGTCGGCGAAAAACAAAGTAATCTGGAGCGAAGGTATGTTCCTTCGCCCTCAGCATTTCCAGCAGCAGGACCGCTATCTGGAGCAGGTACTGGAAGCGCGTACCGGTGCCCTCGGTCCATATACATGGGGGCTGATTGAGCTTGCGATTGACAGTGAACCAATGGCAATGGGCAAGTTGTCTCTGTCGCGTATCAGTGCAATTTTCCCCGATGGCACGCCGATGCTGTCGCCGGAGAACGAAAACTTACCGGACGTCTTGGACGTGCCGGTCAATACCCGCGATGAAGTCGTCTACCTGTGTATTCCAATGAAGCGACCCGGCAGCCAGGAATCCGTGCGGGATCAGGAAGATTTTTCCCAAGCGCGCTATCAGGCATTTAATTTCGATGCGCGTAATAGTGCTTCCTCTTCCGGTGAAGCCGCGCGTATTCAGGTAGGCAAGTTGCGCACCTGTCTCAAGTTGGGTAGCGAAGACTTGAGTGGTTATGCCGCAATCGGGATTGCGAGAATCCGCGAGCGGCAGCCGGAGAAGCCTATAGAGCTCGATACAGACTATATCCCGCCTCTATTAAATGCCGATACGTCGGCCGTGATAAAGGCCTACATTGAGGAAGTAAAGGGCTTGCTAGACCATCGAGGTAGCGCTCTTGGCCATCGCCTGAGTGATAGCGGTCGTAGTGGATCTGCTGAAATCGCAGACTACCTGTTACTGCAGGTGGTCAACCGATTTGAGCCGATGCTCAAACAGATCACCGCTCAACCGCGGCTGCATCCCCACACCTTGTTTATCGAATTGTTACAGCTAGCGGGTGAGCTATCCACATTTACCGCTGCTAACAAGCGCCCACCCGAGATCCCGAATTACATGCATGAAAACCTGCAGCAAAGTTTTTCCGGGCTGTATTCGGCGTTACGTCAGTCGTTGTCAACGGTGCTGGAGCAGACAGCAATCCCGATGGATCTGGTCGAGCGCAAGTTCGGAATCTATGTTGCGCCGATTACGGACCCATCGCTGGTAAAAACAGCGAGCTTTGTCCTGGCCGCAAAAGCCGACATGCCGGGGGACTTATTGCGCAGCCGCTTCCCAGGACAAGCAAAGGTTGCACCGGTTGAGGCCATTCGCGAATTGATCTCTGCACAATTGCCGGGACTCAGTGTACGCCCACTGCCGGTTGCACCACGTCAGATTCCGTACCACGCCGGATTTACTTACTTCGAGTTGGAGCGTACCGGAGACCTCTGGCAGGCCATGCAGCGCTCCGGTGGCTTTGCTGTTCATCTCGGGGCGGAGTTTCCCGGATTGGCTATGGAGCTTTGGGCCATAAGGAACAACTGAGATGAGCAATGACACCTATTCCGCACCCGGTGCGGCAGATCGCACCGTCATGGTCCCAACACCAGGCGCCGCGCCGGTACAGGGCGCTCAGCTACGCGCGCAGAACTTTACGGCCGGCGAGCAATCTGCAGACTTGCATATTCGCAACAGCTTGAACCCGCTGATATCAGCAGCATCGAAGTTACTGGGTGCGATCATCAAATTGCGCACCACCATGAACCACAGCAACGTCCCGGACCTCCACAAACGCCTCACTCGGGAGATCCAATCCTTTGAGCGCAACGCAAAGCAGTTGTCATTGCCACAGGAGACGGTACTGACAGCGCGTTACCTCTTGTGCACTGTTGTCGATGAAGTGGTGCTATCTACTCCATGGGGTAGTGCGAGTGGCTGGAGCCAGCATTCGCTATTGAGTTTGTTCCACAAAGAGACGTTCGGTGGTGAAAAATGTTTTCTTATTTTACAGCGTACCTTGGAAACACCAGGATCACATATTGAACTACTGGAATTGTTCTACTTGTGCCTGAGCCTCGGATTCCAGGGAAAGTATCGCTTGGCCTCGCGTGGTTATGAACAGCTGGAACAAATTCGTGACAACCTTTATCGCACCATCGAAAGTCACAGACCGCCGATGGACCGCGACCTGTCACCGCGCTGGCAAGGCTGTGTGCAAAGAAAGACGCGTTTAATTCAATACGTGCCCCTTTGGGTTGTCGCCAGTGTCGTATTCGGCGTGCTAGTGGCAACGTTTAGTGGCTACCGTTGGTGGCTATACCAAAGTGCAACCCCCGTTGCCGCAAAAATTCAGGCGTTGACAGCGGATAACACAAGATCCGCGGAGCGCAAGCCATATCACAACATAGAGCAACAGTAGGGGCTGGAAAGCACAATGAAACGTCTGGCCAATTTCTTTTCAAATAAATGGGTGCTCGGCCTGATTGGGCTGAGCGCACTTTCACTGTTGATCTGGTTCGGTGCAGGGTACATCAAGTTCGGTAGTGATAATGCAACCCTATCCAAGGGGCTGCGCCTGGTGATCATTGTATTTTTGTTTACCATTTGGGTTGTGTGGAACTTAGCGCAATGGCTTGTTGAGCGCCGACAGAACCAAGCGCTGATTGAGAGTATTGAATCTTCAAGAGAAGACCCGGCCAAAGATCCCGATCAAGCACGTAGTGAGGAAGAACTACATGCACTATCGGACCGTTTTCGCGACGCGATGAAAGTGTTGCGCAAAGCTCGCTTTCACTCAGAGCGAGGGCAGGTCTCACTTTACCAGTTACCCTGGTACATCATTATCGGTCCTCCCGGGTCGGGAAAAACTACTGCGCTTGCTAACTCTGGTTTGGAATTTCCGCTGGAGAAGAGTCATGGGAAAGAGGCACTCGGTGGCGTGGGAGGTACTCGAAACTGTGATTGGTGGTTTACCAATGATGCGGTAATGATTGATACGGCAGGTCGGTACACGACACAAGATAGCCACCGCGTGCATGATAATAGTGCCTGGAAGGCGTTTCTCTCACTGCTACAGAAATACCGCCGCCGGCGTCCCATCAATGGTGTGCTTGTGGCCATCAGCCTGCAAGACTTGATGGTGCAGTCGACCGAACAGCGTATGCATCAGGCGAAAACTATCCGCGCACGGGTGAACGAACTGCAGCAACAGCTGGGTATTCGTTTTCCGATTTACCTCACTTTCACCAAGTGCGACCTTGTTGCAGGGTTCAGTGAGTTTTTTGATAACCTTTCGCAAGCCGAGCGCGAGCAAGTCTGGGGAATCAGCTTTCCCGAAGAAAGTAGCCCTGGTGATGGAGCCCCATTGGATGAATTCGCTGGCGAGTTCAGATCGTTGATCGGCCGCCTCAACCAACGTGTTCTGTGGCGAGTTAACCAAGAGCGAAATATCGAAAAACGCGCTTTACTGCAAGGTTTTCCGGCGCGTATGGAGAGCCTACAAAACGTTCTTTCCGATTTCCTGCGTCAGGCATTTAGTTCGAATCGCTACGATACTGTGCCATTGCTGCGAGGCATCTATTTTAGTAGTGGCACGCAAGAGGGTAGTCCGATCGATCGCATGATGGCGTCGGTGAGCGCGGACTTCAATCTAGAGCGCGAGGTCGCTCCGAAATTCCAGGGAGCCGGTAAAAGTTATTTTCTGAATCGATTGCTAAAAGACGTGGTATTTCCTGAAGCTGAGTTGGTCGGAGTAAATCGAAAACTTGAACGCGTGACCCGTTGGTTACGCAGCGCTGTATATGCCGCTTCAGCTGCAGTTTTTGTCGGCGCAATCTTCTTATGGACGGGAAGCCTTGCCCAGAACAAACTGTACATGGGAGAAGTCGCGGACAACATTCGAGACTTTGAAATGCTCCAGTCAGAATTGCTTGGACGACCCGTCTCGCCGATAGTGACCCTACCCCAGCTGGATCATTTGTACACTGCAGCACAGGTTTACCAGAAAGAAGAGCATCCCTGGTTAAATAATCTGGGCCTCTATGATGATCGAGTAGATCGGGCGGCGGACGCGCTGTATCGAGAGCAATTGAACACGCTATTCCTACCTGCTCTACAAACGACAATTGAGCGCGATCTTGTGCAAATGGGTAGTGCTGACCCAGCTCTGGTCTCCACCCTAAAAACTTATCTCATGCTCTTCGACGATGAAAAGCGAGATCTCGATGTGCTACAGACATATTTTGAGGAGGTGTGGACAAAACAACTGAGTGGACAGGCGATAAAGCAGGAGTCATTGCGCGGACATTTACACCGTCTCCTGACCGGTCCTATGCCTACAGGTCGTATGCCAGATGACCGGGTAGTTGCCGGTGCACGTCAACAATTGCGTCGCATACCAGTGCCTCAGCGTCTCTATGGACAACTAAAGCGCAGTGAAATTGGCCAGACCTATATTGATTTGTATAGTGATGTGGGTGGCGATACGCAACAGCTTTTCGGTATCGACTCAACCAGCGCGCGCTTTCAGATTCCGTACTTGTACACCAAAGCAGGATACAAGGAGCTCGATTTCGGCGCAGACTCAGAACTACTGCAGAAACTCGCGCAGGAGCGCTGGATTTATGGAAATGGCGTTGATGGTGAAGACTTCAGCGAGGCCGATAGAGACAAGCTGGGTGACGAAGTCAAACGTATATATCTTGCGGAGTATCAGCAGCGTTGGCGGAATTTTCTCGACGGATTTTCACTGACCCGTTTTAGCTCAACGACGGATGCACTCACGGTGCTATCGAAACTGGCAGACCCGGTGTATTCCCCATTACTTGCTATCGCTGAAATCACGTCAGACAACACCCAATTGACCCAACGCCCTGCAGTGCCGCTGGATGCGAAAGGTGTTCCCTTACCAGTTTCAAGTACCACGCGACGCTTGGGAGCAGCCGCTGTGGCGGGCGCTACAAACGCGCTTACAAACCAGTACACGCCAAACCTCGTCGACGTTCGTTTCGAAGAGTTACATCGCTTGACTAAGAGCGAGAAGGGGCGGCCCGCACGCGTACAGGAATATCTTATCGCTATAGCACAGGTGCATGACTACCTTACGGAAATCGATGGCGGTGTTGATGCGAGCGAAGCTGCGTTCAATAAAGCCAAGGCACGCTTTTCCGGCGCCAGTGATGCGATCAAGCAGTTGCATATCAAGGCCAGCAAGGCTCCTGCACCTTTCGACAACTGGTTGAAGCAGGTCGCGGACAACAGTTGGGCATTGGTCATGGCGAAAGCAAAAGGCCATGTGGACAGAGCCTGGCGAGAACAAGTATATAGCGTCTTCAGCCGGAGCCTGGCTAACCGATTCCCACTACAGAGCCGTAGTGAGCTGGAAGCTCCGGTAATGCTATTCAATGAATACTTTAAGCCCGGGGGGGTGGAGCAGCAGTTTGTAAACGAATACTTGAAGCCATTCATCGATACGCGTAGCTGGAAGCCTCGATCATTGGAAGGACGCAGTCTTGGAATTTCATCAAGCTCACTGACGCAATTGCAGCGCGCCGAAATCATCCGCAAGACGCTCTTTGCTCAAGGGGAAGAAGCGGGTTATGGCTTCCGTATAGAACCCACAAAGCTAGATTCTGGTGTACGGTTGTTCACGCTCGAGCTGGGAAGTCAGCGTGTGCCATATTCCCATGGCCCCCGTACCACAAGTAATCTAGATTGGCGCGGCGGCCAGTCCAATCGGGCGCGCATCATTTTTGAAGACCTTAACCAGACGGTGCATCGCCAGCATTTTGAAGGTGATTGGGCCTGGTATCGCTTACTAGGTAATACGGAAATGCAGCGTGGGCGCAGTAATAACGAATATCTACTTACATTCCGCGAAGAGGGCCGTTCCGCGCAGTTTCGCGTTCGTTCTTCCAGCGCTTATAACCCGTTCGATTGGAACCTGTTGGCAGCATATCGCTGTCCGCAAGTCTTATAGCTAGCGGTAAATGCTGATGTACACCAACGGTATATTTGGAAAGCTGCCCGCACATGGGGATTTTGTTCAGCGAAATTTCCCGGGTAGCTTCCTTACACCCTGGGATGAGTGGCTCCAACGAGCGGTGCACGGGGCTAGAGAAATGATTGGTGAAGGGTGGCTGGATTATTACCTGACCAGTCCGATTTGGCGCTTCGCATTTTCACCAGGGGTTTTGGATGAGCAGGGCTGGGCAGGTGTTCTTGTACCGAGTGTGGATAGTGTAGGGCGCTATTACCCACTCACCTTTGCCGCGTCGCAACCAGAAGACGTGAATATCTTTTCCGTGATGGCGAACCAAAAAACTTGGTACGAAGAACTATCCGATCTTGCGATACAAACGCTAGAGAACATGCTTCTAGTGGACCAAGTTCTAGGAAAATTTCCCGCCGCAACGGCTGGCGGCGCTGCTGAGATTTCCGGTAGCTGTCAGGACGGACTCATAACCGTTAATGGCGCTAAGGAAATAGAACACAGTTATCCGTTCTTGGTTGAAAAAATGCTTAACGGTAATGCGGGCAGCCACAGTCTATGGTGGTGTTCAGGTTCCGAATTTCTCCCGCCGACTACTATGCTGTGTAGTTCTTTACCAGATCCATCGGTCTATTGTGCCATGTTGGGAGCAGGCCATCGCAGCTGGTAGTGCATTGGGTTAGCCTAGCTGACGACACAAATGAAAATTGACCGCCGTACTGCTTGGGTTTTTTGCCAAAAAACTCGCTTCATTTCTGCTTCATTTTTAACTTAGTTGGTATGTCCGTGCCAATAAAAATAACGAATTACAAGTATTAGTGATGTAAGAGATCTTTTTTGATCAGTTTATTTCGATAAAATATTGTATCTACGCGAAGATTAATCGGTACAAATGTACCTGTTATATGCGGCGAAATTGGAATGTTGGTTTATTCGAAATGCGCCAGTTGTATTGTCATCTAACCCCCAATGGATGGTGGGGTTATATTTTTAGGGAAGAAAATGTCTGTGAGAGGTTTTCGTGTCGTATTTACCGGGAATCTTTGTGACGGAATAAGCCGGCGAGAGGGTATCTCGCGTCTGTCGAAAATGCTCGGTCTCGAATTCGACGACATTAATCGCTTGCTCTCCGCCCACAATCCGACAGTGAAGCGCTTTGGAATGAAAGGTGAAGCAGATCGTCTTGTGAAGCTATTTAGAGCTGCGGGTTGGAGTGCAGAAGTTATTCAATCATCCAGCGGATCGACATGCGTAACTTCAGAGGATCAGACACCGCAGTACACCGATTCAACGAAGGTAGTAAAAAACGAAACAAGTCAGATAGCAGCAAGTGACGGCAGCTGTAGCCTGAAGGTTCCTTTTCCGTGGCAACGTCTATGTGGTCTAAACCGACGGGCAATGATTCAGGTAGGCAACTTGAATGAAAATACATTCCATGTGGTTTTATCGCAGCCGGTACAGAGTATTGATTCATCTGCCGCATTGGAAAATTACTGCTGCCGTCAGTTAAGGCAGTGTGTTGAACAAGTTCATTGCGGAGAAATCAGGCGCGCGGTCACATCGCTACGGCGGGCGGGTTTCAAGGGGTTTGTTGGGGAACTGGCTGCTGAAATTGACCAGGTCAGAGTTAGGTACCTGGTCGCCTGCAATAGTGAAGGCGGGCGAGTATTTACGCAGATTGCTTGGTGTGAATCCGAGGACTTCGATAGAAATCGTGAACGGCTCCTTGGCGTTGTCTCAAGCCTGGATGTCGTCAATACGCAAGCGCCGCGTGATGTGAATCTGCGGCCTATGTCGCGGCCTACATCTCGGACCGTATTGCAACATAGGCGCCGTATGCGGGCCTGACCTGTCAATAATCGATAGTGCGCTGCTTTGCAGAGATGCAGCGATAAAGACTAGAAAAAGGAATTTCTATGGCCTTTGCCAGCGTGGTTGATGTTGATGCCCTACTACACGATGTAGCGGGAGATAGTGCTCAAGGAGAGGATATCCGTAACGATCGATCTCCTACATCTGACTATTACACAATCAAAGACGCGCGCAATAATGCCCGTGCCGCCGAGCGCTCGGCCATGTTTGATGAAAGCGATATCGATTTGCTTGCACCCTGGCGCGATGTTGCGGCAACCGCCGAAAAGATCCTGCGTCAAAAAAGCAAAGATCTAGAAGTGGCAAGCTGGTATGCAGAGGCACTAATTCGTCTCCATGGCTTTGCTGGCTTGCGCGATGGAATTTTATTGATCAATGGCCTGATTGAGAAATTCTGGGAAGGTCTGTATCCAGAGCCAGACGAAGATGGCATGGAAACAAAAGTCGCCCCGCTTACCGGTCTAAATGGCGATGGCGCGGACGGCACCTTGCTTTTGCCGATTAGAAGCGCGGAAATTACTCCTCACGGGGATTATGGTGGATTTTCATTCTTCCAATACCAACAGGCCCGGGACGCAGACAAGATTGCAGATCCAGATGGAAAATCTGCGAGGATAGAAACCTTAGGCTACGATATCGGCGAGTTTGAACAGTGTTCAAATAGTGCCGCTCCGCAATGGGCAGACGACCTGGTGGGCACTCTTGAGGAGGCCCTGTCAACCTATAAGAAAATCAATGAGACGTTGCGAGAGCGCTGTGGACATGATGCACCACCTTTCTCGAATATAACCAGTCTCCTGGACGAAGTCTTACGCACAACCCGTTTTATTTATAGTGTGCAGCTTGAGTCGCTGAGTTCGGATCCTGAGGTGACAGAAACCTCGGCGGGTGACGACGTGCAAGAGCCAGGAATGCAGCAAGTCGCCGCGATGATGCAGCAAGTATCTGTGCCCAGCGGTGCTATCACTTCACGTGAAGAGGCTTTGGTGCTACTGGAAAAAGCAGCGCGCTATTTCCGCACTTATGAGCCCCATACACCGTTGGCGCCAGGTCTTGAGAGGTTAATCAGCTGGGGCCGAATGACGGTTGCAGAACTGATGACGGAATTGTTGCCCGACGACCAAGCCCGAGCGATTTATTCGCAGTTGACAGGTGTTCTTCTGGATGGGAGCGACAGTCAGCGGTATGTAGCTCCCCCGAAGGTAAATGCATCCAGTCCCTCCCAGGCAGCCGAGTTATCGGCTGCGCCAATAGCCGACGACAGTGACGGAGGCTGGTCGGATCAGCCGGAAACACCGTCCACCTCGTCCGCCGAACCCAGTTGGTAGACCCAAGAAAATCATCACCATCCCCGAATTGAGGAAAGGAGAGCCCGATGTCCGAGAGTATTCATAACAAACTGAAGCGTGTGCGTAAGCCGCGGGTACATATCACTTATGACGTGGAAACGAATGGTGCGGAGGTAAAAAAAGAGCTGCCTTTCGTGACAGGAGTGATGGGGGATTACTCCGGTGACAACACCGAAAATCGTCGTCCATTGAAAGAGCGAAAATTTGTTCAGATCGACCGCGACAACTTCAATGATGTGATGACCAAGGTCAATCCAAAGCTCAATCTGCAAGTGGAAAATACGCTTGCAGATGACGGTAGCAAGATGGCCGTGGATCTTGATTTCAATCACATGGATGATTTCACTCCCGAACAAATTGTTGATCAGGTAGAACCGCTGAAGCAACTTCTTGAAGCTCGCAGTAAATTGCGCGATCTGTTGAGCAAGGCTGACCGCTCGGAAGAATTGGAGAAGGTGCTCGAGGATATTCTCAAGAGCACGGAAAATGTAAGTGCAATTTCGGAACAGTTAGGGCTTGGTGAAGATAAGGGAGAGGACGCGTAATGAGTACCGAAGTTGAAAATGTAGCGGAACAGGAAGCAGAAGAGCAGTCGGTTAACCTACTTGAACAGGCAATCAGCGCGACCAAGCAGACCCAGCCCGATGAGGCGCAGGATTTGATTGCCAACCTGACCACTCAGGCGCTGCAGGGTACGTTGACTTGGGATCGTAATTTGACCCAAACCATAAACAAGGCTGTCGAGGCAATCGACCAGGCAATGTCGCGTCAACTGTCCGCAATTTTGCACGACCAAAAGTTCCAGAAATTGGAGGGATCCTGGCGTGGACTAAACCACCTGGTTATGAATTCGGAAACCGGTGCGACGCTTAAAATTCGCATGATGAACCTCTCCAAGCGCGAGTTGTTCCGCGACCTGGACAAGGCGGTGGAGTTTGATCAGAGCCAGACCTTCAAGAAGATTTATGAGGAGGAGTTTGGTACCGCAGGTGGTGAGCCTTTTGGCTGCATGATTGGTGATTTCGAATTCACCAGTCATCCGGAAGATATCGAGCTGCTCAGTAAGATGTCGAACGTCGCTGCAGCGGGGTTCTGCCCGTTTATCTCCGCTGCCGGTGCTGGCATGTTCGGCTTCAATGATTTTACCGAACTTTCCAAGCCCCGTGACCTTGGTGGTATCTTCGAATCTGGCGAGTATATCAAGTGGCGTAGCTTCCGCGACAGTGACGATTCTCGCTTCGTGACATTGGTTATGCCGCGTACACTTGCGCGGACCCCCTATGGTGCGAATACCAAGCCAGTGGAGTCATTCAATTTTGAAGAGTTTGAAGTCGATGAGTCTGGTGTTTCCAAGCCCGCGGAGCACGATCAGTACTGCTGGATGAATGCCTCCTACGTCATGGGCACAACCATGACTCAGGCATTTGCAGAGAACTCCTGGTGCACAGCCATTCGCGGTGCCGAAGGCGGCGGTAAAGTGGAAGGCCTCCCCACCCACGTCTTCAAAAGTGATGACGGTGACCTCGATCAGAAGTGTCCCACTGAGATAGGGATTACTGATCGCCGTGAAGCAGAGCTCAGTGCACAGGGCTTTTTGCCCCTGTGTCACTATAAGAACACCGATTACTCTGTGTTCTTTGGTTCCCAAAGTGCGCAGAAACCTAAGGCATTTGATAATCCTGATGCGACTGCCAATGCATCTATCTCCGCGCGATTGCCCTATCTGATGGCGACCTCCCGTATTGCGCATTATCTCAAGGTGATGGCACGGGATAAAGTGGGATCCTTTATGGAGGCCGGTGATTGCGAACGTTGGCTAAACAAGTGGATTTCGCAATACACCAATTCGAACCCTGAAGCGAGCGCGGAAATGAAGGCCAAGTATCCGCTCGCAGAAGCCCGTGTCGAGGTGAAGGAGATACCTGGACAGCCTGGCTGCTACAGTGCGGTGGCCTACCTTAAGCCGTGGCTGCAAATGGAAGAACTCACGACTTCCATGCGCATGGTTGCCAATATTCCGTCCGCGGGTTAAGGGTTATGGGGCCGGTAACGGCCCCAAACACTCTGCTCCGAGATTGCGCTCAATGCCATTTCTGACCCAAGGACTTCGGGAGTTCTATCTTGCCTGCCGTTTCTAACAGTTCATATTGTGACAGTGATGTATCGAGTAACGATATATCCAGCGCGAATTGGCTGCGGGCATTTCTTGAAGAGCCCGATGATTTGCGTGCTTTTGAATTTTTGGTTAGTGCCAAGAACGATAGCGAGGCAACGTACGGCAGCTGCGCTCGTCAGTGGATAAGCGGTTTGGTTGGTGAGCTGGATACATTAGTCAGCGAGCAGCTTAACAAGATTATCCATACTCCAAAGTTTCAGCGTCTAGAGGCGAGCTGGCGCGGACTATTTCTTCTGGTCCAGGAGGCACCTAGTGCTGACAATATCAGAATAAAGCTCCTCGACTTGAGTTGGCGCGATTTGGCGCGTGATATAGAGCGCGCACCTGATTTTGATCAGTCTGGTTTTTTTCATCTCATTTACAACGAAGAATTTGGAACACCTGGTGGTGAGCCCTACGGTCTACTTCTTGGTGATTACTACATTTCCCACCGACCATATGAGGGGCACCCCTACGACGATGTCTTTACCCTAAAAGGGATAGCGCATACAGCAGCGGCCGCATTTGCGCCTTTCGTCTGTAGTGCGGCGCCCCAACTCTTTGGTGTGGATCACTACAACGATCTCGCCAAGCCGATGGACTACAATGAAATTTTCCGCGAAAAACACTATATCCGCTGGAATAGCTTACGCGAGCTTGAAGATAGCCGGTTTATCGGGATTACCTTACCGCAAGTACTGATGCGAGAACCGTACACAAAGGGCTTTACCAGGTACAAAGGGCTGCGCTTTCAGGAGCAGGTTACGGGCACCGATAGCGGAAAGTACCTGTGGGGGAACAGCGTATTTTCTCTTGGGACAGTCCTAATGCGCGAATTCGACGAAGTGGGTTGGTTTTCTCATATTCGCGGGGTGGCTAGGGATCACCTCGGCGGCGGCCTGGTTACCCAGCTACCTGCGCTGGGGTATCACATAGATAGCACCCCCCAGTTTAAGAGGATGTCGACCTCCATTCTAATTACCGATTTTGTGGAGCGAGAACTCAGCGATCTTGGCTTTATTAGCCTTAGTCATTGCTACGATACGCCGTACAGTGCCTTTAACAGTGTCCCTTCGCTACAGAAAATAAAACAGTATCGCTCAAAGGCTGCTCAGGCGAATGCGCGAATTAGCGGCATGCTACAACAGATACTGTGTGCATCCCGCTTTGCGCATTACATAAAAGTGATGATTCGGGACAAAGTTGGAGCCTATATCAATGCGGCCGACTGCGAGCGCCAGTTACAGCACTGGATGGATCGCTATACCACAGGCCGTGAAGACCTCTCCTGGGAAATGCTTGCGCGATACCCTCTGCGGGAAGCGCGGGTAAGAGTTGTCGATGAACCGGGAAAAGTGGGGAGTTACCAGAGTGTTATCCACCTGAAAACGCACTACACAGTAGACCACCTGGTGTCGGAACTAAAGCTCACTACGGCATTATCACAAATTGGTGTAGGGGCAACGAACTAATGGCCCGGGAAAAGCGTCTTATCGCACCGTTGTTGGATCGGCTTTTGGAGTCATCGGGCCAGATTGACTTGCAGCGTCCGCATCAGGTCTTGCGACAGTTGCGAGAAGGTGTAAGGCGTGATCTCGAATACCTGTTTAACACACGTTATCGCTGTATCTCCCCGCCTGAGGCACATCAAAACCTGGAAGGCTCAAATATCGATTTTGGCCTCCCGGACCTGTCTACCATCAACCTGACATCGGCGGATAGCCGCACTCGATTCTGCCGTGATATTGAACAAACGATTCTTGAGTTTGAGCCACGAATACGCTCAGTAAAAGTATCCACGCAAGAAAAGGTTGATGTAGAGGACCCCAGCATACGCTTCCGTGTAGAAGCTGTTCTGCATGTAAACCCAGCGTCCGAAGTCATTGTTTTTGACTCAACGCTTAATCCAGTCACTCAACTCGTAGATGTTTCGGAGATTCTATAATGAGTGAAAAACTGATTGATCTTTATGAGCGCGAGTTGGCCTTCGTACAGCAGAGCGCGGGCGAGTTCGCGCGCTTGCACCCAGCTGCCGCGTCCCGCCTGCAGCTCGATGCGGAAACCGTAGATGATCCGCTAGTTGGTCGACTGTTGTCTGGCTTCGCGTATATGAATGCCCGGGTACAGCAGAAGTTAAGCGATGACTTTCCTGAACTCACCGACGCGATTTTGGAAACCTTATATCCACACTACCTGCGACCAATACCGTCTTGTGCGATTGTGCAATTTGAGCCTGAAGTGGACCTTGATGGGGTTGTGCGACTCGAATCAAATCTTATGCTCGAGTCACAAAGCTTCCAGGGGCAGACGTGTCGTTTTCGCAGCTGCTATCCCGTCGATGTTGCTCCATTCAAAGTAGAGTCTGCTAGCCTGATGGCACGGCCATTTATCGCACCCGCATGCAATGATATTCAAGGCGCCAATGGAGTTCTAAAGCTGTCCCTCAAGACTCTTAGCAGTGAGGTGAACTTTTCCGATCTTTCCCTGAACAAATTGCGATTTTATCTGCGCGGTTTACCAAGCCATATTTGTGAGCTCTATGACCTTTTGCTGACCAAGTGCGTAAAAGTGGTTGTTGCAACCAGTGAAGGTGACGCGGCGCCGGTTGTTTTGGATCCGGAGTGCGTTCAACAAGTCGGGCTTGGCAGCAATGAGGGCATACTTCCCTATCCGGATACCGCATTCTTGGGTTATCGGTTGTTGACTGAATATTTCTCCTTTCCCGAAAAATTTCAGTTTATCGATATCGCCGAGATTGAGGAGGCCGTAGATGCCCGATATGGCGACACGTTGAATCTGTATTTCTATCTCTCAGAAACTCATGAAGAGCTTGAAAAGCAGATAAACCCGGATATGTTCGCACTCGGATGTACACCGGTGGTCAACCTGTTCTCCCAGAGTGCGGACCCAATTCCTGTGGACTATCGCCAATACCAGTATCACGTGGTGCCGGATGTTCGCCGCGGCGATGGGCTCGAGGTCTATTCAGTCGACCAGGTGAATGGCACAGACACGGGCGGTAATATGACACGCTATCGTCCCTTCTACGGTTTACAGCATAGCCAATCAGGTAGTATGCAGAATGCATTCTGGTACGCACGTCGTCGCGAGATAACGGAAGGCGAGCACGGTAATGAACAGGCATCGGAAGTAGATATCAGCCTGGTGGACCTAGGTTTCCAGCCGCTCGAGGCGACAGGTCAGACACTGGATCTCAAACTTACTTGTAGTAATCGCAACTTGCCAAAGAAACTGCCTACCGGTAATGCACAGCCGTATCTATCGATTGTTGACGGCGATGCACCCGCGCAGCGTATTTGCTGTGTGGTTCCACCTACAGAAACGCTACGTCCTCCCCGCCGCGCCCGTGGTTACTGGCGCCTGGTTTCCCATCTCAATTTGAATCATCTCTCTCTCAGTGGTGAAGGTGGAACGGAAGCCTTTAAGGAAATCTTGCGTTTATACGACTTTCGTAATTCCGGAAGCACCCGGAACCTCATTGAGGCATTGCTCAAGCTTGAGACGCGCCCGATCACTGCGCCGATCCAGATCGATGGCAGTGTAGTACTTTGCCGAGGAACGGAAGTTACTGTTGTGTTGGATTCGATGATGATCAAAGGCACAAGTGCACTGTTACTCGCAAGCGTGATAGAGCGTTTTCTGGGATTGTACTGTTCGATTAATTCATTTACCCGGTTGATCGCAAAGTTGAGCGGCCGAGATGGAGAGCTGAAGCGATGGCCACCACGGGCAGGCGACAAAGCGCTAGTGTAATCGCACAACTCCAGGCATCACCGTACCAGTTTGAATTCTTTCAGGCGGTACGTCTACTGGAGTCCACCATACTCACTCCTGGAGACAGTTCGCCCTATGCGAATAGCCGCCTTGGCAGCGCGACCCAACCTTGCAACGAACTTGTTCGGTTTAAATCGCAAACCTCACTGGCTTTCGTTAGTGCAGATGTACTTAGCTTGCAGAAATCCGAAGATAACTGCACCGCTGATACGAGTGAGGGCGGCACCAATAGATGGGAAATGGAAGTCGGATTCTCCGGACTGGCCGGCAGTCAGGGTGTTCTCCCATATTTCATGACCGAAGTTGTACAACAGGAGTTAAAGGAAAAAAATTCTGCGCTAAAGGATTTTCTAGACCTATTTAATCATCGGCATATCTCTCTGCTATATCGCGCATGGCAAAAATATCAGTTGCCGGTGAACTATGAACAATCACATTTACGCTTGGAAAAAGAGACAGATCTCTTTACACAAGTACTTGCTTCCATTGCTGGAATGGGAACCAGTGAGCTCCGTTACCGATTGCCGGTACCGGATGATGCAGTGTTTGGGCTTGCGGGACACCTCGGCCGGCAACAGTGCTCTGCGACTGGTCTCGCACAGATGGTCAGGCAGTTTTTCGGGCTTACAGTTTCCATCGATCAATTTCAGGGGCAGTGGGATGAACTGCCCACAGATGTATTGACCCGTCTGCCTTGCACGGTAAAACCAAAGGGAGTGAACAACCGCCTGGGCATGGATACCATTATTGGGACTCACTGTTTCCAGGCACAAAACAAGTTCCGCGTGGTTATTGAGCCGATGGGCTATGACGATCACATGGCTATGGCGCCGGGTGGACGCAAATTGGAAGCATTGAAAGCATTTGTACAGCTTTGCGCTGGTGTAGAAATGGACTTTGAGATATCGGCGACCCTGGTTACTGATCAAGTTGAACCGGTACAGCTTTGCCACCAGGGCGCGACGAAGCCCCTACTCGGTTGGAATACACATATGTCTTGCGAGCAAAAATGTGGTGACCAGGTATATATCAGTTTGAGTGCGGATCAAATGTCACCAGATGAGGCGTTACCGTCGGCATAAGTCAAGTTGGGATAAGCAAGCGGACCAAATGCCCATCAACTACAACATGGAAGCCATCGAAATTTGTCTCGATGTGCAGCATATAAAAGGGAATCTTTTCTATGATCAATATCGATCTCAAGCGCCTCGTAGAAACCATGACACCGCATATGCGGGAGTCTCTGGAGGGCGCGGCAGGAATTTGCCTGGCACAAAACCAATACAACGTGGAAATCGAGCATTGGCTACTGAAACTTTTGGATAAGTCTGATACAGACTTGTTTCACTTGCTAGAAAAGCATGACATTAATCCGTCTCACTTTGCCAAGGAACTTGCGAGGTCTGTTGCCGCATTCAAAGCGGGTAGCAGTCGTCCACCAGCGCTTTCGCCCGGGATTGTGGAAGCCGGCAAGAATTGCTGGATGCTGGCTTCAATTGATTTCGGCCATCGTTTGGTTAGTTCTGGTCACTTGCTAGCGGCCTTGTTGTTGGACGAGACCTCTCGCCGCCAGATATTCGATAGTACGCCCGTTTTACGGACTATTGCTCCGGAGTCAATTCGCGAAACCGCACGTGTCATGTTTGGACAGACGGCGGAATCACACCACTTGACGTCCAGCGAAGCGAGCGAAGGTTCAGCGGCTGCAGCGGTCGTGGCCAGTAACGCTCCCGCGTTGGACAAATACACGGTAAATCTGACAGAACGGGCGCGCAACGGGGAGATTGATCCGGTATTGGGGCGCGACGAGGAGATTCGCCAGTGCGTCGATATTCTTACTCGCCGTCGCCAGAATAACCCCATTCTCACGGGAGAAGCGGGGGTCGGGAAAACGGCAGTTGTGGAAGGGTTTGCCCTGCGCATTGCTAACGGTGATGTTCCGGATCCTTTGCGGGATGTTACGGTGCGTACTCTCGATTTAGGGTTGTTACAGGCTGGAGCGAGCGTCAAAGGTGAGTTCGAAAATCGCCTGAAGTCTGTTATCGAGGAAGTACGGGGATCAGCCACCCCGATAATTTTATTTATTGATGAAGCCCACACCATGATTGGTGCCGGTGGCAAGGAAGGGCAGGGGGACGCGGCCAATCTGCTTAAACCTGCGCTCGCGCGTGGCGAGTTGCGGACAATTGCCGCAACAACCTGGGCTGAATACAAAAAATATTTCGAGCGTGATCCAGCGCTGACTCGCCGGTTTCAGGTCGTCAAGGTCGAAGAGCCGGATGAGGAAAAAGCAATCGACATGATGCGTGGAATATCCCCTAGCCTCGAATCACATCATCGTGTGCGCGTTCTCGATGAGGCCATCGTCGCCTCCGTAAAGCTTTCCCACCGATACATACCCGGTCGCCAGCTACCGGATAAGTCCGTGAGTCTCCTGGATACTGCGTGTGCGCGTGTCGCACTGAGTCTGTCGGCCACGCCTGGTCCCATCGAAGATGTACAGCGAATTATTACTGGCCGCACACAGACGATGGAAAAACTGCGCCGTGAGAATGCCGCTACAGGCGCTCACGAAGATACGCTTGTTACGCTACAAGCCGAAAAAGAAGATGCAGAAATTCGTTTGGAGAAACTTCGCGCGCAGTATCAGCAGGAGACCGCGCTTATCGATCAGATTCGCGACTTGCGCGACCAGATTGATGAGCTATTCAGGGTTACGCAAAATGCCGAATCGGCTGACATTACAGAGGGGGCAGGTATCAAGGATAAGTCACAATTGGTTGACCTGAAGCAGCAACTTCTGGGCTTGAATGAAGAGCTGCAGCAGATCCAGGGTGATTCCCCTTTGATGCAACCGACTGTGGATGAGCAAGCAATTGCTGCGGTGGTCGCCAATTGGACCGGTATTCCCGTCGGCAAAATGGTATCGGATGAAATCCTCGCCGTTCAGGGCCTCGCTGGTTTACTCAATAAGCGGGTGATTGGTCAGCCGCACGCTCTGGAAGCCGTAGCTCAGGCAATTCGGATGTCCCGTGCCGGTCTCACCGATCCTCGCAAGCCTGTGGGTGTATTCTTATTTTGTGGTACCAGCGGTGTCGGTAAAACGGAAACGGCGCTTGCCTTGGCAGACACATTATTTGGTGGCGAGCAGAACATAACAACAATTAACATGTCGGAGTTCAAGGAGGAGCACAAGGTATCAATGCTGCTCGGTTCGCCTCCGGGCTATGTGGGCTATGGCGAAGGGGGTGTGCTGACCGAAGCTGCTCGGCGTAAACCCTACTCCGTGATACTGCTGGATGAAATGGAGAAAGCGCATCCAGGGGTACAGGATATTTTCTATAACCTGTTTGACAAGGCCACGATCAAAGACGGTGAAGGGCGGGATATCGATTTCAAGAATACCGTGATCATCATGACTTCAAATGCGGGCGAAGATGCGATTCGAGCTATCTTTGACCAGGTGGAGGATAAACCGGAACCTGAGGTACTACTTGATAATATTCGGCCGCAGTTATTGAAAAAATTTAAACCGGCATTTCTCGGGCGTACCAATGTCATTGCTTATTATCCACTCGATGATGAAGATCTGGTTGAGATTTGTAAAATCAACATGCACCGCATAAGCAAGCGGGTCAAAGAGCATTACGGCGCAGAGTTTACTTATGAACCCGATGTACTAATTAACATTGTTGCACGCTGTCAGGAAGCAGACACTGGTGCGCGGAACATTGAAATCATTCTTAACCGGTCGATACTGCCGTCGTTGGCCAGTGAATGTCTCGATCGAATGGCCCGTGGTGAGGAAATCCACACGGTACATATTGGCGCGGGAGAGGGTGGCGGCTTTACCTACCAGTTAGGCTAGTTGGCTATAAAAAAGGCCGCGAATTTCGCGGCCTTTTTTCTGGCTTGGTTGTACCGATGTAGATCACCGGCCGCGGTTAGCCCCCAACCAGAACCGTCGGGTATCCGATAATTATTTTACCACCGTGGGCGGTACTGTCGCCCATTCGAGCGGCCGGCTTATTTGAAATCAATACGGTAGTGCTGCCCATTACGATGGAATCAGGCGGACCGACACATGTACAGGTACTTCCGGCAGTTGCTGCAGGAATATTTCCAATTAATACGGTTGGCCCACCTGGTGACACTATAGGGCCACCAACATGCGGCACTGTACCGGTTACCATTGGACACACGTGCATATCCGTGATGCGTGAGGCGGGTTTACCCATGAGTTACTCTTCTTATGACTTAGCTGGTAGTAAAATTTACCGCGTGTAGAGTTGGTTGATCATCACAACTTACTCGGATTTACCACTGCCGCCACGTGCGAGGTTAAGGCCCTGGTGCAAAAATCGCTTAAATGCGCCGGAGGGTGTCACCGGGTCGCTGAGTACCGCGGCGAGGGAGACACTGCCGGCAACCGCATGTGCATAGAGGTGCGAGGGAGGTTCAATTACCGGATCATTCGGCCCCGCAAGGCTACCGTGACACCAAGATGCTGCTGTAGCTGCCCAGCTTGCAGGACTTTTATGCTTCGTTACTTCACCCATCTGTTTGCAGATCAAGCGGCGCTCTTCAGATGGGCTTTTTACCCAGTTTTCAGCTGCAACTAGCGCCTTCACATTGTTTTCGTCTGTTTCAGGGCTGTGTATATCGCGGGCACTCAAGCACGCCCACCAAACAGCTTCACGTTTGGGTAGACCCGCTGCAAGTAGCTTTACCGCGTCTCCAAAGCAGCATGCATCCATCAAGCGGAGAATACTCACCTCAGGGGCGGTATCTCCCACCAAATGCGGTTGCCCCTCTTCACTGATCTCTATATGCGCGAGTAGCTCGTCAGCGGTCGTTGCCTCAACTTTCACAAGATCTGTCATTGTGGTATCCGTCAGTTAATCTTGGTGATGCCACCGTTAAGAGTAAGCATGCCACTGGCTTTCAACTCAGCAGTAGCGTCGCCCTTACACGACAGCATTACGCCTTTGATTTCGATACCAGTCTGTTTGATTGAAATGCTATTGCCGCCGACTTTCAGGTCGATTGACGTATTTGAGGTTATCTTGATTGCACCCATCACATCGATGGTTTGTTTCCCGGTCTTGACACTGAGGGACTGGTTTCCACTTTTAAGCGTAACCGATTGATTACCCTTAATATCTACCGTCTGATTACCCTTGGAAAGCGTTATACTTTCGTTGCCCTCTGCAATGGTAACGGAACGGTTCTTCTTGATTTCTAGTGACTGATTGTTGTCGATCATTCCGGTTTGGTCATTGTGGATCATATAGTTGTGATCCTTACCGGCTTCCATGTAGATTTCTTCGCTATTTTTCTTGTCGTCGAAGCGAAGTTCATTGAATTTGCTACCCGAAATCTGGGTTTTCCACCCACTTTGCGTTGCTGTGTACTGGGGCCCAGGGTTGTCTGTATTAAATACTGCGCCTGTCACCAGTGGACGGTCTGGATTCCCATTTATGTAACTCACAACGACTTCCTGGCCGACGCGAGGAACAAAGCTCGCGCCCCAGTTTTTACCAGAGAACGACTGCATTACGCGGATCCAGCAACTATTCTGCTTGGAATTCCAGGGAAACTGCACTTTAAGCTGGGTATATCTATCTTCTGAGCCAGAGCTTTCCGTGGCCTTCACTTCCTGAACCTTCGCTACCTGTGGATGGAGAATCTTGTGTGGCGAAGTTGGGCTCTGGGGACGTGGCATTACTTTGTCGGGAATACATTTGAAAGCGTTGTGAAAGGTGGATTCATCACTGTTACTGTCAGAAGCGGTTAGTCTAAGCGAGGTGACTAAATACGTACCTTTTTCTGTTTTGAGCGTGTGTGCCAGGTCAAATCGGCCACCCGCAGCAAGCTCGCCGCAGTCGCTGGTCCCATGCGCTGAATCAAAACCTGCTTCTAACGATTCCACGGTTCGCTCGGTTATTGTCTTGTGATGGCTGTCCTGAAATAGGTGGGTCCCATCATTCTTGCCCTCGAAATGATTGCGGCCATATACACTCTGGGTGTATGTATCAACGCTATTAAGCTTGCTAGTGGTGCTTACATTCTGCACATTATCTTTGGCTGGGGTGTATTCGTTGTAATCTTTAAATTCGAAACCGCCCCCATGATAGTTAAATTCTCTACGCCAACTATGTACCGAGTACTTGTTCGGTTGTGTCCCGCCACCGTCGTACTCGAGTGCTTCTCCACGGCAGTCATAGAAGTGCTTATGATCATCACAGATGACCATTTCATGATTATTGCTGGTCTGAAGGAAGTAGTAGGCAATGCCTTCTTCCGCCATAAGGCGAGTGACGAACTGGTAATCGCTCTCATTAAACTGAACGCAGTATTCTCGCTTCAGGTAGTTTGAACTGAGATTCTCAGTAAATTTTACAACTCCTGAATATTCCTTTAGTACTTCCTCAATAATCGTAATGACCGATTTGTTTTCGAAAATTCTATTTTTTCCGGCCAGATGGGTAAACCATAGCCCTGGTTGAATTGTTGCCGTGTACTCACGAAGTCCTTCGCTGTTTACATCGTGCATCGAAAAGTTGGTAACAAATCCCTCTATATGTTTTTCTGCATCGCCATTATGTATTGATATAAAAAATGGCTTGCCAACAATCATATTTTGGGTGATGTCATGCTTGTCGGAAAGTAAGCGCAATTGATAGCAGTAGAGTGCGGATATGTGCTCTTCCCCTGAAATCGACGTTGCGATAAATATATCTTTTCCGATCGGACACTGTGTCCGAATCATTCGTTTATCTTGACTGAGTCCAGGCATGTAAGTACCAAATCCGTTTGGATTCCAGACTTCGGATCAAGTCCAGGATTTCCGTGTCCTACGCAGTGCGCACAAATTTACTAAAACCAATAAATATGAATCTAACATAGCGAAAAGCCGAGCCCCGCAGAGTCGCCTGCGAAGCCCGGCTAATATGCAGTGCGAGAGTTTTACAGCGGTGTGGCTGTAGTGAGATCGTAACCAACACGCATGTTTTTCGGATTCTTGTTGGTTTTATCTGCGTGGTTGAGGTCTGCCTCGATTTTGGCAAAACTCAGAGAAATAGATTCCATGGGTGCACCGCCGGCAGACGCGGCAATGCTGTATGAAGAAATGAGTACATCCTCAAGTGAATAAACTGCAAACTTCTCAACCGAATTTGCACCAGTTTGGACAACGTGAATTTCGACCTTTACACCTTCATCCCCAGTAACGGAGGTTTTGAATAGGCCACCGGATGCTGCATCAATACGCTTGGTAACGGTCACTTCACTGAGGCTTGGGCGGGTCGCTTCGCGGTTTGCCACAGCACCAGCTTCCATGGTGATTCCACGGCCTACGCCAAAGTTGAAACTGTCAACTTCAATCCAGTCTTCATAGCCTTTTGCGGTCACGTTACCGGCCGGGGTTTTGTTATTGAAGTTCATGTAGATAGCCATGCTAAATCCTTTTGTTTGATTTCTATGGGTGGTTAATCCTTTGCCACCGCGACCGCGGAAGTTCAGGGTGCCATATTGGGGGGCGAGAAGAATTTAAGCAGACGAAATGGCGAAAAAAAACTGATTTTTATAATTATTAAATCGACTCTGGCACTAATTCTAAACTACAAGAATCCGGGTTAAGCATTTAAATACTGAATAGAAAAATGACTCTGGCACGAATTAATATCAACATATGCCCGGACAGCTCTTTTGTTCGGTCTTTTTCATTGTGGCGAAATTTTGGAACGATTGTACCAAGAGCTATTTCTCTTGGCGCAAAAATGGTACGCAAGTATAAATTCGAAGAATAAATATTCAAAAAATAGTGCTGTAAGAAAATGTAATCCAATGGTTAGTGTGAATTGGCGCTAATTAATTGTTGCCTAAGTTGGCGTTCGATATACTCCGCGACCTTCTAGTATGTTCTCACGGGGCAGTCAGCGAAGTCGTGTGTAACTGAATGTTTTAATTCTGGAAGCCTTACGCTCACTAGTACCTTCTCGGCGATTGGATGCGCCGGTAAAATTGCGCCAGGGAGATGGTTGTGAATGACAAGACCCGCATAGTAAAAAAGGCGGCAGAGAATCTTTCTGCTTGCGGTGATTCTGATGTGACTGTATTCGTTGGCAATGACAATACCGGTGCCAATGATCATCCCCAAGTGAACCATAATCCCGGGCTTGAGAGGGCTATCCCCGGGCAATCTTCCAGTGTGCAAACCAGCTCATCGTCGTTGGTTGAAAGTGCTGGCTCCAAAAGTTTTGATGCCACTCGTGTCGTAGATGGATTGGCCACTAGTGATGGTTTACCCCGTCCACATGAAGCGGTCCATTTCGAGCCCTCTAGTTCCCGCGAAGGCGCAGTCACCAAGACAGTAATCAAAGGCCGGTTTGAGCTTGATAAGTTGCTCGGAGTCGGTGGTATGGGCGCGGTCTACAAAGCTCTTGATCGCCGCAAACTTGAGGCGAGCGACAGCGACCCGTATGTGGCGATCAAGCTGCTGAACGAAGACTTTCAGCAGCACCCTGATGCATTTATTTCCTTGCAGCGTGAAGCGCGAAAGTCTCAAACCTTGGCACACCCGAATATTGTTACGGTGTATGACTTCGACAGGGAAGGTGACCGTGTCTTTATGACAATGGAGTTCCTTGAAGGGGCTCCTCTCGATCAGCTCTTGCGTAAAAGCGCTGGAGTCGGTGTGGGTAAAGAAAAGGCAGCATTGCTACTTAAGGATGTATCTAACGCCTTGATTTACGCACACTCTCATCGAATTGTGCATTCGGACTTTAAGCCTGGAAATATCTTTGTCACGGAGAAGAAGGGTGCAAAGGTTATTGATTTCGGCATTGCGCGTGCTGTCTCTGAAGGCGGTGTGGCGAGTAAGGCGGGAGAAAAAACCGTATTTGACGCGGGAACCCTGGGCGCGCTGACTCCGGCGTATGCAAGTCTGGAGATGCTCAAGGGTGGCGAGCCGCAGCCGAGTGATGATGTTTTCGCGCTCGGTTGTGTCGCTTATGAACTTTTTAGTGGGCGCCATCCATACGATAAGGTTCCCGCCGATAAAGCTTTTGAGAAGAAGCTCAAACCGAAGCGCATTAAAACACTTAGTCGGCGTCAATGGCGCGCTTTGGATTCGGCGCTTGCACTGCGTCGGCAAGAGCGTACGGACTCGGTTGAGCGTTTTGTCCAAGGTTTTTTTGGGAAAACCGGTTGGAAGTGGGCTTTTGGTAGTTTGTTTGCAGCAACTCTAATTGCTGGTGGTATGGGATATACACACCTCGAAAAAGAAAATGCGGAAGAGCAGCGGCGTGTAAAGGTAGAGCTGGAAGAAAAGCTTCAAAACGAATTAGTTCAGCGCCGCATCGCTGACAAAAAAGAAACCATCGGTCGCCTTTTAGAGCTCAGTGTTCTAAATCAGGCCTGGGAGCGGGATCTACGTATAGAGCTTCAGGAATATTCCGCACTTAATCCTAGCGATGCAGCTTTTGCAGAATCGACTAAGCGTAGTGTCTCGGACCTGTTTATCGCCGCGGCCACTGGTCAGCTTAACCTGGGTAATCTCGAGCCCGCTGAGCGGATGCTGTCACGTGCTGTCCAGTGGAATGAGGGGGTTCCGGGCGCTGAGGAAATTCGCAGTCAGCTTGAGACGGAGAGGGAGGCTTTGCGGGTGAGGTTGGAGCAGGAGCGGATAGCGGCTGAGCGCGAAGCTGAGCGGATGAGGCGCGAGGTCGCTCGTGCAGCGCAGTTGAGAGTTGCGCAAGAAAAGCAGAAAAAAATCAATCTTGTGATTGATGATCTTGAGTCAATGTTGAAGTGTGATTTCAACATTAGCGTAGACCGCATCGGCTACGCGCTCAGTGCTCTACAGCAAGTTGATGCGACGAAAGCGAAATTACTGCGTCCAGTAATTGGCGAAGAGCTTGCGGGCTGTTTTGACAAGCTGGCATTGCGAAATCCCACGAATACACAACCCCTACTGGATAGCGCAAGGAACTTACTCCCGCAAGATGCATTGCTGGCTGATCTTGATATTGACTACTGTGCCCATCTAGCCCCCGGTAGCGGTGGTCGCGGAGATCGATATTCCTGTGCAGATTCACTTGTGTCGGGTGGCCTTGGACCCGAGATGGTCGTGGTGAATGGTGGAGCGGGCCGTCCGCTTGCGGTTGGTAAGTATGAAGTCAGTGCTGGTGAAATTTCGCAATTTTGTCGTGTTACTGGCGATTGTTCTTCTACCGAAGAAGAGAATGTCCCCTTACCCGCTCGGAATCTGAGTCTTGCGCAGGCGCAAGCCTACATCCATTGGCTGAATGGGGAGACTGGGCGTGAGTACCGTCTACCCAGTGAGCGTGAGTGGTTTGCGGCGGCGAGCGCGAACGGACAGCCAGAAGTCGCAGACAGAAACTGCTACTTACGCTATGGCGGAGTTGAGAAAGGGGTGGAACTTGTTGCCGTGCGATCAGGTAGTGCAAATCCATTCGGCATTGTCAATGCAGTAGGTAATGTTCAGGAGTGGGTCTTTGATGTGGACAACAATCTTCTGGCGGCCGGTGGTAGTCGGCAAGATCCAATGAGCCGTTGCTTGGCCACGTCGAAGATATTCCATGACGGATCCGCGGACGGATTGACTGGTTTTCGGCTCGTACGTGATTTAGTTCGTTAGGGTGCGTGCGTAGAGATCAGGTGAATAAGGTCTAGCGCCAACGACAGACTATTTGGCTCATGGAGTATGACCGCGAGGGATCCCGCGGAAGTAGAGCCGGTATCAAATGAAGGTGGAGGGAATCAGTGTCTTGTTTGGTTAAAAACTTTTTTTGCATCGTAATTGCGTGTGTGTTGGTCGCGGCATTGCCCGCTGAAGCGCAGCAATCCGATTCTGGATTTCGCAGTCGCGTGCAACAGGCCTTTGAACAGGACGTGCCTAACGTCAATGATGAGGATGTGGCCAGGGAGTTTGAGCGGCGGTCACGCGAAGCACGTTATCCAAACCTGGATGCTGATATCCCCGAGGTGTCTGGGCGCGACCTGGGGCCGCGTATTTCGGTAAAGGCATTTCGCTTTCATCGTCTGCAGGAGTATCCGGAATATGGTATCGAGCGTTCGGTAATAGAGGAAAAGGCGGAAGCTCTGCGTGTGAAATACATGCAAGAGGACCAAATGGTGGCCGGTGGCTTTACCATAGATGAACTAAAAGAACTCGCGCTGTTACTCGAGGGGGTCGGGGCTCGGTTTGAACCACAAAATCTCGGGCCACGTGAACTACGCCGCCTGGTCAGTGTTGTGGAGCGGCAAAACGCAGAGCGCGGTCTCACGTACGGTGACTTGGAAGATATTGCCGCTGAGCTCACCCGATTCTATCGCCAACAGGGGCTGTTTCTCGCGCAGGTACAGATTCCTGCACAGGAAGTAAAGGATGGCGTGGTGGTGTTCAGTATCCAGGAGGGCGTGCTGGGCCAGGTTTCCGTGCACGATAACCGGCGCTATGGGAGCGAGCAACTTGCTGCTGCGTTTTCTAGTCATAAAGGCGCGCTGGTAAATCACAAAAATGTCGAGGAATCCCTTTATCTATTGAATGACCTTCCCGCTCTTAATGTAACCGGCTATTTTACTGCGGGAGATAGCCCCGGAGAAACCCGCCTGAACCTGAAGGTGCGCGATGAGAGCGGTTGGCGCCTTGTAACACGCATGGATAACCATGGTTCTACATTTACTGGTGACAACCGGATATTCACTTCTGTCGACGTATTCAATCCCATCGGTATCGGGGATGAGCTTACCGTAGGTTATCTCCGCTCAGTGGGCAGTGGTAGTTTCGACTCGGAGTTCGGCTCTAACCTGGGGCAGCTCAAGTACAGTTTGCCTTTGTTTGGCCCGCGTACGCGACTGGAAATCTCCGCAGATTACAATGAGTTTGTTCTCCATGATGCGGAAGATCCGAGTAACTTTATCAATTTGTTAGACATTAATGGTGTCAATGAAAGTTATGCATTAACCGTAGATCACAAATTCCGTCGCTCGCGCGATTTTAATCTCAGCGGATCTATAGCCGCTACAGAAAAGAAATCGGATATCAGTGCCGTTATTGCGTTACCGGATGAGGGTGAACATGTAATTGGTGCCGAGGCAGGATTTTACATGGATACACTGTCCGGCGGACGTGTGCCCATGCTGAATGTAATCAATGCGAAAGCGCAGTTCGGAGAGTTTCAGACGCTTGTTGATCCCGCCCGCGGCAATGATTTTGTTAAGTTTGCAGCTGAAACAAGCTCATTGTTGTTTTTACCCACACCATTTGCCGATGTTCAATCCCGCCTAATTTTAAAAAGCCGCTGGCAGTATAGTGAGACAGCGTTGCCGGCCTTCGAGCAATTTTCGCTGGGTGGCGCTAACGGCGTGCGGGCTTTCGATGTGCGTGATTTTTCTGCGGACCAAGCCGGTCTCTTGACGATGGAGTGGTATCCAGGGTTTCCCAACGCCATCAATCCCATTGTTTTCGGGAATCGGCTGAGCGATATGTTGCAGGTTGCGCTGATTGCTGATGGCGGCTACGGCGTGGTCGAGAATTATGAACCATTCGTAAAAAACGACTGGGCAGGCTTATCCGGTGCCGGTGTGTTGGTCAAATTCAGTTGGAATGAAAATTGGGCGAGTCAATTCTCGCTTGCCTGGCCGACCATGTCGAGATCGTCCATTGACGGCACTGGCGATGATGCTGATGGGCCAAGACTCTACGCCGACTTCTCATACTTTCTTCAGTGAACAATTGATAGCTGCTATCCGTCGAGTACGGAGGCTTTCCGCACCATAGTGAATGACATTATGAATACCAAGAAGAATATTCTTTCCAATGCCATAAAAATCGTCTGCCTGGGATTGTATGCTGGTCAGGGCGCTTATGCCGCTTCAGGTACGGCGGATGTTATTGCTCATACGGAATCGGTGACGGTCGAAGATAACGTCGATCCATATGACACGAAGGTCACTATTTCAACTAGGTACGGCGAAATTGACTGGGATAATTTTGATATTGGTAATGGGGAGAGTATCCATTTCGATTTTTCACAAGTGGGTGACGGCGAGTTCAGTAGTTCCCATCTAGTTATTAATCGTGTTTTGAATGCAGAAAGTTCGATTCTCGGGACAATGTCTTCTGATGGGCACGTGGTGCTTATAAATCCGCGCGGCGTGATGTTCTCTGAGTCATCCACTGTAGATGTAGCGGCGTTAACGGTCTCTGGCATCGCCAGTAGCGTGAGTTATGTTGATGGCGATGGTGTTCTACAGCAGTCCAGCGATGTTGATTATGGAACTGTGTCGGAGAATGGCTCCGTATCGAACCTGGGTAACATAACGGCTCAATCAGGGGGCGTAACGCTAATCGGAAATAGCGTGCACAATCTGAAAGATACGATAGACAATACGGAATATACCGGATCGATAACCGCCACAAGGGGGACGATCAATATGATCGGAGCCGGTCAGGCGAGTATTTCTATCGGTCAGGACGGCTTGGTTTCTGTGGCGGTTGAATCTCAGGCGCTCGAGTCAGAGTTGGGGCTTGATGCTGCTGTTCTCAATGACGGCATTCTTCAAGGTGCAAATGTAATCATAGAGGCGAGAGTTGCCGATGATCTGTTCACCCATGCAGTCAATAATACCGGTACTATTACCGCCAGTGGTATTGATGTGGCGGGCGGCACAATCAAGCTTTCCGCTTCATCAGCCAGTGATGGCGTAAGCGGCAGTATTCTCAATGAGGGTCGTATCGAGTCGGCGACAGGCGCGGTATCGTCAGATCATATCAGTATTTCCGGTGATACTGTTACGCTCGGCGCGACCAGTGAACTGGTTGCCGACGCAACCCTGAACGAAGATGGCGGTACGGTATTTGTTTCAGCAACCAATGCTTTGAACCTGGGCGGGAGTATTAGTGCTATAGGCAATGGGACCGGTTTTTCCGGCGGTTCTGTTACCACGCGAGTGGACGGGCAGCTTGGTATCACGGACGGAGATTTTTCAGTTGCCACCACTGGCCAGGATACTACAGGTGGTGACTGGAGAATTGGCGCCTCCGCTATCACGGTAGAAAATAATTCGGCAGATAACATAGATGGCGCTGTTGTTGAGGCTGCTCTGGGTAGTAACGCAGAGCTCATCCTGGATGCGGAGAACGGCAGTGTTGTTATCGATGATGATGTTGTCTGGACCACAAATTCTGAATTGATACTTGAGGCCAGCGAGTCAGTATCAGTTGCTCAAAAGAGCAACGGACAACCCAGTCAATCCAACCATGTCATTGGCGGTGATGCGGCGGGCATTCTGAGCGTGTCGGCGGTCGACGGTTTCACTAATGCCGGCAGCGTTGATGTGACAGGATTCGAACTTTCGCTCGGTGTTACGAGTGATACGGGCGGAGCAGCGCCGCAAGATCTGGTGACTGCCGAGCTGGGTGAGATCACCTCTGAAAGTACGATAAAGGTTGAGGTGGTTAATGGCACTTATGGTATTGATGTCACCCAGATTCAGGGGTTAGCGCTTTTCGAAATCGATGACCAGGTTCCCGCCGATGATCCGGTAACCTTCATCGGCTCGGATGGGGTTGTCGTTAATGCGGTTGAGAGCGTCAGCATTCAGGGGGCGAGTAGAATTGTCGCAACGGATTTTTCGCTCCATGGTTCTGAGGGTGATGACGCATTTGCCTTGACCGGCGATGGCGTGGTTTACGAAAACGTCACTTTCGATGGTGTGACCGCTGTCGATGCCCTTGGCGGTACGGATGCCATGGTCGGCAGCGGTAGCGACTGGGCCATCCAGGATGCCAGTACCCTGACAAGCGATGGCATCAGTTTTACCGGATTAACTTCCCTGGACGCGAACGGTGCGGATCTGCTGGGAACGACGGGTAATGAAAGCTTTACTCTGAATGTCGATGGCAGTGTCGACTTTGCCGGAACCACGATTAGCGCACTCACGCGCGTGGATGGTAATGGTGGTACAGATAGCCTGACCGCGACGGCCTATGTGGATGGCCTTGCCTTATCCGACACGGCCGGTGAGCTGACCGCAGGCACCCTGACTTTCGCGAGTATTACCAACGCCGCAGTCGCAACACTCACAGGCACCAGCGGTGTTGAGCAGTTTGCACTGGATAATTCGGTCAACCTGACTCTGGATGGTACCAGCTTCGTTTTCACCGATGTTACCAGTCTGATCGGTGGCGGCGGTGCGGATACGTTTGCCAGTACTGCGAGTACCAGCTGGACACTTACTGACAGCGCCAGCATCGTGAATCACGGCGCCCTGGCCGTTCAGGATATTAATATTCTGTCTGGTGGCAACGGTACCCTCACAGGCCACAGTGACGGTCATAGTTTTACCATTACCGGCGACAATGCACTGGATGTTGGGAGCCTGCAATTCTTCGGTATCAGTAGTGTCAACGCGGATACCGTAGCAGCGGACTCCATCACTGCGATTGCCGCAGTGACACTCGGCGACAGTGATGGAGCGCTCTCCACAAATGAAATTGCCTTTACCGGCATCGACAGCGCGAGTGCCACCACATTGAATGGCACAGACTCCGGGAACACCTACGCGCTTACCGGAAGTGGTGCGCTCGATGTGGCCGGTATCAGCTTTACCGGGCTGACTGCGGTCAATGCCGGCAGCGGCAGTGATATCGTCAACTCTCGCGCGAGCCAAAATTATGTGTTGAACGCTGGCGGTAGTATTCAACATGAAGATATTGCATTCAGTGGTGTCGAGTCGTTTGCAGGTACCAATGCAGATCTGGATGCAAGTAACCTGAGTGGCGATCTGCAGCTCACCGATAACGCTGGCGAAGCCAGTACGGGTAGCACCACTTTTAGTGGTTTGGATTCTGCCACTGCGAGTAGTTTGCGTGGGGATCTTGGCAACAATGAGGTGGCTGTGATCAACAGCACTACCGTCAATGTTCTCTCTATGTCAATTAACGGCGTTGCCGATGTCACGGCCACAAACGGTGGTACCGTCAATGGAGCCGATGGGCTCGCATGGCTTTTGGTAGACCCCGATTCGGCCAGCAACAACGGAATTGAATTCCATGGGTTTACCGATCTTGTTGGTGTAAACGCGGGGCTTGTTGGTACCACGGGCGACGATACGTTTAGCCTGAGTGGCGATGTGGACAATATCGCCGTTGCCTCAAATTCAATGGTATTTACCGGCGTAACAGCAGTGGACGGCAATGGCGCGCTCAACGGTGATCAACTGGACGCCAGCAGTTTTACCGATGCGCTCACGCTTACCGGTATTGCCAATACCATACAGGCTGGAAACGGTTTCATCTTCAGCAATATCAATTCAGCTACCGCTGGTAGCCTGATCGGCAGCGGTAGCGACTGGGCCATCCAGGATGCCAGTACCCTGACAAGCGATGGCATCAGTTTTACCGGATTAACTTCCCTGGACGCTAATGGTGCGGGTTTACTCGGAACGACGGGTAATGAAAGCTTTACCCTGAATGTCGATGGCAGTGTCGACTTTGCCGGAACCACGATTAGCGCGCTCACGCGCGTGGATGGTAATGGTGGTACAGATAGCCTGACCGCGACTGCCTATGTAGATGGCCTTGCCTTATCCGACACGGCCGGTGAGCTGACCGCAGGCACCCTGACTCTTGCGGGTATTACCAATGCCGCAGTCGCAACACTCACAGGCACCAGCGGTGTTGAGCAGTTTGCACTGGATAATTCGGGCAACCTGACTCTGGATGGTACCAGCTTCGTTTTCACCGATGTTACCAGTCTGATCGGTGGCGGCGGTGCGGATACGTTTGCCAGTACTGCGAGTACCAGCTGGGCACTTACTGACAGCGCCAGCATCGTGAATCACGGCGCCCTGGCCGTTCAGGATATTAATATTCTGTCTGGTGGCAACGGTACCCTCACAGGCCACAGTGACGGTCATAGTTTTACCATTACCGGCGACAATGCACTGGATGTTGGCAGCCTGCAATTCTCCGGTATCAGTAGTGTCAACGCGGATACCGTAGCAGCGGACTCCATCACTGCGATTGCCGCAGTGATACTCGGTGACAGTGATGGTGCACTTTCCACAAATGAAATTGCCTTTACGGGCATCGACAGCGCGAGTGCCACTACATTGAATGGTGCAGACTCCGGGAACACTTACGCGCTTGCCGGAAGTGGTGCGCTCGATGTGGCCGGTATCAGCTTTAACGGACTGACTGCGGTCAATGCCGGCAGCGGCAGTGACATCGTCAACTCTCGCGCAAACCAAAATTATGTGTTGAACGCTGGCGGTAGTATTCAACATGAAGATATTGCATTCAGCGGTGTCGAGTCGTTTGCAGGCACCAATGCAGACCTGGATGCAAGTAACCTGAGTGGAGACCTGCAGCTTACCGGTAACGCCGGCGAGGTCAGCACGGGTAGTGCCACCTTTAGTGGCTTGGATTCCGCCACGGCGAGTAGTCTGCTCGGGGATGTCGATGGCAACACGGTAGCAGTGATCGACAGCGATACCGTCGATGTTCTCTCCATATTGATCAACGGCGTTGCCGATGTCACGGTTACTAACGGCGGAACTGTCAATGGCGCCGATGGGCTCGCCTGGCTGTTGGTCGATAACAATACGGCCACGAATAACGGGATTGCCTTCCACGGATTCACCAACCTGGTTGCCGAAAATGCTGGCCTTACCGGGACCACAGGTGATGACACCTTTGTTCTGACCGGTGATGCCGACAATCTTTCCGTTGGCTACAGCGCAATGACATTCACCGGGCTCAATGCTGTGGATGGCAATGGTGCTACCAGTGGTGATCACCTGAATGCCAGTGCCTTCGGCGATGCTCTCTCACTTACCGGTAGCGACAATACGCTACAAGTTGGAACGGATGTAATTCTGACGAATATCGATACCGCCTCAATTGCCAATTTGCTAGGTACTGCGGGGAATGATGCGTTTGCCGTGACCGATGCCGGGGTCGTCTCTATTTATGGATTGAGCATAGATGGTTTGGATGGCGTCACTGGGGGCGGTGGCAGCGACAGTTTGAGTAGTACCAGTACCCTTGAGCTTATTGATAGCACCCAGGTTGCTCTCGTCGATAGTGATGAAAATCAACTGGTTGTGTTTGACGGCCTGTCCCAACTCAGCGCCCAGACATTGCTTGGTACAGACGCCACCGATAACCTCCAGTACAACCTCAATAACAATCTGGTTGTTAACGGGTATGAGTTGTTGTCCATTACTGCTGTCGACACCCGTGGTGGTGCGGATGCTATGGTCGGCAGCGGTAGCGACTGGGCCATCCAGGATGCCAGTACCCTGACAAGCGATGGCATCAGTTTTACCGGATTAACTTCCCTGGACGCTAATGGTGCGGATTTACTCGGAACGACGGGTAATGAAAGCTTTACCCTGAATATCGATGGCAGTGTCGACTTTGCCGGAACCACGATTAGCGCGCTCACGCGCGTGGATGGTAATGGTGGTACAGATAGCCTGACCGCGACTGCCTATGTAGATGGCCTTGCCTTATCCGACACGGCCGGTGAGCTGACCGCAGGCACCCTGACTCTTGCGGGTATTACCAATGCCGCAGTCGCAACACTCACAGGCACCAGCGGTGTTGAGCAGTTTGCACTGGATAATTCGGGCAACCTGACTCTGGATGGTACCAGCTTCGTTTTCACCGATGTTACCAGTCTGATCGGTGGCGGCGGTGCGGATACGTTTGCCAGTACTGCGACTACCAGCTGGGCACTTACTGACAGCGCCAGCATCGTGAATCACGGCGCTCTGGCCGTTCAGGATATTAATATTCTGTCTGGTGGCAACGGTACCCTCACAGGCCACAGTGACGGTCATAGTTTTACCATTACCGGCGACAATGCACTGGATGTTGGCAGCCTGCAATTCTCCGGTATCAGTAGTGTCAACGCGGATACCGTAGCAGCGGACTCCATCACTGCGATTGCCGCAGTGATACTCGGTGACAGTGATGGTGCACTTTCCACAAATGAAATTGCCTTTACCGGCATCGACAGCGCGAGTGCCACCACATTGAATGGTGCAGACTCTGGGAACACTTACGCGCTTGCCGCAAGTGGTGCGCTCGATGTGGCCGGTATCAGCTTTACCGGACTGACTGCGGTCAATGCCGGCAGCGGCAGTGATATCGTCAACTCTCGCGCAAACCAAAATTATGTGTTGAACACTGGCGGCAGTATTCAACATGAAGATATTGCATTCAGCGGTGTCGAGTCGTTTGCAGGTACCAATGCAGATTTGGACGCAAGTAACTTGAGTGGGGACCTGCAGCTTACCGGTAACGCCGGCGAGGTCAGCACGGGTAGTGCCACCTTTAGTGGCTTGGATTCCGCCACGGCGAGTAGTTTGCTCGGGGATGTCGATGGCAACACGGTATCAGTGATCGACAACGATACCGTCGATGCTCTCTCCATGTTGATTAACGGCGTTGCCGATGTCACGGTTACTAACGGCGGTACTGTCAATGGCGCCGATGGGCTCGCCTGGCTGTTGGTCGATAACAATACGGCCACGAATAACGGGATTGCCTTCCACGGATTCACAAACCTTGTTGCCGAAAATGCTGGCCTTACCGGGACCACAGGTGACGACACCTTTGTCCTGACCGGTGATGCCGACAATCTTTCCGTTGGCTACAGCGCAATGACATTCACCGGGCTCAATGCTGTGGATGGCAATGGTGCTACCAGTGGTGATCACCTGGATGCCAGTGCCTTCGGCGATGCCCTCACACTTACCGGTAGCGACAATGCGCTACAGGCTGGAACAAATCTCACGCTAAGCGATATCGCGACCGCTTCTCTTGCCGAGCTTATCGGTCACGATGGTGACGATACGTTTACGGTAACAGGTAGTGGCACCATCACCACCGCAGGCATGTCCATCTCTGACATTGTCTCGGTTAGCGGTGCCGGCACAGATGTTAATGGCGTTAATACGCTGGTGGCGGATGGCACTGCTCAATTACTGGAAGAGGGTAACGGTGCAAACGCCGTCAGTTATGCGCTCAATGGTGATATTCGGTTTTACGACATAGGAAGAATTCTCGCTGAACTAGTGGAGGCCACAGATGGCGATGACCTGTTGGCGTTTACTGATGCGGGTAATGTGACGGTCAACGGAGTGGAAGTTGGCTCTTCTACTTTTGTTGATGCACGGGCTGGCAACGATACTGTTACTGGCTTGAGTGGTCAGGACTGGTTATTGCAAGGCGAAAGCAGTGCCGTAAATAACGGGGTCACATTCGACAATGTCGAAATACTGCTGGCTCAGGATGCCAACCTGGTGGGGAGCGGCTCTGCGGATGCCTTCACTCTGAACAGTGATGGCAGTTTGAGTGTAGGCCTAATAACTGTCAGTGGCATGTTGCAGGTGCTGGGTGATACGGGTAGCGATACCCTTGATGCTACAGGATTTTCCAGCGGTCTCACGTTGACATCCACCGCAGATGTATTGAGTGCCGATGGTTTACGTTTCAGCGGCATAGAATCTGTCGAGGTAGCCAGTCTCACCGGTACCGACGGTGCTGAGCAATTTAGCCTTGAGAGTGACGGCACTGTGACTGCAGACACTGTGCGTTTTAGCGGTGTCACTTCACTGAACGGTGCCGGGGGTGAAGACAGTTTCAACAGTACTGCGGCCGAGGACTGGTTGCTCACTTCCGATGTCGCCCAGGTTAATCATGGTGGTCTGTCACTAATACGGGTAGAGAATCTGGCCGGGGGCAGTGGCCGGCTTCAAGGTGATGCTTCCGGCCATGTTTTCTCGGTAATGGCTGACAATGCTCTTAGCGTAGGTGATATGAGCTTCGCCGGAGTCAGCAGTGTGGACGCGGCCTCGGGCGAGGATAGTGTTGAAGCGCTGGATGTAATTACCTTGACCGGTAATAGCGGGGCCTTTAACACCAGCGAAATCGCATTTACCGGCATTGAGTCCGCAGTCGCCCAATCGCTTATCGGCAGTACCGGCGCTGACACCTTCGAGTTGTCCGGTAGTGGGGCTCTCTCTATTTTTGGTATCGCCTTCAGTGGGCTTTCCAGTGTTGATGCCAGTGGTGGCAATGATGAAGTCATCTCACGATCTGGTTTGGGTTATGCATTGGACGGAGACAATCGTGTACAGCATGAAGGCATTGTTCTTACCGGCGCCGAACAATTCACCGGCACATCCGCTGCACTTGATATCACCGGCCAAGCCAGTGCGGAAATCGTCGGGGAAGGAGCGGTGTTTGCGGGAGGCGCGTCCTTTAGCGGTATAGACGCCCTGAGTCTGCAAGATCCCGATACCGACCTGCAAGTTTGGAATGGCGTTTCCCTGGTTGGAAACGGTTCTGTTGTTAGCGGTGGTGTTGATGTGTCCGGGGTAACGACGGTCTCAGGCACGGATGTGCTTACTGGAACCAGTGGCGATGATGTCTTCACCGTGCAGGCAAACAATTCTCTGTCTGCCAGCGGTATTCTTTTTAGTGATGTAAACACCATTAGTGCAGGTGTCGGTGAAGATACGGTTGTTGGGCTCTCTGGTAGCGACTGGGAGTTGTTGGGAAGCTCTGGTTCCCTGTCCCACAGCTCAATGACATTTGATGCTGTCGAGCTGGCACAAAATGGTAGCGGGCATGTGATCGGCGCTGACTCCGGCAGTCTCTTCGCGGTAGCGGCTGATGGAACGCTGCGGGTCGACAGTATTGCGTTTAGTGGTGTTAACAGTGTTGCTGCCGGAACTGGTGCCGACAGTGTGAGTAGCGCGTCCGCAGGCAACTGGGTATTGGGTGATGCCGATGGCAGCGCGGCGATTTCCGATATCGCGTTTTCCGGGATCGAAGTGGTGACCACCGAATCTGCGCTGGTAGATGGTACCCAGAACAGCATTGTCGAAACTTATGAATTAAGTGCCGACGGTAATACGCTCAGTGTGCTGGATATCCTGTTTGAAAGTGTTTCTGAGGTTATATCTGGTAGCGAAGCGGGCGACCAGGTCGCCAGTGCCGCCAGCAATTGGCAGGTGGATGCTTCGGGCTCGGTAACAGCCAATGGCGTTCTCTTTGATGGTGTCGATCAGGTTGTGGCGCAAAACGCCGGCCTGGGTGGTACCAGCGGTGATGAAGAGTTTGTCCTGACCGGATTGGATGGCGGCGTGCAGGTTGGAGGTGTCGAATTTAGTGGTATTGAATCCGTCGCCGGAAGTGGCGGCAACGATACCCTTGTGGGCACCGACGGTAGTGAGACGCTTGTTCTGGATGCTTCCGGTGATATGACGGTGGCAGGAACCGTGTTTACCGGTATTGGTCGTGTGGACACCGCCGGAGGTGAGGACATCGTCACCGGTGGCAATGGACGTTGGACCTCCGCTACGCAGGATTCTGCTCTGATCGAAAATTCTGCGGTGGCGCAGCTCGATAGCATCTCAGTAATTTTCGAAAATCTGGAGCAGGTTAGCGATACCGGTATCTATAGCGGTCCGGACTTCTCTGCGGATTATGCATTGTCCGGGCCCGCGCTCCTGACCATGGGCGGAGTGAGCTTCACAGGTGTGGAGTCGATAGTCGCAGGCAGTGGCAGTGACACTCTTTACGGTATGGACGCAATACTCTCGTGGACGCTTGGTGATGGCGGCAACACGGTTTCTAACGAGCAGTTTGCTGTTGCATTCAGTGGCTTCGAACATGTTGTGGCTGGTGCCGCAGAAGATACTTTTTATCTTGAAGGTGGCGCCTTTACCTCGGTAAGTACCGGCGCGGGTAATGATGTTGTTTATATGAGCGGCACTTTGCTGGATAGCTTGGTACTGGGCGCCGGCGATGATCTGGTACAGCTGCTCAGCGACAGCGAACCTACCGTGTTGTCCGCAGGTGCTGGCAGTGACCGCTTGGAAGTGTATCTCACCGAGCAAAGCTGGCAGATCAATGGTGAATCCACTGCGCAAAATGCCGTTGGCAATTTCTCATTCAGCGGCTTTGAGCAGCTGGCAGATACCACCGGGGGCCTGAGCCTTGTGTCCAATCAGCAGTTGGATTTCACCGTAGCTGATTCGGGGGCAGGTATTAACTTTAGTGCCGCAGGTATGACGCTGGAGTATGACCCGGTAGGTGACCTGTCTCTGACCAGTGCAAGTCGCGAAACCATCGGCGGTTCGTTGCTGGCGGAGAATGTCGAATTTAACCTTGCGGGGGATCTGGACATCGAGGCCGATGTGCAGTCACTGTACCTGAGCTCTAGCGACATCGATATCAATGTGTCTATCGTCGCCAATGAAGACCTGTTGATCGACCAGGTTGACGTCGGCCGCGGCAGCGTTTCGCTGACCAGTGCAAACTTTGGCTCACTGACTGCGGAAACCTTCGGCGACACACATATTACAGCTGCGACCATTCAGCTGGGTAGCGATCTGCAGCGCTGGGGCAGCATCGGTACCGAGATAAATCCTCTGCGTATGGATGCCAGCCAGTCGGTAGATATTGTTGCGCTGAGTTATTTTGAGCCGGCCTTTGTTGGGCGGCAGCCGGAGTTCACTGCCACCGGGGACCAGTTGGAATCTGTCGCTGGTGCGCAGACTGCCCAGGGGCTTAAATCGGTTATTCAAAACCCCGTGGATGATATTGCTCAGTTGGATCCGGGAATTTTCAGCGAGGTAACCCCCTACAGTCTTGGTATCGATGCATTGAACCTGCCGGAAGTGCGCTTGCATGGCGGTGAGCTTTTGCCAATGGGTGACGCTGAAGAGGATGACGAGCAACGTGAGAAGCGTGAACAGCGTGAGAGGGGCGCGGCGTTAAATCGGGAAATTGGCGCTCCGAAAGCTGCGCAGCAGGAGAATGCCATGCTGCCACCTCCGTTGCTGGAGAGTGCAATGGCTACGGGTAGCGCCAGTGTGGTAGGTGGCCGCTAGTTGTTACCCGCTTCCCGAAGCGCAAAACAAGGAGCGAAAAACAAAAAGGGGCCGACTCTTGCGAGTCGGCCCCTTTTTTAAAGATGGTGCCCAGGAGAAGACTTGAACTTCCACGACCTTGCGGTCACTAGCACCTGAAGCTAGCGCGTCTACCAATTCCGCCACCTGGGCAAACAGCGCAATGCGCCGTTGAGGCTGCGCACTATAGCCGTTTTTGGCAGGGTGTCAATTGTCAGGTGTGACCGGTGAATCCCGTGATAGTTACCTGACGGCGGGGTTTGTTGTATTTTCTTGTAGTTAAATTACAAGAATTTTGCCTGCAGCATCAAAATCTGGGCGGAAATATGTGAGAATACATTCCAGAAAGTAATTCGTCAGGGGGAGATATTCCATGGACCAAGATCAAAATGCACCGTTGCGGGAAGATGTTCGCCTTCTCGGCGAAGAGCTGGGAAGCGTATTGCGCGGCCAGGCTGGCGAAGCATTGTTCGATACCGTGGAGACCATTCGCCAGGTCGCGGTGGAGAGCCGCGGCCAGGGTGAAATGCCTGTAGGTAAATTACGAGAGCTGCTCGATCCTCTGGATGATGAGACCCTGCTGGAAGTGGCTCGTGCCTTTAGCCAGTTCCTGAACCTCGCCAATATCGCCGAGTTGCGCCACCGCGAGCGCCTGCGTCGCCAGCACGAGCGTTTCCCTGGTGATCCGGATACCGACCGTGGCCTGCGTCAGGTGTTGGAAGAACTGAAGAAGTCCAACGTAGCCCCCGAGCAGGTTCGTCAGGTGCTGGCCGATTTGTCCGTGGAGCTGGTACTGACTGCACACCCGACCGAGGTGACGCGCCGCACCCTGATTCGCAAATACGACCAGATGGCGGATCTGTTGACCGGCCTCGATCGCCCGGATTGCACACCGGAAGAGGCCGAGCGCCTGCGCCGTCTGTTGCGCGAGCAGATGTTGTCGGCCTGGTGCAC
Organism: Microbulbifer agarilyticus; assembly: GCF_001999945.1. NCBI lineage: Bacteria > Pseudomonadati > Pseudomonadota > Gammaproteobacteria > Cellvibrionales > Microbulbiferaceae > Microbulbifer > Microbulbifer agarilyticus. The sequence goes on from NZ_CP019650.1 coordinate 398,856, forward strand.
CGATGAAATCCGCCGCGAGCGCCCGACGCCGGTCGATGAGGCCAAGTGGGGCTTCGCCACCATCGAGCAGTCTCTATGGCAGGCAATCCCCCAGGGGATGCGCGAAATTGAAGACGAGCTGGCGCTCGCCGGTATTGAGCCGTTGCCCGCAGATTGGGTTCCTATTCGCTTTGCATCCTGGATGGGTGGTGACCGAGACGGTAACCCCAATGTCACCGCCAAGGTTACCCGTCGGGTCCTGAACCTGGCGCGCTGGATGGCGGCCGATCTATATCTGCGCGATGTGGAAAACCTCCTCGCAGACCTCTCCATGCACCGCGCCAGTGAAGAGTTGCTGGCGCACACCGGGCCCAGCCACGAGCCCTACCGGTTGCTGTTGCGTGCGGTGCGCGATCGCCTGCGCAATACCCGTGAATTGATGGAAGCGCGCGTGAACGGTGCGGCGGAGCCTAAAGGGGAGGTGTATACCTCAAGTGACGAGTTGTATGAGCCTTTAAGCCTGATTGATCGCTCGCTGCGTGAAGTGGGGCTGGCGGCCATCGCTGGTGGGCAGTTGAAAGATACGCTGCGTCGCCTCAATGGTTTTGGCATCACTCTGTTGAAGCTGGATATTCGCCAGGAGTCCACCCGTCACGCCACGGCGATCGACGCCGTCACCCGTTTCCTTGATCTCGGCAGTTATGCCGAATGGGGTGAGAAGGTAAAGCAGAAGTTTCTGCTGGAAGAATTGGAAAGTCGCCGCCCGCTGATCAACGGTGCCTTCTACCAGAGTGAGTTCTGTACTGACGAAGTGCGCGAGGTGCTCGATACCTGCAAGGTAATTGCGGAGCAGGGTTCAGAGGGTCTCGGTGCCTACGTCATTTCCATGGCTCGCACTTCCTCCGATGTGCTCGCAGTCATGCTGCTGCAAAAGATTGCTGGCGTGCGTGAGCCCATGCGCGTGGTGCCGCTGTTCGAGACGCTGGACGACTTGAACAATGCGTTCGACACCATGCATGCGCTGTTGGAAATCCCTTTCTACCGCGAGCGGGTTAAGGCGGGCCAGGAAGTGATGATCGGCTATTCCGATTCCGCCAAGGATGCCGGCTTCCTTGGTGCCGCTTGGGCGCAGTTCCGCGCGCAGGAAGCGCTCACTCGTATATTCAAGGAGCACGGGATTCCGTTGACCCTGTTCCACGGTCGCGGCGGTTCCATCTCCCGCGGTGGCTCTCCCACCCGCATGGCACTGATGTCGCAGCCGCCGGGCTCTGTAGCCGGGCGCATTCGCGTTACCGAGCAGGGAGAAATGATTCGCTTCAAATACGGGCGCCCATCGGTTGCCGCCTACAACCTGGAGCAATATATCGCTGCAACTCTGGAAGCGACGCTGCTGCCGCCGGCAGAGCCGCGCCCGGAATGGCGCGCGGAGATGGATCGATTGACTCAGGCCTCGGTGGGGGCGTATCGCGAAGTGGTGCGAGATGACCCGGCACTGGTGTCCTATCTGCGTACCGTTACTCCGGAAACCGAGCTCAGCCGCCTGGCGTTGGGCAGTCGCCCGGCGCGCCGCAAGCCCGGGGGTGGTGTGGAAACCCTGCGTGCAATTCCCTGGGTATTTGCCTGGACCCAGATGCGCCTGATGCTGCCGGCCTGGCTGGGTACTGGCGCGGCACTGGAAACCGGCCTGGAAAATGCGCCGGATACGCTGCGTACCATGAGCGAGCAGTGGCCCTTCTTTCAGACCGTGGTGGATATGCTGGAAATGGTACTGGCCAAGTCCGACACCCGCGTGGCCCTGTGGTACGAAGAGCGCCTTACCGACGACCCAGAGCTACAGCGCCTCGGCGTCGAGCTGCGCAGCCGCCTGGACCGCACCGTCGCGGCCCTGAGCGAATTAACTGGTCGCGAAAGTTTGCTGGATAACAACCCGGTGATGCGCTGGTCCATCCGCGTGCGCGACCCTTATACCGACCCGCTGCACTTGTTGCAGGCGGAATTGATGGCGCGTCTGCGTACCCGTGAGGAAGACCCGGTGCTGGAAAGTGCGCTGATGGTGACGATTGCGGGAATTGCGGCAGGTATGCGTAATACGGGTTAAGAGCTTGTTAGTAATTGTTTGAAGTTAAATGCTAGGGAATTGGCGCCGGCTACAGCTTGGCGAGACCTTCTAAAACATGGATGTTTTAGAAGAGCCCTCAGGAGTGGGAATACGGCGTGTCTTGCCAAGCTGTGCCCGGTGGCAATGCCGCCACAGTCTTCGGCAAGTGCAAAACAAAAAGGGACCAACTCTTGCGAGTTGGCCCCTTTTTTAAAGATGGTGCCCAGGAGAAGACTTGAACTTCCACGACCTTGCGGTCACTAGCACCTGAAGCTAGCGCGTCTACCAATTCCGCCACCTGGGCAATTCAACGGTGTGCTCCGTTGAGGACGCGCACTATAGTGATTTGCCTAAGGGGTGTCAACGCTTTTTGCGGCGCGGTTTGTGCCCTTTTTTGTCCACTCAGACCCTATCGCTTGTCGTATCCGCACCGATATTCCAAATCAACGGGGGAATTGGTCCGCAAATCGCTTATAATCGCGGCAATGTGCAACGATTTCAGTGGCCCTGTGCCGCTTCCGGCATTCGCCACTCCAAATGCTCACCTTGGATTCTTGCCCGTGAACCTCATGCCTGGGAGTAAATCCCCGGCAGGCCTCCACCGAGACCTGGCAGTTGCACCCACTCACCTTCCTGCGCCGGATGATTCCGGGGCCGCGCAGAGCGCGTGCTTAAATGCAGAACATTGGAAGCAAATTTGAATCAAGATAAAACCAACCCCTCTGCGATCTCGGATGATCCTCATGCCGAGCGCGAGGCGGAGAAATACGAAAAACCCGTTCCCAGCCGCGAGTTTCTTCTCGATGTGCTGGAGCAGCAGCCAGGCCCCGTAGCCTGGGAAGCGGTAGCGGACCTGCTCTCGATTGACGATGAAGATCGCCGCGAGGGTGTGCGCCGTCGCTTGATTGCCATGAGCCGAGACGGACAGATCGCCAGCAACCGCGCTGGGGATTTCGGTGTGCTCGATAAAATGAGCCTGGTACGCGGTCGCGTAATCGGTCACCGCGACGGCTTCGGCTTTGTGTCCGCGGGCGACGGCGGCGACGACCTGTTCCTGTCTCACCGCCAGATGCGCAAAGTATTTGATGGCGACGAAGTGCTGGCTCGGGAAACTCCCGGCGGCTTCCGCGGCAAGCGCGAGGGCGCGGTGGTGCGGGTAATCAAGCACAACACCCAGCAGCTGGCCGGACGCCTGTATCGCGAAGACGGCGTTTGCTTTGTGCGCCCGGATAACCCGCGTATGACCCTCGACGTATTGGTCGCGGAAGGCAAGTGTGCCGATGCACAAAGTGGCCAGTATGTGGTGGTGAATATCACCACCCAGCCGGGCCGCAATAATTTGCCGCAGGGTGAGGTTGCGGAAATTCTCGGCGACCACCTTGCCCCGGGGATGGAAATCGACGTTGCCATTCGCAACTACGGTATTCCCCATAGCTGGCCCGCCGCGGTACAGACGCAAACCGACACAATCGCCGATGAGGTGCTGGAAGAAGACAAGGCGGCGCGCATTGATCTGCGCCAGCTGCCGCTGGTCACCATCGACGGTGAAGATGCGCGGGATTTTGACGATGCCGTCTACTGTGAAGTGCTGCCGGATGGCAATTGGAAACTGCTGGTCGCCATTGCCGATGTATCTCATTACGTGCAGATCAATACTGCGCTGGACCAGGAAGCCCACCAGCGTGGCAACTCGGTGTATTTCCCTGACTTTGTTGTGCCGATGCTGCCGGAGAAACTCTCCAACGGTTTGTGCTCACTGAATCCGCATGTGGATCGCCTGTGTATGGTGTGTGAAATGCACATCGATCCGTCCGGCAATATCCTCAACTTCCAGTTCTTTGAAGGCCTGATGCGCAGCCACGCGCGCTTTACCTATACCCAGGTTGGGGAAATGGTTGAGGAGCGGGATAACCGCGATAGTGGTGTTCGCAAGCAGTTTGCCGCACTTGCGCCACACATCGACAACCTGCACGACCTTTACGGTGCGCTGCGCGGTGCGCGCGATCGCCGCGGTGCCATCGATTTCGAAACCACAGAAACGCGGATCATGTTCGACGCTGCGCGGAAGATCGAGCGCATCGTGCCGGTGCAGCGCAACGACGCGCACAAGATGATCGAAGAGTGCATGCTTGCCGCCAATGTGTGTGCGGCTGAGCTGATGGAGCTGGCGGAGTTGCCAGCGCTGTACCGCGTGCACGACATTCCCAAGCAGGAGCGGCTGGAAAACCTGCGCGAATACCTTGGCGAGCTGGGCTTGCGTCTGGAAGGGGGTAGTGAGCCCCAGCCCAGCCACTACCAGGAATTGCTTTCGCAAGCAGACGGTCGCCCGGATTTCCATATTATCCAGACTATGTTGCTGCGCTCGATGAACCAAGCGGTGTATCAGCCGGAGAATCGCGGTCATTTCGGGCTCGATTATCGCGCTTATGCACACTTCACCTCGCCGATTCGTCGTTACCCGGATCTGCTGCTGCACCGCGGGCTGCGCTGGCTGGTGCGCAATGGCAGCGCCAATCCGGCAGCGGTGGCAAAGAAAGTGCGCCAGGCACCCGGTGCCCAGGTAATGGAGCGCGAGCAGATTTTGCCGTACACCGCCGTTGCCATGGTGGAGTTGGGAGAGCACTGCTCGATGACCGAGCGCCGTGCCGACGACGCAACCCGCGACGTGGTCAGCTGGCTCAAGTGTGAATACTTGCAGGACCATGTGGGTGAGGTGTACCGCGGTGTTATCAGCGCGGTAACCGGCTTTGGCTTGTTTGTGGAACTGGAAGATCTCTATGTGGAGGGTCTGATCCATGTCACTGCCTTGCCAAAGGACTACTACCACTTCGAACAGGCGCAACAGCGCCTTGTCGGAGAGCGCAGCGGTACGCGTTTTCATCTAGGTGATGGAGTGACCGTGCAGGTGGCACGTGTGGATCTTGAGGAGCGTAAAGTCGATTTCACATTTGTCGAATTGCATCCGCGCCCCAGCTACCAGACACCCAAGTATCGCAAGCCTAAAGCCGATAAAAAGGCTGATAAAAAGTCAGACAAAGAATCCCGTAAGCAAGATGACAGCAAGGTTAGTAAACAAGCCGTGAAGAACAGTGTTACCGGTGAGCCGACATCGGCGCCAGATGTGGAAAACAAGGCGAAGAAAGCGGCGAAAAAATCCCGTTCCGGAGAGGAATCAACTCAGGTCAGTGGCCGCGCGATGGAAATGGCAGTGGAGTTTCAGGCCGAGCGCCAACGTCGTGGCAAGCACGACTTTAGCAAAGAGGCGGAAAAGGCCAGCCCCTGGGGTGGTGGACTGAAAACCAAGCGCACCGACAAGGTTGAAGATGAGCCGCGTCCGATTCGTAAGCGCAAGGTGGGCAGCGATGACGCTGAGGTAGTGCCGCCATCAGAAGAGATCGTTTCCGAAACGGAAGCCGGCGAAGAGTCTCCACCGAAAAAGCGTCGCCCGAAGAAAACACCACCGCGCAAAGGTGGCAAGCGTCCGGCAGTAGCCGCGCGCAAAGCTGCGCAGAAAGCAGAAAAGGCCGAAGCAGAGCAGCGTGCAGCCAAGAAAGCAGCGAAGAAAAAGCTGAAGAAAAAACTGGCGAAGAAATCAGGTGGGAAGAAATAAATCGTGGCTCAGCAATTGGTTTATGGCTTGCACGCGGTGCAGGCCCTGTTAAAAAGTTCGCCCCAACAGGTGCAGGAGCTACTGCTGTTGCGCGGCCGCCGCGATCAAAAACTGCAGAAAATTATTCGTCAGGCGGAACAGAACGAAATCGTGATTCGCTTCGTGGATCGCCGTGCGCTGGATGAAAAAGTTGCCGATGAGGGTAACCACCAGGGCGCGGTGGCCATCTGTGTGGGTGATACCAAGATTTATGATGAGCAGTTCCTGAAGTCCTTGCTGAAAGACCTGGATACTAATGGCGAAGCGCCTTTCCTGTTGATCCTCGATGGGGTTACCGACCCGCACAACCTGGGCGCCTGTCTGCGCTCCGCGGATGCGGCCGGCGTGCATGCAGTCATTGCGCCCAAGGATAAAGCCGCGGGTCTCACGCCGACGGCGCGCAAGGTGGCCTGCGGGGCCGCCGAAGTGTTGCCGTTTATTACTGTCACCAATCTGGCGCGTACGCTGCAAATGTTGCAGCAAGCCGGTGTGTGGATATACGGCGCTGCCGGTGAGGCAGAACAGGATGTGTACCAGTCTTCTCTGACCGGGCCGCTAGCGCTGGTGATGGGTGCCGAAGGTCCTGGCTTGCGTCGTCTGACGCGGGAAAACTGCGATCACCTGATCAAAATCCCCATGGCGGGTGAGGTTAGCAGCCTGAACGTTTCTGTTGCCACAGGTGTTTGCCTGTTTGAGGCTGTGCGACAGCGTCGGAACGGTTAATCTGCCGAAAACGGCGCCTCTTTCGTGATATATCACGCAAAGCGCCGTTGATGCCATCTTCTTAATATTCCCCCACAACGCCTTTCTATCAAATCCCTCCTCACTTCCGTAGCTTGCGTATGGCCGCAGGTTCACTGCTGCGCTGCACAAGTGGTGCTCGCCTGAATGCGGCAATAAAAATACTCAAAACGATAAAAACGATGTGAGGAAGACGCGATGAACAAAAGGAAGTTACGCGGTTGTCTCGCCCTGGTGGCGGCAACCTTTTTACTGGTCGGCCTGAAAGCGCAGGCTCAGTCTTGCCCAGCTAGTCACCCGCTCGCTTGTGGCGGCGCCTGCTATGTGGATGCGGCGCAAGCGGCATCTGGTGGTTGTACCGTCGACGGCGGCGGTTCCGGTAGCAGTTCCAGCAGCTCAAGTAGTTCCAGTAGCAGTTCCAGTGGCGGTGGCAGCTCTAGTGGCGGGAGTTCTGGCGGGAGCAGTTCAAGCAGTAGCTCCAGCAGCGGCGGCAATGCGCTGAGCTGCCACAGCGATGAAAACCCGTCCCACGTCGAATCCGGTCGCCGCACCGAGTTCACTCAGGAGTGGTGTGACACCATATGTGTAACCTACGTGGGTAACGGCACCGGCTGTTTGAATGCTGCTGGTACCTTTGTGAGCAATGCCAGTATTTGTAGTGATCCGGCCAACGCACGCGAAGCGATTATTGATATCGAATACAACCTGGGCATCGAAGTCGATGACGAATTCCAGGCGCTGGCGGGGTATCAGGGGCCGGTTCCATCGATCAACCCGACAATTTCCGTGGCCGATGCGGAGACCTATTTCAGCGCTTTGATCGGAGTGGAGCGGGGTGTCGAATTGGTGCGCCTGTTAAACACCAATGGCGATAGCATTGTGACCCGCAACGAAGCGAGTCAGGCCAAAGGCTCCGACCCGCTGCAATTGCTGAATACCGATTTTGGTTGTGGTTTGTCTACCGATGACATCATGGCTTATGTCGGCCTGTATATGGGTGACGGTGCCATCGATAAATATGCCGGCGACCTGGATGAATCCGTGAAGGCGGCGATGCTGGAGTTCACCCGCAGCTGGCAGCCCGGTGTTTCTGCACAGGATTGTGAGTATCGCGGTGGTTGTGACGGCAGTGCGCAGCCCGAACCTCAGCCTGAGCCCCAGCCGGAACCAGAGCCTCAGCCGGAACCAGAGCCTCAGCCTCAACCGGAGCCAGAACCTGAACCGCAACCCGCGAACAGTTGCCCGGCTTCACATCCTTTGTTTTCTGCTGCCTGTAACCAGTGCTTTACCGACGAAGCCCAGGCCGCCTCGGCGCAGTGCGTAATCTAAGACTGCCATTGCTGGCGATCACCATCGCACTTTCCGGTGCGGGGGTGATCGCCCATTGGCTAATGCCATCATCACTGGTGTTATTGCCTCGCGCGGGCTCCGCGCAGGGTGAGCGAAGTGCGGTGGCGGCATCGCCCCGCTCGGCTGATCTTCAGCAGGTTATCTCTGTCAGCTCCCTATCAAACTCTTCACCAAGTGCGCCTTCGGTGCACCCGGCAGTCCCGGCAATCAGCGCGGGCGAGTTTATTGGTCGCAAACACGGCGCAGTTATTCAGGACGACTTTGGAAATTTTCGCGTGGATCTTTCTACTCGAGGATTTGCCTCGCGAGAGTATCTGGTGTCAGCGCGCCCGATTTATTACCCGCAGGAAGTTATGTTGGATAGTCCGGCACAAATTCAGGGGTGTCCACTGGTCGGTTATTACATTGAGGGCGGTTCGCACGGCAGTCTGCTAGTAGTTTCTGCAGGCGGCTTCCGCGTATTTCATTATCGCTGTCAATTTGATGTCGCGCGTAGCGTATTTCACCTGCAAAAGCTTGCCGATAACCCAGTACTGGACGGTAGCCTGAATCAACTATTAGCTGCAGCGGCAACGCTGCCGGCAAAAAAATCACAATGACTAATCAAGCAATATCAATTTCTTCAGCGCTCAGGGCAGTCGTCCGCGGATGGCACGTTTTGATTGTGGCGTGTGTATCCCTGGGCTTTTCGAGCGCGGTACCGGCGAGTGAGCACACTGTGCCCCTCACGGCATCCGGAGGGGTAAAAGTGGGGAGTATTATCTGCCCCGCGGAGCCTCATGACACGATTGTGCCGGTAGTTATCCCGAGCGATGTACATGATGCTGCGTCCGCGCCAGAGATGACTATTGCAGGATTGTGGGGCTTGATTCAGCAGCAGGGCCTTACATCAATTGATCAGCTGTTACCTTACCTGCCCGATCACTTTCGTACGAACTTCTCTCTTGTGGAGCACACGCGTGCGACCGGGCAATCCAACCTGGAGTTTCCGCGTGTTGTGCTGTTTGGATCCGATGGACACTTGTTGTTGAACATCGGCACCAAGCCGGATGATCCGAAATATAACCTGCTGGACGTTGCCCAATTACATGAGGGCAGTGGGCGCTGGGAGTTTTCCGTATTTGATTTTTCCAGTGAGAGGCCCCGCTTAATGCGCAATGACGCTAGCTGTATTGAATGCCACGGCGCCGACAACAGTCGCCCGGTGTGGGGTACCAACCTGGATTGGCCAGGTGTGTTTGGTGACAACATTGCCGCTGGCCCGCAGGGGGAGGCGCTGGATTCGCGGCACCTTGAACAGATACACGCAATCATGGCGGGTGATGGCAAGTCTTCGCGCTTTGATTTCCTCGAGTGGCGCCACGAGCCGCTGCGTCGCGGTGGCAAGCGACGAATAGCCCGGCATGCGTTCGGTGCCGAATTGATTCTTTCCAATATCGCCATGGGGAGTGCGACCGCGCGCGGTGTATTCCAGCGCCTACGTAGTGAAAATCTCCAGCATTTTCGCCAGCAGCGTATGGCATTGTTGTACAGCTACTTTGCCCGCAAGGGACACCTTCCCTGGGGAGAGGGGAACGCACGCTTACTTGGGTTAACGCCAGACACCAGTGCTGAGCAGGCGATGGATAAGTTATTGGCGCATTTGGGGGTGGATACCTCTGAGGCGTTCTCAGTGGCGACCCTGCATCTTTTGGAGCCCGCGCAAACCCATTGGAGTATGGGGCGCGGGGATTTGTACGACCTCGTCGCACTGCAAGTGCTCGATGATCTAAAGCGGGAGGATGCGGAAGTGGCGGCTATTCTTGCCGGTCGCAAGGTAGCTGAGGGTGTGCTCGGTTGTCCGGTTACTGCGGGTAGTGTTGCCGAGGTCGTGGATTTTAAAATGCTGCATCTTTTTTATTTGCGTGGTCATGCGCGTTTCCTCGTGCACGAACAGTTTTATCCACTCGACTTGGAAGATGTGTATTCCCGCGTTTTTCTACCGGTAGCCCACCCGTTGCTGAGTTACCTTGGCGAGTCTTTGCAGATACAAGCTTCGGTTCCTGATGGTCGCGGCGCGGGGTAACACCCGTTGTCGCTGTTCTGCGCATTGCCCTGAGGTTTTGAGACCTGCTTTGCGCAGTTTTCCCGCTCCTTGCGCAAATAGCCTGCTTTAATTTCCTTGTCTTTCCGCTCCATTGATTGCTTTTGATGACGCGAGGTAAAGGATTATGTCAGCAAAACAAGCACACCGTTTTTTCCAAATCATCCCTTCTGTATGTACACGCCATGTCGTTTCTGCCGGCTTGGTTGGCTTGGCTGTAGGCGCACTATCGTTGTCTAACGTTACCGTTGCACAGCAAGAGGTGGCCTTGCCTGATGAGGGTCCGGCACTTGATGTGCAGGCTGACGTGGTCGACCCGGATGTGACCCTGCAAGTGGTTGAAGATGCGCAAAGCGTCGAAGACCTGCTCAACAGCATTGAATTGCCAGAGGAGGTGCGAGCGCTCGCGGAACAGCGGCTCGCTGCGGCGCTTGCAGCGATTAAGGCTGCGCGCGAGGCGTCTCCATCCAATGCGGACGAGGTCCCTAGTTCTGGCGAGGTCTCCAGTGAGGTTGCCGAGCGTAGGGAAGCCATGCTGGCCGAGATGGCCGAACGGCGCGGTGAAATGATGGCAAACGCGCAGAATGCCGCGCTCGCCGCAAATGAACAGGCACAGCAGGCGGTGGAGTCTGCCCGTGAGGCGGTCGAGGAGGCATTGAAAAATGGCCTCACCAGTGACGAGATGCAGGGCATGATCGAGCAGATGGTGCAGGACATTCTTGGCAGTCTGCCCGCCGATGCGGGTGCAGATATGAGTGAAGTGGATACTCTGCTCGAATCCTTGCGTGGGGATGTGGCGGCCGAGCCGGTTGATGTGAGTGACGCTACCGGTAGCTGAGTCCACAGTTCCTTCGAGCGAAACCCGCAGTGTCACGAGGCAAGGAATGCGCGAGTTTATCAAGTTGTTTGTGCTGATCACCATGTTGGTGCTGGTGTCGGTGTTTGGTCCCGCGCGGCTGGCTGCGGCGGAGTTGTCCAGCGCCGCAGGCGCGTTTAAGAGTGGTGATTATCCTCGTGCGCTGGCCCTGTTCCAGCAAATGGAGCAGGCCGGCGATCAAACTGCGCGGCTGAAGTTCAATCTCGGGGTCACTCTCTACAAATTGGGCCGCTACGCCGAGGCGTCCGAATATTTTTGGTTATTGGTGCCAGAGCCCAAGTGGCGTGATTTGGCAGAATATAACCTTGGGCTGATGGCGAGCAGGCAGGGCGATCCAGCGCTTGCTGCGCGCTACTTTCGCCGGGTGAGTGAGCACGCAGATTCGCCCAAGCTGCAACGCCTTGCGGCGCTCCAGCTGGGAGCCAGTACGGAGCGTGCATCAGCGCCGCGTCCCTGGCTTGCCATGGCCAGTGTCAACGGCGGCTTCGACAACAACCCTTACGCGGTGAAGACCGAGTTACTGGGCGAAGATGCGGTCGGCGATGACAACTTCCTCGAGCTATTTGCCTGGGGGCAGTACCGCCTTGCCGGTAGCGACATCGATGGCTGGCGATTGCAGGGCTACGGTTTTACCCGGCGCTACAGTGAGCTGGACAGCCTGAATCTGGGAAGCCTCAGTGCTTCGCTAATTCGCGATAGCCGCTGGCGAGGATGGCAGCTGGAGACCGGCGGTGGCGGCGAGCAGGTTTCCCTCGGCGGTGAGCAGGTGAGCCGGCAGTTGCAGCTGACCGCGCGGGCCGCGCGGGCGTTCGGCGCAGTGCGGGTACAGCTGTCTTATATCCCCGCCTACTACTCCGGTGGTGAGCGTTACGGCTATCTCGATGGCTGGCGGCAGCGCTTCTCGGCGCGCGCGCGCCGCAATACGCTCGGCGCGGACCTCGGTATCTATTACCTGTATGACAGCAATGATCGCGAGGATTTACAGCAGGCGGCGGGGGACTATTACAGTTACTCACCCGCGCGCCACGCTTTCGGCAGCGATGTGCGCTGGCGCTTTCTCAGCCGCTGGGAGTTGCGCGCTGGCCTGGAGTATCGCTATAGCGTGTATGACGGAACCAATCGGGTCAGTGACAGCAGCGGCGAGTTGCTCGAATACGAACGCGAGTCGGATAGAGTGAAATCCTGGGTGTCGACCCGCTATCGGCTGACACCGCGGTTGAGCCTCGATGGCAAGCTACTGCGCATCGACAATCGGGAGAATCGTGAGATTTACGACTACGACAAGACGGAGCTGAGCCTTGGTGTCAGTTACGTGTTCTGAGGGGGCAGAAAGGGGTAAAAAATGAAGGGGCACAAGTGCCCCCCTACGGTGTTGTCCCGCTTGTTATTCTTCGGTCCTTGCTCGTTATTGTTATTGTTTAGAATTATTTTCGCGACCTATGCCTGTATGACGTCTGGCGCGCTATCCCCCTCAATCCATTGTTCAATTATTTCTACTACCGGTTCCGGGTTCTTGATCCAGCTCAGGTGTGGGTTGCCATGCGGGAAGGTGGGGGCGACTTCGCGGACTTCCCCTTGAACCAGGGCCGCTAGCCGGCGCGTGGCGCCAACCGGGGCGAAGGGGTCGCCTTTTATGCACAGGTGCAGGGGCCGGTGGGCTAGCGTAGCCTGCTTGGGGATGCGTGCCTCTGGGGCAAAGCGGCCGCGCAGTATGCCGTTGCCCCAGTCGCGCATCAGTGTCGCCGCTTCGCGGCCACCAAAGCGCATCTGCCGTCCGGGGAAATAGCCGAGCAGGCGGGTACTGGTGTGCGCAGCCAGTGCCGCGCCCATAATCGCCAGACGGGTAGGTCCGCGCCAACTGCGGCAATCCAGGTGGCCCGCCGCCACGCTCACCACCCGCGCATCCCCGGTTAACCCGGCCCGGGCGGCCAAGGTCATGGTCTGCCCGCCGATGCTGTGGCCCAGCATTAGTGCTGGGCCGTGGCCGAGAGTGCTTTTCAGTGCCTGCAAAACCTCGGGGATCAGCTCGAAAACCAGATCGCTGTAGCCGTAGTCGTTGCCCCGTCTGGGGTGCGGTGTACTTTTGCCGGTGCCCGGCATCTCGTAGATCGCGGTCTGGTACCCGCGCTCACCCAGTGTGGTGAGCAGTTGCTGGTACTTGATCGCCGGCACGCCGAGTGCCGGCGCCACCAGTACCAGAGGTCGGGCGTGTGACTGATTGGGCGGACTACATAGTGTCAGCGGCACATTGAACCCGTGAAAGGGCAGGTTGATGGTATGGGGCTGCACCGACAAAGATACCTCCGGTATATACATGGAAAGCTGGAACCAAGAGTCAAACTATAGTCACGTTTTCTCCTGCTCCCCTTGACCGAACCACCCCACTTGCTGGGCTATTTTTCTGTCGCCAGTGGCGCCTGCAGGGTGGTCGCCACGTAGTAAGTGAGTACTCGCAAATGTATGTGTCCCGATTTGCGGCGGCCGCCGCATTGTTCAACTTGCAACCACTCCGGTAGAGGCATAGAATACGCCGCCCGCAATAGCGCCATCCCGGGTGTTGTTGCGTACTCCTTGCCTCACTGGGCGGTTGCTGCACTTTTCTACTTATTAGACAGGGCGGCGGCAAGCCGGGAGGCTGTGTTAACCCGTAAGGAGCGAAAATGCGTCATTACGAAATTGTATTCCTGGTTCACCCGGACCAGAGCGAGCAGGTACCCGGCATGGTCGAGCGTTACACTGCGACCATCAAAGAGAGCGGTGGCAGCGTTCACCGTCTGGAAGACTGGGGCCGCCGTCGTCTGGCTTACCCGATCAACAAGATCCACAAGGCTCACTACATTCTGATGAATGTTGAGTGTACTGAAGAAGCGCTGGGCGAACTGACCACCAACTTCAAGTACAACGACGCCGTGCTGCGCAACCTGGTGATCCGCGAAGATGAAGCGGTTACCGAAGAAAGCCCGATCATGAAGGCTGAAAAAGAGTCCCGCGAGCGCAAAGCTGCGCGCGCAGAACGCTCTGAGCGTCGCGAGCGCGCCGAACGTGAAGAATCTTCTTCCGAAGGCGCCCAGGAAGCTAAGTCTTCCGACACCACTGAAGACGAAGAGTAAGGGGATAGTCAGATGGCACGTTTTTTCCGTCGTCGTAAGTTCTGCCGTTTCACCGCTGAAGGCGTAAAGCGTATCGACTACAAAGATCTCGATACCCTGAAAGCCTACGTTTCTGAAACTGGCAAAATCGTACCGAGCCGTATCACTGGCACCAAAGCCAAGTATCAGCGTCAGCTGGCCACCGCGGTCAAGCGCGCGCGTTACATTGCGCTGCTGCCGTACACGGACAGCCACGAAGCCTAAGCATCGCTTTGCTTCGTATTGATTGTTATAGAGAAGCTATCTAGTGCGCGCTATCGCTGAATTTGCCATGCGATCGCGCGTGCGCGCGGTGATCCTCACCATGGTGGGAATCCCGCTGATCAGCCCCGCGGTGCTTGCACTGGTGGGGTTACGCCGCGGCAGTGGCGACGGCCTGTTTGTACTGGTCTGGGGTCTACTGCCGATTGTTGCCGCAGCCGGCGCGGGCTATATGTCCCCGCTGATGGCTGGTATGGCGATCACGCACTTTGTGGCGGTGTTGGTCAGTGCTCTGGTCCTGCGCGAAACTAGCGCTTGGAGCTGGACACTGGTGACCCTGACCACGGTGACCGCCGCGGGTATTCTGGTGACCTCACAGGTGACTGGCGGTGTACTGGGCAATCTGCTCGAGGCGGTCAATGAGGCCGCGGGCGGCGCCAGCACACCGGAAGCGCAGCAGCTGGGTAAAGCATTTACCAGCGAAGCGCAGGCTACCGGTTACCTGGCCTGGGTCTCGGTAATCAGTGCCATGTTGGCTCTGTTATTGGGGCGCTGGTGGCAGGCCCTGTTGTACAACCCCGGTGGTTTGCAGCAGGAAATGCACAACCTGCGTATGCCGTTGCCGCTCGCAGCTGCCGGTATGCTGTTGTGGATTTACTGCCTAGTCAGTGAACACTTTGTGTTCTGGGGCGCGGTTGCCGCTTTCCCGATCATGGTGGCAGGCATTTGCCTGATTCACTGGCTGGTAGCCCAGAGGGGCTGGGGACGCGGTCCGCTGATTGCCCTGTATGTGATGCTGGTAATTGCGGCACTGCCGCTGGCAGGTTTCCTGTGCGGACTGGCACTGATCGATAGCTGGATTGATATTCGCGCACGCGCAAGCGACAAACGCTGAGCGGCGCACAAGAACTGAAACTGAGGGTTCCGAGATGGAAGTTATTCTGCTCGACAAAGTAGGCAAACTGGGCAACGTGGGCGACCGCGTTGAAGTAAAAGCCGGTTACGGCCGCAACTTCCTGCTGCCTACCGGTAAAGCCGTACTGGCCAACGCAGCAAACGTTGCTGAGTTCGAAGCCAAGCGCGCTGAACTGGAAGCAGCTGCTGCTGCAAAAGTAAGCGAAGCTGAAGGCCGCGCTGCCCAGCTGGTTGAACTGGCTGTGACCATCGCCGCTAACGCTGGCGACGAAGGCAAGCTGTTCGGCTCCATCGGCACTCGCGATATCGCGGAAGCGATCACCGCTGCCGGTGTTGCAGTAAGCAAGGCTGAAGTGAAGCTGCCGGAAGGCGCTCTGCGTGAACTGGGCGAGTACGACGTAGACGTACAGCTGCACGCCGACGTAATCAGCAGCGTGAAGGTTGTTGTAGAAGCCGAATAAGGCTCTGCAGTTACCGAATCGCCATAGCGAGGCCTGCGGGGAACGGAATTGCCCGTTCTCCGTCTAGCCGCGCTACAATCAGGCGCTGGATTCTCCCAGCCGGTTTTTTGCCGGTGATGGAGGGTACAGCGCCTGACTTGTTTGTGAGTCCGGCAAATGGTTTCAGCCCCCGGCGCACTTGGCCTGTGAGCCCGTGGTGGGGCAGGCCTGAAACCAATGACCGCAACGACCGGTAGTAACACAGAGCAGCGAACAGCAGCGAACATGAACGAATACGCTCCGCAAGAAGAAGAGGCTCAGCAAGCCACCGCCAGCTCCCCGCTGCCACACTCGGTCGAGGCCGAGCAGTCGGTGTTGGGTGGACTGATGCTCGACGCCAGCCGCCTCGATGCGGTTGCCGAGCAGCTGAGTGCGGAAGATTTCTTCGTCGCCAGCCACCGGATTATTTTCGGTGTCATGCTCGAGTTGTCCGGTGGCGAGCAGCCGCTGGATATCGTTACCCTCGCGGAAGGACTCGCCAATCGCGACCTGCTGGCCGACATTGGCGGCCCGGCATACCTGGCCGAACTTGCAGAAAACACCCCTTCTGCCGCCAACATCGTCGCCTACGCGAAAATCGTGCGCGAGCGCTCTATGTTGCGTCAGCTGATTGCCGCCGCCGGTGAAATCAGCCGTACCAGTTTCAACCCTGGCGGTCTTGGCTCCGTCGACCTGCTGCAGATGGCCGAGCGCCGCGTGGCAGAGATTGCCGAAGGTCGCGCCAAAGAGGGCGGCTTTGTCGGTGTCGACTCGCTGCTGAAGAAAACCGTCGAGCGTATCGACGAACTGTTCAAATCCGAGGGTGACCTCACTGGTCTCAGTTCTGGTCTCACCGAACTCGACGAGCGCACCTCTGGCTGGCAGCCCGGTGAACTCATTATCCTCGCCGCCCGTCCTTCCATGGGTAAGACTGCACTGGCACTGAACTTCGTTGAAGCCGCCATGCTCAGCCAGGAAAAACCGACCCTGGTGTTCAGTATGGAGATGCCGTCGGACAGCCTGGTCATGCGTATGTTGTCTTCCATCGGCAAGATCGACCAGGGGCGTATCCGGAACGGCAAGCTGCAGGAAGAGGATTGGCCCAAGCTCTCCAGTGCCGTGCAGAAGATGAAGGGCAAGGGGCTCTATATCGACGATACCCCGGGCCTGTCGCCGTCTGAGGTGCGGGCGCGCGTGAAGCGCACGGTGCGCGACCACACCAACAAGCTGATGCAGGCGGACCCCAAACTGAGCCGCGAAGACGCGGAACAGCGCGCGCTGCCGGCGATGGTGATGGTGGATTACCTGCAGCTGATGCAGGTGAAGGGCAGCACCGAAGGGCGTACTCAGGAGATCTCGGAAATTTCCCGCTCCTTGAAGGCGCTGGCCAAAGAATACGAATGCCCGGTGATTGCCCTGTCGCAGTTGAACCGGGGGGTGGAACAGCGTCCGAACAAGCGCCCGATGAACTCGGACCTGCGGGAATCCGGTGCGATCGAGCAGGATGCTGACGTAATCCTGTTTATTTACCGCGATGAGTATTACAACGAAGACAGCCCGGATAAGGGCCTGGCGGAGTTGATTATCGGTAAGCAGCGTAACGGTGAGATCGGTACCTGCCGCGCGGCGTTTGTGGGTAAATTCACCCGCTTTGATGATCTGGCGCCTGAGTACTATCAGGAAGAGCACTAGCCCCCGGATGTTGAATCGGGTTGAGAAGCTTAGAGATAAGGTGACGATGCCAGGTAAAGGTTTGTGAGACCTTCTAAAACAGGGATGTTTTAGAAGAGCCCCCAGGGATGGGTTCACGGCGTGTCTCACAAACCTTTACCTGGTGGCGTCACCGCCACGGCTCTGGGTTTGGAGCTTTGTTATAGCTTGGTGGTGGCCAAGCGCCGGCTGCGGGTTTTCAGGACCGCTGTTAACCCATCCCTGGGCGCTGCGGCGGCGACGTCCATGTCGCCGACGCTCCTGAAAACCCGCAGCCGGCACTTGTCCTTCGATTCGAGCTTTGAGCGCTGCTATCTATTCGCGATCAGGGGAAAATCTCAATCGGCGTACCGGTATCCACCATCGCCCAGATCTCGTCCATCTCCGGGTTGGTTACCGCGATACAGCCGTCGGTCCAGTTCATGCGGGTCAGGTACTGTTCAATACCTTTCCAGTGCGGTTTCTGGCCGTGGATCATGATGGCGCCACCTGGGCTGCGGCCCATTTTTTTCGCCCGTGCGCGGTCCGCCGAATTGGGGTAGGAAACCTGGATAGCGCGATAGTAGGTGCTGTTTTTCTTTTTCCAGTTCAGGGTATAGCGGCCTTCCGGCGTACGGGAGTCGCCCTCGTACTGCTTGTGCCCAATTGGGTTTTTACCAAATACCACCTTGTAGCTTTTAACAACCCTACCGTTGCGTTTCAGCTGCATCAGGTGCTTGGATTTGTATACGACCACCTCATCTACGGTTTTGATCTTGGCCATAGCCAGGGTGGGGATTATTAACAGGGCAATCAGACTCAGTTTCAGGTATCGCATGGCTCTCGTCGGTAGTAATGGCATTGTCGGTGTCATTCCGGGGCTGAACAATCAGCTTCCGTGCTCTCGCACTTCCACGTCCCTGACTTATGCGGGGAGTCTCTGCGGGTTGGCAGAATCGGGCTGCCAGGCGGAGAAATGTGGTTGCGCGGTGCGACTTAGTGACGCAATAGCGTTATGACAGCGCTGTCCCTGACTGTCACCCCAGACCAGGTCCGGGAACTTTTTTAGGCAATTATCCTAACCCGGGCCTCGATTGGCGAAATGGGTTGTATGAATACCGCTCTAAGTGATTAATTTATCAGCAAGTAGATCACGTTTAAAGAGCCGTCAAACAAAAAAACCAAAGAATGAGGAAGAATTTGTGACCGAAACTTTGTTTGTGACCGGAACGAATACAGAGGTCGGTAAAACCTATGCCACTGCGGCGTTATTGCACGCGGCAGGCGAGCAGGGCCTGAAAACCGCGGCGGTAAAACCGATAGCGTCTGGCTGTGAGCAGACCGCCGAAGGCCTGCGTAACAGCGATGCGCTGACCCTGATTGAGGCGATGAACCAGGACATGCCCTACGAGCAGGTCAACCCGGTGGCGCTGGAGCCCGCCATCGCCCCGCATATCGCGGCGATGGAGGCAGGGCGTAGACTCGACGTTTCCCGTCTTGAGGGCATCTGCCGCGGCGTCATGAGTAGTGGCGCGGATCTGGTACTGATCGAGGGCGCCGGTGGCTGGCGGGTGCCCCTGGCCCCTCGTCAGTTCCTGTCGGATCTGCCGCGCGCGCTGGAATTGCCGGTCATTCTGGTGGTGAGTATCGAATTGGGCTGCATTAATCACGCATTGCTGACCGCTGAGGCCATTCGCCGCGACGGCCTGCCGCTGGCGGGCTGGGTGGCAAACTTTGTGCGCGGCCCACAGGAAGATATGGCCCGCGCCGAGGAAAACCTGATGACCCTGCGGGCAATTCTGCCCGCGCCATGTCTCGGTACCCTGCCGCACGACGAATCTGGCGACTACCGCAATGGCGCCGCCCACCTCGACCTCTCCCCGCTGCTATCTTCTTCCAACTGACCAAATTTGTTTGATTCTCCAAGCCGGACCGTGGGTCCGGCTTGACTTGGGAGGCCCTTCGGCCTAGATTTCAAACATGCGTTTGAAACAAACGATTGAGTGACTCCGGCTTGCACATCGCAGAGCCACCTCCAGACACACCAAAAAATCGATTCTAAGAGGCGACACCATGGCCGATTACAAGGCGCCACTGCGCGAGATGAACTTCCTGCTGCACGAAGTATTCGAGGCAGACAAACTGTGGGCGCGCCTGCCCGCGCTGGCGGAAACCGCGGACCGCGAGACCGCCGACGCCATTCTGGAAGAGATGGGCAAGCTGGCCGCAAACACCCTCGACCCGATTAACCGCAGCGGCGACGAAGAGGGCTGCTCCTGGAATGACGGTGTGGTGACCACGCCAAAAGGTTTCCCCGAAGCCTACGCCACCTTCTGTGAGGGCGGCTGGGGCGCGCTGGTGGGTAACCCGGAATTTGGCGGCATGGGTATGCCCAAGATGTTGGGTGCCCAGGTCGAAGAAATGCTGAACGCGTCGAATATCTCCTTCGCCCTGTACCCGGTACTGACCAACGGTGCCTGCCTGGCGATCGATGCCCACGGCAGCCAGGAGCTGAAAGAAAAATACCTGCCCAACATGTACGCCGGCACCTGGTCCGGTGCCATGGACCTCACCGAGCCACACGCAGGTACCGACCTCGGGATTATCCGCACCAAGGCGGAACCGCAGGAAGACGGCAGCTACTCCATTACCGGTAGCAAGATCTTTATTACCGGCGGCGACCAGGACCTGTCCGAAAACGTAATTCACCTGGTTCTGGCCAAGCTGCCGGACGCGCCGAAAGGGCCCAAGGGCATCTCCCTGTTCCTGGTGCCAAAAATTCTGGTGAACGAAGACGGCAGCCTGGGCGAGCGCAACGCGGTCAATTGTGGCTCCATCGAACACAAGATGGGCATCAAGGCCTCCTCCACCTGTGCGATGAACTTTGACGGTGCCAAGGGCTGGCTGGTTGGTGAGCTGAACAAGGGCCTCGCGGCTATGTTCACTATGATGAACTACGAGCGCCTGGGTGTAGGTATCCAGGGGTTAGGTGCTTCCGAGCGCTCCTACCAAAATGCGATTGAATACGCCCGTGACCGCGTGCAGAGCCGTTCCCCGTCCGGCGCCAAGCAGCCAGAAAAGGCTGCTGACCCGATCATCGTGCACCCGGACGTGCGCCGCATGCTGCTTACGCAGAAAGCCTACATCGGTGGCGCGCGCGCGCTGTCTACCTATGTCGCCAAATGGCTGGACCTGGCCAAGTACAGCGAGGGTGAGGAAAAGCAGCAGGCGGAAGCTATGGTTGCGCTGCTCACCCCGGTAGCCAAAGCCTTCTTTACCGACCGCGGTCTCGACTGCACCGTAATTGGCCAGCAGGTATTTGGTGGTCACGGCTATATCCGCGAGTGGGGTCAGGAGCAACTGGTGCGCGATGTGCGCATTACCCAGATCTACGAAGGCACCAACGGTATCCAGGCGCTCGACCTCATCGGCCGCAAGACCGTTGCCAACGGTGGCGCGCTGTTTGAGCTGTTTGCCGCCGACGTGCAGCAGTTTATCGATGCCAATGCCGGCAACGCCGACCTGGCCGAGTTCATTCAGCCGCTGACCGTAGAATTGCAGCGTTTGAAAGACGCGACCGCAGCGGTCATCGAGGCCACCAAAACCGATCCGAATGCACCGGGCGCAGCCTCCGTGGATTATCTGGATCTGTTTGGTTACGTGGCTTACGCCTATATGTGGGCCAAGGTCGCCAGCGTTGCCAACGGCAAAGACGAAGACTTCTACCGTTCGCAGATCAAGACCGCGCGCTTCTACTTCGCGCGTCTGCTGCCGAAGTCTCAGGCCCTGGCCGCCAGTGTCGTGGCCGGCAGCGGCACCCTGATGGACCTGGAAGAAGAGTTGTTCTGATCTTCCGTCCCCGGTTCAAAAAAAGCCCCGCACTCGCGGGGCTTTTTTCATGGCGGCGAATCTCCTACACTCGGGGCATCACAATAAAAATACCGGGTTGCTTATGTCTAAATTTGAGTCCAATCCAGAACAGGATGCGGACCTCTCGGTTCCGCCGAAAAAACTCTCCGACGAAGACCAGGCAAAGGTCGACCGCTACCTGGCCCGCGGCTACAACCGGGTCGAGCGCAAGCCATTCCGTCCACTTCTGTTGCTCGGCATTATTCTGATTGTGTTGACCCTGCTGTCCCTGCTCAGCCTGTTTATCGCGGGCACTAAAGGCGTTGTGTAACGTGGGCATTGTGTAAAGCGGGTTTTGTGCAACAAGCGCCGGATTCGAAATAGGAATTGACTGTCATGGCTGAAGCCGAAGAATTTATCCCGCTGCAATTTGAGCAGCTTGATGATGCGACCAAGGCCGCGCGGGCCAAAGCGTTTTATGAGCAGATGAAGCAGCGACGCTCGGTGCGCGATTTTTCCAAGACACCAGTGCCGCGCGCGGTGATTGAAGACGCGGTGCGTACCGCCGGCAGCGCACCCAGCGGGGCCAATATGCAGCCCTGGCACTTCTGCGTGGTGGAGTCAGAAGCGGTAAAAAAAGAAATCCGCATTGCTGCTGAAGCGGAAGAACGCGAGTTTTACGAACGACGCGCGTCGGAAGAGTGGCTCGATGCGCTGGCCCCGTTGGGGACCGACGCACACAAGCCGTTTCTGGAAACAGCACCCTACCTGATCGTGATCTTCCTGAAGAAGTTTTCCCAGAGTGAGGCGGGCGAGCAGCTCAAGAATTACTACACCTCGGAGTCCGTGGGTATCGCCACCGGTATGCTGCTGGCGGCATTGCACAACGCCGGTGTCGCCACTTTGACCCATACCCCGAGCCCGATGAAGTTTCTCAACCAGATCCTCGGCCGCCCCAGCGATGAGCGCCCCTATATGATCGTGGTGGCAGGACTGCCGGAAGAGGGCGCGGAAGTACCGGCGATTCAGAAGAAGCCGCTTGAGGAAATCGCCGAATTTATCTAGCGCACCGCTATTGCGCTTCTAGTGTGTCTCTAATGCAACTTAGCGGGCCGGCTCGATAGCATTAGCCGGTCTCTCCCAGTTTCTTGATGAGACGCCACTCCGTCGCTTTTACCGGCTGAATGGAAAGCCGCCCCTGCTTGACCAGCACCATCTCCTCCAATGCCGGGTTCTGCTTGATGTCTTTTAGCGGCACCGTTTGGGCAAATGCGCTTTGCCAGCGGATATCCACGCAGTACCAGCGCGGCTGCTCTGCGGTCGCCTTGGGGTCGAAGTATTTGCTCTCCGGATCGAACTGGGCCGGGTCCGGGTAGGCACCGCGCACCACACTGGCGGTACCGACAATCGCGGGGACCTTGCAGGCGCTATGGTAGAAGAGCACGCCGTCGCCCTCCTGCACCGAGTCGCGCAGGAAGTTGCGCGCCTGGTAGTTACGGATGCCATCCCAGCGGCCTGTATGACCAGGCTCCCTCTTCAGGTCATCTAGGCTATATTCATCCGGTTCCGACTTAAACAGCCAGTAATTCATCGCTATCCCCCAAATCTGCGCGATTTCTGCGGCAACCTGTCAGATTGCTGCGGTTGGTGGTATTTCGTTCACCCCGTTCCTCATTTAGGCTATTTTCCCAGATTGGCGCAATGCGTGCGCACTTATGGAGAAATATGGGTACTTTTGTTTTTAACTGGCTTTCCGACAGACTGGCAACTGAGCGTCACCAGTACTGGGCGCTGCAGTGCAGCGGCTGGGCGGGCTATACGCTGCTGACGTTTATCGGTGGCTTCTTCTGGGTGGAGAACCACCTGCTGTACTGTGGCTACCTCGCCGTAGCCACAGCATCGGGGATCGCCCTATCGGAAGGCATGCGCCGTGGTTTCCAGCGCCTGTGGGACAAACCGCCGGTTACGCGTCTCATCGGTTCCCTGGGAGTCATCATCGTGGCGGCGGCACTGTGGGCCGCGATCAAGTTTGGTGGCAACCTGTGGCTGTACGGCAAGGAGAGTGACGAACACCCACTGGTGATGTCGGTCTACTGGTTCTCCTACTCGTTCCTGATCTACATGACCTGGACCGCGCTCTACTACGGCATCAAGTACTACCAGACATCCCAGCAGCAGCAGGAGAAGGCGCTTAAGGCGGAGTCCATCGCGCACCAGTCACAGCTCAAGATGCTGCGCTACCAGCTGAACCCGCACTTCCTGTTCAATACCCTGAATGCGATTTCCACTCTGATCCTGGATCAGGACGGCAAGACCGCCAACAGCATGGTTACCCGTCTGTCGCAGTTTTTGCGTCACTCACTGGATAACGACCCCATGCAAAAGGTGACGCTAGCGAAGGAAGTCGAGGCGCTGATGCTATATCTCGACATTGAAAAGGTGCGCTTTGCCGATCGCCTGCAGATCAATATCGATCTGGAGGGCGATGCCCCCCGCGCACTGGTGCCGAGCCTGCTGTTGCAACCGATTGTGGAAAACGCGATTAAATACGGTATTTCCCAGCGCGAGTGGGGCGGGGAGATCACCATCAAAGCGCGGGTATTTGCCGGCGAGCTGCTGATTGAGGTCAGCGACAATGGCCCCGGTGTGCCCGAGAAAGAGCTGGTAGGTTTGGGACAGGGTAGCGGTGTTGGTATTCGCAATACCTGTGAGCGCTTGCGCGCGCTCTATGGTGACGAGCAGAAGACCCGCTTCTGCAACCGCCCGGAAGGCGGGCTGAGTGTGCATCTGCGCATTCCATTTGAACAGGAATAACAGGATTATCTGGAGAGGGCGTACTGGTGAGTAGTGATATTCTGAAAGTCATCATTGTGGACGATGAACCCCTGGCCCGGCGCGGTTTGCGCCTGCGTTTGGAAAACCTCGGTGGTATAGAAGTGGTGGCCGAGTGCGGTAATGGCCGCGAGGCGCGTGAACAAATTCTGGCATTAAAGCCGGATGTCGCCTTCCTGGATATTCAGATGCCTGGGGTCAGTGGTCTCGACCTGGTGCAGCTGCTTCCCGCTGATGACATGCCGCAAATCGTATTCGTTACGGCCTACGATCAGTACGCGGTAGAAGCGTTTGAAGTCAATGCGGTCGACTACGTATTGAAGCCAATCGAAGAAGATCGCCTGGCGATGGCGTTGCAGCGGGTGCGGGAAAAACGCGGAAGTGAAAGCCTTGTGGCCCAGCGCGAGCAATTGCTGGAGGCGGTCGCCGACCTGACCCACGAATCCCCGGAGGCGCTGGAAGAAAAACTGGCGGCGGGCGAGTTGGGTGGCAGTCGCTACCCTGAGAAAATTGCCATCAAAGATTCCGGGAAGATTTCTCTGGTACCGGCGCGGGATATCGACTGGATCGATGCCGCCGGAGATTACATGTGTGTGCACGCCAACGGCGAAACACACGTTATGCGCATCACCATGAAAGAGCTGGAGCAGCAGCTGGACCCCAAAGTATTCCAGCGTATTCACCGCTCAACCATCGTCAACCTGAAACGAGTGCGCGAGATCTGCGCGCATATCAATGGTGAGTATCACCTGGTGCTGAACAACGGTGAGCGTCTCAAGATGAGCCGCAGCTATAAGAACAAGGTGCAGCACTTTATTTAATCCGCTATCCAAGGCGGCGATACAACCGCGCCGCCAGGCCGCACCTATGTGACGGTGTGACGGTGTGGTCTCTAAGTTGCCCCTGCCGGAAGGGAAAATAATCTCGTTTTCTGTGGCAGGGGAGACTAAAACTTCGCTCTGAAGCTAAACCTTTGCTTTGGAGATCCCATGGCTACAGAAAACAGTCCTCAACACGGGGCCCAGGGCGGCTCACAAATCTCAATGGCCCATCGCCCACTGCTGCGGGCAATGGCAGAAAACTGGTGGATAGCACTGGTGCGCGGGTTGCTCGCCATATTGTTTGGTGTGCTCACCTTTGTGTGGCCGGGTATATCCCTTCTCAGCCTCGTCCTCCTGTTCGGTGCCTACACTCTGGTGGACGGCGTCGTTGCCTTGTACGGGGCTATAAAGGGCCGCGGTTCCGCAGAGCGCTCATCCCTGTGGTGGCTGCTGTTTGTCGGTATCACCGGTATTGCCGCCGGTATCATCACGTTTGTATATCCGCAGGTGACCGCATTGGTGTTGGTGATTTTTATCGGCGCCTGGGCACTGGTGCGCGGTATCTTTGAGATCATCGGCGCGATCCGTCTGCGCAAGGAAATCGACCACGAGTGGCTGCTGATACTGGCCGGTATCCTGTCGGTTATTGTTGGATTGTTTTTGCTGATCAAACCCGGAGCCGGTGCACTCGCATTGCTGTGGTTGATCGGTGGCTATGCAATTGCATTCGGTATTATTCTGGTGTGGTTGGCCTTCCGCCTGAAGAAGGTTGGCACGCAATCCGCATGAAATTAACCGGGCCTCCAATCGCTGGGGGCTGGCAATAACCCTTGGGGCCCGCGCTTGAAACTGCGCGGGCCCCCATGCACACTGTGGATGACACTCGTGGCTGTCATGCCTAAGTCGTTTGCGGTGTGTATCAGGCCAGAACAAATATAACGAGCCGAACATGAGCGAAGCGCTGATCATTCTCGATCCTGCGGCAGAAAAAAGTCTGCAGCAGCAAATTCGTGAAAAGCTAATCCAGGGTATTTTGTCCGGGAGCATCCCCGCCAGTCATAAAATGCCTTCCTCGCGGCGGATGGCCGAGCAGCTGGGGGTGGCACGCAATACCGTGGTGCTTGCCTACCAGCAGTTGGTGGATGACGGCTTTCTGGTAACCCGCGAGCGCAGCGGCTTTTATGTCAGCGATACCGTTTCCCAGCAGGGCGTAATCAGCCATAGCGCCGGCGAACCCCAGCGGGATGAAGATGATCGCAGCTTCTGGCGCACGCACTGCAACGCGGTTTCGGTTAATCGCCGTGCGCTACAGGCGCGCCCAGCCAACTGGTTGCAATACCCTTTTCCCTTTGTCAGTAATGAATACGACCCGCGCTTGTATCCGGGGGCCGAATGGCGAGAGTGCACGCGGGATATTTTTACCGCGCGGGAAGTTGCACAGTGGGCGACCCTGGGCAGCAACGAAGACGATCGCCACTTGGTGGAACAAATCTGTACCCGGTTACTGCCCCGTCGCGGTATCTACGTAGAGCCGGGGCAAATTTTGCTTACCTGTGGTGTGGAGCAGGCCTGCCATTTACTTGGCGAGCTATTGCTGGGCGATCAGCGCAAACTTGCACTCGTGCAACCGGCTGCGGGTGAGACCGGCGAGATTTTCCGCCGCACCGGTGCGCAGATGTTGCCGTTAGCGCAGGATGCAGACGGCCCATTGCTGGACCAGAATCTCCAACAGGCAGACTGTATTTATCTGCAGCCCAATGTGCACAATCCCACGGCGGTTACTTGCAGTCTTGAACGCCGACGCTTGCTGCTGAAGCAGGCGCGCGAACAGGGCGCGGTGATTATCGAGAACGACTGCGACCACGATTTCTGTTATCACGGCAACCCGTTGCCGCCGCTGAAAGGTATGGACGGCGGCGGTTCGGTCATCTACCTCTATCAGTTTCCTAAAATTATCGACCCCGGCATGCAGCTGGCATTTGTGGTCGCCCCCAAACCGGTGATTCAGCGTTTGCGCGCGCTGCGTTATACCCTGCGTGAGCGCGTGCCGGCGCTTAATCAGCGCTTGCTGGCAAAGTTTGTCGCTGCCGGTCATCTTGACGCGGCTCTGTTTAAAATTACCCAGCAGCTGAAAGAGCGCTGGACGGCGCTGGGTGAAGCGCTGATGTACCATTTGCCGAAATTGAATGTCCGACGGGCAAGCTGTGGCACCGCCTGTTGGTTAGAACTACCGCAGCATATGGACGGTGCGCAGCTGCAAATTAGTGCTGAGAAAAACGGTTTGCTACTGGAAGCGGTCAGTGATGGCAGTGCGGTGCGTCTGGGTTTTTCTGCAATCGATGCGGATAAAATTGAAGGCGGCGTGCGCGTATTGGCACAGCTCATTAATGGTGAATTGCAGGCGGAAGAAGAGTCGCTAACGAACATGGCAGGTAGACGCCTGAGCGCCCAGGATCTGCAGAAGGAAATGCCCGGAGCCGTTTTCCTTGGCACCAATACTCTGGGCGAATCGTATCGTATCGAATTGAAACCCGACGGCACCATGTTGGGCTATTCGCGTAACGATGTGGAAATGGATGAGACGGATACCGGGCGCTGGTGGCTCGATGGCGACCAGTGGGTGCGCCAGTGGCGCACATGGTCATACGGCCGCAAGGCCAGTTTTCACGTGGTAACCGATGGCCACCGTATTAAATGGTTTAACGAGAGCGGAAAACTGATTGATACGGCAGTTGTTGCCAACGAGTAGCCAAGTCGAGATTGGCCAGGTCGAGAGCAACCAAGTCGATTAATACGGTTAGCCCTGCTGGTTTGAGTGATCCAGCCGGTTCGCCGCTGGAATGGCAATCAAACAGATACCAAGAATCACCGTGGCCAGGATGATCAGTTGCGCATAGCTGCCGCCACCGGTGATGAAGTACCCCGCAAATAATGGCCCACAGGCCAAGCCCAGCTTGGATGCAAACCCCGCAAAGGCGCCCATCTGGCCCGCACTATCAAAACGCGAGGCGATGGTCAGGAAATAGGGTACGCAGAATGCCCAGGTAATACCCGTTACCACATTAGCCACAATAAACATCGCGCGCACATCGCTTAGTAAGAAAAGCAGCAACCCAGCCAGCGTAATCACCAATGCCGCAGCAAGCGGTTTCGCCAGCGGATATTTCTGCCCGGTCACTGCCGCCAGCATGGCGCCACTGATGGCAATCAGGTTTGCCCAGAACAGTGTCTGGCTGATAAACCCGAGCGGCAGTGCATAGGTTTTCCCCAGGTCAAAAATAAACGCGAATAGGGCCATATTGGCAAACTGAAAACAGAATAGCGCGAACAGTGTAATTGCAATTGGCAGGAGAGAGCGCGGTGCCTTTGTCTGTTCGTGAGCGGCACTCGGTGATTGGGTGGGTGATTCGGACGTCGGTTCGCTCGGCAAAGGATAGTCCGCGACCAACGGAAGCATCACCAGGGTAATTACGCTAAAGGTAATCAGGGCATAGAAAGGTACGTAGGTGCCATGCTCAACCACCAGGGCTGGCAGTAATCCCATACCGATAGCGCCACCGGTGTATTGCACCAACAGCACCATGCTGTAGCTGCGCCCAGCGATGCCACTGCGGGCAATCACCGCAAACCCCAAACCAACCAGTGCGCCGCCGAGAATGCCGTGCACCAGGCGTAACGGAATCAACAGATCGAGATTGGCCAGCTGAATGGTCAATACATCCATGCCGATCGAGCAGCACAGCAGAATCGCGGCCGCGCGTTTCCAGCGCGGGATATGGCGAATCAACCAGGAAACACCAAAGGCACCGATCACCGCGCCGATGGTATTGGCAAAGGTGATTTGCCCAGCCTGTTCGGCGCTCAGCCCGGCGCCGGCCATCAAGGCATCCACAATGACCGGAAAGATATTGACGTAATAGAGACCCGCCGAAGAGAGAAACGCGAGGAATATGCTCGCGGCCCAGCCGTTACTCGCAAACCGGCCACTGGCCATCGGCAGTTGCGCTGAACCGCTATCGGGCAGTACGCCGCCGCCACTATTGGAGGCGTCAGTCGCTGCGCTGTTTACTGGATCTTGCATGGCTGCTCCGGTGCATCGTTGTTGTTATGGCTGTTTTCGTATCTGTCTGCCCTGCCGTAGTGGCCTGGCCCCGGATCAAAACTAACTTATTACATCATCATCCATAGTGCCAGATTGGCCCTGTCGTTGGAGCCAAAAGTCCGTTTTCGTTGGGAAACGGGGGTTGGACTCATGTTATGCGGTCATCTGGCCCTATAGCGGTGCTTTCACTTGGGCCAGTATGGTCCCAGCCAATATGAACAAGACTGCACAATCAGGAACCGGTGTAATGAGTAGCAAACCCAATACGTTCGGGATAGCCGCGCTGCAACTGAAGCTTGAGGAGGCGGACAATCTGGAGCTACTGCTGCAGAAAATCCAGCGTACCAAGCTGCGTTACCCCTGGGTGAAAATGATTGTGTTGAGTGAGCTTGCGCTACGCGGTGTTGGTGCGCAGCACGCCCGTGAGCTGCCCTCCGCCGAAGAGGAAGCCTTTTGCCGTGCCGCTCGTGAGCTGGGCATCTGGCTGATCCCGGGCTCCATGTATGAAAAGTGCGGCAGTGCTGTCTTCAACACCACACCGGTAATCACCCCGGCGGGTGAAGTGATTGCCCGCTACCGCAAAATGTATCCCTTCCTTCCCTATGAAAAAGGCGTGACCGCTGGCGACCAGTTTGTTGTATTCGACGTGCCGGAAGTGGGCTGTTTCGGCGTGTCTATCTGCTACGACATGTGGTTCCCGGAAACCACGCGCGCCATGGTGTGGCTGGGTGCAGAGGTGATTATCCACCCCACTAAAACCGACACCATTGACCGCCAGGACGAACTCTCCATCGTGCGCGCCAGCGCCACCATGAACCAGTGCTATATCGTCGATGTAAATTCCGCGGGTACCCAGGGGGTGGGCCGCTCCATCATCGTCGGGCCGGAAGGTGAGACGCTGCATGAGGCCTCGGTGGAGGAAGAAGTTATCGCTTTTGAGATTAATCTGGACAAAGTGACTCAGGTCCGTGAACGCGGCATGAAAGGCCTGGGACAGACATTGAAGAGCTTTCGCGATGGTCGGGTGCACTACCCCCAATATGAGGCAGGTGCAGTTTCTCCGGCCTTGCAGCGCCTCGGCGAGCTAAAAGTACCGGATTGAGTACCGGATTGAGCACCGAAGCGAGCATCGCAGTAACCGAACCCATTCTCACAGGATGAGTAAAAACTGGACCAGTCGTTATAGACTAACTGGCCCTAGGTTGGGGTCAGGGTCCGGATACAAGAAATAACCACAACAATAGCCGGCGCTGTTTGGCCAGCAAAGACAATTCAAAGAGAGTTCCAAACCTAGCAGAGGGCACCATGAAACAAGTAAACAAGCAGAGGTTTACCAAATCCACACTGGCCAGTGCGGTCGCGGCAGTATCTGCGGGTACGTTATTTGCGGTTCCGCAAATCTCCGCGGCGCAAGGTGCTGACGCGGTTGAAGAAATCATCGTTACCGCTACCCGTCGCGCACAGAGCGTACAGGACATTCCCTACAATATTTCTGCGGTTTCCGGTGATGAACTGGAAGCAAGCCAGATTACCGATGCCGCAGAAATGATGCGTAGCGTTCCCGGCTTGACCGTTGTGGATCGCGGCTACCGCAACTCCGGCACGGTTAACGGTGTAATGATTCGTGGTGTGAACGTCGATAGCGGCTCCAATGGTGATGTGCCGCTCTCCGCCGTACCTACCGTAGCGACCTACGTAGACGACACACCGCTGTACGCCAACTTCGTGCTGAAAGACATCGAGCGCGTGGAAGTATTGCGCGGCCCGCAGGGCACTCTGTACGGCTCCGGCTCCCTGGCGGGCACCGTGCGCTACATTATGAATAAGCCGAAGCTCGGCGAGTATGAAGCGACTGTAGGCAGCAGTTTCAGTCAGACAGAAGGTTCCGACGGCTTTAACATGAACAGCGATGTGCTGGTCAATGTACCGCTCGGTGACATGGTGGCACTGCGTGCAAATGTGGGCATGATTGATAATGACGGTATTGTCGATTACACCAACGTGTATGAGCTCGATGCCCAGGGTGCCCCCGTGGCAGCCGGCGGTGATATCGCCAATGGTGCACCGGTATTCCGCAGCGTGGAAGACGCAGACACAGTGGAAATCAGCTACGCGCGCGCCGCACTGCTGATCGAACCCAATGACCAGTTGAGTGCGCAGCTGTCGCATCAGATGCAGAGCGACGAAATTGGTGGGCGCCGTCAGGTCACCCGCGGCACCAACTGGGTCAGCGGCGAAGAAGAGTTCTACGATGACTATGAAAACGGTGCGGTAACCCTGGAACCCTCCGAGCGCGACGTCTCCCTGACCTCGCTGGAAATTTCCCTGGATATGGGCTTCGCAACCTTCACGTCCAGCACTTCCAGCTACTCCCACGATGGCATTGCTATTAGTGATAACTCCGGCTTCTACGCACAGAATGGCTGGTTCGCGAACTACTACGGTGGTTCCCCCCGTCCGCTGGCACAGGCCGAGCGCTTCTACGATGACAGCGCGCTGGTGCAGGAAATTCGCTTGGTTTCCAATGGGGACAATGCGGTCGACTGGGTGGCTGGTTTCTTCTATATGGATCAGGAGAGCAAGGCCGGGCAAAACAGCTATATGCCGGGCTGGGCTGAGTGGGCAGCGGCTGCACCAGCTGTATGGACCCCGGGTATTTCGTTTGCCGAGGAGTTCACCGGTTGGGGTGCCAATGTTCAGGATCAGGACTTCTACTTCCGCCGTAATCAGAAATTTACTGACGTGGCTGTTTTCGGCGAAACCACATTTAACTTCTCCGATACCCTGCGCATGACCCTGGGCCTGCGCCACTTCGACAACAAGCTAACCAACGATTCGGTACTGCAGCTGCCGATCTGGCCGGAGCCGGAAGCGGATACTCGCGCAAGTTTTACCACCGAGGATGACGATACGTTGCTGAAGGCGAATGTATCCTGGGATATGAGCGAGAGCACCATGCTCTACGCGACCATCTCCGAGGGTTATCGTCGCGGTGGTGCCAACGCGGTACCGTTGATGGGTGGCTTCGCGGAAAGTCCGGAATACCTGCAGTACGGCGCCGACCAGGTGCTGAACTACGAGCTTGGCGTTAAGGGCACGACAGACGCAATGCGCTACACCGTGTCCCTGTTCCGCATGGATTGGACCGATCCCCAGTTGAACACTGCCACCACTAACTGGGGCTTCTTCGCCGCAGTTAACGGCGATGAAGCGCGTACCCAGGGTCTCGAAGTCGAGCTGAATGGCGACCTGAGCGAAAACATCAGCTACAACTTCGGTTATGCCTTTGTCGATGCCGAACTGACCAAGGATTTCTACCAGCCCAGTGGCAACTGGCAGGGTAGCGGTGTCTTGGGCGAGTTTATGGTTGCCGAGTCCGGCACCACTCTGCCCGGTACTGCCGAGCACACCATGTCACTCTCTCTGGATCACACCACCACGGTTGCGACAGATCTGACGCTGGTATCGCGCTTGAGTGGTTACTATCAATCTGAAACCACCAACGCGATCGGCAGCGGTAGAACCTTTACCGAGTTCGACGGCTTCCAGCTGTGGAATGCGAGTAGCACGCTGGTGGCAGAAGATTGGGATGTCACGCTGTTTGCGAAGAATCTCTTCAATGAAGATGGTGTAACGGGTGCCCTGACCGAAGCGCACATGGGTACCGATCCGGCCGAAAACTTCTATGGCAATGCGTCAAAAGACTACATCAGTCTGCCGCGCACCCTGGGTGTTTCCGGACGCTACCACTTCTAAGACTCATCGTTGTCTCACCGTGTGACAGCTTAGCCGGCCCTCGAGGCCGGCTTTTTTATGGCGCAAAAGCGGGTACACTGGGTAGATAAGGTTAAAAATACAATCCAAAACTATGCAGACAGTGGTTGAACCCAACAGCGAAGCCAAGCAAGCGTATATCCGCGCTCGCCAGTATTTTCGTTCTGGTAACCTGAGTGCAGCGCAGAGCGCGGCTGAAGAGGTGATCCGTCATTCCCCCGGGTTTGCCAGTGGCCGCCGCTTATATGCGGACATATTAATGGGGTGTAATCAATTTGTGGCCGCGCGCGATCAGCTCGACAGTGCACTAAAGCTGTTTCCCGATCAGGTTGAGCGCCGGCGCCCCATCCTGCTGCACAAAGCGACCAGTTTTGTACGCGAGGGTGATCTGGCCGGTGCGTTCGGCGTCGCCACATCTGCCGACCTGAAGCCGGTGGAAGCCTTGGATGCCGCCATGCTCTCCCAGCTCGGTTATCTGCTGACCCTGTGTGAGTCTCATGAGGCCGCACTGCGGGTATTTGAACATGCGCTGATCAAGCAACCCGGCGATCCGCTGTTCTTATTCAACTGCGCTGCGGCAAACCGCGCTATGGGTAACCTTGAACGTGCGGAGGAGCTCTACGATCGCGTATTGGTGTTAAACCCGCAAGACTGGGAGGCCTACAAGAACCGCTCCGATCTGCGCAAACAGAACGCGCAGCGCAACCACATTCCGGAATTGCAGCAGCAACTTGCCCAGCGCGATTTGCCTGAAGTGGCCAAGGTGCAACTGCAATTTGCCCTGGCCAAAGAATATGAAGATCTGGACTGTTACACGGACAGTTTCGCGGCACTGCAACAGGGCTGCGAGGTAAGAAGGAAATCGATGGATTACCAGATTGATGGTGATCTATCGGTTATTTCGGATATCGCCGCGCGCTTTTCTTCCGAGTTTCTGGCCGGTTGTGATATCCCATCGGATTTCGGTAAAGAAATTATTTTTGTGCTCGGTATGCCGCGTACCGGATCCACGCTGCTGGATCGGATACTGTGTGCATCGGGCGATGTGGTTTCTGCCGGTGAACCGGATACCTTTGCGCGATTGTTGCTGAACGAGGCCGCGAAAGTACAAGAAACTGAAAACGGAAGTGATCGGAACATCATTTTACAGGCCGGTGAAGCTCTCGATGTAACTGCGGTGGGCAAAGCATATGTCCAGCAGCTGTATGCGCGTGCTCAGCTTGCTGGGGGCAAGCGGATTGTTGATAAGAATCCAATGAACTTTCTCTACCTTGGCTGGATTGCACGTGCACTGCCGGGCGCCAAAATTGTCCACTTGTGCCGAAACCCCATGGACACCTGCTATGCGGTTTACAAGACGCTGTTTAAAACCGCGTATCCGTTTTCCTACAGCCAGTCGGAGATGGCGCAGTACTACGGCGCCTACCATCGATTAATGCAGCACTGGCGCGCTGTGTTTGCCGATCGGGTGATCGATGTGGATTACGAGAGCCTGGTGATGGATTTGCCAAATACCGGGCAGGAACTTTATCGTCATTGTGAGCTGCCCTGGGATGACGCTGTTGCGACCGGCTACTATAAATCGAATAAAGGCACCGCAACTGCGAGTGCAGCGCAGGTGTATCAGCCGGTATACCAGACGTCACTTAATAAGTGGCGTAATTACGCGGAGCAGCTGCAGCCCATGCAGGATATTCTCGTGCGCGAGGGCATAGAGTTCGCCTGATACCAAATAGAAATGGCAGCCGAGGCTGCCATTTCTATTTGCTTGTTTATCTAAGGCTGTCGACCATCGCGGTACCCTTATCCTTCAAGGCGATACACAATTGTATGCTCTCCTCGGTCTGTGCCAGGGCGCGCTCGAAGCCGGGTATGATCTCGTGGTGATCGGCGAACAAGATTTTCACCTCACGCAACTCCTGCGGGTCACAGAATTTGGTTGAAAAACGCGGTGTGTTACGTCGCCACTGCCCGGGAATCTTTTCTACTATGGCGGCAAGGTTTTCTTGCAGCCATAGCCAGTTGAGTGCCTGAACTTCAGAACTGCCCATGGAATTCATAACCAGCCCGAAAGCTTCCCGTGGACCCAGGTCATCGCTCAGTGCAAGGTCGTGAATAATATGCAGCTGTGATGGGTCTGTAACACGGCCCATGGCGTTGGCGCTGGCGTTTTCGAATAGCGGATCGTCGATTTGTTTGCGTACTTGGATCAGGTGCTCGAGGAAGTTCTTGTCCGAGTCTTGTATAGCAACGGTCAGGGCGCTTTCGTAGAGATCAGAATCCAGCGCCTTGGGATCCCGCGCTACGCCAAAGCCGGTGAATCGCTCGGCCTTTTCTTGCAGCTGCTTGCGTACTTCTTTGTCTTTTGCCTCCAGCGCCAGGAAACCGAGCAGGCGGCTATTCAACAATTTGCTTTCCGCATCATCCTTGCCCGACAGTTCATTTACTTTTTCACTGTACAGTTTTCTCAGGAACGCGTGCCAGCTGTCCGCATGATTGCGATCAACATAATGGTCGCTGTATTTGCTGAGGTATGCCAGCGGGGCTTCCACTACCTGGCGCTTATCGGAGATGGCAGACAGGCGCACCACTTCAAACAGAGTGGCGGGTGTTAGTTGCCCCGCTTCGAATGCGGCAAATGCGCTATCGATCAGTGACAAGCGTTCGGTTGCGTTGAGGGAGTCATACGCACCGAGTAATTTCTCCCATTGTTTTTCATCCATGTTGAAGCGGTAGTAACCACTACCGTTGGCATTCGGCATGACCCATTTTGGGCAGGCGCCACCGGAAAGTGCGAGTGTCTGTTTGCTATCTGTGAGGAATTCGCACTGTGCGACGCCAGAGCTGCCGCGCATACAGAGCGGAATACTCCACTGTTGTCCTGCGTCGGCAATGGGGGAACCGAGTGGCTTGTAGCGCTCCTGGGTAATATGCACCTGCGCATTGCCCTCTGTATTGCAATCCACGGTGACCGACAGCAACGGCACACCTTTCTGCTCGACAAAGGTGCGGAAGGTTTCGGTCAGCTGTGGGCTGTCGGTTTCATCCCCGATGACCCGGTAGAAGTCTGGCGAGTCAGCGACGCCGTCGGCAAACTTTTCCACATAGCGGCCCAGTGCGGGACGGAAGACATCGGCACCGAAGTACTCATCCACCATGTGGATAACCCCGAGGCTCTTTAAATAGGTAATCGCATCGTAGGCGTTGCGAATATTGTTGTTGTCGGTAATGGGTTCACGGATGGCGCGGGTGCTGGCGAGCGAATCCATCTTCATCGCGCTGATTGCGCGTGCCGCGGCGTTCAGGTCGTGGCCTCCGTCCGGTTCCATGATGGTCAGTGCCAACGGAGTGCCCCAGGTAGCGAAACCCTCTTTCAGCCACAGGTCATCCCACCAGGGCGGCGTAACCAGGTTACCGAACCACATGTGTGCAATTTCATGGGCATGAATCCCCAGCAGCGCCAGGCGCTGACCCGGTGCCGGCTCGTCGCCATCGACCAGAATACGCTGCTCCCGGTAGGTGATCGCCGCGGAAAGTTCGGTGGCGCCGCTGGGCCATTGGGGCGCGGCAATGATGTCGAGTTTGCGGAAGGGGTAGGGGCGTCGGATCTGCTCTTCAAACACACGCAGCATTTGCGGGGTGATATCGAGTACGTATTGCAGGTCTTTGCCGCGGCCCTTGCGCGCAAAGCCGCGCAGTGGCAAAGGCTCTTTGCGGTACTGGTTGGCGGGGATGGCCGGGCGCTCCACTACATCGAAGGGACCTACCGCAAGGGAGAGCAGGTAAGTGGGCATGGGCGGAGACTGGGCGAAGGTAACTTTCTGCATCCCGTTGCCGGCGTCGTTGCGCGCGGTTTCCGGTTCATTGCTGATGGCCTCGTATCCCTCGGGCACGGTCAGGCTGATGTCATAGGTTGCCTTGAGGCCGGGCTCGTCGAAGCCCGGCAGGAAGCGGCGAGCCTGGATGGATTCGGATTTTGCCAGGGCGTAGGCATCGCCCTTTTCCTCGAC
Organism: Microbulbifer agarilyticus; assembly: GCF_001999945.1. Taxonomy (NCBI): domain Bacteria; kingdom Pseudomonadati; phylum Pseudomonadota; class Gammaproteobacteria; order Cellvibrionales; family Microbulbiferaceae; genus Microbulbifer; species Microbulbifer agarilyticus. The sequence continues at coordinate 435,454 of NZ_CP019650.1, forward strand.
CTTGAACAGGCCGGCGAGGTTTTTGTCGAATGGTGCGCTGTATTGAATACGCAGGGTGATTTTGCCGGCGGGTATCTCTTCGCCAAAGTCGACACGGACGACGCCACTGTCGAGCACCTGTTTGTATTCCGCCGGTACAACCTTTTCGCCTTCGGCATTGGCCGCTGCGTTTTCATTTACGGCGTGTACCACGGCATTGATATCGGAAACATTAATGTTGTTGCCGTGTATCCAGATATGGTCGGACGCCTTATCCAGCTCGATGTCGATATCCACCTGACCGTGGAAGGTATCTTGGCGCGGGTCGAGGGTAAGGTCGAGCCGGTAAGCGGTTGGGCGCACGTCGTCGGGCAGCCGGCCCGCGGGCGCCTGCTCGCGTGGATTTGTGCTGGCCTGGGGCTGGCTGGCGGACTTTTCTGATGCCTCGGGCGCAGCGCCTTGTTCACTCTTGGCTGCAGGCTCCGTTGGTGGAGTGTCTTCGGTGTTCTTTTTGTCGGATCCGCATGCGGTAAGCAGGATCAGCCCGGCCAACAGGGCGGGTAAGGCAAATTTTTGCATTGGAAATCTTTGCGTAAATTTTTGGATTGGAAAATAGGGGAAAGGTTTTCCCTATTGCAGTGGGCTCTATTGTAGCGGGTCGCGCGCTTTGCTTTACAGGGGAAGGGTGCTGATTTTGGTGTCAGCTAACAGGAGGGCGTTGTGGACTAGGTAGCGTCCAGGTGCCAGGTATCCAGGTACCAGGTATCCAGGTGCCAGGTATCCAGGTGCCAGGTATTGGATTCAAAAATGTTTCTGAAAACCAATACCCGGTACCTGTCCTTTATATATGACTTATGAATTTTTCCATTTTCGGTATTACAGGTGCGGAATCGTCAGCACCGACTGCTGGCTCCTGCGATAGGGCACGGTAATTTCGTACCGGGTATCGGCAGGCTTCTGATAAATCAGCCCCTCGGTGTCGATGGCGAGGGTTACTACATGCCCGGCGGGTACATCGTAGGAGGTGGTGAACAGGTCCAGGGATATCTTCTGGCTCTGGCCAACCGCAGCATTACGCACGGTGATGGGTGCATGGGTGATCAGGCGGCCGAGGCCCAGGGGGCCGGTGTCGTAGAGGTGGACGTGCAGCTGTACTTCCGGCTTGCTCGGTTTTATCCACATTTCCAGGCTGGGGGTACCGCGAATCTTGAACGTACTGCCGAATACCGGCGAGTTGTATTCGATGGCGTGGTAGCCGTTGATACCGAGCATGTTGGTATACACCGGAATACCGAACCCTTCGAGCGCATCGGATATTACCGGGATACCGGTGCCCGCTTTGGTGTCGGCACCACCGTGGAAGTCGTTGCTCCAGCCCCAGCCGTTGTAGCTGCTGGTTTTCATGCTGGCGTTGTTGAAGTAGCTGAAGCGCGGATGCAGGAAGTAGCGGGTGGACTTGTCGGTGACCGGAAAATCGTCGAACTGCTCCAGCTTGTTGCTGATGCGCACGGTCATGTCGACCTTGGGCTCGGTGTCGATACCGTTGGCTTCCTCCTTAAGGTAGCGGTCGAACCAGCGGAAGGTGGTTGCCCAGATATGCCCGTCGTTGCCGCCAAGGGTCTCGGTCACCGCGTGGGTGCCGGGGTTCAGCAGCAGTTTCTTGGGGCCGTCCAGCAGGGTATACAGCTGGGTCATGCTGTTGGGTTTGAACAGGTAGTCGGCGAAGTTGTTCGACATCAATACCGCGGTGCCATTGCTGTTGAGTTCCGGCACATAGGAGAGGGCGGAGCGCGGTGCGGCGAAGGTTTCAACGCCGGCAATGTCTTCGGTGGCGCGCAGGTTGGCCCAGATGGTGTCCACTTCCGGATCCAGGTTGAGCGCGGTGGTAGTGAGGATAGTGCCCCACACCAGGTTAACGGTGTCGTTCGGGTACAGGCCCTCGATCACATCCGACCAGCCCGAAAGCGCCGCTACGGCGGTAACCCGTGGGTCTTGGGCAGCGGTGACCAGGGAAATACCGGCTCCATAAGAAATGCCGGCCATGCCGAGTTTGCCCACCGGGTAATTTGCCTGCAGCCAGTCGATCAGCACGCTGGCGTCGTTGATGGAGTTATCCCCAGCCACGTCGACCAGGCCCTCGGAGACACCAAAGCCACGGGTGGAATAGCTCATCACCAGATAGCCGTTTTCGGCGAGCTCTTTGGCCTGCAGTAGGTACTGATGCTTGTCGAGCATCCAACTGTTGGTAAAGAGCACCGTGGGGTAGCCGCCGGCAGGGGCTGCGGTTTCCGGTATAAAGAGGTTGGCATCCAGCTCGCTGCCGTCGAAGGTGGTGATGTCGAGGTCTGGAATAAAGGTGGGGGCGGCCTGGCTGCTTGCGGTAAATCCGGCGCACAGGGCACCGGCCAGCAGCGCCGGCAGGGCAAATGTCTTCATGGTTTTCTCTCGGAAATTATTATCGTTTTACTGCTTCATCGCTCCGCCTCTGGTACGGGACCGGGGCGGATCCAAGAAGTCTATGGAGCCCAGTGAAAATGGGGAGAGGGTAACTTTTGTGACTGTGAACCAGTTGTCAGTCATTGGCGCGCGGCTAAACCCAGAACTTTTCGGTCATTTTGTGACTGAATAGTTCGTACCGTTCGTGACCGCCTTTATGCCAAAGATGAATTATAGGTTCTCGTTTAAGATTGTTCTTTTTTTAACCAATGAAAACGGTTATTGTGGCTTTTCACGCAGCGCTGTTCAAAAAACGGACAGCTGCACCATTGGCGAAAAACCCGGATGGTCAGAATATGTTTTCACGAATGCTCGCGTATTTAGTTGTTTTTTCCGGTGCTTGGCTGTCGACCAGTGATGTCATGGCAGAAAGTCTCGCGGAAGACACTTGGTACGAAATTGACAGCGCTAACTTTCACATCGTCACCAACGGTGAACCCAGCTCCGTACGCCGCCTGGCAGAGGATTTGGAACGTTATCGCGCGGTGGCTTTGAGCCTGCTGGGTGCCAAAGATGATGGTGCCAAGCTGACCATCTATGCCGCCGCTGACCGCGAGAGCTATGCCGGTCTGGTAGGTGATGACCTCTCCGAGCTGACCAATGGTCTGTTTGATACCACCGCTGAGGGCAGCTACGCGCTGGTGAACCTCGACGGTCGTACCGGTGAGCGTCAGTTGGAGGCTCGTGAGTTCCTGTTCCACGAGTACACCCACTTCTTGAGCTACAACGGCACCACTACCCACTACCCGTACTGGTACAGTGAAGGCTTCGCCGAGTTCATGTCCACCATGACCTTTGGCCCGGGCAATACCTACGACATCGGTGCTATCCCCGGTGAGCGTGCCATGACCCTGCTGTACACCAGCCCGGTACCGCTGCAGGAACTGTTGCGCGCGACCGTGCACAACACCCCGGATGAGGAAAAAGGTCGTGTGTATGCCAGTGGCTGGATGCTGGCCCACTGGATCATCATGAAGAGTGGCAAGGCCGAGGAATTCAAGCAGTTCGTTAAGGACTACAACAACGGTGCCGACCCGGTACGTGCGCTGAGCAAGAACCTGGGTATGTCCATCGCTGAGATCGAAGAAGCGTATAACGCGCAGTTCCTGGAAGGTCGCTTCCAGTTGGCCCGCGGCAAGGTGCCGGCGCACTTCAAGTCCGAGCGTCCGAAGCTGCGCGTAATGAGTGGTCAGGAGACCGTCGTTGAACTGGCGCGCTTCCTGGTGAAGTCTGGTTACAACCAGCAGGGCATCCGCGATCTGGCTGCCTACGCAGAAAGCGCTGACGTTTACTCTCCGGAGTTGACCGCGGTGCGTGCAGACGCTGCGACCCGTGAAGGTGACTTCGACCGCGCTGCCCGCTTGCTGGCGCAAGTAGCCCCTTCCGACCGGGATGAGTTCTGGTACCAGAAAGCCCAGGCTTGGTTGTGGCTGAACCGTGAGATCGGCAGCATGGGTAACGAGCGCAGCAAGGAGAACCTGAAAGGTGCCCGCGACAAGTTCGTAAAGCTGGTTAACAACCAGTCTGGCCAGGCGATGAACTGGTACGGCCTGGCGATCACCATGCAGATGCTGGGTTACCCGAAGAAGCAGTATGTGGAAATGCTTGAGCAGGCTTACCTGCGTGCCCCGCGCGAGCTGCACATCGCTCAGTGGATGGCTCAGGAGCTGTACGATCGCAAAGACGCGGAGTACTTCACCGAAGTTGCGCAGCCGCTGATGCTGGAGCTCACCAATGAGCACGAGTACAACCAGATGAAGATGATGTTGGCTGAGATGAAGCCGGAAGCAGGTCGTTCTACCGCCCATGCTCACGCGCACAGCCATAACCATAACCACGGCAAGGCATCGGCGAAAAACAAAAATGCGATGGCCGCAGGCGGCAGCAACAAGGCTACCCCCTGATCCCATAACAACATCTTTCCCTTCCTTTACTGGGTATCCGATAGAAGCGGCAGGCATTAGCCGCTACTATCGGACCCAGTTTTTCGTTTCAGTGGCCTGCTTTTTACTGGCGGGAAGATAACAATAAATCCTGAATCGGCTGGAGGGAGCCTTGAGCCTTCTGATATCTATCGTGTGCCCGATGTACAACGAAAGCGCGGGACTCGAGCATTACTTCAAAGAAATTACCCGGCATTTGGATCAGCTCGAGTATCCCTACGAGCTGATTTGCATCAATGACGGCAGTACCGACGACACGCTGGAAGCGCTGTATGCCAAACAGCAGGAAGTTAAGGCGCTGCGGGTGGTCAACCTGTCGCGTAACTTCGGCAAGGAGCGCGCCCTGTCCGCAGGCCTGAGCGTCGCCGCTGGCGATGTGGTGATCCCGATAGATGCGGACCTGCAAGATCCGCCGGAATTGATTCCGAAGATGCTCGAGCAGTACCACCAGGGCTTCGATGTGGTGCTTGCGCGGCGCACCTCGCGCAAATCCGATTCGCTGGCCAAACGCTGGACTGCCGGCATGTTTTACCGCCTGTTGAAGCGCCTGTCCAAGGTACAGATACCGGAGAACGTCGGCGACTACCGTCTGATGTCGCGCCGGGTGGTGACCGTGCTCAACAACCTGCCGGAATCCCAGCGCTTTATGAAAGGCCTGTTTGCCTGGTGCGGATTCCCCACCACCTATGTGGATTACGAGCGCCCCGAGCGGGTGGCCGGCGAGAGTAGTTTCAGTGGCTGGAAGCTGTGGAATCTGGCGTGGGAGGGAATCACCAGCTTCAGTACCGTGCCGCTGCGGGTGTGGACCTATATTGGCGGGATGGTCTCTTTCGTGTCCTTCCTCTACGGGGCCTGGATTATTCTGCGCACGCTGGTGCTTGGCGTGGACACCCCGGGTTATGCATCCACCATTGTGGTGGTGTTGTTTCTCGGTGGCATCCAGCTGGTTGGCATCGGTGTGGTGGGGGAGTACGTGGGGCGTATTTATATGGAAACTAAACGGCGCCCGGTGTTTGTCATTGAAAGTGTCAAATAGCACGTTGCGACGCGCTAGCTCTCATATAGCTCGAGCGGCAGTCCGTCGGGATCACTGAAAAAGGTGAAGCACTTGCCGGTGTACTCGTCCACGCGCACCGGTTCCACTTCTACTCCGCGGGCTTCCAGCTGCGCCTTGGCTGCCTCCACCGAATCCACACAAAACGCCAGGTGACGTAACCCACGTGCTTCCGGATAACTTGGCCGCGGTGGCGCATCCGGGAAAGAAAACAGCTCCACCTGGCCGCCATCCGGCAGTTGCAAATCCAGCTTCCAAGAGTCCTGCGCCGCGCGGTAATTCTCCGCTAGAATTTTGAGCCCGAGAATATTTACGTAGAAATCTTTCGCGCGCGGGTAATCGGAACAAATGATTGCCGCGTGATGGATGGACTTCAACATGGCTTTTTAGTCTTACTCTTCGGCTCAGTCTTCGGTTTCGGTGCGGTAAATCTGCATGCCGCGCGCCTGATAGTTGGCCAACGCGCCCTCGTGATCGAGAGTGCAGGTGTGCACCCACACGCGTTTGCAGGGGGCCCAGTTCCACGCCTCTTCCAGTGCCCGGCTTAGCAGGTGTCCGCCAAAGCCGCGGCCGATAAAGCGTGGGGCCAGGCCGAAATAGGCGATCTGTACCGTATCGTCCGCCTGTTTCTCCAGTTCGAAGTAGCCGGCAATAGTGCCGCGGTAGTAGGCCGCCCAGGTGCGCAACGTGTCGCGCTCTGCATAGTCCTGCCATTGCGCATCCGATTGCTTGAGTTTATCCGTCCACTCCCAGGGTTCTCCCACCAGCTGGTAAAGGTAGCGGTTAAAGCGGAACTCTTTCTCTTCCGCCTCTACAATCGACAGCCCGTCCGGACATGGTTTGCTATTCAGTTGCCCCGGGTCGGTCATTTCTAGGTAGTAGGTTGTTACGCTCACGGTTTACTCCAAAGGTTGATCGTGCGTTGGCGACCGTAATATTACTGATTGCGCTCGTAGGCGGGAGTGTCAAACTGGCGGTAGTCGATTTCTTCAAATACCCAGGCGTTTGGCGCTTCTGCCTTGTGTTCGGCGATGGTCTTGCCGAATACCTCGATGTGAATCTCTTCCATCAATTGGGCCAGTTCGGTCTTGCTATTAATGCCGAGATAGATGCCGGCCTGCATAAAGCCTTCCAGGCGATGGCGCTCGACGACGGGTATCTGCATGCCCAGTTTGGAATTGGCAAACAGCTGGCGCAGCCGGCGTGCGACTTCCTCTGCAAACTTCTCCGTAAACCTCTCCTGCTGTATCTCCTGTTGCATCTCAGGCTTTCCTCCAGCTGGCGGTCAGGGCGAGCGGTGGGTTGTGTGGGATGTTGGCGAGGTCGCCACAACAGTTGCCCACGTCTTCGGCAATCTCTTCAAAGGTTTCCAGCACCAGATTGCTGGCGATAGCCGCGCTGAAGATATCCCCCAGGGTATGCTGGAAATTGTAATGGGGTTCGGACGCGTACTTTTCGCCGGTGAAATAATCCAGGCCGTCGTCGCTCACTTGTGCCTCGCGATCGAAGTAGGAGTAGGCAATGTGTGACGGTGTGCCCTCGGCGTACATATTCAGTACCGGGTGTATCTCTTCCATCAGCAGGCGGCCGCCGGGTTTTAGCAGCTTGCTGCAGGTTTGGATAAAACCCTGTAGGTCGGGCATCCAGTTAAGCACGCCGATGGTGATGACAGCGAAGTCGAAGCGCCCGTAGTGGTGCGGCGGAATCTCGTACACATTGTGGGTTTCGAATGCCATATCCGAAAAGTCGCCGCTCTTAACAAGACTATTCGCCTGCTCGATAAATTTGCTAGAGCCGTCGATGCCGAGGCAGTAACCCGCCCCCTTGTTTTTGATCGACAGCAGATCTTTGCCGTTATTGCAGCACACTTGCACCACTGAAGCGCCGGTAAGTTCCTGCGCATCCACCAGTCGATTGAAATCCGCTTCCAGTGCGTTGAAGCCTGGTTCGGCAACGCGCTCGGCCAGATCCGGGTTGCGCTGGTGGTGAATGGCAGCCGCCTCATTCCAGGATTTCAGGGTTTGTTCGGTATATTTTTTGGTGCTGTCTTTAAGCGCTTCTTTGGTTTCGGTAGCCATGGTTACATCCCGAGTTGTCTCCCAAGTGAGATTTGGGTTTCCGTACTTTTAAGCGTGTTATTTTTCTGGGTTTATTCGTGTGCCGGTTCATTAAACTTCACTCGCCGGCATCTGTAGCGATTCGATAAACAACTGTACCGCAGGTTGCTCCAATGCACTGCTTTTGCAGGTAATCGCATTCTGGATCTGGTAGCAAAAGCGCTCCGGGCGCAGCGCATTCAGGGATCCATTTCTAACATATTCATCCGCCAGGTAGGCGGGTAAAAAGCCGATAAATTTTCCAGACAGGATCATCGCTAAACGCGCGGCCATATGGTTGGCGATGCTTTTGTGCGGAAACAGCCGATATAAATGCGCGGCGCCAGACAAAACCGCGTGGTCTGGGGCGGCGAGTTCCTGCTGGGTGATCAGCTCCTCGTCAATCTCCTGTTCCGTTTGCTCGGCGCAGGGGTGGTTGGTGGCGCAGTACAGCAGCGACTGATGGCTGAACAGAGGCTGGTAGCTGAGGCCGGGGCGGCGGGAGTGCAGCGGGTTGATGCCCACATCGGCACGCCCGGCGAGAATTTCCAGTTCTAGCTCGTGGGGGGCGGCCAGCTGGATATCCAGCTGTAGTTGCGGGGCGCGCTCGCGCAGTTGTGCAATGGTGTCTGGTAGGTCCAGCTGCGGCATGGAAAGGACATCGTCCGGCAGGATCAATCTCAGCTTGCCGGTCAGTTGCGACTGGATGGCGTTGATCTGGCTTTTGAAGGTGGCCAGGTGACCATCCAGTTCCAAAATTGCCTGGTACAGGGATTCGCCCTCCGGGGTGAGCTTGAAGTCAGCGCGGCCGCGAGAGCGCAGGCACAGCTGCATGCCCAGGCGGGTCTCCAGGTCTGACAGGTGCACGCTGATGGTGGAGCGGCTGATATTGAGGGTCACTTCGGCAGGTGCCAGCCCACCGGCCTGCACCACCTCGCGGAATACCCGCAGCAGGCGCAGGTCCATATCGCTGAGCCGCCCGGAAAGTGCCGTTTTCGCGGATTTTTGACTGCTTTTCATGGCTTTTAACCTCAATTTGCCCGTCTAGCTTGCGTGCAGACGTCGCGTCTCTGGCACAGCCTAATCCAAAGTTAGATAAACATAAATTTTAGTTTTAAATTTCTTACTTTTCGCCACCAGACTTCCCCGCCACTATTGCTCCAATACTGATAAATAAAGGGATCAGGGAGTATTCGATGAAGTTGAACAATAGCCAGTTGCTGCAGACCAAGAACTATATCGACGGTCAGTGGTGCGAGAGTACCGGTAAGTTGGCGGTCACTGACCCGGCCAATGGCGAGCTGTTGGCTGAAATTGCCGATGGCAGCGTTGCCGATGCCGAACGCGCGGTTGCCGCGGCGCACCGTGTCTTCCCTGAATGGCGCAGCAAAACCGCCGCCGAGCGCGCGGCGGTGTTGAAGCGCTGGTATCAGCTGATTGTGGAAAATCGCGAAGACCTGGCGCGTATGCTGACTCTGGAGCAGGGCAAGCCGCTGGCAGAGGCCCTGGGTGAGATTGACTACGGTGCTTCTTATATCGAGTGGTATGCGGAAGAGTGTCGTCGCGCGTACGGCCAGACGATTCCGACCCACAACCCGGCCATGCGTCTGCACACCATTCGCCAGCCGGTGGGTGTGGTGACCTGTATTACGCCGTGGAACTTCCCCAACGCGATGATTACCCGCAAGGCGGCACCGGCGCTGGCGGCGGGCTGTACCGTGGTCATCAAGCCGGCGAGCGAAACGCCGCTGTCGGCACTGGCGCTGTGTGCGCTGGCCGAGGAAGCGGGTATTCCGGCGGGCGCCCTGAATGTGGTGGCGAGTAAAGACTCTCGCGGTGTTGGCAAGGTGCTGACCCAGGATGCGCGGGTGGCTAAGTTCACCTTTACCGGTTCCACGCCGGTGGGCAAGTTGCTGATGGAGCAGTGCGCGAGCACCGTGAAGAAGATGTCTATGGAGCTTGGTGGCAATGCGCCGTTTATCGTGTTTGACGATGCCGACATCGATGTGGCGGTCACTGCGTGTATGGCTACCAAGATGCGTAACGCGGGCCAGACCTGTGTGTCGACCAACCGCATTTATGTGCACGAGTCGGTGCACGATGCGTTTGTATCCAAGCTGCAGGCGCAGATGGAAACCTTGCAGCCGGGTCACGGCCTGGAAGAGGGTACTAATTTCGGCCCGCTGATTTACCGCCGCGCGGTGGATCAGGTGCATGGTCTGGTGGAAGAGGCGGTTGCCAATGGTGCGCGCCTGTTGCTGGGCGGTGATTTCCTGCCGCACGGTGAAAATTACTATGCGCCGACTTTGCTGGTGGATGTGCACGATGAGATGCGCGTTGCGCGGGAAGAGATTTTTGGGCCGCTGGCGGTGGTGCAGAAGTTCCGCGATGAAGACGATGTGATTCGTCGTGCGAACGATACACCTTACGGTCTGGCGGCTTATGTGATGAGTGAGAATATTCACCGCGCGAACCGTGTGGTGGAGGCGCTGGAGTACGGCATGGTGGCCTGTAACGCGGGTGTTTTCTCCACCACTGTGGCGCCGTTCGGTGGCTGTAAAGAATCCGGCATCGGTCGCGAAGGCGGCGTTGAAGGCATGGCCGAATTCTATGAAACCAAATATTGCTGTTACGGGGCATAAGCCCTATTTGAATGGTTAATTGATCGTGTGGCGGCAGAGCACCGGGTACAGATTTTCAGGACCACTGTGAACCCATCCATGGGCGTTGCGGCGCAAACTTCCTGTTTGCGACGCTCCTGAAAATCTGTACCCGGCACTCAGCCTTCGCATCAAAGTTATTTGCTACCTTTTGTGTGCCGCTTAGGCGCATGAAAATAAATCGGAGAACATCATGTCCGAACTGAATACCGACGCATTTTGGATGCCGTTTACCCCCAACCGCAGCTATAAGGCAGCGCCGCGTATTGTTGAGCGCGCGGAAGGCATTTACCTGTTTGAAAAATCTGGCCGAAAAATTATCGATGCGACCGCAGGCCTGTGGTGTTCCAACGCTGGTCACTGCCGCAGTGAAATTGCCCAGGCGATTCAGCAGCAGGCAATGAAGCTGGATTACAGCTCCATTTTTAATTTCGGCCACGAGCTGGGCTTTGAGTACTCCGAGCGTCTGGTTAAGCACACGCCGGAAGGTATCAACCGTGTGTTCTTCGGTAACTCCGGTTCCGAGGCGGTGGAGTCCGCGCTGAAGATTGCATTGCAGTACCAGCGTGCCCGCGGCAAGGGTTCGCGCACCATGTTTATCGGCCGTGAGAAGGGTTATCACGGGGTGAACTTCGGTGGTATTTCTGTGGGCGGTATTGCGCCGAACTATCAGAGCTTTGGTCAGCCGGTGAAGGCGAACCATATGCGCCATACGCTGGATATCGAGCGCAATGCGTTCAGCAAAGGCCTGCCAGAGCACGGTGTGGAGCTGGCGGAAGATCTGGAGCGTCTAGTGGCGTTCCACGGTGCGGATCAGATCGCGGCGGTGATTGTAGAGCCGTTCTCCGGCGCCGGTGGTGTGGTACTGCCGCCGAAGGGTTACCTGCAGCGCCTGCGCGAAATCTGCGATAAGCACGATCTGCTGCTGATCTTTGATGAAGTGATTTCCGGTTGGGGCCGTACCGGTTCGCCGTTCGCTTCTCAGGAGTTTGGCGTCACCCCGGACATGATTACTTCCGCCAAGGGTATTACCAACGCGGCGGTACCGCTGGGTGCGGTGTTTGTCAGTGACAAGATTTACAACACCGTGATGGATGCGGCGGCCGAAGGTACGGTGGAATTCTTCCACGGCTATACCTACTCCGCTCACCCGGTAGCCTGTGCTGCGGGTATGGCGACGCTGGATATTTACGAGCGCGAAGGTCTGCTCACCCGCGCTGCTGGCGATATCGGCAAGCACTGGGAAAATGCCCTGCACAGCCTGGCGGACATGGATAACGTCATCGACGTGCGTAACTACGGTTTGGTCGGCGCGATTGAACTGCGTGCGCCGGAGCACCTGAAAGGTAAGTTTGGTGCTAAGGCTTCTGCACTGGCTTGGGAAGCGGGTGTGATGGCACGTGGTATTGGCGATGCACTGTGCATGTCGCCGCCGCTGATCATCGAGGCCCATGAAATTGATGAGATCGTGGGCAAGTTGCGTGAGGTGATCACCACCCTGGCCTGATCTTTCATCGAGATATGGCGCTCATTAAGGTAGTAAACACTATCGTAAGAGCACCGCGAGAAGGCGTGAATCCTGGGGTTCACGCCTTTTTTGTGTTTGTTACTTTCAACGCGTCATTTTCTATGTGTCATTTTGTGCCGATTTGACCTGCGCAAAATTTCTTTCGAATTCCTGTCAACCTTTGTGCCCGCTCCCCGTTTTATACAGGCGACCTGGTCAGTTACCTGATTTTCCGTGAGCAGGCTCCCGTGTTGTTTCCCGGGGCCTGCTTTCAAAATAAATAACGAGGAACCAAGGATGTGGGCAATACCCAATTCAATGCGTCTGCAAGGGCGATCTAATCTGCATTCCGCACGCTGGTTAAGCGGAGTGCTGTTGAGTGCGCTATTGGCTGGTTGCGGTGGCGGCAGTGAGACAACCGAAGTAATCCCGGACCCGATTAACCCGATCCCGCCGAGCAGTAGCAGCTGCGAAACCTCTGATAGCGGCAGTAACTCGGATTCTTGCGGCACGGTGCTGATCGGCATGACCGATGCCGACGGCGACTTCTTGCAGTACGAAGTGGAAGTGGTGTCACTGTCGCTGGAGCGGGTAAACGGCGCGCGCGTGGATGTATTACCGTCCAGCAACATCGTGGACTTCGCCCAGTATGTGGATGTAACCGAGCTGGTCACCGCGGCAACGGTGCCCGTGGGTACTTATGTGCGCGGGGAAATCACGCTCGATTACACCGAGGCAAATATTTACATCGAAAAGGACGGTGAAGCGCACTTGGCCACGGTGGTGGACGAATCTGGCGAGGCAGTAGGAGAGGTTACCCTGGCGCTCACCATCGACAACCGCAACCAGCTGGTAATCGCGCCGGGTGTGCCGGCCATGCTTACCGCTGACTTTGATCTCGCGGCCTCACATACGGTCAATCTGGAAGGGGATGCGCCGGTGGCCGAACTGTATCCGGTGCTGGTCGCCGAGGTGAATGCAGACGAGCAAAAAGACTTCCGCATGCGCGGCCCGTTGATCGAGGTGGACGAGACCGAAGGCGATTACCGTATTGCCCTGCGTCCGTTCCAGCACAAGCAAGGACGCTTGGGTGGAATTGATATCGTTACCGACAGTGAAACCTCCTGGGAAATCGATGGCGAGGCCTATGTCGGCGCCACCGGCCTGACCGCGCTGGCAGAGCTCGAAGCCGGCACCGCGACGCTGGCGATGGGTGTGTTCAACCGCTCATCCCGCGAATTTACTGCGGATTCGGTACTGGTGGGCTCCAGTGTGCCGGGTGCTGATCTGGATGCGGTTTTTGGGCATGTGATTGCGCGCGATGGCGATCGTCTTACCGTGCGCGGCGCGAACCTGGTGCGGGTGGATGGTGAAGTCCAGTTCAACCAGACCATGGACGTGCAGCTGGGCGAAATGACCCAGGTGAGCAAACCTCGCCGCCAACACGAGATGCTCGGCCTGCAGGATATATCCGTCGGCCAGCGCATTCGTTTGCTGGGTAGCTGGGATGCCGAGAGCGCACTGTTTGATGCGCGGGAAGGTCATGCCCACCTGTTGCTGACGCGCCTGTCGGCGACCGCCTCTGCGCAGACCGACAGCACTTTGGAAGCTGCCGCGCTGACCTTCGGTGGCCGTGAAGTTGCCATGTTTGATTTTGCTGGCACCGGTGCATCGGCGGAACACGATGCGGATCCCGCGGCTTACGAGGTCGATATTGCCGGTTTGGGATTGGGCACTCTCGGCATGGGCTCGCCGCTGCAGTTGCGCGGTTATGTGGCGCCTTTCGGCAGCGCACCCGCTGACTTCAACGCCCTCTCGATCACCGATTTCAGCGACGCCCGCGCACGCCTGCTGGTGGGTTGGGCACATGGGGATGAAGAGGAAACTGAAGCGGGAGAGGTAGGAGAGGTAGGAGAAGTAAGTGCAATTGCGAGTCTTTCCGCAACCGGCCTCACCCTGTCCGCTGACAGCACCTTTGGCGCCAAGCATCATATCCTGCGCGGCTCGCACCGCACCGACCTGCTGGAGCTGGACGGGCTGCCCGCCATTGAACCCGCCGACTCGATGTTCTTCGGCCGCGGTATCTACACCATCGCCCAGCGCGGTAGTGACTCCGGTGATCTGGTGTTTTTCTCCGACTTTGAAAGCTTTGCCACCGAACTCGATAGTCGACTGATGGCCGGTGCCATGGTCAAGCGGCTGCATGCCCGCGGTCACTACGATGACGCCGAGAATCGCTTTGGTGCGGTGGCCTTGAGTGTGGTGCTGCGCGAAGCAGTGTCTGTGGAGTAAGACGCAAGCTACCTCTTTTGCGGGCACCCTTTTTGGAGGACTCTTTGAAGCACTCTTTGAAGCACTTTTTGGGAGTTGCCCCAAGCGAAACTACACTGAATAAGTAGTCGGCCGTACGGTAGAAAGTGCGGAGCTGAAAAGTTCGAGCGCCCTGCCGTCACCGCCGGTCTCTAGTAGAGCGGCGCCTCCGGCTACTATGCGCGCGCGGCCTCTCGTTGCCTTGCCTTTTACGGCGTCGGGAGACCGTGCGTTGCTGTGTGTGGTTGTCATGGTCAAGGCCATGTAAAGCGCGAGGTAGTTGTGTGAAGTTGCTTCCCCCACAGTTCAATCGGTTGCGCAGCTGCGCAGTAGTTTGTGCCATGGCTTGCGCGGCCAGCCTTCCCTCTACGGCGGGGGCGCAAACCACCCTGCCGCCGCCGGACACCACGAGCGGCGAATCCGCAGAAGATTACCAGCGCGACCCCAACCGCCAGCGGCAGCTCTCCTCCGATGCCGTCCAGCTTACCTTGAGCGGCAATATTTATTACTATCAGGGCGGTTACTTTTATCGACGTGAGGGTGATGGCTTCCTGCGCGTGGAACCGCCACTGGGGGCGGAACTCAAGTTTGTACCCTACGGCAGTCGCGGTTTTGAGATCGACGGCCGTCAGTTTTTCCTGAGTGGCACCGGCACCTTTTATCGTTTCGACCCCCGTCGCGATCGCTATGTAGTAACCCAGCCACCATATGCCTGGCGGCGCTACTACAACGGCGATTTTGCCGGCAAGTATGAAGAGCGCCTGTACGGCTATCCCGATAAGGACCTCGGCACCTTGCGCGACCGTTCGGGGATTCCCCAGGCCTATCCGCCGGATGCGCTGGACCCGGATGGTGTCGATGACGAGGGTATGACCCTGTTTGAAGCGGAGGGTTATCGCGACCCGCGTCGTCGCCAGCCGCGCCCCTACGCCAATATTCGCCCCCCCTATGACGCCAGTGGTGAGCGCTACGACAACCGGGTCATTGCCGAGTCCCTGTGTCGTCAGGATGCCTCTGCCGCCGCACAGCGTGGCAGCAACCTGGACCGCCAGCGTATGCGCATTTATCAGCGGGTTTATCGCGACTGTATTCAGCGTTACGACCGCCGGCGCTGAAGTGCGGGCGCTTCACGAAGATCCACAAAGCAGTGCTCATCTACACTGAAACAGATGTGCGGTGCATAAGTACTGTGTGCGTGAGGTGATGGCCGGCGAGTACTCGCGGTCAGTGCAGGGAAGCTAGTTGGGGAGTGTGGTACAGGGATGGTTTCGGCATGTTAGCCAGTAACGCCCACCCAAGGGGCTTCCCGCCACTGCGGCCATATTCATGGCGGCAGTCTCTGCTTCTGTGTGTTTGCACATGTTTATTACTGTTCTCCGCGCTGGCCAGCGCGCAACTTCCCTCGGTTAAACCCAAAGAATTTTCCCCGGTCGTTCCGGATTTTACCGCGCTGTCTGCGGACTGGTGGACGCTGTGGCCGGACGTAACCCACGAGCAGAAAGAACAGTGGCTGACCGAGGTTGAGAAGGCCTGGCAGGACTGGAAAAAAACCTTGCCGGAAGAGGCAGAACTGGATGAGCGGGTTCTGCAAATCGACAAGCGCCTTGAGGGCATCCGCAAGACCTGGCAAAAAAGTGACAACTTAAAATCCGTCAAGATCTTGCCGGAAGTGACCTTTCCCGAGTCTCCCACGGTGTTGGAGTGGGCGGCATCCGACGCGGCAGTGGCGCGGGGCCAGCAGCGTTACCAGGGAGTGCAATTAGAAAAAAGCCAGATGGACGATGGCGTGGCACATTCCCTCAGCCGTCTGCGGGAGAGTGTGGCGGTACTGCGGGATATCAACCGCAACGACCCGAAACATCTGAGTGCAACGCTGGATGTGTTCTTTGGCCAGATAAATCATTTGCAGGTGCTGGAAGAGCAGCAATTGCTCAGGGATCAGCTGACGCTGTGGGATGAAGAACTCACTTACGGTCGCGCGCAACTACAGCGGATGCTGACCGGACTGCGCTTTAGTCAGGAAGTTGCCGATGAACTGGCCTCGGCGCGCACCAAGGAAAAAACCGGGCTGGAGGAGTTGGCTAAGGAGCGCGCGGATTCCCGTCACCTGGTCTTTGAGAGTGCCGACAGCGAAGTCACGCTGGAACAGCAGATCAGCCTGATGAATTACAGTGTGGAAACACTGCAAAATCGTCTGCAGTTGCGCAAGCAGGAACTGCTGCTGGCGATGAACAGCGTGCTGGACCCAAATGGGGAGGCGGAGAAACTCACCATCAGTAAAACGCTGGTGGAAAACGCGGAAAAAGCCCAGGCAGATTTGGTGCGCCAGCTCAATGTGCGCCAGCGGCAGGTAGTAGCCTGGATCGGTGAAGACCCGAAGGCGATGCAGCGCTGGTGGCAGCGCTTCGAGAAGATCAACAGCGCCCTCGGCCATGCCGGCGACCTGATCGACGACGTAAAACGCTACGAGGCCGCCCAGTTGTTTGTGTATCAGCGGCTGCAGGGGTGGTGGCGCACGCTCGGTGACCGCATTGTCCTGCAGCTACAGCAATTGCGCAGCGGCTGGCGCAACCTGGCAAATTACGAACTGTTCGCCATCAGCCAGCAGCCCATCACCCTCAAAGATATTGCCCAGATGATCCTGGTGATCATCGGTGCGTGGGGGTGTTCGCGGCTGTTGAGTTTGATCTTGCGGCGCATGGAGCGCAGAAAGCGCACCAGTGAACAGGCCGCGTACGCGCTGTGGCGGGTGCTGAATTACTGCATCGTACTCATCACGATCATTATCCTGCTGACCATGGTGGGGCTGGATACCTCGAAACTTACCTTGATCGCCGGTGCCCTGTCGGTGGGTATCGGTTTTGGTATGCAGGCGATTTTTTCCAATTTCATCTCCGGGATTATTCTGCTGTTCGAGCAGCCGCTGCGGGTCGGCGACCTGGTAGAACTGGAGTCCGGAGTATTCGGGCGTATCCGCGATATCAATGTGCGCTCCACCCGCATCACGACCCGCGACAACGTGGATATCCTGGTGCCGAACTCCGAGTTCGTGACTGGGCGCGTCACCAACCACACGCTGGAAGACCCGGTGCGGCGTATTCACGTGCTGTTTGGTGTGGCCTATGGCACTGATCCGGAAGAGGTACGCGAGGCGGCGATGGCGGCTGCGGAGCGGGTACCGGTGACCTTTTCCAATTGGCAACGCAAAACGGAGCTGTGGCTGACATCCTTCGGTGACAGTTCCCTCGACTTCAAACTGGTGGTGTGGGTGAACAGCAACGCGGTGTCGTCGCTGGGTGACCTGCACGCGCTGTACAACATCGAGCTGCTGCGTGAGTTCAACCAGCGCGGCATCGAGATTCCCTTCCCCCAGCGCGACCTGCATGTGCGCAGTTGGGGGGAAACTGCTCCACCTGCGCCGCAGGCACCGGACAGCGAACCGCCCAAGCCCATCGAGCGGCGTGGTTCCAGCGGTTCCGAGGACTGGCCGGGCGCCGGTGACGCGGATGGTGGTGCTGAAGGCGGGGACGGCGGAGACGGCGGCGATGGCCACTGACGCCTGAGTCAGCGTGGGCTGCAGCGCTTCGCCGCAATTCGCTGCAGCTGGCCGCAAAGGCGGGGAAATGCTGCCGAAAAGGCCCGGATTGGGGCTGGTCTTATTTTGTCACCCCTGTATTCTGGAAGACCTGAACATTTTCCAATCAACGCCAAACCTTTAGCGGACCCACCTTGCTGATCATCCCCATCCAGAACAAACCCGACTGGCGCCGGCCACCACTGGTGTGTTTTGCGCTGATCCTGGCGAACCTGCTGGTGTATGTGCTCTATCAGAGCGGCGACGAAGCCCGCTGGCAGGCAGCCGAGGAGTACTACTTCTCCAGTACCTTGCCAGAACTGGATGAGGCGCGCTTCTACGAGTTTGTGGATACGGAGAAGCCCGAGTGGCGCACCCTGGCCCAGGGCGCCGGGGAAGAGTTCATGTATGAGCAGCTGTTGTGGAGCCGCGAGTTCCACGACTGGCTGGTGCCGCAGCTGCAGCAGGAAGGTGGGGAGGCCCAGCAGTGGCTGGCCCAGCGGCAGGAGTTCGCCCAGCTGCGCGATAGCCTGTCCAGCTTTGCCTACGGCCTGACTCCCGCAGATCCCACCCTGAAAGGCCTGTTCGGACATATGTTCCTGCACGGTGGCTGGGACCACCTGCTGGGGAATATGGTGTTCCTGCTGTTATTTGGCCTGTCGGTAGAGCTCGCTCTGGGAGCCGCCTGGTTTTTGGGGTTGTACCTGCTCGGCGGGTTGGCTGCCGCCGGCCTGCATATGGGGGTGGAAGCGGGCAGCCTGATGCCGATGATCGGCGCATCCGGTGCCGTGTCTGCGGTGATGGGGATGTTTGTCGCTGTGTACGGTATTCGCCGGCTGCGCTTCTTCTACACCCTCGGCTTTGCCTTCGGAGAATTTTCCGCGCCGGCCTTGATGGTGTTGCCACTGTGGCTGGGCAAAGAGGTCTTCGGTTACTTCTTTGGTAGTGAAAACATCGCCTACTGGGCGCACTTCGGTGGTTTGGTGGCGGGCTTTGTCTGCACCATGGCGCTGATCCGGGTGCGCCCCAGTCGCGATATTCACGTGGAGGAAGATCTACCACCTACACCGGAACAGCTAGCACTGGCGCGCATCGAATCCCTGCAAAATCACGGTAAGTTACTGGAGGCGGGGCAGGCGGCCAGCAGTGCGCTCAAGCAGCACCCGGAGTCACTGCCGCTGATCGAAAAATCCATCGAGCTCACCGGGCTCGCGCCGGAGAGTGAGGCCCATCACCGGGCCTGGCTCGCGCTGTTTGCCCTCGCCAAGCTCCCGCAACAGGACTTTGCGCAAATTGCCGCAGGCGTCGAAACCTATCAGGGGAAAGTGCAGGAACCGCGCGCACTGACACCGCGGGTGTGTCTGGTTCTGGCGCAACGCGCCGCGCGGGAGAAGCAGTGGGCGCTGGTGGAAGTTTTACTGCAGCGCTTACAGCAAAAGCAGCAGCGCCACCCGCTGATGGCGCGCCTGGCCAATGGCGTTGTCGAGCACTACCGCCGCTGTGGCGACGAAGAGCGGGCGCGACAGGCGCTCGACTTTGCGCGCGCCCTGCAACCCAGCGCGGTTTAGGCCGGCTGCGAGCTTTCCTTGTTCTGCTGTTCGGCAGTCAGAATGGATTCGAGTTGTTGTACCTCACCGAGCACCGCGCTCTTCGGAAACTTACTGCGTACAAACGCCAGCAGCTTGCGGCTGTTGTCGGTGCGGTTAAACCCATCCATATAAATTTTCGCCAACAGCAGATAGGCACTGTCCAGACGGGTGTAGTGCGGGTCTTCCTTGTGCAGGTTGTTGACCAGTGCCAGTGCCGGCTTGAACTGGCGCTGGCGATACAGCGCCTCGGCAATCTGGTGGCGCAACAGTGACTTGTCGATGGCAGGTGTGCCGTGGGACTGCACGGTGGCCATATACAGTTCTGCGGCCTTGTGTGGCTGGTTCATGCTGATAAAGCGCTCCAGCAGATGCGGGCCAAGTTCGCGCAGGGCCTTCTTGTCGTCGGTGGCGAGCAGCAGGCGATAGTAACGCTCGTTGAGCGCGACATCGTTGGGTTGCTGACGCAATACACCGACCAGGGTTTTGCGTGCTTCTTCGTGGCGTCCTTCACGCAGAAAAATACTGGAATCCGCCAGTGCCTTGCGCCGCTCGAACTCGCGTTCTTCGAGAAACTCCTCGTCGTCCACCTGCGACGCCACGCCCAGCTTCTGCTGCCGCGTCAGGCAGATGTAGCCCATCATGGCACTGGTGACGATGGAGAAATAGCTGGTGACAAAAGCCAGCAGCGGCAACAGCATCCATACCGGCAGCTTATCCGCGACGACCGGTAGCAGCACGGTGGGGGCGGCGGAAACTGCACTGGTGGAGAGCCACAGCAGCCAATAGGGCCAGCCGATAATCAGGGTGAATTGCAGCAGCTTGAGCGGGTTTACCGCCGCGCGCATGCTGTGCTCTAGCGCCAGCACAATCATTGCCGCCGGCCCCAGTAGCGAAAGCACGATGGAATACACCTGGGCCGCGCCCACACCAAAGGTGGTCGCAATCAATGCGCCACCACCACCGGCGACCAGAATCATACCGATGACCCGCGCAAACACCGCCGCACTGCGGCCGTCCTGGGCATCGCCGAAAGTGGGCGACTGCAGATCGCCACTGGCCAGCTTTTCGATCACCAGCAGGTTGTAGCGCATGACCACCGCCAGCATGGCCACCAGGATAAAGATGGAGAGTATTCCCATCCCGGTGATCGCCAGTGCAGCCACCGCGCAGATCGCGGATACGGTTAACGGCCCGGCGTTAAGTGCGTAGCGGAAATAGAAGGGGGCCATTTGCCAGAAGGGCCTGGCCTTGTTGCTCGCCCCGACATTTTGCAGACGGTTGTTACACAAAATGCATTTGGGGGTGGAGCGGTAATAGTTATCCACCGAGCCGGGAACGCAGTCGCCGCAGTATTCCTTACTGCAACCGCTGCACTGCCATATGGCGTCGGCATTGGAGTGGTAGTGGCAAGCATTGCCCATGGTCTACATCCTTGTTGTTATTGTGCTTTGCTGCTGTGCGATTGTGAGTGTGCACTCGTCCAGTGTATCGGCTCTGTCCCCGGCGGCGCAATCTACCCCCCCTTGCAGGCTGCTAGACTGACCCAATATTGTAGGGAGTGACGATTCACTCTGGCGCAGTTGCGCAGAATAACACCGAATAAATGAGGTTCAGATGAGCAAAGCGATGCAGGTACGGCTGGAATCCTCCGCGGCGGCGGAGCACTGGGGCAAAAATGCCCTGTTAAGTTTCGCCGATACAGAAGCGCGCATTCACGCTAGCGACGCCACCGGCGGTTCACTGGTGGCCGCCCAGCGTGCCGCCCGCCGTCTCGACGGCATGGGTATTACCGACATCACTCTTGTTGGCGACAACTGGGACCTGGAAAGCCGCTGGGCCTTCTGGGCCGGTTACTACAATCCGAAACGCAACAGCAACCTGGACTGGGGCAGTGCGGAAGGCAACGAGCTGGCGGAATTGGAAGCGCGCAAGGCGGCAGCTTTGTGGGTTCGCCAAATTACCAACGGTTCTCCGGAAGATATTTCCCCGCTCGCCCTCGCGGAAAGTGCCGCGGAGATGCTGCAAAAGCTCGCCCCGGATGCGGTGAGCTTCCGCATTGTCAAAGGCGATGCGTTGCGCGATGAAGGTTACATGGGGATTTATAACGTGGGCCGCGGCAGTGTACGTGGCGGTGCCATGCTGCAGCTCGACTACAACCCCGCAGGTAGCGATGCTACCGATGTGGATATTTGCCTGGTGGGCAAGGGCATTACCTTCGACTCCGGTGGTTACAGCATTAAACCCTCCCCCGGCATGGCCCATATGAAGTCTGATATGGGTGGAGCGGCAATGGTTGCCGGCGGCTTGGCGCTGGCAATCGCGCGGGGTTTGCAGAAGCGGGTGAAGCTGTATTTATGCTGCGCGGAAAACCTGATCTCGGGTCACGCATTCAAGCTGGGTGATGTGATTCGCTACAAAAATGGCGTAACCGCAGAAATCCTGAATACCGATGCAGAGGGGCGTCTGGTCCTGGCAGATGGCCTGCTGGAAGCGAGCGAACAGAACCCGCGCTACATCCTCGATGCGGCCACGCTGACCGGTGCTGCGAAGATGGCGGTCGGTCGGGATTACAACTCGGTGTTGAGCCTGGAAGACGATATGGCAGACAAAGTGTTGAGCGCGGCCAAGTCCGAACACGAAAAGGCCTGGCGTTTGCCGCTGGAAAAATTCCACCTGGAACAAATTCCGTCCGGCTTTGCAGACATCGCCAATATCGGTCGTGAGGGCACTCCCGGCGCTTCCACGGCGGCGGCGTTCCTGGCCAAGTTTGTGCGCGATACGGGTCGCGGCTGGGTACATATGGATCTTTCCGGGTCCTATTTACCCGCACCAAATGATCAGTGGGCGCAGGGCGCCAAGGGGCATGGGTTCCGTACCATTGCCCGTTTCTTGCAGGATAACTAATAGGAACCAAGACTATGGAAGAGTATCAAGTAATGATTCAGTCGCGGGAGTGGCTGGTGGGTTGGGGCACACTTTCCCTGATTAACGCAGGCTTGGCCCAGGGAAAGAATCGCAGTGGCCTGATCTGGTGGATTTTGAGTTTGATTTTCGGTCCGCTGGCGACACTGGTGCTCGTTTTGCTGAGTAAAGCTCCGGCAAACCCGCAGGACTAATCATCGGTTTTGATTGCCTGTTTTTGTGCGGTGGCGAAATTAAGCCACCGCACAAGCTTACTTCCGCTCCATTCGATAGCACTCCCCTTCTATCCACTATTCCGCCTCAATGCATATCCATACCTTTCGATACCCCGATAACAATTGGCTTGACGCTGTGAGTGTCGGGTGTGGATTGTAAGTCTGTGAACATCTGGTAAGCCTTAAGTCTGAAATTTTACATATTTTGGTAAGGCCAAATAGTCTACACTTGGTTGAGCCACCCAATCCCCCTCTGTTAGAATCCCGCCACATTTTTTTAGCCTGACTGACTAGTTGAGTGCTGTAGTGTTCGCGATACATGTGAATGAGCATTCTGGTGGCGCAACTATTGCGACAGAGGTCAGGCCGGGGTGTTTGTTCTGCTGCCAAGTGGGATGACCATAGAGGTTATTTGGGTCTGTTTTGGCTACTGCTGTGGTCAGATAGGCGTGGCAAAAACATAATGGCAGACGCCGTAGATATTGGAGAGTGGGGAATGCGGGGCGCGAGACTTTACCAGCAGGTGGCGGAAAAATTGGCGGCCGCTATTGCCGCGGGGGATTTTCCGGCTGGCTCTCGCCTTCCTGCGGAGCGCAAGCTGGCAGAGCGATTTGAGGTTAGCCGCCCGACCGTGCGCGAGGCGATCATTGCCCTTGAGCTTGGTGGTTACGTCGAAGTAAAAGGTGGCTCCGGTGTGTACGTAACTGACGCACAACCCAGCGGCTTTTCCGGTGGTGATAGCGACATCGGTGCTTTTGAAGTCTTGCAGGCGCGCATGATGTTTGAAGGTGAAGCCGCGGGCCTCGCCGCGCGCGAGATGTCCGACAGTGAAATTGCGCAACTGGAAGTGTTGCTCGAAGAGATGATTGCGGAGAACGCCGCCGAATCCGGCGCTGAGATCGCGGACGAAAAATTCCATTTACATATTGCCCGCTGTACTCACAACGACGCCGTGGTTTCCGTGTGTGAACACCTGTGGAAGATGCGCAATAGTTCCTCTATTTCCGTACGCATTCTAGAGCGTGCACGACAGGCCGGCAGCAAGCCGCGCATTGAAGAGCACCGCCGTATCCTGCAGGCGATTAAGGCGCGCGATCCGGAAGCCGCGCGCAATGCCATGCGTGATCATTTACAACGCGTAGTCCAGCAACTTCTGGATGCCACCGAAGAGGAAGCGCTGGAGCAGGCGCGTCGTGAAATGAGTGCCGCCCGTCAGCGTTTCGCGCTGCCCTGATAACTTTGCCGTAAACTAGAATTTCAGATAAACCGGCCATGGGCCGGTTTTTTTTGTGTCGTGCATTTATCCGCGGCAAATCTCAAGTCCCGATGGCAGCAATTTCTTGCCGTCGCCGAAACCCTTTCTAGACTCAATGTATGTGCTGAATTTTCCCGCCAGTGTAAAGCTGCATGAAAATTGCGTATGGAGTGGAACTAGTCAGTTCTTTTTCATACTCGGTACGGCTCTTATTTCATTCGGTGATGAGAAGGTAACTTCCTTGGTGGAGTAAAAGTCTGCAGAAACGGCAGTGCACGGCAGGATAAGCGGGATGGGCGGCTGGTGCTGTTTATCTCGATTTTCCTGTTTCCGATTCTCGCTGTGATTGTAGCCGGCGGTCATGGCTTTGTGGCCTGTATTACGCAGATGATTTTTGGCCCGCCGGGAACTCTGATGTCTTAGTTGAACTAGAGAGACCAAGTTCGATAAAAGTCATTGATAGCAGCTATCAAGCTAATCGTTGCATTGGTTTACTAGAAAAGCTGAAGCGCTATTAACTGTTCGAATATGTATTTATCTATCTAGTAATTAGCACAATCGCAAACTCTAAGTTCTAAGCGTAAATTTTCATTAGTGCGCCTGAAAATATCTTAGGAATTCGAGATTAACTAATGTGAGTGAAAGCTCTGTGCGAACCCATTTTTTGAACTACGATAATGTGGAGCCTGACGACAAAGAAATATGAATCAAACTAAGCAACGTTTGTTTTTGGATGGTGCTTGATTGTTCTAGATTTTTGTCAGATCGAACTTTACATCTTGCATCAATATTTAGAGGTGAAAATGGGAAGTAACTACGACAACTCAGCGTTCAAACCAACGGATAACCCACTTCAAGATTGGCAGGACAACCCGGATCCGCAGGACATTGTAAAAACGCAGCCACAAGGGGATCTAAGTGAGTTTGTTGGTAAACACATCATCTATACCTACGCCAATGGATGGCAGTACGAATACTACTTTCGAAATGAGAATTGCGGTGATTATCGTATTCATAATGGTGTTGTAGGGAAGCGCTGGACTACTGTACAGAGGTATATGCCCGTAAATTTGGGCCACGGTATTTACAAGGTTGCATGGACTGAGCCTACCGGCTCGGTAGTTTCACTAGATATAAATTTCAAAGAAAGATGGCTCCATGGTTTCTTCGGGTTAGCTCAATGGCTTGTAAAATCGCCGGAGGTGGGAACTGTTCACCAAAATGCCCACCTTAAGAATATCCGTGAGCATCGCGACAAAGGGCCGCTATATCCGCTATTAGTGAATTTTGATTTTGCTGAAATTACCTACTTGGAGGATCGTGGTATCGACAATGATGACGTCATCAACTGCGAGGTGGATGAGCTTCCGGATGGATACTGGGATCGTCGAAATTGAGTAGGAAAAAAATTGTATCGAATGTGTGATATATAGGAAACCTCATAGAAATCAGGACGGGTTTGTCACGGAGTTTAGAGGGGCTAGCAACTGCTAGCCTTTACCGCTGCGCAAGAATTTCAGATAAACCGCTCATGATCCGTTTTTTGTCGCGCATTTATCTTCGATAACTTCCAAGTCTCAATGGCAGCAATTCCTTGCCGTCGTCGAAAACCTTTCTAGACTCTAGGTGTGTGCTGAATTTTTCCGCCAGTGATGATTGCGTGGCGATTACGTATGGAAGGGACTAATCATTTTTTCGGGCACGTCACGGATCGTGTCTCTGCAGATCTATTTTGTACTGCTTGCATCCAATGGATGCGGAGCTAGCCATGATCTCTATGCTTCGACGTTGCGTTGTACCAGCTTTTATGTACTTGTCTTGGCCCGGCGTAACCAGCCGGATAAACGAATGAACAGATTCATCGATATGCTATAGATACTTGTGTCACCCGAGGGCGCTTATTTCATTTTGCGCTAATTAACCTCCGAGGAGACTTTCTGTGAGAATTCCATTAATTAAGCTCGTTTGTGCTATCGGTCTGTTACTTTCTATGTCTGTTGTAGCTCAAACCTCCAATGAGGGTGGTGCGAGAAGCTCGACCTTTGTTCTTGTACATGGCACCTTTCAATGGGGAGGTCAGTGGGTTCCTCTTGCCTCAATACTCGAAGAACAGGGTTACACCGTCCATATGCCAACACTTTCCGGTTTGGGAGAGCGGAATAATCTGCTGTCTAAGCAAGTCGGCCTGTCAACGCATATTGAGGATGTGAAGAATTACATCCAATGGTACAACGTAACAAACGTCATCTTGGTCGGGCATAGTTACGGAGGAGCCGTCATTACCGGTGTCGCCGATGCGCTGCCGGATCGAATTGCGCATGTTGTCTATGTGGATGCGACGGTGTTAAACCAAGGGGAGAACTTGGTGGATGATTTTTTCACCACTGAAGTTTCAAAAGGCATCAAGGGCGCTGTGGATAAGTTCGGAGATGGCTGGTTAATTCCTCCGGAATTTCTACGCAATCCACCACCAAAAACCATGAGTAAGCAGCCGTTTAAAACGTATACCGACCGTATTGATCTACAAGGCCCCCCTCCCAAATCTGGCACCGTCATCAATGCTACTGAGAATCCGGAAATCTTCGGCGTGATTCGCGAAAAGGGTAGCAAAAGGGCAAAAGAACGCGGTTGGTCCTTGCACATTGTTGAAGGACCTCATCCGCTTCAAGAGAAAAACCCCTCCAAGCAGAAAGTTGCGGAGATTCTTCTGGATATTGCGCAAGACAATAAGTAAGAATAGATATGTCGCAAGCATATTAATCCCGCAACTTCGCGGTAGGCTTTGATATTTGCAGCTTCAACGACTATTTCGAAAGGTCTTTGAGGTACGGCTTATTTTTTAGTTGACTGGCCAGGAGCATCACATGAGTGATCAAAAAGAAAGCAAAGGCAGTTCTTCAAGCCTGACGGGAGTCGGTATCGCAATAGGTACCGCAATTGGGGCTGGTATTGGCGCGGCGATCGATAATCTGGCTCTCGGTATTGGCGTTGGTATAGCGATCGGTGCGGCAATCGGAGCAAGCTGGGCGGCGAAGAAAGGCGGTTCTAGCAAGTAGCGTTGTTGGTCGAATTGACGCGGTATGCTTTCTGCGCCGGGTAAGTTAGATATGGATGTAGCGCACACAAAGCAATTCTGTCGATCCTTTCCCGGAGTGAACGAGGTGGAAAGTGGTCATCCAGCCAATGTGTTGTCCTATAAAGTCAGGGATAAACTCTTTGCATACTTCAAGACTAGTGAGCCGGAACGATGGCGATTTAGCTTTCGGGTGACCCCAGAGCGGTTCTTGGAGTTAACCGACCAGCCGGGGATCAAGCCTGCCCGGTATATGCATCGATATCATTGGGTTACCGTTGTCGACGTGAGTCGTTTTGACGATGAGTACCTGAAAGAGTTGGTGGCTTGGTCATTTAATAAAGCAGTTAGCCGTTTACCTAAGAAAGTGCAGGCAGAAATACGCGACATGACGTAGCGGGGGGGGTAGCTGACACAGACTAGTAAGGCTACTGGCTTGTTCGAAATCGGATTTCTTGGGGCGATACCCTTTTCAGCTGGCGGGAACCAAATGCGAGAGAGAATATGAAGATTCTTAACGAATCAAAAATCATGTATCTACTTTTGTTCGCCACGCTCCTGTGTTCATTCTTCGGCCTCAGGGGGCTGTCGTTTCTCCTGATGTCGGTAACGGTCCCTATATTTGTAAGCTGGGCGTTAAATCATCGTGACTTCAGATACCGAATACAGGCATTTATCTACTTTGTTGTAATCATTATTATCGAGATCGCCGGTTTCGCCGCGCTCTACGAGCGCGAGGGTATCGTGTGTGAAGGTAATCTGATTAAAGATACTTACACTAGCCTTTATTTTAGTGTCGTTACTTGGACAACACTGGGATACGGGGACTGTGTCCCAACACCACATATTCGGCATTGGGCGGCGCTGCAGGCTATTCTCGGCTACGTTATGATGGCTATTTTTACCGCATTGGTGCTTAATTTTCTTAATGGTCGAATACCGAAAAAAAGCTAAAAGAAAAGTTAATCACGTTACTCGCTGGAGAAAATCCTGCAGAAAGTTGTGGTTCTTAACGTATCTTAATTGTTTTCCGTGTTTTTCTCTGTGGTTTTGATCCATGACATCTCTCTTTGAGTATTACCTGGTTGACTGGCTCGGCATGGGGTTAAGTTTGATATCGGTTTACCTACTGGGTAATAGGAACAAATGGGGCTTTCTGCTATTCGCCCTGTCCAATGTGATTTTTATTTTCCTTGGCCTGACCTGGATGAACAGCGTGGGTATGGCTGTGGGTAATGTGGCGTTTATGCTGATAAATATTCGCGGTTATCTGCATTGGGATAAGAACAACCGTGAGCCGTCAGCCAGCAGCGCCTAGGTATGCAATCTCGCCTGGCTTTGCTAACGGGTGAGGTCAGATTTGATCACCGAGTGTGAGCGCCATTTTCCACGTAATGACCTATGCTTATGGCGACGATTCTTCTCGATATATTCTTAATTGAGATATAGATATGGCTACTTCTACCAAACTGAGAGCAGGTGATGCCTTTCCTTCTCTGGAGGCGGTCAAGTTGGATGGTTCGAGCGTTACGCTCGGTAAGCCACAAGGAGGCGCGACCTGGCAGGCAGTGTTTGTTTATCGTGGCAAGCACTGCCCCTTGTGCACCAAATACCTGAATGAACTGGAGACATTCAAGCAGGCCTTTCAGGATGCAGATGTGGATATTCTGGCGGTATCCGCTGATTCAAAAGAACAGTTGGAGCAGCACCTGGAAAAAGTGCAAGTCAGCTTCCCCATTGCCTACGGGCTGACGGAAGAGCAGATGAAGACTCTGGGGCTGTACATCTCCATTCCCCGTTCGGAACAAGAGACTGACCACAATTTTGCGGAGCCCGGGCTGTTTGTGGTGAACGAGGAGGGCAATCTGCACGTTGTGGATATCTCGAACAACCCCTTTGTGCGCCCGGAGCTGGGTGCGCTGACCCGCGGTCTCGCGTGGATTCGCGATCCGGACAACCATTACCCGATTCGCGGGACACTGAAGTACTAATACCACGAAGAATTCGTCCCAGAAGTAATCATTCCGGCTTCACAATTCACCGGCTACTGGTGCTGTTATGGCGACACACTCCTTTGCGGTTTCTCCCGAGGACTATCCTCGCCCGCTGAATGTGATGGGCGATACGGTGAACGTACTAGCGCGGCTCGCGCAGACCGGCTCATACGCAATCTCCATCGTTCACGGCAAGGCAGGGGATGGGCCGCCCCCGCACCGGCACGACTGGAACGAAACGTTTTTTGTGGTGCGGGGGAGTGTCGATTTTTCGTTTCGTGGCTGTGAGGCTTGTGCTGAGGCTGGGAGCCTGGTGCACTTCCCCGCCGGCGAGATTCATTCTTTCACCTTTGGTGCCAACGGTGCCGAACTACTCGAGATCACCGGGCCGGGGAGCCGGGCGGTGGAGATGTTCGAAGCGTTGGACCGCGAAATCCCTGCTGGTGTGAACGACGGGACACGTATTGCAGAGGTCCTTGCTCAGAACGGGGTGGAGGTGGTTTCGGGTACACCTTCCCACGACTAAGCGGTCCGGTGCGCAGTCATAGGGTCTCATTGGTCATCTCTATCAAACTGGAAAGTACAAACAATTTTTACAAATAGGAATTGTTCTCGATAATCGGCATATTGTTCGCAGTTGTACAAAATATGAACAGTGCAGCTGCGACCCGATACCGGTGCAACTGAGGATGATTCACTATGAAGAAGACCTGTAGTTTTGCGTTAGTTCACATGGCCGTTGCGTTTACCGTGGGCTTTGTGATGACCGGGGATTTCTTGGTCGGAAGTGCGCTGGCACTCGTTGAGCCCGCGTGTAACACGGTCGCTTACTATTTTCATGAGAAATGGTGGGGTGGGGCTGCGGTTGCCTAATATGCAGTGTCATCGACGTCGGGACTTAGTCTGAATTCTTTTCGGCGGCCAGTTAGTCTGTCCTAGCTTTTTAATGGCCTCCAATTAACTGCTTCGTTATTGAGATTCCCAAAAGAAAAGGCCGCGGATCGATTGTAATCTGCGGCCTTTTCTTTCTATCTGCCTGTTAACTCCAGTCTCGCTGGAGTTGTTGAGGCGTAATTACTCAGTTATTACCAAGCACGAAACAACGTTCCAGTTCCTTCGGATATCGCAGGCTCAAATTATCGCTGGTCTTACCCAGCTTGGTTTGTGACTGAGGTTGCGTCTTGGTGTCTTTCTGCCGTGTGGCGAGAAAGGCTGATTTGCTTTGGTTGTGGGGTTTTAGCGGCAAGTGCGTATTCATTTGGAAACCTCTACTGCATATACGCTGCGGTGAATGCCTTTGCTGCTTTCGCGGTCGTTCTCTCGTGAGCGTGTTGACCAGGGGAAAGATACGGAAAGTCTGCGCGGCCACGTTTTAACTGTAGTGTAAAAAACGAGGGACCAGCCGCCACATGCCCAATGTGCGCACAAATGCCATTTTCCCTGAGACTCACCGCAAGTTCCCGTCGCCTGAAAGCAGGTTCACGGATTTACCAGCAATTGCCCGCCCATAGATATAGCCTTCGGCAATCATCGCGAAAGCTATATTTGATTATCGCTATGGTGACTTTGGGTCTATTCTTAGTCTTAGTTTCGCGAATACACGACGAACAGATTAAGAAAGAGCGAGAGCAAAAATGAAAAATTCCACGACACCCATGCTAATTACAGAGTTACCTGCAGCCGCTGAGACCGAGTGCAACATTGAATGCAACTATGGCAACAACTATTACGGTGATCAGGTATGTATCTTGAAAAAGTAGTGGCGGACTGGGTAACTGGTATTCTACTGCGGGCACTGGAGACGCAGCTGCAAAGCTTGGATAAGGATGACAGCCTGTAAATGGCACTCAGTAATTTGCGTGCCGTTTTTCCCGTTTAATTTACTCGGCCTGATTTCACGAAAGTAATCCCAAAAGTTCTTCGCCACTTTTTGGCAGCTGCTGTGCCTGCGTGGCATCAAACAGGGCATCCGCCAGCGCTTGCTTGTGCTGCTGCATTTTCTGGATGCGTTCCTCTACCGTATCGGCCGCAATGAGTTTGTACACAAATACCGGTTTGTCCTGACCGATGCGGTGAGCGCGGTCTGTAGCCTGGTTTTCTACCGCGGGATTCCACCAGGGGTCCATATGGATCACTACATCCGCTGCAGTCAGGTTTAGTCCTGCACCTCCAGCCTTGAGGCTGATCAAAAATACCCGCACCTCACCATTTTGAAAACGATCTATTGCTTGCTGCCGGTTGCGAGTCTGGCCGGTAAGTTTCGCGTACTCGACCTGTTGTTCGTCGAGCTGTTGCTCGATCAGTTTTAGCACCTGGGTAAACTGGGAGAAGATCAGAATACTGCGGCCTTCTTCCAGCAACTGCGGCAGGTTCTCTTCCAGCCAGTTGAGCTTGGCACTTTCCTGAATACCCGCCGCCATTTCCAGCTTGACCAGTCGAGGGTCGATGCAGGTCTGGCGAAGCTTTAGCAGGGCATCGAGAAACTCGATCTGGCTTTTTCCTAGCCCCTGGCTTGCGACCAGGTCGCGGATACGCTTTTCCATACTGATGCGCACGCTTTCATACAGACTGCGCTGCTTGCTCCCCAGCTCCACATATTGCATGGATTCCGTTTTCGGCGGCAGGTCAGCGACCACTTCAGATTTTGTGCGCCGCAGCATAAACGGGCGTACCTTGCGGGCGAGTTCTTGTTGCCGCTCGTGGTCGCCATGATTTTCGATGGGATTGCGGTATGCCTGCTGGAATGCCTTGGCGCCACCGAGCAATCCAGGCAGGGCAAAATCCATCAGTGCCCAGAGTTCGCCGAGGTGGTTTTCCAGCGGCGTGCCGGACAGGCACAGGCGGGTGGCACTGCGGATACGGCGCACATGCTCGGCAACCTTGGTGTTGGGGTTTTTGATGGCCTGAGCTTCGTCCAGCACCAGCACGCTAAATGCGTGGTCTCGGTAGTGTTCGTAATCGCGGGCCAGCAGGGGGTAAGTAGTGATGACTAGATCGCTGTGGGCGATCTGGGTAAAGGCGGTTTCACGGTGGGGGCCGTGAATCAGCGTTACCTGTAACTCTGGGGTAAACTTCGCCGCTTCATGCACCCAGTTGCCGGTGAGGCTGGTTGGGGCGATGACCAGTGCCGGCGCGGTGAGGCTACCGCTTTCCTTCATGTGCTGAATCAGTGCCAGGGTTTGCAGGGTCTTACCCAGCCCCATGTCGTCCGCAAGAATACCTCCGAAACCGTAGCCCTGCAGGAATGCCAGCCAGTTCAGGCCATCGTGCTGGTAGGGCCGCAGCGTTGCGTGCAGATTCAGTGGCTTGGGGATATTGGGCAGCCCGGAAAAATCCCGCAGGGTTTCTTTTAGCTGGTGAATATTCGGCGCGTGCGCGTCGTCCAGTTTGTCGATATCCGCGAACTGTACTGCCTGGAAGGCGGGCAGCGGGATGGGTTTATCCAGCTTTTTTTCCTTCAGCAAATCGAACAGCAGGCTGCGAATACTTTGCAGCGGCCGCGTATTTACGCTGACCCAGTCACCATCGACAATCAGGCTCAGTTCATTCGGTGCGTCCTGTTCCAGCCATTGCTCAACCAAATCGACGATGGGCCACTGTTGCCCGTTGGGCAGTGTCAGGTCCAGCCCCATATCAAACCAATTGTTGTCACGATCGGTGAGTTCAATGGCAATTTCAGCGCGGGCAATATCAAACCGGTAGCTGCTGTCGGTACCGATTACCCAGCCCAGTTTTCGCCATTCGGGCAGTTGTTCCCGCAGTAGCGCACTCCAGCGCTGGAAAATTTTCTCGGGCTTGGTGGCATCCAGAATCCAGACTTCTTCCTGGCCACCGAGGTTTTCCGGAATCAGGTAGAGGCCCTGCTCGTGTATTCGATCACGGCAGCGCTGTTCGGCCTCTTCGTCGCGAATAATCCGAATGTAGTCGCCACCTTGCTCTTGGGTAATTTCCTGGCCCGCATAGTGCCGGCTGTAGCTGGGGGCGAGGGCAAAGCCGCCGTAGTCGAAGTGCAGTTTCAGGGCCGGGAGCTTGTAGTGGTCGAAGTCACACCCCACCAGAGTGATGTGGGGGGTAAAGGTGCGCACCACAGTGAGCGAGGGCTCTACCGGCAGTGGCAATTGTTCCAGTGGCACGCGCTGGCGCAGTTCCACGGACATCAGGCCGACGTCGCTCGCGGGCACCGCGGGCATCGCTAGCAGGTGTAATAATTGGGAAGTTGGCAGCGGTGTGGCGATATCGCCGAGACGCGCGCGCTCTGTATCCAGATAGCAGGGTGGGTTGGTTGGGATTATGTCCCAGTTACCCTTGTCTAGCCCGTCGAGGCTCGCGGTCAGTTGTAGCTTGCCATCTTGCTCTGGCTGCCACGTCCATTGCAGCGCGCGGGCAGGGCCCCTTTGAATACGCTCTTCTTCGAAATAAAAGCGTTTGCTATCGAGCAGGTAGGGCAGGGCGCGCCGGCCGGGCTCGCCAGAGAGTTCGAGCCTGCCGCTGGCGCTAACACGGGGTAGCAATTGCAGGATGGTGACGTCTTCGTCTAGCAGGTGGCTGGGGCGGTTCCAGCCAAGGCGGTTGGTTTCCTGGGTGAAATAGCGCAACTGGCTCCAGCTGCCGTCTTTCTTCAGATAGCCTTTCTTGGTGGATAACTGCAGTTGCCCCTGGGTGTTCTGTTCCAGTACATACAACAAGTAGTGCTGGCCGTGCTCGAGTGGCTGCACCTCGGTGCGCGGTGCGCCGGGTAGCTCGGACAGCCACTGCTTCCATGGGGCTGTGCCGGCTTCAGCTGCGGCACTTTCGCTATTCGAGCCGCTGTCTGCCGAATCTACCTGCTGTTCCTTGTTCAGCAGTTCCAGCGCAACGGCGACTGCATGCTTGCAATTAAGTGCCACCGGGCAGGAGCAAAGCCCTACCAAACGGCCGCGCTCCACATCCAGCTCAACCCGGTAAACAAAACGCGCCGAGCCTTTGACGCGACCGCGGTAGATTTCGGCGTCCTGGTCCCAGTAGGCCTCCTGCACCCGCCCGCGCTGGAAATATTCCTCACCGCGCTCGAATGCGCGCGGGTCCACCATATTGCGAACGTTATTGAGGGTGAAACGGACCAAGTTGGGCTCTCCGGTACGGTTTTTTCTGCCGGTACTTAGGGTTAAACCTGCCACTTTAGCATGAGTTACCGGTGGGCAGGTTGAATGCGGCGCAGTATGCCTATGCCTCTATGGTGATAGTGTTTGTGGCGATAGTGCTTATGACGATAGTGCTTGTGATACGGGCTTTGGTATATTCGATGCGGTTTAGCGGAAGGATTTTTTGTCGCCAAGGTGTGGCGCCCAACCGGGTATGGAAGTACTGATGTATGAATGATGTAACCGAACAGGTGGGGCAGGCGGGCGATGCGCTCACGCATAACCCCTCGCGACTGAGTGAGCGCGAACAACGCGGCAATATTTGGCGATTAACCATCGCCCAGGCCCTGGCGGGAGCCAACTCGGTGGTGGCCTATGCCACCGGCGCGATCGTTGGTGCCGAGCTGGCACCGGTATCCTGGCTGGCAACCTTGCCCCTGTCGGTCTTTGTGGTGGGCATGGCGCTGTGTATTTTGCCGGTGGGTGCGATTGCCGGGCGCTACGGGCGACGCGCAGCATTCCTGTTGGGCGCCGGTGCCGGTGTGCTCGCGGGTTTGCTCGGCACCTATGCAATCCTGGTTGGCGGCGTCACCGGTTTCTGGCTGTTCTGTGGCTCGACAATGTTTGGTGGAGCCTACGCGGCGGTTGTCTTGCAATTCCGCTTTGCCGCGGCGGATGCGGTAGCACCCAGCCGCAAGGCACGGGCACTATCCATGGTGATGGCCGGCGGTGTTGCCGCCGGTGTGGTTGGCCCGCAGCTGGTGACCTGGACCATGGATTTATGGGCCGGCCACGTATTTGCCGTTACCTTTCTTGCGCAGGCACTGGTCGCGGCGCTGTCGGCGATCATCCTGTTCGGTGTGCGATTGCCCATGCCGTCTGCAAGTGCCGCCAGCGGTGGCCGGCCCCTCTCACTGATCGCGCGTCAGCCGCGCTTTATTGCCGCCGCCGCGTGTGGGGCCATCTCCTACACGCTGATGAATTTCTTGATGACCGCGGCTCCGCTCGCCATGCACATGCATGGGCATTCTACTGAATCCTCCAACCTCGGACTGCAGTGGCATGTCATCGCCATGTTTGGCCCAAGCTTTTTTACCGGCAGCTTGATCGCGCGCTTTGGCGCAGAGCGGGTGATGATGGTGGGCCTGCTGCTGATCGGTGTCTCCGCCGCGGTGGGGCTGGCGGGAGTCGAGGTGATGCACTTCTGGGTAACGCTGGTTTTGCTGGGGCTGGGGTGGAACTTCGGTTTTCTCGGCGCCTCGGCACTGGTGCTCGAATGCCACAGCGATAGCGAGAAAACCCATGTGCAATCCCTCAACGACTTTATTGTGTTTGGGCTGATGGCATTGGGCTCGTTTGCCTCGGGCGGACTGCTCAGCGCCTACGGCTGGAATACCGTACTGTGGGTGTCGTTTGCTCCGTTACTGGTGACAGTGGTTGCGCTGGGGGTATTAATTTTACGTAAAAAGCCTGAGGTGAATCAGGCTGTCTAGCCAATAAAATCACCATTAAGTGAGGTGCAAAATGCCGCAAGGTTGACGCAAGAACCCGCGGCATTTTTCTTTTAGGTAACCCGATGGCTTTGGGCCCGTGTCGGCATTTGTTCGCCGTGGAGGCTTCTTGTTAAATTTTAAATTTCTGAAAGGGTATCTAACGCACTCAGTAGCAAATGGGCGCTCCGCTTAGATGCGGTGCGCCACTTACGCGTATCGCCAAGGTGTGCGACGGATTCGATATTGAAGTAGATGCCAACGATACCACTGGCCACGGCGTATCGATCGTCACTTTCGCAGTGTGGGTGCGTTTGCTGCAACAGTTGGGTGAGCGCCTCGATAAAGTCGTCAGTGGCGGCTTTAAGCGGAGCGGCGAGTTCCGGTATGGTCGCAGCTGCATTGAACAGGGCGTTGGCGAGCAGCGCACTGGAGCTGTCCGAGTAGTAATCGTCAAACAGATATTCGATAAAGGCCTGTGCCGGTTTTTCTGCCGGTAAAGCCGCAAACAGTAACTGGCTCTGTTGCTGGGATTGTGTGAGATAGCGTTCCAACAAAGCCATAATCAGGTCGTCGCGGTTTCCCGCATAATGGCGGATCAGGCTTCTCTGTAGGCCAGATTCCTCCGCCAGCCGTTCCAGTGTCGAGCCCTCCACGCCGTAACGCGTCACGCAACGCTCAAATGCCAGCATGATCTCTTCTGTTCGCTCTTTTTTGACGCTGGGTCTGGGCATGGCAAAGATACCGCTCTCACCTATAAATTATCAGTATTGACAATCTATCATTCGCTCGTTACTTTGTAAATTATCACGTTTGACAATTTACGGGGGTGTGAAATGCAAAGTGGCATTGTGCGGAGCTTGGCGGTGGTAGCGGTATGGCTGCTCACGAGCAAGGTTCAGGCGACCGATTTGACTGTGCAGTTGAACGGTATCGACGGCAGTCGTGGGGGTTATGTCCACGCGGCAATCTACCGGGAGGCCATGCCTTTTGAAACTTACGATGCCAATGGCGCCTTTGCGACGGTTTCCCGCCAGTTGAGTCCCGCAATATCGCCAAAGCCGGTGTTGATTGCATTTACCCTGGCGGATCTTCCGCAAGGTGAATACGCCGTGCACTTTTATCACGATGCGAATGGCAATCAGCAGTTCGACAGCTCCGGAAGTGAGCCATTGGAAGGTTGGGGTTTCTCTAACGCGCGTCACCTTTGGCAGACGCCCAGCTTCAAGCGTTCGGCATTTACCATTGGTACGGAAGCGAAAACTGTTTCTCTCAAGACCTTTTATATCGAGTGAGCGGGGTATTGGCCGTGGCGTTTTTTACACAAGTGATCAGTGATGCCGAACTGTATCGATGGGAGGCTTTGTTGGGCGATTGGGTGTTCGCTGCCTCAATTGCCTTTCTCATGCTCGAGCTCGCATTGTACGCAGTCAGAAAACAGGTAACGCGAAGTCTGCTGGGCGATACACTGGCTAACTTTGTGACTTTTGCCTTCTTCATTGGGGTTACGCTTGCGATCGGCGTAATCTATCTGAATGTGTTTTATTACGTTTACGATGAATGGCGGTTGTTTACGTTTGCGGTTAACCCGCTGACGATTCTGCTTGCGGTTGTCCTCGCCGATTTTGCCTATTACTGGGAGCACCGTTTTACTCACCGGGTTGGCATTGGTTGGGCTACACATACCGTTCACCACAGCTCGCCGCACTTTAATATTTCTGTTGCCTATCGTTTCGGCCCGTTGGACAGCCTTATCCCCATATTTTTCTACCTGCCACTGGTATTACTTGGGTTTAATCCACTGCTGGTTCTATTCGCCGAGTTGCTTGTGCAGCTGTACCAGACGTTGCTGCACACAGAGGCGGTGAAAAAATTGCCGCGGCAAGTTGAGGTAATCTTCAATACGCCTTCTCATCATCGCGTACACCATGGCTCCAATCCGCAATACATCGATAAGAATTACGCGGGTATTTTTATTATCTGGGATAGGTTGTTTGGCACCTTTGCCGAAGAAACGGAGAAGGTCGTTTACGGCGTTTCCTCGCCAATCAATAGCGTTAATCCGTTAAAAATATTCTTTGCAGGGATGGTCGATATGGGAAGAAAAATGTTGGCGGCCCCAAACCTACTCATCGCACTTCTCTATTTAGCCAAGCCGCCGGGGTGGCGCCATCAGGATGTTACAAAAGCTGAGGTTGTACGGGGCAGGTAGGTGTTGTTAGTCATCGCCGGATGGCCACGGTCTAGGAGCAGGCAAAGTGTCAGGTACTAACGAGAATGCGCTCAGGAAAATGGTGGGCCTTCCGGGACTTGAACCCAGGACCTGCCGATTATGAGTCGGATGCTCTAACCAACTGAGCTAAAGGCCCCCACAGGCGTTCGCAGGGACCTGCGAACGGGTTGGCAAAGTACTCGATTTTCTTCGTTAAATCAACGCTCTGGGGCAGTTTCGCCATGCGGCCCCGATTCTTACCATGCCCAGTTGAAGCCGAGGCTGGCATTGCCCCCGGACCAGTTCAGGCCGTCCAGTGAAGTCTGGTAGCCCACGTTAATAAAGGCGCTGCCGTACTGGCTCTCGAGTAGCACTACGCCAGCGCCAAACTCGCCCCAGGTGGCCTCGCGCTCAAGGTCGGTTTGCTGGTCCAGGTTGTACACCAACTGATCGTTACCGCCGAGGGTGTGCCACAGGTTGCCGAACAGGTAGAGCCGCAAATTACCATCGAGCCACTGGCTGTCGACGTTGTAACCGCGGATGCCGGCGCGAAAATTGGCTTCCGGGGTCTTGTCCGGATCCACCCACGAAATACCATCTTCATACGCTGAGAAGTTGGTGTAATTCACTACCGCCTGCAGTTGCGGCTCCAAATTCAGCGATTCGCTGACTTGCCAGGTAAAGCCCTTTTCCATGGAGAGGGTGAGCTGTGGGCCGGTGATGGTATCGCCGATGCCGCGAGTGGATTGGCTGTGCAGCTTCACGTAGGCGACTTTGGCGGTGAAGTCGAAATAGCCCATATTGGGCCGGTAGTCGTTGAAGTAGTAGCCGAGGTGGTGGCTGGTGAGTTGGTTGCGTCCGGCGTCGAAGTTGTTAAAGCCGCGGGCGAAGCCGGTGACATCACCGCTGGTGCGGGTACTGCCGACAAATAGCCCCATTTCCCGCGCCCCACCGGTACAGGTGGGGCCTGCCCAGAAGTTCTTGCCCACCTGAAAGCCGGAGATGTTGCCGTCGAAGCGGTTATCCACATCGCCACGCCAGTTGTAGTCGGCGCGGGTGTGGTGCACGCGCGCCCACTCCTGGTTGATCCCGTCAAACCAGCTGCGCTGTTCGCCTCGCCGTTTGTGATAACTGCCGATCTCCTGCAGGGAGGTTAGGCGCGCGAGGGATTTTGCCTGGGCGTACAGCGGTACTTCGGGGCGGTAGAGGGGCAGAGGCTCGGTGATTGTGTTCGCAGCGGCAAGATTCAGTAGGGGGGCAGCGGCAGGGGAGGCGCCGGTTTCGATATCTGCTGTGCCGGAACTCGCTCTTAGGTTGAGGCCATCTGACTCATCGCCCCCGGCATCGACGGGAAGCAGGTTGGAGCGTAGAAACCAGTTATCGCTGTCTTCGGGGTTGCGGGCGCCGCGGAACAGAAAATACTCGTAGGGCCCGGCGGATATGGGGCTGTCCATGTAAAACGCGCCACTGGCGGTGGTAGCGCCGCCGGTGGTTTCGACGACGAGAATCCCGTCGATGGTATCCGCGCCGTTTCCGGAAAAGCGATCGAAAACCAGCTGCGTGCTACCGCTGGCGTGGCCGCCATTCAGGATCAGGCGATCGGCGAGGCTGTCGTCATCACCTGCGATCATATCCATGTGGATGATACCGGTGCCGCTGTAATCCCCCTGCACCAGCAGTTGATTGGCGGTGGAACCGCGCATGTCGATGACGCCATGGTTAATAAGGCTGAGGCGCTGGTCGCGGTAGGGAATGATTGCGGCGCCCAGGTGTGGCAACGCGAGGGTGCTGTCACTGCCGATGCGCAGCCGGCCCGGGTGGTCGCCGTCATCGCCGAGGACCAGCGTGGTGTCGAGCGTGAGTCGGCTGGCGCCGTCCAGCGCAATGGACTCCCAGCGCTGCAGGCGGGCGGGGTTGCTGATAACGACATCGCGCAGGGTTAGTGTATCGAAACCATTGCCGCCATCGATTAGCAGCGTGTTGTTGCTCGCGGCGTTGTCATCGGCTTCGAGAATGTATTGGTTGTCGCCACCATCTAACTGAATTTGGGCGTTTGCACTAAACGGTAGGAGCAGGAGTGTTGTGAGAAGCGGTGCCAGCAATGCCGCCGCTGTGCCCGCGCCAATATCGCGGGTCACCCGAGAATACAGCATGGTTCCATCCCTGAACTTATTACTGGGCGCATATCCGTTGCGCTTTATTTAGGGGGTACCAATTAGGTACGTCAGTGCAGGGAGTTTAGGTCGGAGCGGGTAGGATTGCCGGGCCTGACGCCCGGCGGTCACGAATTTTGTCGGGCTAATTCGCCCGGTCATCCATTGGCAATGGCTCAGCCGAGCCAGCGCGGCAGTAGGATGCAGGCCCAGGTGCTGACCCACAACAGCAGGGATATGGAAACCGCGGCGGAGCCCGTGTCTTTGGCAATTTTCGACAGCGGGTGCTTCTCCGGGCCAATCCGGTCGACCACGGCCTCCACTGCACTGTTCATCAGCTCGACGATCATCACCAGCAGGGTGACGCCGATCAGCAGAGCGCGCTCGACACCGGATTCACCGAGCCACAGGGCGGCAGGGATCAGGATAATCGAGAGGGAGACTTCCTGGCGAAAGGCTGCTTCGTTGCGCCAGGTTGCGAGTAGCCCCTGACGGGAATACTCGGTGGCGTCGATTAGGCGG
The DNA here is from genome assembly GCF_001999945.1 of Microbulbifer agarilyticus. Taxonomy (NCBI): domain Bacteria; kingdom Pseudomonadati; phylum Pseudomonadota; class Gammaproteobacteria; order Cellvibrionales; family Microbulbiferaceae; genus Microbulbifer; species Microbulbifer agarilyticus. The sequence goes on from NZ_CP019650.1 coordinate 475,618, forward strand.
GAGATGCCGGTTTTTCCGGGTTTGTTCACAAACTGCTCTTCCATTGTTTTTCTGATGCTCCGTTGCCGTGGATGTTCATCCGTTTGCAATAAAATCGTGGCCCACAAAAAAGCCCGGCGAGCCGGGCTTTTTCAAGTATGGACAACATTTCCGTGATGGAAAGTTACTCGTCCAAGAAGCTGCGCAGGTGCTCGGAGCGCGAAGGGTGGCGAAGTTTGCGCAGTGCCTTGGCTTCGATCTGACGGATACGCTCACGGGTAACGTCGAACTGCTTGCCCACTTCCTCGAGGGTGTGGTCGGTGTTCATATCGATACCAAAGCGCATGCGCAGTACCTTCGCTTCCCGTGCGGTCAGGCCGCCCAGCACAGAGCGGGTTGCATCGTGCAAGCCTGTGGAGGTCGCGGTGTCCACCGGGGAAGACTGGTTCTGGTCTTCGATAAAGTCGCCCAGATGGGAGTCTTCATCATCGCCGATCGGCGTTTCCATGGAGATCGGTTCTTTGGCGATCTTCAGGACTTTGCGTACCTTGTCTTCCGGCATTTCCATGCGTTCGCCCAGCTCTTCCGGGGTCGGCTCACGGCCCATCTCCTGCAGCATCTGACGGCTGATACGATTGAGCTTGTTGATGGTCTCAATCATATGCACCGGAATACGGATGGTGCGCGCCTGATCGGCAATAGAGCGGGTGATCGCCTGGCGAATCCACCAGGTTGCATAGGTGGAGAACTTGTAACCGCGGCGGTATTCGAACTTGTCTACCGCCTTCATCAGGCCGATGTTGCCTTCCTGAATCAGGTCCAGGAACTGCAGGCCGCGGTTGGTGTATTTCTTGGCGATAGAAATAACCAGACGCAGGTTGGCCTCAACCATTTCTTTTTTGGCGCGGCGAGAGCGAGCCTCACCGATGGACATGCGACGGTTGATCTCTTTGATCTGGCCAACGTCCAGTTGCGCCTTGTCCTGAGCGTGTTGCAACTTGCGTTGTGCACGCTGGATTTCTTCGGATACCTGGCGCAGCGCGTCCGAGTAGTCGCGCTTCTTCTTGATGATCGCCGGGATCCAATCTTCGTTGGTCTCGTTGCCGGGGAATTCCTTGATAAAGGTTTTACGCGGCATGCGGGCACGCTTGATACACAGGTTCATCACCAGACGTTCCTGGGCGCGTACTTCATCGAGAATATCGCGGACTGCGGTGTACAGAGGATCGAACTGCCGCGGGGCCAGTTTGAAGAAACGGAATACTTCGCCCACGGCTTCCAGGGCGGCGCCGGCTTCTTTGGAGTCGCGGCCGTGCTTTTTGATCGCAGCGTCCGCTTTCTTCTGCGCGGCGATCAGTGCGTTCATGCGCTCGGCGAGTTCTTCTGGGTCGATACCGCCGGGGTTTTCTTCCTCTTCCTCGTCGTCAGAATCGTCGTCGCCGTCCTCGGATTTGGCTTGCGCGGCCTGGCCGGCCTGCGCACCCGGAGGCACATCTTCGGCAGGGTCGAGCCAGCCGGCGATCACGTCGGGGACGCGGCGCTCTTCTTTCTCGATCAGCGCGTACTCGTCGATGATGTGCTGCACGGCACCCGGCCAGTAGGCGAGGGCGGCCATCAGTTCACGCAGGCCTTCTTCGATGCGCTTGGCGATGGCGATTTCGCCTTCGCGGGTAAGCAGTTCCACGGTGCCCATCTCACGCATGTACATGCGTACGGGGTCGGTGGTACGGCCTACGTCGGATTCTACGGCAGCGAGCGCGGCGGCGGCTTCGGCGGCGGCGATTTCATCAGCGGAGCTGTCGCCTTCGGCCATCAACAGTTCTTCGGCATCTGGTGCTTGTTCAAACACCTTGATACCCATGTCGTTGATCATGCCGATGATGTCTTCCACCTGATCGGGATCAGAGATGTCCTCTGGCAGGTGGTCATTCACTTCCGCATACGTGAGGTAGCCCTGCTCTTTACCGCGGGCAATCAGTTCTCGAATGCGGGAGGTGGTTTTTTGCTGTTGGGTTTTGTCGGTCATGCACAACCCTGAATTCTGGGGATTGATAGTCTGGACTTTTGTCTGGACAAAGACGCGGGATTATAGCGTATTTGCGATAGCAATAACCACTATGACTGTCAAGGCAGATGGCGTGGTTCAGGGGGTCCGAGCGCGCTTGTCTTTGGTTTCCCCCCGGCTAATGACGGCGGGCCTGTGTATATGGTGCTGGCGGCGGGGAATTCAAGGGGGGAAGACAGAAAACCTTTTGCGGTGTTGTCAGTCTTGCTTGCGACGAAATTGCGCCAGTAGCGCCAGCTGATCGGCGCTTAACTGGTTGCCGTTGCTCTTCAGCTGGTCCAGCAGGCCCCGCTTGCGCTCGCGTTCGGCGGCGAGGTCCAGAGTGCGCAGGCAGTCGCTGAATTCGGTGTTCGGGTCGTACTCCATCGCCTGGCCCTGGCTGCCGACAATGGGGTGGCTCATGGCGAGGCGCGGCAATAACTCGCGGGCTTCCTTGCTTTCCAGATTGAGCAAGCGGCCGAACAGCTGATTGCTGTTGAGGCCGGGATTTTTGTGCAAAACCTGCAGAATTTCGCCGAACAGCCGCAAATCAGAGTCGTTACTGGCGCTAAATCGACTGCTGTCCTCGATCGTCTCTGCCAGCTGCGGGTGGTGCAGCAGCAGCGCGATCAGCATGCGTTCGGCGGGCAGGCGGTACTGCCCGCTGCGGCGGCGCGGACCGTCCTGGACTGCCGGGGTTTCTTCCGGATAGTACTGAGGGTCCTGTGGTATTCCGCCTTCGTCGTAGTCGGGTGGGGGGCCGTCGTAGGTCGCTGCGAGTGGCGCTTCGTCACCATAGGGTGGCGGAGTTGCTTCCCCGGCAGGGGAGTTTGCCACGGGCGCCGCAGAGGGGGCGGATACCGGCTTGGCCGCTGGTGTAGTTCCTGGCTTCGCTGCAGGTTGGGGCGCGGGCTGGGACTGGCGCGCCAGCTCGGCGCTGCGGGCTTTTTCCGCGGCGATAATCTCTTCCAGCATGTCCTGTTCGAGGCCGGTGCGTCGCGCCAGTTGCTGGAACATGAGTTGGCGGTAGACGCCGGCGGGCAGTCGGTCGAGCAAGGGGGCGGCGGCCTTCGACAGGCGCGCGCGCCCATCCATGGTCTGAATATTGATGCCTTCGCCGAGTAGGTCGAACAGGAAATCTTCCAGTGGACGGCCCTGCTCATCGATCAGCTGATTGAAGCGTTCTCCGCCGATCTGGCGCACCAGAGTGTCTGGGTCTTCCCCTTCCGGGAGTAGCAGAAAGCGCAGGCTGCGGCCGTCCTGCATGTGCGGCAGGCCGGCTTCCAGTGCCCGGCGGGCAGCGGTGCGGCCGGCCTTGTCGCCATCGAAACAGAAAACGACTTCCTGAGTGTGGCGGAACGCCAGTTGGATGTGGTCTTCACCGCAGGCAGTGCCGAGGGTGGCGACGGCGCAGCGGATGTCGAACTGGGCCAGTGCCACCACATCCATATAGCCTTCCACCACGATCAGCCGCTTGAGCTCGCGGTTGGCTTGGCGCGCTTCCCACAGACCGTAGAGTTCGCGGCTCTTATGGAAAATCGGGGTTTCCGGTGAATTCAGGTATTTGGGCTTGTCGTCCCCCAGCACCCGGCCGCCGAAGGCGATGGTGCGCCCGCGCTGGTCGCGGATCGGAAACATGATGCGGTTGCGAAAGCGGTCGTAATGATGGCGCTTGGCGGGTTCGGATTTGCCTGCATTGCCGTCACTGTCCTGGCGGCGGATCGCCAGCCCGGCAAGTTCCAGCTGGGCGGCTTTCTCCGAGCTGGTGCCCAGCTGGTTCAGCAGGTTATCCCACCCGGGCGGCGCCAGACCGATACCGAATTCCTTGCAGATCGCGCCAGACAACCCGCGGTTCTTCAGGTAGGTGATGGCGGGTGTGGAGACCTTGTGGTCTCGCAGTTTCTCGCGGTAGAACTCCGCGGCCTTTTCTGTGAGCTGGTAGAGGGACTGGCTTTCCTGTTGGCGCTTGAGCTGGCCCGCATCCATTTTTTCCCGCGGGACTTCCAGGCTCAGGCTGGCGGCGAGCTTTTCCACTGCCTCCGGGAATGGCAGGCGGTCGTATTCCATCAGGAAGCCAACGGCATTGCCGCTGGCACCGCAGCCGAAGCAATAATAGAACTGCTTGTCCGGGCTTACGGTAAAGGAGGGGGTTTTTTCGTCGTGAAATGGGCAGCAGGCGGAATAGTTTTTCCCGGTTTTGCGCAGCTTAACGCGGCTATCGACGACCGGAACAATGTCGGCGCGGGCCAACAGGTCGTCGATAAAATACTGCGGGATCTTGCCTGCCATAGGTCGTTAATCTAACTGCCTGACAGGCGTTAGAAGGAGGCCTTTACCAGCTTGCTTACTGCGCCCATGTCGGCGCGGCCCTGTACCTGCGGCTTCACCAGTGCCATCACCTTGCCCATGTCGGCCATGCTGGCGGCGCCGGTTTCTTTGACTGCCGCGGCTACGATTTCCTGAATCTCCGCCTCGCTCAGCTGCTCCGGCAGGAAGTCCTGGATCACGTTGATTTCCTGCTGCTCCACTTCGGCAAGCTCCGGGCGGCCGGCCTTTTCATACTGGGTGATGGAGTCGCGGCGCTGCTTGGTCATTTTGTCCAGCAGGGCCAGGATGCGAGCGTCGTCCAGCTCGATACGCTCATCGACCTCCACGCGCTTAATCTCTGCATTGATCAGGCGTAGGGTCGCCAGACGTGCCTTTTCGCGGGCCTTCATGGCGTCTTTGGTAGCAGTAGCGAGAGTTTCCTTGAGTGTGCTCATTGGGCGTTGTCCGGTTCTGGTTGCGGAAGATGGTAACAAGGCGGCTAAGCATAGCGCCTAGGGGGGAGCGGCTGAAGTGCCAGGCTTCGATAAATAAGCGCAAGAAATAGAAAACGGCGCGCGAGTGACCTCGGGCGCCGTTTCAGATCGCGAACCGCGTTCGCGTCAGCGTGCTGTGAGCGAGAGACCGGGCTCAGGCCCGGCAAAACTCAGTAGAGACGCTGGAACTTGCGGTTTTCGCGCTGCATTTTCTTGGCGTGGCGCTTAACAGCAGCCGCAGCCTTGCGCTTGCGAACAGAAGTTGGCTTCTCGTAAAACTCGCGACGACGTACTTCGGAGAGTACACCGGCTTTTTCGCAGGAGCGCTTGAAGCGGCGCAGAGCGATGTCAAATGGCTCGTTGTCTTTGATGCGTACTGAGGGCATTAGATTACCTGTAAAATTCGTTTCTCTCGGCCAGAATCCCTAAAGCAATACTTACTAGTAATACTACTGGTAACGCGCACAGGGACTGGCGGGGCCTATCCGGCAAAATGTATATCTCGCAGATACAAGCCGGAGGCCGGTTCACAGCGAGGGCGCAAATTCTATACAGATGATTTCGCCTTCGCAAGCCTTGTGGATGCAATCGCGCCAACCCGGTGCCAGCCGGTGCCACACGGGCGTTGCGACTGGATAGACGGTTTCTACGCTGGCTCGGTTACACCCTACCCGGGCCGGTAAATATAGTCGCCCTAACCAAAGGGGGCTGACTTCGGTGCAGTGCGGCGGATTTCTGGCCCACGTGAGAGTATGATAGCGCCCCCGCACGGGGGTTAACGCCGGTAGTTTGACCGGTTTTGATGCTTTTTCGGTTAATTTGTCACTATTAAAGGAAAGTCGGGCACTGTGCGAGTACTCGGAATAGAAACGTCCTGCGATGAAACCGGAGTGGCCCTGTACGACAGCGAACAGGGTCTGCTTGGTCACACGCTCTACAGTCAGGTAAAACTGCACGCAGACTACGGTGGTGTGGTGCCCGAGCTTGCCAGCCGCGACCATGTGCGCAAACTGTTGCCACTGGTGCGCGAAGTGATGGCGCAGAGCAATACTCGCGCCGAAGATATCGACGGTGTGGCCTATACCGCGGGCCCGGGCTTAATTGGCGCGCTGATGGTGGGCGCCTGTGCTGGCCGCGCCATTGCCTACGGCTGGGATGTTCCGGCGATCGGTGTGCACCATATGGAGGGGCATTTGTTAGCCCCGATGTTGGAGGATAACCCGCCGGAATTCCCGTTTGTGGCACTGCTGGTTTCCGGCGGCCATACCCAGCTGGTGGACGTGCAGGGATTGGGGCAATACGAGTTGCTGGGCGAATCCCTGGACGACGCCGCCGGTGAGGCTTTCGACAAAGCGGCCAAAATGCTCGATCTGGATTACCCCGGTGGCCCGCGCCTCGCCGCGCTGGCGGAAAAAGGTGACCCGTTGCGCTTTACCTTCCCGCGCCCGATGACTGACCGCCCCGGGCTCGACTTCAGCTTCTCTGGCCTGAAAACGTTCACTCTTACCACCGTGAAAAAGCATGCACTGGAAGACGGCTTGCCGGATGAGCAGACCTGCGCGGATATCGCTGCAGCCTTCCAGGAAGCGGTGGTGGATACACTGGTGATCAAGTGTCGCCGGGCCCTCAAGCAGGCGAAGCGCAAGACTCTGGTGATTGCCGGCGGGGTTTCTGCAAACATCTTGCTGCGTCAGCGGCTGGAAGCGCGGCTCGCGGAAGACGGCTGCAGTGTGTATTACCCGCGCCAGGAATTCTGTACCGACAACGGCGCGATGATCGCTTATGCCGGTTGCCTGCGCCTGCAGGCCGGGCAGCGTGCCGATCTCGAAATCGAAGTGCGCCCGCGCTGGCCGCTGACCGAATTGACCGGTGCGCTCGGTTCCCGTTAGCGGGCAAGCGCAGAATAAAAAGTAGAAATGAAAGGAGACGAGCGTTGGATATCGTTTACATCCGTGATTTGAAAGTCGAAACCATTATTGGCATTTACGACTGGGAGCGGGAAGTGCGCCAGACCGTGAGTCTCGATATCGAAATGGCGTTCGATATTCGTGAGGCCGCACGCACGGACAATATCGAACACACGCTGAATTACAAAGCCGTTGCCAAACGCCTGATCGCGTTTATCGAAGGCAGCGAGTTTCTGCTGGTGGAAACCATGGCGGAACAGGCCGCCGAGATTGTGCGCAGCGAATTCAATGTGAGCTGGCTGCGCCTGCGTCTTTCCAAGCCGGGCGCCGTGCGCGGCGCGCGCGATGTGGGTGTCATCATAGAACGTGGTAAAAAACAGGCTGTGGAGGTCTGATCAATGGCAATTGTCTACCTGAGTCTCGGTAGTAACATTGACCGTGAAAAACACTTGTGTGCCGCAATGGACGCATTGGTGGAAGCCTTTGGTGACCTGAAGATGTCCCAGGTTTACGAAAGCGAAGCGGTGGGCTTCGAGGGCGATAATTTTTATAACCTGGTAGCGGCGATCGATACGGATTTATCGGTCGGCGAGCTGGCCCTGCGCCTGCGCGATATCGAAGATGCCAACGGCCGTGTGCGCAGTGGGCCGAAGTTCAGTGCGCGAACATTGGATATCGATATTCTCACTTACGATGATGTGGCTGGAGACGTGGATGGTGTCGCACTGCCGCGCGACGAAATCCTGAAGAATGCATTCGTATTACTGCCGCTCTCCGAGGTGGCGCCAACGGACATGCACCCGGTTCAGGGCAAAACCTACCAGCAGTTGTGGGAAGAGTACGACCAGGCATCGCAGAAACTGTGGGCTGTGGCGTTTGATTGGCCCTGATATGAGCGCATAGAAATATTGTAGACAATTAACATTTGGGTCATCCTTCGGCTATCGCATTCGCGAGCACCTAAAAAAGCCGATAAAGGAAATAAAAATGGCCCTCAAGTCCCTCCCCTATGCCGTGGCGGTTGCCGTCACCTTAGCCTGCGCCGGCGGTGCGCAGGCCAATGATGTGGTGGAAAATTCCGCCACCCCCTCGAAGCCTACCGCCCCAGTCGCTCTAAAACAGCTGCCTGCCACCATCGTAGACTTTGCGCATGCAAGCGAGCAAGGGTGGCTGGTGGCCGACCGGGCGGAGCTCAAACTGCCGGAAAAAGGCAGTGCGCAGGGCCTCGGCATGCGCTTTCCAGCAGCGTCCCACACGCCGGTTCTGAGCATAGTGCCGGATACTCCCTGGGACCTTTCCAACCTCGACGATTACCATCTCGCTTTTGATGTGACCAATCTGGCGCCAGCTTCCACGCACTTTTATGTGGAGCTGTTCGATGCCCAAGGGAGGAGCCAGTCCCGGGAGTTGAGTGTGCCCGAGGGGTATGAGGGCACAGTGTTTTTCCCGCTGGCGGGTGAAAAGGCGGCGATGGACAAGGGGATGTGGGCCAACCCGATGCCGTGGGTAACCGATGAGCTGAAGATGGTTTGGCGCTCCTGGCACGGCGCGCTGGACTTGGCGCAGATCACCAAAATATCGTTCTTCACCATTGGTGTGCTGCAAGACCGCGAACTGCAGGTGGGCAATATTCAGTTGAGACCCAACCCCGATGCTGGGCAGGACTGGACCGAAAAACTGGTGGACCGCTTCGGTCAGGCCGCCAAGAAAGACACACCGCTGAAGGTGGCATCGGAAGCCGAGCTCAAGGCCCTGGCGGAGCAGGAGTTGGCGTTGCTCGCACAAAATACCGGCCCGAAGGACCGCTCACGCTTTGGTGGCTACAAAGATGGCCCCCGGTTGCAAGCAACGGGTTACTTTCGCACCGAGAAGGTGGATGGCAAATGGTGGATGGTAGACCCCGAGGGCTACCTGTTCTTCTCTCACGGCCCAGCCAATGTGCGCATGTCGAACCTCACCACGCTGACCGGGGTGGACTTCAAAGACCCGTCGGTGCGGGTTGTGCATGCGGATGAACTCACTCCGGAAGATTCCATGGGTATTGTGAAGGTCTCGGATAAGGTGCGCGCCTCCCGCTACATCATCAATGACACGCGCCATGACATGTTTGCCTGGCTACCCGAGTACGATCACCCGCTGGCCGATCATTACAGCTATCGCCGCTCTACCCATAAAGGGCCGGTTCCCCATGGGGAAACCTACAGTTTTTACCGCGCGAACCTGGAGCGCCGCTACGGTGAGACGGCACATGAGTCGTACGTGAAAAAGTGGGAAGAGGTCACTCTGCAGCGCATGAATAGCTGGGGATTTACCTCCTTCGGTAACTGGGTAGATCCCGCGTTTTACCCCAATGAAAAAGTACCTTACTTTGCCAATGGCTGGATCATTGGTGATTACCAGACGCTATCCGGCGACACCAATCACTGGGGGCTAATGCCGGACTTCTTCGACCCGGTGTTTGCCGAGCGCGCCCGCGCCACCATTGAAGTCATCGCCAGCGATGTGCAGGCCTCGCCCTGGTGTGTGGGGGTGTTTATCGATAACGAAAAAAGTTGGGGTGAGCGCGAGGGAACGGTGGCCGAACGCTACGGCGTGATCCTGGATGCACTGAGTAAAGATGCGGCCAACAGCCCCGCCAAGCATGCCTTTACCCGTCGCTTGCAGGCGCAATACGGGACTGTGGCTGCGCTCAACCGCGCCTGGGGTAGCCAGTTTGAAAGTTGGGAAGCATTTGCCGCGGGTGCCAGCCTGAACGAGCACACCGAGGCACAAGTGGCGGATCTGTCTTCGTTGCTGGAAGCGCTTGGCGAGCAGTACTTTAAAGTGGTACACGGCACCCTGAAGGAATACTTGCCGGATCATCTCTACATGGGCGCGCGTATGGCCAACTGGGGCATGCCGGATGAAATCATCAAGGCCTCGGTGAAGTATTCGGACGTGCTCAGCTTCAATATTTATGAAGAGGGTATGCAAACGCACCAATGGGACTTTTTGGAAGACATTGATTTACCGGTGGTGATTGGCGAGTTTCATATTGGCGCCACCAGCGATTCGGACAACTACCATCCGGGGATTGTCAGTGCAGCCAGCCAGAAAGACCGGGCGCGCATGTACAAAGCCTATATGCGCAGCGTACTGGAGAAGGACTATATGGTAGGCGCGCACTGGTTCCAGTATGTCGATGAGCCGGTAACCGGGCGCGCCTTTGATGGTGAGAATGCCAATATCGGGTTTGTCACTGTGACCGATATTCCCTATCCGGAAATGGTGGAGGCGGCGAAAGAAATTACATTCGACCTCTATCGCGAACGGTACGGTAAATAATCGATACCAGAACTATCCAACTGGAACTTTCCCCTGCAAGCAGTGGATCTGCTTGCAGGAGTTTTGCTTGAAGGAAGCTGTACTTGAAAGGGGTTTTCTTGCGAGAAAAAGCTGCTAGAAATTTTCATGCGTGCCTTTCAATGGCTTGCCTTCAGTTACTTGAAAGGCGCGTATCGTTTGTGGCGGATTTGGCGCTTGCCAGCAGTCGCACGATATCCAAAAACTTTTTCATCTCTCCCTTCATGGCTGCAACAATGCCGTGCATGGCCAGCAGGCGTCGATCGATGATTTCCCCGTTGCCATCTGCATGCTGCAAGAAACCCTGCAGTATTTCACTGGCTGCTTCGTGGCCATCATTTTCATAAGCCAATAGTATTTCCACGGTTTTCTCGGTTTCGGTGATGGAGCGGGGGGCAGGCTCATAACCCAATGCGCGTACCATTGCCTCGGTAACGTTCCATGAGGACCAGGGGTTCTGTCCGGTGATCAGGCCATCATCAGCGCTGACCTGATTTAAATAGAGCGGGCCTTTTTCAAATACGGCGCCGTTGTCGCGCAAGCGAGTTTCCAGCAAGAACGGGAATACCTGCTCGGCATCCGGGATTAGGAACAGCTCTTCCTCATTGGTGAAGCTGCTAATACGGCGTCCATCGAGAAACGAGGAACCGGAATCGAGTGTGATATCTGCCAGTGCGGCAGGGCCGTGGCAGACGGCACCGATCACGCCGTCGTTTTGGTGCAGTGCAATGACCAGATTCTGGATCGCCTGATTACCGGGGAAGTCAAACATGGCGCCTTTGCCACCGGCAAAGAAGATACCTTCATATTGGTCCGCGACGACGTTTTTCAGGGGAATACTGTTGCGCAGCTTATCCATCGCCTCGTCATCGTTGAGAAAGGCGTATTCGAACGGCCCCATATCATCTTTGTCCATCACCGCCGGTGGCTCGCCTCCCTGTGGGCTGGCGATATCCACGGCAAATCCGTTGGCGCTAAATACATAGTATGGGCGTGCTAATTCGGTGAATTCATAGCCGGTCTTTTTTCCGGTGTCACCGAATTTGGAAGCGCTGCTCACCACCACGAGAATACGCCCGCGTTCTTTCTCTGATGGAATCTGATTGAGGTAAGGGATGTCCGCGATAGTAGTGCGCGCCAGCGCGTCATGATCCGGGGCTTGGGGTATCAGGCTTTTCAGCCAGAAGCCGGTACCGAACAAAACGGCTGCGGTGCAAAGGATGGTTGCGAGTATTTTCTTGAGCATGGTGGATCTCCTGTAGGTAGTGGGGAGATCTTGCCCGGCACGAGGTGAAGGGCGGGTGAAATAAGTGGGCTAACTTGATTTCACCAAGCGTTACTGGTCAGCGCATTGTGAATCGGGCATTACTGAGAGTGAAAATTTGTTGTTTTCACAAGTAGCAGAAAAGCGCCAGCCCAGTGCGGTAAATATCCTGCTGGCCAAGTAGAGCCCCTGCCCAAAGCCTTCGCTATCCGGCCCACGCGCGCCGGCATTAAACAGCGAAGCCGTATTGAAGTCTTTCAGGACCGGGTTTGCGAAAATGAGTGCACCATCCATGTAGCGAATGGTTAACGCCGGTTGTGATGCGTGCTGAATTGCATTGTCGAAGAGGATGTCAAGCAGCGATGCCGCAAGGTGTGGGTGCCCCTCTACCGGTAAGGTATCCGGCAATTCTATGTCCAACTGGAAATCTGGGTGTGTGGTGATCTCGCGTCGCGCTAGCAGGCGCTCTTCCACCAGTGGCCGCAGGTCGAAACTGGAATGCTCGAAGGATTCGGATCGCGCCAGCGCCAATAGTGTACTGACGGTTCTGTTCATCGTCGCGAGTGTGTCGCTGAGCGCGCGTGTCTCTTCCACACCCAAACCTTGATCGCGCGCAAGGGCTAGGGTGTTGCTGGCAATAGCCAGATTGGTGCGCAGTTCGTGGCTGACATCGTGGGTGAATTCCGCTTCCCTCTGTCTGGCCTGTTGGAGTTCGTGCACGTTGCGTTGCAGGGTGCGTGCGAGAAAGCCGATCTCGTCGTGGCGACTGCTGGTACTCAGTGCCAGTGGCGACTGGCTTGTTGCCTGCAGCTCAACTTCCTGGGCCAGGTTGAGGATGGGGCGAATGGCGCTCGTCACAAGCCGGTAGGCGAGCCACAGCGCCAGAGCTGTGGTGAGCAGAAAGGCAGCCAATGGCAGCCAGATCAGGCGGTCCGACTGGTTGGAAACGGTGAGTAGGCTGCCAACTTCGGCGGCAAGTATTGCACCGGTGCCGGGGGAAAGTTCACGCAAATGAAAATGCTGGTGCCCTTCAACAAAGTATTCGGCTCTGCGTTGTTCACCAGCCAGTGCGGTAAGGAATTCTGGCGGGGTATCGGTTGGTGATGTGTACAGGGTAAACATCGGTAGCCGGGGGCTGGGCAGGGTGCCGTCATTGCGAAATGACTGTTCGATGTAACGCGCTTCTTCAATAATCAGGTTGTCGAGCAGCTGGTCCTCAATCACGTAGGCCGTGAGCAGCCCAATACCGGAATAAATCAGGCAGAGCAGCAGGGTAAAACCACCGAACAGGGTGAAGACTTTGCGCTGCAGGTTACTGCGGGGTGTTTCAGCTTGCATTTGGTTGCTCCAGCTGGAAGCCGATACTGCTGATGGTGCGCAGCATGGGCTCGGGAAATGGCCGGTCCAGCTGACGTCGCAGGCTGTAGATGTGTGATTTCAGCGCGTCGCTGTCGGGCGGGTTATCGCCCCATATGCGATGCACAATTTCCCCGCGGCTGAGTGGCTCGGGATAGGTGCAGGCGAGCTCCCACAGGATATTGAAGGCAATGGTGGTGAGCTTGAGGGCTTGCCCATCTCTGCTTGCCTCGCGACGGCGCCGGTGGACATGCAGGGGGCCGATACGGATTTCGTCATTGCGGTGCAGCTCCCAGCGTCGTGCCAGCGCACGGCAACGCAGGGCCAGCTCACGCGGGTCAAACGGTTTGCACAGATAGTCATCTGCACCCGAATCAAACCCTCGTGCCTTGTCCGTAAAGGCATCGCGGGCGGTGAGCATAAGAATCGGGGCAGAGAATTGTGCTTTCTCGCGCAGCTGTCGACAGACTTCGAGGCCGTCGATATCCGGCAGGTTCAGGTCCAGCAGGATCAGGTCGTAGATTTCCTGCAGCGCCAGTTGCAGGCCGAGCTGCCCATTACTGGCAAAGTCCACATGCCAGCCGTGCCCTTCCAGGAATTGGCCGGTCTGACGGGCGAGGGTGGGGTTGTCTTCAACCAGGAGAATCTTGAGGGTGTTCACCGGCAGTGCCTGTCACAGGTTGGATGAGTAGACATTGTGACAAGCTGCCGGTGAAATTGAAGTGAAATCTGATTTGCCGAGGAGTTGCCGGTTCTGAAGGCGTAACTCCCCAGTTTTTGATCAGCTCAGGCTTGCCAGTGCCGCTTTGGTAAATGGCACGATTTCTTCTTCGCGACCTTGTTTCACTTTCATCAGCCAGTTCGGGTCTTGCAGCAGGGCGCGGCCCACGGCAATCATGTCGAATTCGCCCTTGTCCATACGGCGCGTCAGTTCGTCCAGGCCGGTGGGGTTGGCGGTGCCGCCCATGCCCTGGTTGTTGCCACCGATAAAATCATCGTCGAGGCCGACACTACCCACAGAAATGACCGGCTTGCCGGTAAGCTCTTTGGTCCAGCCGGCCAGGTTCATATCGGAACCTTCAAATTCTGGTACCCAGAAGCGTCGTTGCGAGGCGTGGAAGATATCTACGCCGGCATTCGTGAGCGGTGCCAGGAAGCGTTCCAGTTCTTCGGGGGTGTGCGCCAGTCGCGCATCGTAATCCTGTTGTTTCCATTGGGAGTAGCGCAGGACAATAGCAAAATCTTCGCCCACCGCGTCACGCACAGCTTCCACAATTTCCACCGCGAAGCGGGTGCGGTTTTCCAGTGAGCCGCCGTACTCATCGTCGCGCACGTTGGTGCCTTCCCAGAAAAACTGGTCAATCAGGTAGCCGTGGGCACCGTGCAGTTCGACACCGTCAAAACCAATCGCCTTTGCTGCTTTGGCTGCATCGGCAAATGCCTGCACAGTTTCCTGAATGTCGGCTTTACTCATCGCCTTGCCGTTGGGCTTGCCGGGCTTGAACAGGCCGGAGGGCGAGAGACCGGGAAGGGATTTGTCCGGCCCGGTGCCTTCCTTGCGCACTGAGCCAACATGCCATAGCTGAGGAATAATCTGTCCACCGGCGGCGTGTACGCCATCGACAACTTTCTTCCAACCCATCAGGGCATCGTCACCGTAAAAGGCCGGCACATTCTCATAGCCGTTCCCGGCCGGGTGGACGAAAGTGCCCTCGGTAATCAGCAGGCCCACTTCACCTTCGGCGCGGCGGCGGTAGTAACCCGCAACCTGATCGTTGGGAATATTGCCGGGAGAAGCGGTGCGGGTCATGGGGGCCATGGCCACGCGATTGCGTAACTTCAGAGACTTGTGTTCTAACGGACGCAACAGATTGTCGAGAGGGTTGCTCATCGTGCACTCCTGCTTAAGGGTTGTGAGTCGTGCGACTTTACCCGTTTACGACTGCAGGGTTAACCCTCTGCGATATGCTGTGGCAGAAGTGCGATGAGCGGTTTGTTTGGTGAATGGTTAGTCGCTTTTTTTCAGCGCGCGCAGTTTGTCTTGGTGCTTGCGCAGTTCCTGTTTGTTTTCCAGGATTTCATCCATGCTGAGCCCTTTCAGTTCATGGGGGAAGACTAACCACTTGTCGGTTTCGTGCAGGTAGTAGTCCGGTTCCATGTCAGTCTGATTGCGACTGGGTTTGAAGTAGGGGCAGGCAACACGGATTTCCGGGGTGTTTTTCTTCGCCGCCTTGCGCATGTCGCTGATGGCTTGCTGAATGCTCAGTCCGGTATCGTAAACGTCGTCGACGATCAGCATTTTTTCATGGGATTCCACCTGTTTGATCAGGTAGGTGAGGCCGTGCACTTTCACCTCTTTCTGACGCTGGTTAACGCCGGTGTAAGAGGAGGTGCGAATGGCAATGTGATCTGCATGGAAGCCGAGGAAATCAAACATTTCCTGTACTGCGATGCCGATAGGCGCTCCGCCGCGCCAAACCCCTACGATGTAGTCTGGCAGGAAGCCGCTCTCCACGACTTTCAGGGCCAATGTGTAGGAATCGTCCAGCAGGGACTGGGCGGAAATATATTGCTTTTCGCTCACTGCGTTACCTCAAGCTTTAAGTGAAATATTGGCATTACATATTCAGGCTGCGGCCACCGTCGACCGCAATAATCTGGCCGGTGATATAGGGTGCGTCACAGGCGAGGAAGCGCACAGTGCGGGCGATGTCTGATGGGTCACCGCTACGCTGCATGGGGATGCGCTCCAGTATCTGCTCCTTGTTATAGCCTTCACTGGCCTGCTCCGGCCACAGAATCGCACCGGGGGCCACGGCATTGACCCGAACCCGCGGCGCCAGCTCACGGGCCAGGCTCTTGGTCATCATTACCAGTCCTGCTTTGGCCGCACTGTAAATCGTGTGGCTGGGCATGGGCTTGTCTGCATGAATATCGGCAAGGTTGACGATACAGCCATTGGCATCCGCCAGGGCCGGAGTCAGGGCCTGGCTGAGAAAAAACGGGGCTTTCAAATTACTGCCCATCAGTTCACCCCACTGCTGCTCGCTGGCATCGCCGATGGGGGTGGGGTAGAAGGCGGACGCGTTGTTCACCAGTACGGAAACTTCGCCGAAGCATTCCAGGGCGGCCTCTGCCAAGCGTTGGCAGTCGTCGGCACTGGCGAGTTCGCTCTGTACGGCAGTCGCCGAGTCGGGGCGGCGCTGATTCAGAGTTTCCACCAGCGCCTCTGCCGCTTGGCTGGAGTGACGGTAATGCACAATGACCTGATGATCGCGATGGAGTTCTTCGGCGATTGCGCGCCCGAGGCGTGCGGCGGCGCCGGTGATCAAAACTGTGGCCATGGCTGGGGTTCCGTCGGCTGTTGGAGTACTTGGTGCTGGTGCGCTTGCCGGTCAGTCCTGACCGGGGGCTCCGTAGGTGTTTTTTAATTTGGTCAGGGCTTGCAGGCGTGCCTGGTCCAGGGCCTTGCCGAGCTCCGCGCCGGCAAAACCCTGCGCAATAAGCGCCTGTGGGTCTACCTGCGCGGCGGCATCGCGGGCTGCGCGAAGGTAGTCGACTTGCGGATATTCGCGGTCTTCCAGTCCCAGGCGCCCGCGGGCGTCGGCTTCGCAACTCTCCAGAAACTGCTCGAAACGCTCCGGCTTGCGCAGCGCATCGAGCGCGCGCAGTAATTTCAGTAGTGTCTGCGGGCGCAGCTCAAACGCTTTATGGCTATGTAAATGGTATTCACACACGCCGAGTGATAGCGCGGTGATTGGGTTGGGCACGCGCAGGCGCTTACACACTGCTTTTACCAGCGGCAATCCGGCCGCTTCGTGGCCGCGATGGCTCGGCAGAACCTCCTCCGGGGTAACCCCTTTGCCGAGATCGTGTACCAGCACGGCAAAGCGCACCGGGAGTTCCGGTGGTGCCTGGCGCAATGCGCGCAGCACATGATCGCCCGTGTCGATTTCCGGGTGATGCAGCGGCGGTTGTGGGATACCAAACAGGCAATCTACTTCGGGTAGCAGTACTTTGAGTGCGCCACATTCCCGCAGCGTGCTGATAAAAATATCCGGCCGCGGCTCGGTGAGTGCACGACTCACTTCCTTCCATACCCGCTCTGCAACCAGGTGCTCCACCTCTCCTGCATCCACCATGGCGCGCATCAGCGTCATAGTCTCATCGGCGACGGTAAAGCCCAGTGGTGCATAGCGTGCGGCAAAACGGGCTACACGCAATATGCGCAGAGGGTCTTCGCTAAAGGCGGGAGATACATGGCGCAGCGTGCGCGCTTCCAGGTCGGCGCGGCCGCCGTAGGGGTCGATGATGGCACCCTCTTCGGTTTCTGCCATGGCATTGACGGTGAGGTCGCGTCGCTGCAGGTCCTGCTCCAGGGTGACGTCAGGGCTGGCGAACACGGTAAAACCACCGTATCCGTGGCCGCTTTTGCGCTCTGTACGTGCCAGTGCGTATTCCTCACCGGTATCCGGGTGCAGGAAAACCGGGAAGTCTTTGCCCACCGGGCGGAAGCCCTGGTTGCGCATGTCGTCCTCGGTGGCACCCACTACCACCCAGTCGCGTTCGTGTATCGGGCGTTGTAGAAGCTTGTCGCGGACAGCGCCGCCGACCAGATAGACATTCATCGCGTAGAACCTGGCGTCAATGGCTGCGCAGCGCCAGTGGAATGGGCGGTAATCAACAAAACGTGAGAAAAGGCGAAAACTGCCATAAATGCCGCTGTACCTGAGATAAACCACGTTAAAAAACGCTTGGGCCCAGGTAAATATTAGGAAAAAGGAGGATCGGGAAGATAAAAAAAAGGCCCCGAAAAAACAAGGGGGCCCAGGGTCTTAGGGTATTCGTGAAGAGAGAATCCCAACAAGCTCGTGTGCGCTGAAGAGGCTTGCAAGCCGCCTAATAACAACCATTTCGTGACAGTTTGGTACAAAAGGCTGCAGGTTCAGGCTAGATAGCGCGTGCTTTGTCGACATAATGCGTCGAGGTCAACATGCTGCCCATTTTATTTAACCTGTCTTAACTGTCAACCGTGGCTTTCAAACTTTAATTGAGGGAAATGTCGGTTGGTTCGTTAAACATATATAGGCATAGAATTAACGCCTGTTTTTTTGGTTTAATTCAGCACAATTAATAACAAGATGCGCGATTCGTGGGGGAAAGTAATAAAATGAGCGAAGTGCATGTACTTACGACCGGGGAAGCTGCCCGGTATTGCGGGGTTAATTTCCGAACCGTAATCCGCTGGATTGAGCGAGGACAGCTCAAGGCGTACAAACTCCCGGGCCGCGGTGACCACCGTATCTGCGTGGAAGACTTTGTGAGCTTCCTGCGCGACAACGCCATGCCGGTCCCTGCGGAACTGGGTGCCGCGACGCGCAAAGTGCTGCTGGTGTCCGATTCCCCGGAGATGATTGCGGGACGTCAGTTACTGCAACAGGCAGGCTGCGACGTAGATCTGGCGAGCGATTCGTTTAGCGCTGGCGCCATGCTGGCCAGCGGCAAGCCGGCAATGCTGGTGCTGGATAGCAACCTTGAAGGAGTAAACGGCTTTCAGGTATTGGATATGCTGCGTTCACGCAGCGAGTTTTCGTCTCTGAGTGTGGTGCTGGTTGCGCCGCAAGACGAAGACAATCAGCAGCGCTGGTTGGATGCCGGTGCCGATGCGGTGGTTGCGGCCGGTTGCGACCGCGCGGAGCTGGTAGGGCGCATCAACTTGCTGCTGGACGCCTGATCTACCTGTCTGGGTGCCTCGCCGATATCAAATCGGCTTTGGCACCAGCATGGACTCTTCTATTTCCGATCGGTCTCTTCCCTGCTCCGGGCAATGATAACTCGCGGTGATTTCATCGCCGTTGAGGCTATGCAGATGCACGTCGAATCCCCACAGGCGATGCAAATGCTTGAGCACCTCGAGCGTGTCTTTACCCAGAGGCCGGCGCTGATGCTGGGTGTGGTGTAGGGTGATGGAGCGGTCGCCGCGGGTGTCGACGGAGTACACCTGAATGTTTGGCTCGCGATTACCCAGATTGTATTGCCCGGCAAGTTTCGCTCTCAGATCCCGATAGCCGTCCTCATTGTGGATGGCTCCCACCTCAATTTCCTTTTCGCGATCGTCATCGCAAATACAGAACAACTTCATGTCCCGCATCACCTTGGGTGACAGGAACTGCAGGATAAAACTTTCGTCCTTGAAGTCGCGCATCGCGAATTGCAGGGTTTCTTTCCAGTTGCTACCGGCGATGTCTGGGAACCAGGCGCGATCTTCGGCAGTGGGATTTTCACAGATGCGGCGCAGGTCGGTAAAAATACTGAAGCCCAGTGCGTAGGGATTGATACCGTTGTAGTAGGGGCTGTCGTAGGGTGGCTGATAGATCACACTGGTGTGGCTACTGAGGAACTCCATCATAAAGCCATCAGTGACTTTACCTTTGGCATGCAGTGCGTTCAGTAGCGTGTAGTGCCAGAAGGTTGCCCAGCCTTCATTCATTACCTGGGTCTGGCGCTGCGGATAAAAATACTGTGCCATTTTGCGCACAATACGTATCAGTTCTCGTTGCCAGTTTTCCAGTAACGGAGCATTTTTTTCGATGAAATAGAGCAGGTTTTCCTGTGGTTCATCGGGGAAACGATGTACCGCTGCCTCCTCTTCACCGCTACCCAACTTCGGAATGGTGCGCCAGAGGTCATTCAGTTGTCGCTGCCGATATTCTTCCCGCTCTTTCTGGCGACGTTCCTCTTCATGGGCGGAAATGGGATAAGGGCGCTTATAACGGTCAACGCCGTAATTCATTAGTGCGTGGCAGCTATCCAGTAGTGCCTCGACCTCATCGACGCCATAGCGTTCTTCGCAACGGGCAATATAGTTTTTTGCAAACAGCAGGTAATCAATAATGCTGCTGGCGTCGGTCCAGGTACGGAACAGATAATTGCCTTTGAAGAAAGAGTTGTGTCCGTAGCTAGCGTGCGCGATGACCAGCGCCTGCATGGTCATGGTGTTTTCTTCCATCAGGTAGGCGATACACGGATTGGAATTAATCACAATCTCATACGCCAGCCCCATGCGTCCGCGCTGGTAGTTGTTTTCCACACTGATGAATTGCTTGCCGAAGGACCAGTGGTTGTAACCTACCGGCATCCCTACGGATGAATATGCATCCATCATCTGCTCGGAACTGATGACCTCAATCTGGTTGGGGTACGTGTCCAGGCCAAACTCTTTGGCCAGCAGCGCGATTTCGCGGTCGTACTCCTGAATAAGTTCGAACGTCCACTCCGAGGTCGTGGAAATGGGCTGCTTATCGTTGAGTCCTGTATCAAGCATCAGACGGCAACCTTCTGAGTAAATAACTGGCGGAACACCGGATAGATATCGCCGACATCAATGATTTGCTCCATGGCGAAGTGTTCTGGGAACACCTCTGCCACGCTCTGGTATTCATCCCACAGGGCCTGGTGATCCCGCGGGGTAATTTCCACATAGGAGTAGTACTGCACGTGGGGCATGATGTCGTCTATCAGAATTTTGTGGCAGGTACTGGAGTCGTCATTCCAGTTGTCGCCGTCGGAGGCTTGGGCGCCGTAAATGTTCCACTCACTGGCCGGGTAGCGCTCACGCATGATGTTACGCATCATTTTTAGCGCGCTGGATACGATGGTGCCGCCGGTTTCGCGGGAGTAGAAAAATTCCTGCTCGTCCACTTCCTTGGCGCTGGTGTGGTGACGAATAAACACGATCTCGGTGTATTCATAGCTGCGCTGCAGGAACAGGTAGAGCAGTAGGAAAAACCGCTTGGCCATATCCTTGGTGGCCTGGTTCATGGAGCCAGATACATCCATCAGGCAGAACATCACTGCCTTGGAGCTGGGGCGCGGCTGCTTTACCAGCAGGTTGTACTTGAGGTCAAAATCGTCAAGGAAAGGGATGCGACTCACGCGGCCGCGCAGGTCTTCAATTTTTGCGCGCAGCTCATCCAGTTTACGCTGGTCCCGCAGCGCCGGATCCTTTTCTTCTTCTGCCAGTAGCTCCTGTTCCAGCAGTTTAAGATTACGACGCTTACCGCCGCTCAGGGCAATACGGCGTGCATTTGCCGCGCGCATGGAGCGCACGACATTCAGTCGTCCCGGGCTACCCTCGTTACAAAAACCAGCGCGTACGACGTGAAAGGCATCGTTACCGGCAAGTTTACGCTTCACCATGTTCGGTAGCTCGAGACCTTCGAACATAAACTCGAGGAATTCGTCCTGCGAAATCTGGAAGGCGAACTCGTCCATTCCCTCGCCGCTATCGCTGGCACCACTACCGCCACTACCTTGGCCCTGCCCTTGTCCGGGACGGGGAATCCGATCACCGGTGACAAATTCCTTGTTTCCTGGCAAAACCTGCTCCATGTGGCCACCGCGGCCATTGGAGAAAATCGGTTCATTGAGGTCGCGGGTGGGGATGCTGATCTTTTCACCTTTACCTAAATCGGTGATCGATCGGCTGTTCATGGCCTCGCCAACGGCTTTTTTGATGTGTGCCTTGTACCGCCGTAAAAAACGCTGGCGATTTACGGTGCTTTTCTTTTTGCCATTCAGGCGACGGTCGATGATGTAGCTCATAGTACTGCCTTATATTGCTGACCCAAGCCGTTGCCAATTCGGCGATGTGCCAAGCAATCAATACCAGCTGCGCTGCTCACGGAGCTGGAAGGGTTGTCTGAAGGCCCTGGCACCGGTGGAGCTCCTCGAGACTGTCCGTCGGAGGGGCCCGACGGACAAGTCCCCAGGAATGGGGTCACGACGTGTCTCGGAGAGCTCCACCGGTGGCAGGGCCGCCACCGTCGGGCTTCAAGACACAAACCTCGATCAATTACTGAGACTTGCGCACCCGCAGATACCACTCGGAGAGCAGTCGAACCTGCTTCTCGGTATAGCCGCGTTCCACCATCCGTGCGACAAAGTCGGCATGTTTCTTCTGGTCGTCCGCAGACGCCTTGGTGTTGAATGAAATAACCGGCAGCAGGTCTTCGGTATTCGAAAACATTTTCTTCTCGATCACTGCTTTCAGTTTCTCGTAGGATCTCCAGTCTGGATTCTTGCCCTGGTTGCCCGCGCGGGCGCGCAGGACAAAATTGACGATCTCGTTGCGGAAATCTTTGGGGTTGGAAATACCCGCGGGTTTCTCGGTTTTTTCCAACTCCTCATTCAGCGCCGCGCGGTCGAGAATTTCACCAGTCTCGGGATCGCGATATTCCTGATCCTGGATCCAGAAGTCGGCGTAAGTCACATAGCGGTCGAACAGGTTCTGGCCGTATTCCGCATAGGATTCCAGATATGCCGTCTGGATTTCCTTGCCAATAAAGTCCACATAACGCGGTGCCAGGTATTCCTTGATAAAGCCCAGGTAATTTTCCTGAATCTCCGGTGGGAACTGTTCCTGCTCAATCTGCTGCTCCAGCACATACAGCAGGTGCACCGGGTTGGCGGCGACTTCTGTCGCGTCGAAGTTGAACACCTTGGACAGGATTTTGAATGCGAAGCGGGTAGAGAGGCCGTTCATGCCCTCATCCACACCGGAATTGTCGCGGTATTCTTGAATGGTCTTCGCCTTGGGGTCTGTATCTTTCAGGTTTTCGCCGTCATAGACCCGCATCTTGGAAAACACACTGGAGTTTTCTGGATTCTTGATGCGTGACAGTACTGAGAACTGTGCCAGCATACGCAGAGTATCGGGCGCACACGGAGCTTTCGACAGCGAGCTGTTTTCCAGTAGCTTGTCGTAAATCCGGATTTCTTCCTGCACGCGCAGGCAATAGGGCACCTTGACGATATAGATACGGTCGAGGAACGCCTCGTTGTTGCGGTTGTTGCGGAATGATTGCCACTCGGATTCGTTGGAGTGTGCCAGGATCACCCCGTTAAACGGAATCGCCCCCAGCCCTTCGGTGCTGTTGTAGTTGCCTTCCTGGGTTGCGGTCAGTAGGGGGTGCAGCACCTTGATCGGCGCCTTGAACATTTCCACAAACTCCATCAACCCCT
Source organism: Microbulbifer agarilyticus (assembly GCF_001999945.1). NCBI lineage: Bacteria > Pseudomonadati > Pseudomonadota > Gammaproteobacteria > Cellvibrionales > Microbulbiferaceae > Microbulbifer > Microbulbifer agarilyticus. The sequence goes on from NZ_CP019650.1 coordinate 498,334, forward strand.
GGTTCGACCGGCATAGGCTGCCGGAGAAGCTGTAGGCATCAGGGTCGTTCTGCGGGAAATCTTCCAGCTTGCGGATGTCCACCTTGCCCACCAGCGCGGAAATATCCTGGTTGTTCTCGTCACCCGGCTCGGTTTTCGCGATCGCCTGCTGGTCCAGAATCGAGGGGCGGATTTTGACCACCTTGAACTTGGTGATATCGCCGTTGTACTCATGCAAGCGCTTCACTGCCCAGGGCGACATGATGGTATTGACGTAACGGCGTGGGATGCCGTAGTCCTCTTCCAGAATCTGACCGTCTTCCGTAGGCGAGAAGAGCGCCAGTGGCGATTCAAATACCGGGGATCCCTTGATGGCATAGATGGGGACCTGCTCCATCAGCGCCTTGAGCCGTTCGGCCAGGGATGACTTGCCACCACCCACCGGGCCTAGCAGGTAAAGAATTTGTTTTTTCTCTTCCAGCCCTTGGGCCGCGTGGCGGAAGAAGGACACGATCTGCTCGATCGCTTCTTCCATGCCATAGAATTCGCCGAACGCCTTGTAGCGCTTAATGACTTTGTTAGAGAAAATACGCGAGAGTCGTGGGTCGCGGGAGGTGTCCACCAGCTCGGCTTCGCCGATGGCCATCAGCATGCGTTCCGCCGGCGATGCGTAGGCACTGCGGTCGTTCTTACACAGTTCCAGGTATTCCTGGATGGTGAGTTCTTCCTCCTGAATCGATTCGTAGCGTTCCAGGTAGTGATTGAATATCGACATGGTTTACGACTCCCTGTAGCGTACCGCGTCAGTAACCGGCCTCCTGCCGTGGAGTGCCAACTGCGCTGCAGCGTGTGATGACCGCGAATACATCCCGCAAAATAGCTCCGGTGAGGCTGGAAGAGCGGGAACGCTATCGTTATTACCTATTGAGTGCGCGACGGTGCTGCTGTCGCAACAGGGGGCCTGCTATCAGGTCCCGCACTTTCAGGATAGTCAGCGCTGTGGCCTTGAAAGGCGGATAGAGACAAGATGCGTCGATTGGCGCGTCAGTTTTGCGAAGCACATTGATGACGTAAAATCTGTCATCGGCGATCGCGTGGGACGCCACCGCGGTTGAACTTGCTCTACACCAAGCCCCTTGCTTGGGCTGGGTCGAGAAGAATAAAAGAGGAATTAGGGGACAAATGAAGATTTTGGTAACCGGAGGCGCGGGGTATATCGGCAGTCACACTTGTGTGGAGCTGATTGAGGCCGGTTTTGAGCCTGTTGTGGTGGACAACTTGTATAACAGCAGTGAGGAGGCCCTGCAGCGTGTCGAGGCGATTACCGGTCGCTCGGTACCGCTTCACAAGGTGGATATCACCGATGCCGAGGCGCTGCGAGGTGTCTTCGCACAGTACCAGATTCAAGCGGTAATTCACTTTGCCGGGCTCAAGGCGGTTGGAGAATCTGTTGCCAAGCCACTGCGGTATTACCAGAACAATGTCGCCGGTACCCTCACCCTGTGTGAGGTGATGGAAGAGGCGGGCGTCCACGAGTTGATCTTCAGCTCCTCGGCCACCGTTTATGGCGACCCGGAGACGGTGCCTATTCGCGAAGATTTTCCCACTGGAGCGACCAATCCATATGGTGCCAGCAAACTGATCGTCGAGGATATGTTGCGCGATCTGTGTAAGGCACCGGGGAATCAGTGGAAAGTCACCCTGCTGCGATATTTCAATCCGATCGGCGCGCATGAAAGTGGCACCATCGGGGAAGATCCTGCGGGTATTCCGAACAACTTGCTACCTTATGTTGCTCAGGTCGCGGTTGGTCGCCTGCCGCAGTTGCAGGTTTTCGGTGATGACTATGACACGCCAGATGGCACTGGAGTGCGCGATTATATTCACGTGGTGGATTTGGCCCGCGGTCACCTGGCAGCATTGAATAAATTGAACAACGATGACACCGAGGTCGGTTGTTATACCTACAACCTGGGCACCGGCCGCGGTAGCTCGGTACTGGAAATTGTGCAGGCCTTTGCCGAAACGGCTGGTAAAGAAATACCCTATGCGATTGTTCCTCGACGCGCAGGGGATATTGCCGAGTGTTTCGCCGATCCATCGTTTGCCGAGCGCGAGCTAAAATGGAAAGCAGAGTTTGATTTGAAGCGTATGGTGGAGGATACCTGGCGCTGGCAGTCGCAGAACCCTCAGGGATATGCCAAGTAGCTTTTGACCGTAAATCGCTCCTCGCAAGGAACTGTCTAAAAGACGGCAATAAAAAACCCGGCATATAGCCGGGTTTTTTATTGCTTGATAGCGGGTCGCTAATTAGAAGAAGCGGCGACGACGCAGCAGGGCAGCGGCGAGCAGAGCAAGAAGAGCGAAACCGGTGGCGCCGCCACTGGAGTCGTTGTCCTCATCCTCACCCTGGTCATCTTCCAGCTCTTCCTCGTCTTCGGGGATAGAGCTGTCGTCCTCACGGGCCAGAGTGAACACCGCAGTGGTACGCGCCGGAACAGTGAATACACCAGCTTCTACGGTTGCATCGGCCAGAGCTTCGTCTGCAGATTCCTGCTGTACTTCGTGCAGGGCAAACGGCAATTCAACAGCAGAATCGAGGGTAAACTCCTGTGTTTCCGCGCCACCGTTAAACAGCACCAGAATCTGAGAGGTTTCTTCATCGAAGTCGCCCGCCGGATCGTTCAGGTGCATGGCGATCAAACCGGGGGTCTGTTCAGGGCCAGTGTTGGCAAAAGACACCACAGAATCAATCGCTTCCTTGGTTGGAAGGCGGAACAGCTTACTGCTGCCTCGGATCTGCAGTTGCTCTTTGAATACCGCCAGTGCAAATTCGCGATCGGACTGCTGCGGGGCAATATCCGGGTTCGCCAGCAGCGGTGCCATTAGGTCCCACTTGTCTTCGTTCTTATCGGCGATCGGCAGGCCGGCGGCCCAATTGTCGGTGGCAAGGGAGTAGTCGATAGCGTTGAACCAGTCACCGGAGTTGTAGCTGTCGCGGTCCATGGACTTGGAGCGCAGGATTTCCTGGCCCGCATGGATGAACGGAACACCCTGGGCGAACATCACCAGCGAGGTGCTGAAGTTCTGCAAGCGCACACGGTCCGCCAGGCTGGTGGAGCTGTTGGCCTTGATCTGGATGCCGTCAAACAGCGTCTCGTTGTCGTGCGCGGCTACGTAGTTGATCGACTCCTGTGGGTCGGCGGTATAGCCAGTAGCCTGACCGTTGTACTCCAGTTGGGCGCCGGTCATGATGGTGCCGTCCGAGGTTTCCAGCTCATAACCTGCGAGGTTGCCGGCAAGGGTGATACGTACCTTGTCTGCCAGGGTCAGCAGAGTAGCGCGCTCATCATCACCGCCGAATTTACCATTGCTATCGGTAAACAGGCCGGTACTGAAGCCCTGTTCCTCAAAGCCACCGAATGGGTTGCCGCCACGCGCGGAATCGCGAATACGATCGTTGAAGGTGCCGACACCTGTACCCGCCATATTGCCTTGGCGTGCTTGCACGAAGCGTGCGTCATCAACAACTTCACCAAAGTTCCAGCCTTCGCCATACAGGTATATGGACGAGCCATCTACGCCGTCTGCTTCAGTGGTGAGCGCTTCCATATCGGATGCTACGTTGAGGATGTTTTGCTTGGTGTGATGCCCCATCAGGTCAAAGCGGAATCCATCCACCTTGTAGGCGGTGGCCCAGACCTTCATGGAGTCACGCATCAGCTTCTCCATCATGGTGTGCTCACTGGCAGTATTCGCGCAGCAGCTGCTCATTTCTACAAAACCTTCACCGTTGCGGCGGTGGTAGTAGCCTGGAACGATTTTGTCGAGAATGGACTTGTCGTACTGAGCAAACGAGCTGGTGTGGTTGTACACCACGTCCATCACCACACGCAGGCCAACATCGCTCAGGGATTGCACCATCTCGCGGAATTCGATAATGCGCTGTACACCGTTGGGGTCGGTGGAGTAGCTACCTTCGGGAACAGTGAAGTGCAGCGGGTCGTAACCCCAGTTGAAGCCGTCCTCATCACGGATCGCGTTGACTGCTGCCTGCTGCTCACTGCTGTCCGCCGCGTAGACGCTGAGGTCTTCGGTAGTTTTCTGTGCGGAGCGATCTTCATTCACAGTAGCGAAATCGAACGCTGGCAACAGGTGTACATGGGTCAGGCCGGCTGCCGCCAGTTCTGCAAGGTGCAGGCTACCGCGACCGTCTTCGGCAAACGCCGCGAAGGTGCCGCGTGCTTCTTCACTCACCATGTCGTCGGCAATACTGAAATCGCGCACATGCAGTTCGTAAATGGAGATGTCTTCCGCCGCGTCGAGAGACGGTTTCATTACCGAGTCCCAACCTTCAGGCTTCAGGTCATCATCATTCAGATTGACGATCTGAGACTTGTAGGAGTTGGTGGACAGGCTCAGGGAATAGGGGTCGGAAACCCAGTTGTTTTCGATCTTCCGGGTCGCGTAGGAGTAGACTTCTACTTCGTACATGTAGAACTTGCGATCCCAGTCAATGCTGGCGGAAGCTGTCCATACACCGTTGCTTTCTACCATTTCCACATTGGTGCTCGGTGCGTACTGATCGCCACTGTCGAACAGGTGTACCTTGACGGATTTTGCGGTTGGTGCCCACAGCGCGAATTCGACGGCGTTCTCACCAACAGTCGCACCGAGAGTTCCTTCATAGGCAAAAGCGTCATCCAGCAGGCCCGGCATTTGAATACCGGTGGCATCCACAATTGCGCCTTCTGCATCAAAAATGGCTACCGCCAGCTGGCCTTTTACCAGCGCGGACAGATCCGCAGTTTCGGGCACGGTAAGGGCGGTTGAATTCGTGAGGTGAGGGAATTTGGCGAGAGCTTCTTCGGATGCGCCATTTGCACTTACTGTCAGCGCAATTTCGCTATCACCGGAAACGCCGTCAGGACCCAGAGTAAGTGCAGCGCTGTCGCTTACCACCAGCTTGGCGCTACCGCCCTCTGGCATGGTGATCGGCCACAGAATGGTGCTGGCATCTACCCAGTGTGCCTTGTCGGTGGTCAGGTCTCCGCGCGGAACGCCGTCGGTGCTGACTACGACTTTTTTGGTGTTGCTGTCGAACGCGAAATAGATTTCTTTGCCGGCTTCTGCAGTAAAGGCAATGTTGTTGCCGTTGTCACCGTAGCTTTCGTCCCAGCCCTCATTGAGCGCGGCTTTCATCTGGTAATCACCAGCCGGGATCGCATCGGTAATGAATGTGTAAATACCGTCGCCGTCTACGTCTTGCAGTAATGTTTGCAAGCACTGCGGTTGCCAGTTATCCGGGCAGCCCAGTGCGCTTTGGAAATCACCGGCGGCAGTCACGATGGTGTGTCTGACGTTATCGGCAATCCAGTTGGTCTCGTGATCGTAGATAAATTTTACTGATTGCTCGGCAGCAATACTCAGTGGAATGTTGCCACCGCCTGCGTCTGCGTTCGCTCCATAGTTTTCATCCCAGCCCCCGTTGATCGCGACTTTGTATTCGTAGTCGCCCGCTGGAAGGGTGAAGGTGCCTTGCCACAGGTCATCGTCCGCGTCATAAGTCAGCTGTGATGCTGCGCAGTCCGGCTGCCAGTTGTCACCACAACCAATAGCGGTCTGGATGGTGCCAGGAATATTGACCATGGAAAGTTCAGAGTTGGTACTCGCCTGAGCGGCACTGTGGGTGGCGGCGGCGACTGCCATGGCCAGCAGCGAACTCAATTGTACGCGGCGGGCACTCCCTCGGGAGTGTGAGGATGCTTGCATGCTCTTTGACCTTTTTTTTCTATTGTCGATTCTCTGTCAGCCGCGGCATTTTTGCGTTGCTGCTGGCTGTTTCACCATCGTTACACGAGCCCCCTCAAACCGACGGGCGACTGAAATCATGTACAAAAACGGAAGATCGATTAGAGGTCAGGTACCTGCAAACGGCATCCCACCCGAGGGGGGCGGAGAAAAAAGTAGTCAGGGGTGATCTGGTAGCTGGGAGGGGGATATAGGGTGGAGGAAGCTAGGTGCAAATTACAGTTGGGTAAAATTTGTGCGGCGGGGGCGGCTCCCGCTGATATTTCTCGTATTTATAGTGGGCAGTCGGCGCAATAAAACGACTCGTCTTCCATCTTCATCGCAGTAAGGTAGCCGCCCCAAACGCAGCCGGTGTCGAGCGCGTATACATTTTTGGTGTTGGCTTCGCCTTCCAGTGCCGCCCAGTGGCCAAAAATAATCCGATCGTTTTTTGTCTTGCGGTTCTTGAAGCTGAACCACGGATGGTAGTCGTGGTGTGCGGCCAGCGGCCCCTGTTTTGTGACCAGATCCAAAGTCCCGTCTTCTTTGCAAAAGCGCATACGTGTGAAGTAGTTGGTAATTGAGCGCAGCCGCTCGACCCCAATTAGGTGGTCACTCCACTTGTGTGGCTCATTGCCATACATCCCAAAGAAATAGGCTTCGGCCATTGCCGGATCCTGTAGCGCTTTGTGTACTTCGCCGGCGAGTTCCAGAGCCTTGCTCATACTCCAGATGGGCGGTATGCCCGCGTGCACCATAGAAAAGTATTTGCCATTTACTTTTTTATGCACCATCAGCGGCTGTTTTTGCAGCCAGCCCAGCAATGTATCCGCATCCTTGGCCCGCAGGATCTTCGCGAGGTCGTGCTCTTTATCGGTGAGGCGCTTGGCACCGTGGGCGATGGCGAGCAGATGCAGATCGTGGTTGCCGAGTACTGCGGTAACCTGGCTGCGGTGCTCGTACAGAAAGCGCAGAGTGCCGAGGCTGTCATGCCCTCGGTGCACCATGTCACCGGCCAGCCACAATTTATCCTGGTGCGGATTAAAGTCGACTTTTTTTAGTAGTCGCTGTAAGGGCTCGAAGCAGCCCTGAATATCGCCGATTGCGTAAGTAGCCAAGGTATTCCCCGTTTACTGCGCTTGGGTTTGCGGAGGTGTCAGGTTATTGCAGAAATTTGCCAACTCCACATACTCTTTTACGCTCAAGGTCTCCGGGCGGCGTCTGGTATCCACCGGCAGTTGCTCCGGGTCGAGCTCAGGGAACAGCGGTTTCAGCGCGTTGCGCAGGGTTTTACGGCGTTGCTGGAAGGCAACGCTCACAATCCGCTCTAGTAGCGCTTCGTTCTCTGCAGGGTGCGGTAGTGATTGGTGGGGCACCAGGCGCACAATAGCGGAGTCGACTTTGGGGGCCGGACGGAAAGATTGTGGTGGCACTGGAAATAGTCCCTGTACACGACAGTAATACTGCGTCATCACGCTAAGCCGGCCGAATGCTTTTACACCGGGTACCGCACTGAGGCGGTCAACCACTTCTTTCTGCAGCATAAAGTGCATGTCTTTCACCTTGCCGCGAAAGCTCAGCAGGTGGAACAGCAGAGGGGTGGAGATGTTGTAGGGCAGGTTGCCGACAATGCGCAGCTGTTCGCCTTCTTCCACCATGCTGCCGAAATCAAATTTCAGTGCATCTTTTTCAATGATGGTGAAATCTGGGTAGTCGCGGAATTTGAATTCCAGCATTGGGATCAGGTCACGATCCAGCTCCACCGCAGTTAGCGACGGACACTTGTCGATCAGTAGGGCGGTAATAGCACCTTGGCCCGGGCCAATTTCCACCAGTTTGTCGGTTTCTTTGGGGCCGATGGCGCGCACGATGCGCTCAATAATGTTTTCGTCGACAAGAAAGTTCTGGCCGAAGCGCTTGCGCGCCTTATGTTGGAAAAAGTTGTCCATGGAATCGTTCGTATGAATATGAGTTTGCGCGCCACTCTATACAGGCGCGCCTAAACAGCCGGTCTAAAAAGCCTGACGCAGCTGGGCCAGTTCGATGGCTTGGTTCAGTGCTGCAATCAGGCTGCCTGTGTCAGCGATACCCTGCCCGGCGATATTGAGGGCGGTACCGTGATCCACCGAGGTGCGGATAAACGGAAGCCCAAGGGTGATATTGATTGCGCGCCCGAATCCCTTGAATTTTAACACCGGCAGGCCCTGATCGTGGTACATGGCGAGTACCGCGTCACAGCGCGCCAGTTGTGGTGGGGTAAACAGGGTGTCGGCGGGTAGCGGCCCGATCAGGTTGATACCGAGTGAGCGCAGGGTATTCAGTGCGGGCTCAATGACATCGATTTCTTCCCGGCCCAGGTGCCCGCCTTCGCCGGCATGGGGGTTGAGGCCACATACGCCAATGCGCGGCTGTTCAATGCGGAACTGATCGCGCAGGCTCCGATGCAGGATCGTGAGTACCTGCTGCAGGGATTGCCCGGTAACCGCGGCGCTAACGTCTTTTAGTGGCAGGTGCGTTGTCGCAAGGGCTACGCGGAGGTCGTCGGCAGCGAGCATCATCACAACCTTTTCCACGCCGGCTTTTTCTGCGAAGTATTCGGTGTGCCCGCTGAAGGAAACGCCGGCCTCATTGATTACGCCCTTGTGTACTGGACCGGTTACCAACGCATCGAAAGTGCGCTGCATGCAGCCCTCGGCGGCAATGTGCAGGGTTTCCAGTACGTAGGCACCGTTGGCGGGGTTCAGCTGTCCGGGTAGAGCGGATTCCGCGAGTGTTGCCGGCACGATATGCAGGCTGCCTGGAGGTGTAGGTTCCGCCTCTCGATTACTGTCGAAGGGAATCAATTGCAAAGGCTTGCCCTGGCGGGCGGCTTCCTGCTGTAGTAGGTCCGGATCGGCGATGGCGATGATTTGCGCCCGAGCAGCGGTGGCGGGGCGATCAGAGCTGGCAATTTTTATTGCCAGCTCCGGGCCTATCCCGGCCGGTTCACCGGGGGTAAAGGCAATGCGAGGGACCATAAAGCGTTACTGGGAATCGTTGGCGCTTTCTGCGCTTTGCTCTGAGTCACCGGATTCAGAGTCCGGCAGCTTGATTTCCACATAAGCCTGGTCGCGAATTTCCTGGCGCCAGTTTTGCAGTTCTTCTTCGTAACGTCGGTTACGCAGCAGGTTGGCGGCCTGGTTGCGGATGTACTGATCTGTCATGTCCTGCTGGCGGCGCTCATCCACGCGCAGGATGTGCCAGCCGAACTGGCTGCGGAAGGGCATGCTGATCTCGCCCACCGGCGTGTTGTTCATGGCTTGGGTGAACTCTGGGACGAACTGGCCAGGTGTGGACCAGCCCAGATCGCCGCCCTGCAGCATGGTGCCGATGTCTTCGGAGTTGTCCTTGGCTGCATCTGCGAACTTCAGTTCACCGGCTTCGATCTTGGTGCGCAAATCGGTGAGCAGGTTATAGGCCGCGTCGTCATCGCGGATGGCCGAGGTTTTTACCAGGATATGGCGCACTTTGGTCTGCTCCACCACCTGCTCAGTGGCGCCACGCTGCTGATGGATTTTCAGCATGTGGAAACCGGCATCGCTGCGGAAGGGTTTGGTGGTTTCCCCTACCTTCACACCGTCCAGAGCATCCGCAAACAGGGTTGGCAGCTCAACGGGTTTGCGCCAGCCCAGATCACCGCCCTGCAGCGCGTTCTGGCCGGAGGAGTTGGAAATGGCCAGGGCGCGGAAATCCTCACCGCCGGTGGCCTTGTCATACACCGCATCGGCTTTTTCACGCGCCGCTGTGACTTCTTCGGCAGGGGCACTGGAGCTTACCGCGATCAGGATATGGCCAAGTTCATATTGGGGAGACTTCCAGAACTCCCCTTCTTTGGAGCGCAGGAAATTATTGATGTCCTGATCGGTGATCTGGATGCGGCGGCTCACGCTGCCTTGTTCCACCCGGCGAATGATTAGCTCCTGACGGATTTGCTGACGGAAGGCATTGTTGGAGATGCCGTCCGCTTCAAGCTTCTGCTGAAACTGGGCCGGAGACAGGTTCATGTTCTGCTGTACGCGCGCGATCGCCTGATCGAGCTCTTCCTCAGAGATAGTGACACCAGCTCGGGCGCCCATCTGTAGCTGCAGGCGCTCAACGATAAGTTGCTCCAGGACCTGGCGGCGCAGCACGTCGATCGGCGGCGCCTGTACATTCTGTGCGGCGATCTGCTGAGTGATGGTGTTGATGCGCTGCTGCAGTTCACTGGCCATTACCACGTCGTCGTCCACTACGGCTACTACACGGTCCAGTTGCTGTACTTGGGCCCAGGCGGGGAGCGCAATGGCGCTGGCGGCGGCTAGGGTCAGCAGGCCGCGGCGAAGAGAGGTGAACATCTGCATTATTGTCATCACTGTTTCAGTACTTCTCGTTGTTCAAAGTTGGCAATGCCCTGGGACAAAATACGGGAAACGGAACCGCCTAGGCCGGCCAGCCCCTTCAACTGCAGTTCAATATAGACACCTTCGTCGAATTTCAGCTCTTCCGGCGGTACGACGTCGGCCAGGTCATTGTCCAATTCGCGGCGCCACAGCACACGAGTGCGGTAGCAGCATGTGTCATATTCGAGTCCCGCGAGGTACTCCAGTTCCCTATCGAAGGTGAAATCGTAGTTGGCGCGGGCCAGAACCGAAAGCCGATCATTTATTGGCCAGGCCGTGGATATATCCGCTTGGCGCACCGGTCCCTGCACCAGGAAGGTATCGGTTGAGTCGAACCGCTCTTCCTTGCGCAGATAGCGGTAGCTTACGTTAAACAGGCGAAAATCGTCATCCAGATAGCGCAGGCTGACGTTGCCGCGGTTAATGGTATTGTCACTGTCGTGGTAGATCAGCTCACTGCTGATGCGCAAGTCGCCCGTGGGACGGCTCTCTAGGCGTGCGGCGAACTCGGAGCGCGGCACATCCTCGATAAATTCAGCCAGCTCGATACGGCTGTCATTAGAGTAGAAAATCTGCCCCACGCTGGCGGCAAACAGGTCGCGGCCACTGCGTGGGTCGATAAACCGGGTGGTTAGGCCGAGAGCGGCGCGGTCGGCATCGTCGATACGATCGTTGCCGTTAAAGCGGCTGTCACGGAACAGCTGGTCGTAGCTGAAGGTAAACAACGAGGTGTCGTACAGCAGATCGTTGCCGCCGTCTACTGGGCTGGTGCTGACATTCAGGAAATCTGACTGATCGGCATTAGAGCTCGCGAGCAGGAACAGACGCGGCTCCAGGGTCTGCACATACTCCCGAGAAAACAGGTTGCCATCGCGTTCGAAGAACAGGCCGCTATCAATGGAAAGTTGCGCCGCCGCAGCCTCGGGGGTGTCCATATCTGGATTTTCGAGGAAGGTATCGGACAACTCGTAGCCGAGATAGATGCCGGTTACCTGCGGGTTGAAGAAACCCCACAGCCATTGCTTGTCCCAGCCGTAGCTGTAGTCCACCCGTGAACGCCGCGCGTTCACGAAATTGCGGGTGCTGGTGGTAACACTGTCCGGATCATTGACGTCGGCAATGAACTGGATGGTCTGGGTATCCTGATGGTCAAAGCTGGTGATCTCATGGTCGAGCATCAAATACCAGTCGTTCCACTTGTAGTTACCATTCACATTGATGCGTGGCAGCTGGCTGTAGGTATCGAAGCGATCCTTGGACAGCTGCTGATATTCCTGTACGCGTACGCTGGCGTTCCAGTGCTCCAGGGTCAGGCTGGCTTCCGCCGTCTGGTTCAGGTTAGTCAGTGCTCGCGAACTCACATTGGCCGGTGCTTTGAGCTCGGCGGTGTCGAGGTCACGGAAATAGTCTGGGTCACTGACCTTGGAAAAATCGATGCGGGTGCGCCACGGTCCCCCGTTGCCGCCGACCTGGTCTAAATTCACATACCAGCGGTCTTCGCCTTTGGCGGGTAATACCAGGTCTTCGGGGAAGCCTTCATTAATCAGGCGTCGCGCGTCTTCATCGTCGCCGCCCTTGTCGTCAGGTAGGCCGGCGAGACGCGCCTCGGTGCTGAACCATTCGCTGAGATGGCGGGCTTCCAGTTCAAGGCCAGTGCCGCGGTGCTGGATATAGCGCGGGGCAATGGTGGCATCCATTTGCGGAGCGATGTTCCAGTAGTAGGGCACCGCGATGTCCCAGCCGTTGTCATCGCTATTGCTGATACTGGGGAACAGGAAGCCAGACATGCGCTCATCTCCTACCGGGAAGCGCATGTAGGGAAAATAGAATACGGGGATGTCGGCGATTTCCAGACGCACGTTACGCGCGGTGCCTTGGCGCTCAACATTGTCGATGGTGATTTCACCACCAGTCATGCGCCAAAAAACGTCGTCCGGTTCACAGCGCGTATAGTTGCCTTGCGTCAGAATCAGCTCCCCGCTTGCCTCGCGGGAGGCGAATTGCGCGGAACCGTGTACCGATTCTTCGTGGACCACATAGGTAGCGTCTTCAATAGACGCGGCTTTACTGTCCGTGTGCACCTCGGCGGCCTTGCCGCGTACCAGCATACCGGGTTCGCGCATCTCGATGGCGCCACTCAGGTAAGCGGTGCTCTCCGCGCGGTTGACGTTTACCTGATCGGCAAACAGCTGGCGGTATCCCTGGGTGATGTGGACATTGCCGCGCAGTTGTGCCGTGCCGTCTTCCAACCAGTCGGAGCTGTCGGCAGTGGCGCGCAGCGGCGCGTCTTCTGGCAGCTCTTCGGCATTAGGGTAGTCGCGTGCGGGCTCGATAAACATGCCGCCGCAGATTGGCGAGATCTGGTTGCGCAGGTAGGGTTCCAGTTGGCCCTTGGGAAACCAGTCCAGATAGAGGTACGGGTTTTCTTTGAGCTGGGCGGAAGCCGCGTCGCTCTCCGCGGCAGCAGCGAGCGGCCACAGGGCGTGGGCAGCGAGCAGGCCGAAAGCGAGGGGGCGGGGGCGTGATAATTGTCCAATGGCCAGCGCAAGGCTGCGCCAGCGGGAAGCTTCCAGCATCGAGTGATTGGTTCCAGCTATCTTTAGAGTCTGTCTTGGATTCTGGCCGTTGGCGAGAGTTGCGCGAATGGCGTCAAAAAGTACGAATCGGCGAAGTTTGAACCGGTCCGCAAAATCAGCGGTCGATTCTACTTGAATGGTTGCGGCCATGGAAACCGGCCGCGCAAAGATTAGCGGGTGAACCGTGTGGCGGGTGTCGTTACAATGCCGGGTTTTCAGGCGGCATCGGTACCATTTATGGCCATTCGCGTGGTCAATCCCGTGGTGACGTGTTGAAGTGAACAAGCAGGTAGTGGATGAACGAGTGTGTAACCCAGGCCCCAGATGAGCGCAAAGAACAGCTGCGCCAGTGGGCTGCCCGTGCCCTGCAGTCAGGCCATGAGTCTTTGCGGGTGCCGCCGCTGGAGGCGACTCTGCATTTGCAGGCGCTGTCTGGCGATGCCGGGTTCCGCCGTTACTTTCGCACCGATACTGCCCCCACCCTTATCGCAGTGGACTCTCCTCCGAGTAAGACCAACGTCAATCGATTTGTTGCGCTGGCGGACTACTTGCGCCGCAATGGCATCCATACCCCACTGGTGATCGCCGCCGATGTTGAGCACGGCTATATGCTGTTGGAAGACCTTGGCGACACCCAGTTACTGCGGGACCTGAATCCGGACAGCGTCTCCGGTCTGTACGCGGAAGTGATGAATGAGCTGCTATGCCTGCAGCAAATCCCGCGTCAGGAAGGGCTGTTCCCGCCCTACAACCGCGAGCTGCTGCACATGGAAATGCGCCTGCTACCCGAGTGGTTGATTGGCAAGTTGCTACAGCGGGAGCTGAGTGAAGAAGAAAATCAGCTTATAGAGCACACCTTTGCACACCTGCTCGACAGCGCCACTAGTCAGCCGCAGGTACTGGTGCATCGAGATTACCACAGCCGCAACCTGATGATTCGGGATGGCGAGCGACCGGGGGTGGTGGACTTTCAGGACGCGGTGTGGGGCCCGGTTACCTATGACCTTGCCTCCCTGCTGCGCGATTGTTATATCCGCTGGCCGCAGGAACAGGTGGAAAACTGGGCCCTGGCCTACGCCACCAACGCAGTAGATGCGGGCGTTATTCCCGAAGTGGCACCGGAAACTTTCTTGCGCTGGTTTGATTGGATCGGCCTGCAACGCCACTTCAAGGTACTTGGGCTATTTCCGCGGCTGTATTTGCGGGATGGCAAGCACGGTTACCTGCCAGATTTGCCGTTGGTCATTCGCTATACCTTTGAAGTGTGCGATAAATACGCAGAACTACAACCCTTCGCCCGCTGGTTCCGAGCTGAAATAATGCCGTTGATCGAGCAGCAGGACTGGTATCGCGATTACCGCATTGCCGGCGAGCGGCAGCCTGCAGACACCACCGTTACTCCGTGACGCGTGCTACCTCATAGCAAACGCTGCCTACTAGCTGCCTAATAAAGCTGCTCAATAAAAAAGGACCGCATGACATCGCAACCGCCTAAAGCGCCCACCGCCATGCTACTTGCCGCCGGGTTCGGCAAGCGTATGCGTCCGCTTACCGATTTCACGCCCAAACCGTTGATCCCCGTGCTGGGCAAGCCGCTGATCGAATACGCCATCGGGCGCCTCGCTGCCGCAGGAGTCAAGAACCTTGTGATAAACCTCGCACATCTGGGCGGACAGATCCGTGAGCATCTGGGGAGCGGCGAGCGTTTTGGTGTGCAGATTCAGTACTCGGAAGAGAGTGAGCCACTGGAAACCGCTGGCGGTATCTGCAAGGCATTACCGCTGCTGGGCGAAGAGCCCTTCCTTGTAGTGAATGGCGATGTCTGGTGTGACTTTGATTTTGCGGCTTGGATAAACAACCCGCTGCCAGAAAACCGCCCCGGCCGCCTGCTGATGGTGCCCAACCCGCCGCATAACCCGGAGGGGGACTTCGGCATCGATGACGGCCTGCTCTCTGGTAGCACAAAGCCGCGCTACACCTTCGCCGGCATCAGCTACCTGCGCCCGCAAATCCTCACCGAATACCCCAATGCCCGCGAATGCTACGGCCTTGGTGAAGTCTTCGCGCATAACGAAGACAAGATGCAGGCGGAAGTCTACACGGGTGACTGGTGTGACGTGGGTACGCCCGAGCGCCTGAATAACCTTGAAGAAAGGTTAAGAGCGGGATAACAAAAACCGTTAAATATTAGAAAGTTCAAATCGAAGGCAGGGTGCCGGGTGGGGCTTTTCAGGATCGTCGGCAACAGGGATGTTGCCGACGAAGTGTACAGGGATGTATTCACAGCGGTCCTGAAAAGCCCCGCCCGGTGCCCAGCCGCCACCGGGCCAAAACAGAGCTCCGGGGAACAACTCCAAGCACCGAGACGAGAAAATGCCAGACTACAAAATTGCACCTTCCATCCTCTCCGCCAACTTCGCCCGCCTGGGTGAGGAAGTCGACAGCGTCCTCGCGGCTGGCGCCGACTGGGTGCACTTCGACGTAATGGATAACCACTACGTCCCCAACCTCACCATTGGCCCCATGGTGTGCAAAGCCCTGCGCGACCACGGTGTGGAAGCCCCCATCGACGTGCACCTGATGGTCGAGCCCGTCGACGACATGATTCGTATGTTCGCCGATGCCGGTGCCACCTACATCACCTTCCATCCGGAAGCGAGCAAACACGTCGATCGTTCCCTGCAGCTGATCAAATCCCTCGGCTGCAAGGCAGGCCTGGTATTCAACCCGGCCTCGAGCCTCGACGCTGCCAAATACGTGATGGACAAGCTCGACATGATCCTGCTGATGTCCGTAAACCCGGGCTTCGGCGGCCAGAAATTCATCCCCGCCACCCTCGACAAGCTCAAGGAAGCGCGCAAGCTGATCGATGACTCCGGCCTCGACATTCGCCTTGAGATCGATGGTGGCGTGACCCGCGACAACATCCGCGAAATCGCCCAGGCCGGCGCCGACAGCTTCGTGGCGGGCTCAGCGATCTTCAATCAGGATGACTACGCAGCGGTTATAAATGCCATGCGCGCCGAGCTGGCCCAGGCCTAAGAACTGACTTGAGACTGGCTGAGAATTGCTGGTCACAAGGGCAGGCGCCTGCGAAGCGGCGCTTGCCCACCCCAAGAGACCTTTGTACACTTGCTCGCCGGAATACAGGGAAGCAACTCGACGCTGCGAGATTCTGACATTGAACTGCACTGCCCACCTCAACAACAGCTGGCGATGGCGCCGCTGATCCGCTGAAGCCTGAAGACCTAACTCGATGAAGAGTCACAGAACTAGGTCCGACGGGCGCCTTCCCCGCGGGTTGGATTCCACAACGATGGGAAATCCAGACCCCGAAAGAACATACAAAGCATTGCATAGACCGGAGTCGCCATGACCCCCAGCGAATATACCCAGCTTGCGTCTGCAGGATACAACCGCATACCGCTCGTACGCCGCGTGCTGGCCGATATCGAAACCCCGCTCACCACCTATATGAAACTCGCTGCCCGCGATGGCGGCCGCTACAGCTACTTGTTGGAGTCCGTACAGGGCGGGGAAAAGTGGGGCCGCTACTCCATTATCGGCCTGCCGGCGCGCACGGTACTGAAAGTGACCGGTCACGAGTTAACGGTCGAGCGTGATCGCAAAGTGATTGAGCAAAAGCAGGTTGATGACCCGCTGGCGTTCGTCGAAGAGTTCCGCGGCCGCTATAAAGTGCCGGAAATCGACGGGCTGCCGCGCTTCAATGGCGGCTTGGTGGGTTACTTCGGCTATGACGTTGTGCGCTATATCGAGCCGAAACTCGCCGACAGCTGCCCGCCGGACACCCTGGGCAACCCGGATATCCTGCTGATGGTGAGCGACGAACTGGTGGTGTTCGACAACCTGGCCGGTGCGGTGCTGTTTATCGTGCATGCCGACCCGCAACAGGAAAATGCTTTCGAGTCCGCCCAGCGTCGCCTGGATGAGCTGGTCGGCCAGCTGTCCCAGCCCCTCGACAGTGTCGAGCCGCTCGGGATTGACGGGGAGCACACCGCCGAAGACACCTTCGTCTCCCATTTCGGTGAAGATGCCTTCAAGCAGGGCGTACACAAGGTGAAAGACTACATCCTCGCCGGCGATGTCATGCAGGTAGTGCCGTCTCAGCGCCTGTCCGCGCCGTTTACCGTACCGCCGTTGAATCTTTACCGCGCCTTGCGCAGCCTGAACCCCTCCCCATATATGTATTTCCTCGACCTGGGTGATCACCAGGTGGTGGGCTCCAGCCCGGAAATCCTGGTGCATTTGGAGGATGGGGACATGACCGTGCGCCCGATTGCCGGTACCCGCCGCCGCGGTGCCACCGAAGAGCAAGATCTGGCGCTGGAACAGGATTTACTGGCGGACCCGAAAGAAATCGCCGAACACCTGATGCTGATCGACCTCGGCCGCAATGATGTCGGGCGGGTTGCGCAGACCGGCACCGTGCAGGTAACGGAAAAGATGGTGGTAGAGCGTTACTCCCACGTGATGCACATCGTGTCGAATGTGACCGGCAAGATTAAGCCGGGGCTCAATGCCATCGATGCCCTGCGTGCGGCGCACCCGGCGGGCACGCTTTCCGGTGCGCCCAAGATCCGAGCTATGGAAATTATTGACGAGCTGGAGCCAGAAAAACGCGGCGTTTATGGCGGTGCTGTGGGCTACCTGGCGTGGAACGGCAATATGGATACCGCCATCGCGATCCGCACCGCGGTGATCAAGGATGGAAAAGTATTTGTACAGGCTGGCGCCGGTCTGGTGGCGGACTCCGATCCGCAGTCTGAGTGGGATGAGACCATGAACAAGGCGCGAGCACTATTCCGCGCCGTGGCCATCGCTACCGGTGAATAACCCAATCGTATTGAGAAACGTATTGCGACATTGGAAGACGTATTACCGATGAGTGAAATATCAGTACAACAGAAGCGCGGTTTTGCCGAGAGCTGCCGTCGCCTCGTAGAAGCGCCAATTTTTAATCAGGTGATTATTGGCCTGATTATGGTCAATGCGGTTGCCGTGGGTCTGGAAACCTCCACCTGGGTGGTCGAGCGTTTCAACGGCATGCTGCAGGGTGTGAACCAGCTGATCCTGCTGTCGTTTATGGTGGAAGCGGCAATCAAGATTGCCGCCGAAGGTCGTCGTCCGTGGCGTTATTTTGCCAACGGTTGGAACTGCTTTGATTTCTCCATCATCGTGCTCAGCCTGATTCCGGCGGCAGGCCCCATGGCCACGCTAGCGCGTCTGGTGCGGGTGTTGCGGGTCTTGCGTTTGGTATCCGCTTTCCCGGAGCTGCGCTTGCTGGTGGATACACTGCTGCGCAGCCTGCCCAGCATGTTCCATATCAGTCTGTTGATGGGCATTATTTTTTACATTTACGGTGTGGCTGGTTATTTCCTGTTTCATGAAATTGACCCCACCCACTGGCGTACACTGCCCATCGCACTGTTGAGCCTGTTCCGGATCGTCACCTTTGAGGACTGGACGGACATTATGTACACCGCAATGGATGCCATGCCCTACGCCTGGATCTATTTCATCAGCTTCGTGGTGATGGGCGCGTTTGTGATGATCAACCTGTTTATCGGGGTGGTGCTGAACAACTTGGAAGAGGCCAAGCTGCGCCGTTTGGACGAGCTTTCCATGCCACCGAGCCAGACCGAAATTTTGCGCGAACTGCGTGCCACTCAGGAATCCCTTGCCCGCTTGCAGAAGCGGCTGGGCGAGGCGGCACAGGATAAAGGAACCGAATCATGATCCTGATGATCGATAACTACGATTCATTCACGTTCAATATTGTGCAGTACTTGGCGGAGCTGGGTGCGGATGTGGTGGTGAAGCGCAATGACGAGATCAGCGTTGCCGATATTGAGCAGCTGAACCCGGAAAAAATTGTGATTTCCCCGGGACCCTGTACGCCGAACGAGGCCGGTATCTCCATGGATACCATTCGCGCTTATACGGGCAAGTTGCCGATTCTCGGCATTTGCCTCGGTCACCAGAGTATTGGTCAGGTGTTCGGTGGGCGTGTGGTGCGTGCCGGTGAAGTGATGCACGGCAAGACGTCGCCGATTATCCACAACAACCTGGGGGTGTTTAACGGCCTGTCGAACCCGTTTGAGGCGACTCGTTATCACTCGTTGGTGGTGGAGAAGGGCAGTTTGCCGGACTGTCTTGAGGTTACTGCGTGGACCGAGACCGAAGATGGCGAGATGGATGAAATTATGGGGCTGCGCCATCGCGAGCTGCCGATCGAGGGGGTGCAGTTCCACCCGGAATCGATTTTGACTCAGCACGGGCACGATATGCTGAGGAATTTTTTGGAGTCTTGAGGTATTGGGTTGGCACCTCGTAGGTGAGCTGGTGGCGGCGCTGCTACCGGGATCGCGTTTGCGAGACACGAACTAGGCGCCCCCCCGTGAACCCATCCATGGGGCTCTTCTAAAACATCCCTGTTTTAGAAGGTCTCGCAAAGGAATACCGGTATCAGCGCCTTCGCTTTGAATACTGGAAGTGTAACGACCCTCGGGAACTCATTACTTAGGGAAGGGGAAAATAATGAATATCCAGCAGGCCATTGCCAAATTGGTGGAAGGCGAACATCTCACCCGCGAAGAGATGCGTGGGGCCATGGGGCAAATCATGCGCGGCGAAGCGGAAGATGCGCAGATCGGTGCGTTTCTGGTAGCCCTGCGTATGGCGGGAGAAACCGTCGACGAGATTACCGGCGCGGTGGAAGTGATGCGTGAGCTGGCCACCAAGGTCGAGCTCGACCCTACTCATGCAGTCGACATTGTGGGTACCGGTGGTGACGGGGCAAACCTGTTCAACGTCTCCAGTGCGTCCAGCTTTGTTGCAGCCGCTGCCGGCGCACGGGTGGCCAAGCATGGCAACCGTTCGGTTTCCTCGTCCTCCGGTTCTGCCGATCTGCTGGAAAAGGCGGGTATCTATTTGCCGCTAACCCCGGAGCAGGTGGCGCGCTGCGTGGATGGTGTTGGTGTGGGCTTTATGTTCGCGCCGAGCTATCACAGTGCCATGCGTCACGCGATTGGACCGCGCAAGGCGCTGGGCCTGCGCACTATTTTCAACCTGCTGGGGCCGCTGACCAATCCGGCCGGCGTAAAGCGCCAGGTAATCGGTGTGTTTGACCCACACTACTGCCGCATGCTCGCGGAAGTGTTGCAAACGCTGGGTTCCGAGCATGTACTCGTATTGCACAGCGACGATGGGCTGGATGAAGTGAGCCTCGCTGCCGAGACCCGCGGTTGGGAATTAAAAGATGGTGAGCTAACCGAAATCGTCATCAAGCCCGCAGATTTTGATATCGAACCGAGAGCCATGGATGATCTGTGCGTCGATGGCTCCGAGGCCTCCCTCGCACTGATTCGCGATGCCTTGGGCAAGCGCGAAACACCTGCGGGCAACAAGGCTGCAGATATTATTGCCCTCAACGCCGGCATGGCTATTTACGTTAGTGGTGTAGCGGCGAGCCCCGCGGAAGGGGTGAGCATGGCGCAGGACGCGATTTATAGCGGACTGGCCGGGGAGAAAATTAACGAGCTGGCTGCCTTTACCAGCGCATTCAAAGAGTGAAGTCATGAGTACGCCAACAATTCTGAAGACCATTGTCGAGCGCAAGTGGGAAGAAGTCGCCGAGCGCAAGAAGCTGGTTAGCCAGGATGAAATGCAGCAGCGTGCGTTGCAGCAGCCGCCCTGTCGCGGTTTTGTGAAGGCGATTGAAGCCAAGCGCAATGCCGGTGAGGCAGCGGTGATTGCGGAGATTAAAAAGGCTTCGCCGAGCAAGGGCGTTATTCGCGAAGATTTTATTCCCGCGGAGATTGCCACCAGCTATGAAAAGGGTGGTGCAGCCTGTTTGTCGGTGCTTACCGATGTGGACTTTTTCCAGGGGGCGGATGAATACCTGCTGCAGGCTCGCAGTGCGGTACGTCTGCCGGTTATCCGTAAAGATTTTATTGTCGACCCTTATCAGGTGTATGAGGCCCGCGCCATGGGTGCCGACTGCATCCTGCTAATTGCCGCCTGCCTGGATGATGCACAGCTCACCAGCCTGAATGATCTTGCGCAGGAGTTGGGTCTGGATGTGCTAGTGGAAGTGCATGATCGCGAGGAGCTGGAACGCGCACTAAAACTGCCGAACCGACTAATCGGGATCAACAATCGCAACCTGCACACCTTTGATGTGCAGTTGGAAACTACCTTCAGCCTGCTGAGCATGATCCCGGACGACCGCATCGTGGTCACCGAAAGTGGTATCCACACCACCGATGATGTGGCCGCTATGCGTGGCCACAATGTAGACACCTTCCTGGTGGGCGAAGCGTTTATGCGCGAGGAAGAGCCCGGCCGTCGCCTGATGGAACTGTTTAACTAAGAGTTAGCCTGGCGGTCTCATGTCTTAAATCAGCCCGGCCTCGGCAAAGATTTCCGCGGCCGGCTGTAACTCCTTCTCATACTTGCGCCAGCGTTCCACTGCACTGCGGTAAATAGGCTGGCGTACCTGCACACTGCTGGCCGTAGATACGGCGGCATCTGAACGATAAAACTCGAGACACTCTGCTTCCCACGGTAAATCCAAATATTGCGTCAGCGAGCGCGCTTCCTGCTCCGGTTTTTCGGTGAGCTTTTCGTAATTCAGCGTATAGATTCTGTCCCCGAACAGGCTGCTCCAGTGCGCCATCAAATCTTTATAGGCGCAGATATAGCGTGCCGTATCGGTAAGGCTGTAGTGATAGTGGTAGTAGCGGAAGTTGAAAGAAAACAGTTGGCGGTAATTGCTCAGGCATATATCCAGTGGGTTTCGCTCGAGCACCACGATTTTTGCCTTGGGCAGGCTGCGCAGGATAAATCCCAGATAAAGGAAATTCATCGGTAGCTTGTCGATCAGGCGCGTGGCGGTTTTACCACGCTCGCTACAGCGTGCTACATAATTCCTGCCAATAGATTTTGCGTCCGCGGCGAGTGCCCCGGTGATTACCTCGGGATCCAGGGTTTGCGCCGAGCTGTTTTGTGAGTGGTGCTTGATTGCCAGCGGAAACTCGTGCAGCTCGCCGAGCGTTTCGATCTGCGAATGGCTCGCGAGAATACGCTCTACCAGTGTTGTGCCGGAGCGGGGCATACCCAGAATAAACAGGCAGTTTTCCCCAAGGTTTGCGCTCGTACTCTCTGATACGGGCGAGTCACCGGGAAACGCAGATTTAATTGCCTCAAACAGCTCTGCGTCCTGGGAAAAATCGTAGCCAATTTTCTGCCGGTAGCGTGTTTTCGCCTGAACGAGGTAGCGGAATGACTGGGTGTAATCACCGGCGCGCTCCAGATCCCGTGCCAACGCGTGGCTCAGGTAAAGCTGGTCTTCAGCGGCAAGGCCGGGCTGGGCTAACAGCTTGTTAAGCTCGCTATTCGTTACGGTCTGAGTTTCATTTTTTCCCAGCTCGGACAGAGCCCAGTGCGCGCGACTGAAGCCTGGCTGTAGTGTGATTGCCGCCTCATAAGCGGCGCGGGCCGCTTCTTGGTTGCCAAGGAACTGCTCGGCAGATGCCAGGTTAAACTGGAACTGGGCATTGTTTGGAGCGAGTGCCACGGCATGTCGCAGTGGGGTCACCGCTTTCTCGTGTTCATCAAACTTGGCATACACTACGCCGAGGGTGTCGAGAATCAGCGCGCGCTCGGGGCTTTCTGCCATAGCGGCGTCCGCCGCCTGAATCGCTTTGGCATATAGGTTCAGCTGCGCAAAGTAGCGGGCCTTCTGACTTAAATACTCTGCATTGTGCGGCGCCGTTGCCAGCGCACGCTCGATCATTTCCAGCGCCTTGTTGACCTGCCCGGCCGCAGCGGCCGCAATACTGATCAGAAACCAGGCGTCGCCGTGCGCTGGGTCCAGCTGCAAAATCTGTCGGCAGCACTGGTGCAGCGTGCGCATATCGCCCCGGTTAAGGGCCTGTTCGGCGGCAGCGTGGAGTTGTGGAATCGAGGGTTTTTGCATGGATAGCAACCAATAAAAAAGCCGGCCAGGATAGTGTATCGCAGGCCGGCTTCCAGTGAAGTTCTGAAACTAAGTCAGCATCAGAACTCGTAGGTGAAGCGAGCACCGATGGTGCGCGGGGTACCTACGTACTGGCCGTAAGAGCGCTGGGTGAAGCCATTGCCCCACTCGATGCCCGGGCCATTGTTTTCGTCTTGCAGATTGCGACGGCTGGTGCGGGTACCGGTGATGTAGTACTTGTCCCACAGGTTGTCGGCGAATGCCTGAACGGTCCACTTGTCCAAACGCAGAGTTGCGGACATATGGTGTACTGCGTAACCGGGGATCGCTTCACCACCGCGGTCGCCAGCCAGGATGTCGCCGCTGTCTTCGTCGATCATGTACAGCGGATCTTCCGGGCCACCCACCATGTTGTACACGTCACTGGCGAAGACCAGACCATAGTTCAGGTCGAGGTCGTAGCCGTTCAGTACAGTGGTGGTGTAGTTCAGATTCAGCGAGCCCTGGTGTTCCGCGTGTCCGGGCAGGCGTGCGCCGGCATAAACGTCGTATGGGCCAACCAGACCTGGAGCGTCTTCGGTCAGCTCTGCATCGGTATAGGCATAGGTAAATGCCAGATCCAGATTGTCGCTAATCAACCAGCTACCCTGCAGCTCGAAGCCCTGGCTGACCGCGGCACTGCCGTTGCCGGTAATCGGCAGGGAGCCGTTGGTGGTGGTAGTGGCCACCTGCAGGTCGGTCCAGTCGATGTAATAGAGCGCGGTGCTCACAGACAGACGATCGCCAACCAGGCCTTTGTAGCCCACTTCGTAGTTGTCGATTTTGTCCGGGTCGATCAGTACTTCGTCTGACAGCGCACACAGCTGCTGGTTGTCGCTGGCAATCTGCTCGGCGGTACATTCGGGTACGGAGTTAACGCCACCATTGCGGTAGCCCTGCGAGTAGGTGAAATACACCATACCGTTGGCAGTGGCATCCCAGGCGACGTTGAACTTGAACAGGTCGCCCTCGTCTTCGCCCTGGTTTCTGCCCAGGTCTACGTTGATTGCGTCCTGGGGTTCGCCGAGGAATACAGTTTCAAACAGCGGCAGGCCGAAGCCGCCGGTAATATCGGTTTCAAACTTGTAGCGACGATAGCCACCGGTAACTGACAGGGTGTCGGTAATGTCGTAGGTCAGCTCACCGTAGAACGCGGATTCTTTTTCGTCGATGTCGGTCAGCTGGATGTATTCCAGGTTGTCCGGACGCAGCTGCACACCGCCCCAGTTGTCCACAACGAACTGGTCGAAGAAGGGGGTGAATTCTTCACTGATCGCGTCGGATTGGTATTCGTTCTGGAAGTAGCCGGCTACCCACTTGAACGGGCCTTCGTGCTGAGAAGACATACGCAGTTCGAAGGTGTCGGCCTTATCCTTCACTTCCTCACGGGTATAGGCGGAGAAAGAGGGGAAGGAGTCATAGCCGTAGTCCAGGTCCAGCAACAGGTCGGTCTGGTCACGCTGGCCCAGCTCATCGTATTCCGACTGGCCGTAAACCATAGTGGCCTGGGCGAAGCCCAGATCGCCGATCAGCTCGATACTGGTGAGCTTGTTGGTGTAGTGGTTAGGCTCTTCGTAGCGCATACCGGATTCGTAAGGACCGGTATTGAAGGAAAGCTGGTGAGCCAGCTGGCGACCTTCCGCCTTGGTGTCCTGGTAGTAGTGCCACAGGTTGGCTTCCAGCCAGTCGGTGGCCAGCCAGCGCACGTTGATACGGCCAGATTTGGTGTCTTCACCGTTGGCATCTTTTACCTGGCGCAGGTTCGCGGCAACGTCATCGGGGTTGCTGAAGTCCGGGTCGGGGTTAGATACACCAGATTCACGCACGACGTAGTTGTAGTCGATAAACCCGGGATCCTGGATGCTGTCCGCGTTTACGCGCACGGCCAGGTTATCGGTGATCGCAAAGTTCAGGGTCGCACCGTATTCAGAGCCGAGGCCGGAGCTCTGGGCGTTGCTGCTGGCACTGCTGCGCACGGTAGCGGTGAACTCAGAAGGGTCCGCTTTAGCGGGAATATAGCGGATAGCGCCACCCATGGTGCCCTGGCCATACAAGGTGCCCTGGGGACCGATCAATACTTCCACACGCTCCAGGTCGATGGGCTTCAGGTCTACCTGCAAGGGGATGTCGCCGAGGTAAGTGGCAACGGTGCTGCTGCTGAAGCCCGGGCCGAGACCGCCGGTGTTCAGGCCGCGCACCAGAATGTCTGGGCTCTCGTCCCGCGGGCCGCGATCGACGACTGTCAGGCCGGGGGTGTAGTAGGCAATCTTGGCGATGCTGTCGAGGCGCAGGTCCTCGATCTTCTCGCCACCCACCGCAGAAATATTGATGGGGATATCCATCACATTTTCTTCGCGGCGGGAGCCGGTTACCACCACTTCCTCGAACACGGGTTTGTTTTCAGTGTCCGTAGCCTGTGCGGAGGCAAGGTGCGGCATGGGTAGGGCGGCGCAGGAAATAGCCAGTGCCAGATGGGATTTTTTCAGCCCGAGATAGTTGTTGTGCTTCAAGTGGTTCCCCTAGAGCTTTTTGTTGTGTGTTATTTTGATTGCAACCAACGTACCAGCGTAAAGAAGCACTCACTGCTGAATTCTTGTAATTTGCGGAGTTTTATTTTGCTACTGCGGGAGGTTCTGGTGCGAAATGCCGAAACGGGTGCGTTGTGCGCACCCATTTGGTGCGCCGGTTTGGTTTTGGGGCGCGCTTTAAATTTCACCCACAAAAAAGCCGGGCGATTGCCCGGCTTTTTTGTGGGTGAAATTGGCAGCTTATCGAGTGCCGTACACCACCATGGTTTTACCTTTTACCGATACCAGCCCCTGTTCTTCCAGAGTCTTCAGTACCCGGCCAACCATCTCGCGGGAACACCCCACGATACGGCCAATTTCCTGGCGAGTGATCTTGATCTGCATGCCTTCCGGGTGGGTCATCGCATCCGGCTCGTTACACAGGTCCAGCAGGGTGCGGGCTACGCGGCCGGTGACGTCGAGGAATGCCAGGTCGCCCACCTTGCGGGTGGTGTTGCGCAGGCGCAGTGCCATCTGGGTGGCCAGGTTGAACAGGAACTCCGGATGCTGGCGGGTAAGCTCCTGGAATTTGGTGTAGGAGATTTCCGCTACTTCACACTCGGTCTTGGTGCGAACCCAGGCGCTGCGGGTGTCCTGGTCGAACAGGCCCATCTCGCCGAAGAAGTCGCCATCGTTCAGGTAGGCAACGATCATCTCGCGACCTTCGTCGTCTTCGATCAGAACGGTGACGGAACCACGCATAATGAAGTACAGAGACTCACAGCGGTCGCCGGCGTAAATAATGGTGCTCTTGGCTGGGTAGCGGCGGCGGTGGCAATGGGCGAGAAAGTCTTCGATGTTGCCACTAGTCAGAGTGTCTTCGGTAGAGACCGTCACGGATCTACTCCTTTTTTTGAAATATTTGTGCCTGATCCCGGTTAAGGGGACGATTATCCCGCTAAAACCCTAGTGCAAACAGGGCCTTTACGAGCCAATCTTTCGCAATGTGATCTGGGCCACTTTTTGTATGGGGCATAGGCAGCGTTTGTTTATAGCGGTTGAGCGCAGCGCTGACAACCACCGTAAGTTAAGGCTTACTCAGATCTTAGGGTGAGACTGTACGTCCGCACCAATTAGCGGGTGCACTGTGCTGCGGGTTCCCAGGGTTGTTGTGGTAAGCTCCCGGCCCCCATCCAATATGAAGGAGAGAGTTCCATGGCGGGCGTAATGCAGGGTCAGGTGACCTGGGTAAATGGTGTCACTTTTGTCGGTGAAGCGGGCAGTGGCAATTCCGTGGTGATGGAAGGTGGCCAGAAGAACAATGGTATCCGCCCCATGGAAATGATTCTGCTGGGTGTGGGTGGCTGCGCCTCGTACGATGTGGTGGGCATCCTGCAAAAGACCCGTCAGGACGTGGCCAGCTGTCACGTAGAACTGAAAGGTCACCGTCCGGACGCGGTACCGGCGCCGTTTGAGAAGATCGAGATGGAGTTCGTGGTGCGCGGACGCAACATCAAGGAATCGCAGGTAGCGCGCGCGGTGGAGCTGTCTGCGGAAAAGTACTGCTCGGCATCCATCATGCTCGGCAAGGCTGATGTGGAAATCGTGCACTCCTACCGTATCGAAGAAGTCTAAGTCCTTCTTTTTCCCAAACTTTCCCCGACTTGTCCGTGGTATCGCACCGCGGGCAGGCTCGAATCCCGCAACTCATGAATTGCGTTGCGGGACACTAGAATTGTCTCGTTCTCTCTAGCCCTCTAAGATGCGCACATTCGTACTCATGCAGCGGGGAAATTGATGACAGATCTCAACCAAAAGACCAGTGTCCGCATTCTCACTACCGGTGGCACCATCGAGAAGAGCTACTGCGAATCCGAAGGCACCCTGAAAAACCGTGCCTCTATTATTCGCGAGGGCCTGATCAGCAGCCTGCGCCTACCCTATACCCATCTCGAGCTGGAGAGCATCCTCAACAAGGACTCTCTGGAGATGGACAACAGCGACCGCGACCAGATTTGTGCGGCCATTGCCCGCACCGCCGAAAAGGGCGACCCCATCGTGATTCTGCACGGAACCGATACCATGTCGGTCACCGCCGAATATTGCTTTGACAAGATGGGTACGCCGGCGGTGCCTGTGGTGTTCACCGGGGCCATGCGTCCCATGGGCTTTATCGATTCCGA
The DNA here is from genome assembly GCF_001999945.1 of Microbulbifer agarilyticus. Taxonomy (NCBI): domain Bacteria; kingdom Pseudomonadati; phylum Pseudomonadota; class Gammaproteobacteria; order Cellvibrionales; family Microbulbiferaceae; genus Microbulbifer; species Microbulbifer agarilyticus. The sequence continues at coordinate 525,826 of NZ_CP019650.1, forward strand.
TGCCCGTCAAAACGTCACCGAAGCGTTGCTCGCCGCGCGCCTGCTGTCGCCGGGGTTCTATATTGCGTTCCACAACCGGGTATTCGCGATTCCCGGCGCCCGCAAGAATCTGGAGACCGGTACCTTCGAGGCCGTGTAAGCGGATTTCACCGGTTTGCAGTGGCAGCTTCCCTGCAGCAAAATACAGACTCGTTGATTTGTGATCACATTTTAGATATAAACTGAATAATCCTTCAGTTTTTAGCTGATAGCCAACTTTTCGTGTGCCAAACCGAGGTGACCATGACTGACAACCGGAATCCACAGCCAACGCCGCAAACCCTGCAGGAGTGGCTCGCCCGGGCCGACGAACTCACTATTGAGGGCCGCGCTTTCATTAACGGTGCCTACGTGGACGCAATCAGCGGCCAGACCCGTCCGTGCACCAGTCCGGCAGATGGCCGCGAGCTGGCACAGATTGCCAATTGTGGACCGGAAGACGCCGAGGTAGCGGTCAAGGTCGCCCGTGAAACCTTCGAATCCGGTATCTGGTCCGACATGCCGCCCATGGATCGCAAGAAGATCCTGGTGCGCTTTGCCGAGCTGATCGAAGAAAACCGCGAAGAGATCGCCCTGCTGGAGAGCCTCGATGCAGGCAAGCCCATCAGCGACACCATGAATGTGGATGTGCCCAGTGCAGTCACCACCATTCGCTGGAATGCGGAAGCGATCGACAAGATTTACGACGAGATTGCCCCTACCGGCCCCACCGAGATTGGCCTGATTACCCGTATGCCGTTGGGCGTTGTGGCGGCGATCGTGCCGTGGAACTTCCCACTCTCCACCACCGCGTGGAAGCTGGGCCCGGCGCTTGCCACCGGTAATAGCGTGATCCTGAAGCCGGCATCCAATACACCGCTCACCGCAATCAAGCTGGCGGGCTTGGCGAAACAAGCAGGCCTGCCGGATGGCGTATTGAACGTGCTGCCCGGACCGGGCAGTAGCCTGGGCAAGGCTTTGGGCCTGCACATGGACATCGATGGTCTGACCTTCACCGGTTCCACCGAAGTGGGCAAGACCCTGACCGAATACTCCGGCCAATCCAACCTGAAGCGCACCTTCCTCGAACTGGGCGGCAAGAGCCCGAACATCGTGTTTGCCGACGCCGACCTGGACAAGGCCGCGGAAGCGGCCGCGCTGGCGGTGTTCTACAACCAGGGGGAGACCTGTACCGCTGGTACCCGTCTGCTGGTGGAAAAAGGCATCGCCGACACCTTTATCGAGAAGGTCAAGAAAGCTTCCGAGCGCTTCCAGCCGGGACACCCGCAGGATCCAAACACCGTTATGGGTGCCCTGATCGACCAGAGCCAGTACGACACCGTGGAGTTTTACGTGGCCAAAGGCCTCGAGCAGGGCGCCAACCTGGTGTGCGGCGGCAAGCCGGCAGCAGCTGTGGAAGGCGGTCACTATTACGAACCGACTATCTTCCGTGGTGTGAGCGGTGAAATGACCATTGCCCGCGAGGAAATCTTTGGCCCGGTGCTGTCGATCATCGAATTCGAAACCGAAGAAGAAGCGCTGCAGATCGCCAACGATTCCATCTATGGCCTGGCCTCCGGCGTGTGGACCAAAGATCTCGCCCGCGCCCACCGCATGGCGCGCGACATTCGTGCGGGCTCGGTATGGGTCAACAACTACTTCGGTGGCGACATCACCGTGCCCTTTGGTGGTTTCAAGCAGTCCGGTAACGGCCGCGACAAGTCCCTGCACGCGCTGGACAAGTATTGCGAGCTGAAGTCCACCTGGATCGATATCAGCTAATCATCCCTACGTTATCCCGTCTAAATTGACTCCTTTGGGCTGCTTTTGCAGCCCTTTTTTATATGCGGGGTTCATATCTGTGGCGTGATAGCGAAACGATGAACCACTGCCTTAAAACTGCCCTATGGCCTTGGATTGCTGGTTTGTTGTCTCACTACATTCACCTTATACCTGCAAGCTAAAATACTTTTGCAGCAAGGGGCGAAAACATGTCTCACAATCATCACGGCTTTTCCGTTAGTGTTGAACGTGTCGCGGACGACAAAGTACTGTTGACCATGCACGCCCGAGGAAAGTTACAGCATGAGGATTACGCGACCATGGTGCCGATGCTGGAGACTGCGATTGCCGGTATGAAAAGCCCGAAAATCGACGTGATGATGGATGTGCGCGAAATGGACGGTTGGGAAATGCACGCTGCGTGGGATGACTTCAAGCTTGGCTTAAAGCATGGTCACCAGTTCAACAAAGTGGCCATGGTGGGCAGTAAGTCCTGGCAGGAAACCGCGGCCAAGATTGGCAGCTGGTTTATCGGCGGCGAAGCCCGTTTCTTTGAAGACAAAACCGCGGCGCTTGCCTGGCTAGTAGAAGAGGGCTGAGGTCGGTTTCTTGGCAAGTAATCTTTCCTAAATAATTTTAGGCAAATAAAAAAGGGGCGATAAATCGCCCCTTTTTTATTTGGTTGTCCGCATGAATTACTGGCACAGGCTGCGAATACCGTGCGCCTCCTGTGCTGCATCCATCCACAGGAACACATCGTCGTCACTGAAGTAGTAATACACCGAGTTGTTCGGTAAGACGAGTACGGTGATACCGCCATAGCCGGACATAAACGGTAGCCACAGTGGGTTGCTACAGCCGCTCATGTTGCCGCTCACCTCGTGCGCCCAGAAGCCATTGTTGTACTTGTAGTCAGTGAGGGGCTCCAGTCCGCGGTCGGCGCTGTCGCGCTGCAGCGCTGCATCCAGTTCGCCCTGGTGCAACACCGATTGGCTGCTGCCCGCGAGGAAGGCGCCAATCTTCGCCACATCGTCCCGCAGCCACATCAGTCCCCAGCCGGTAAAGGGCTGCTGAATACCGTCGTAGGTGCGGCGGGTGAATTCTGCCGTGGGGCTGACGCCGAGCGGCGCAAGAATTTCATCCACCACAATATCGCTGAAGATATCGCTACTGCTGCCTTCAATACCGCGCAGGTAGGCGTTCATCGCCGTGCCGAGAATATAGGTGTCAGAGGTGTGGTAAACCCACTTGGTGCCGGGCGACGCCTTGCGCGGATACTCGGTACAGCTGTAATTGATCTTGCTGGCGTGATCTTCCGGCAGGAACAGGTCGTTGGTGTGACTGGCGCCTTCGTCGCTCATATAGCCGGCGAGCTTGTAGTTGCCCGTCCCCATATCCAGCGCATTGCCAAAGGTGACATCGTTCCAGTTACCATTGGTGTTGCACTCGCTGATGTAACTGCCGATGGACTGGTTAAACGTACCCGGATATTTCTGTTCCAGGCGCATCATGGCGCCGCCGGCGAACACGGTTTTTGCACTGGAGTAAGACGGAACAACCAGGGATTCACAATACGGGTAGTCACCACGGCGAGAGCCGCATCCGCCCATGTAATGGGTGCCATCGATTACAAAGCCCGCCAGAGAAAGATCCAGGGGGTCCTTGCCGTTGGGTGCAGCAAAAGCGGTGTAGTCGGTGCCGGGGTAATCCTGAGCCAGCGCGCTGAGTGGTTTGCTCGGCATGCGGTTGTTCACTTCCGCCTGGTAGTCGCTGGTCAGCTGATCGCTGTTGGCAACGCTATGCGGCGTGTAACTGGCAGAGAGCTGCCCCCACATATCCACCTGGAAATACAGGCAGGTTTCTCCGGCGATCTGGTAGGCCACATCGGAGACGGAACCGTCATCCTTGAACAGGAAGGTCATCATGCCGTTGTGAATACAGTTGGCATTTTTCTGTTGCAGGGCAAATGGCAGCGCAACCCGGCTGTAGCCGGCATCCCCGTTTTCATCCCAGACCCGCCCAGGTGTCAGGATGTATTCCCACTCGGGGTGCGTGCTGACAATCGAACCGCGCTCTACCGGGAAAATATGGCTGCCGCTCTGTACAAATTCAAAATTGAATTCCGGCAGATGCTTGCGCGTGGTGTCCTGTGAACCGGTGTAACGGAAGGAGTCTTTGTGCTCGTCAAAGTCCCCACCGGAGGCTTCTCCGAATAATTCCAGAGAACCTTCAAACTGGTTGCTGGGCATCGCGGCATTGGCGGGTAGTGCATAGTGGCTGTAATCAACAAGACTACCCGGGTCGCTGCCATTGATCAGCGTATTCATGGTCAGTGCGCTGCGAGAAACATTGCCGCTACCACTTAGCGGATCAAAGTCGTCCACACTCCCGCCGCCGGTGGATGCGCTGCCGCTGAGGCTAACCGCAATACTCGGCTCGTCCGGATCGTTGGAAGAGATATTGAGGCTGCCGTTAAAGTTACCATCCGTTTGCGGTGCAAATGCCACATCGATACTGCAGTTTGCGCCGGCGCTCACGCTGCCACAGTTGTTACTGCTTACTGAAAAAGGTGATGCTGGGTTGCTCACATTGCTAATAACGAGGGCGGCTGAACCGTCGTTGGAAACGGTGATGGTGCGGGTAGAGGTTGTGCCTGTGCCGATCGCGCCAAAGCTCACACTTGCCGGTGCGCTAATGTCCGGATCGGTGGGCGCGCCGCCTGTGCCGGTTACCAGGGCCCGATACCCATAACAGTAATCGCCGGTGGTGGCGCCGGTGCCGCGAAAGCGCAACTGCACAGCAACGTTGTTGTCGATACCGGATGGCGCACTGTTGCTGGAGAACTGGCTGCCGTTGTCATCACCGTTGGCAATGGTCAATGCAGTTGTCCAGCTGCTGCCGCCGTCCGTGGAAATTTCACCGTAACAGAACTCACCGTTTTCCAGCGAGGTCGCCGCCATAGCGAGTTCAACGGAGACCGCGGAGTAACCCGCAGTAGAAAGTGCCTGCGTTGCGGTCGATGTACCGCGCAGACGCATACTATTGCCGTTGTATGCGGCAACGTTGCCGGTGGTGGACCAGCCGCTGATATCCCCGTTGGCAAAATTGTCCTCGTAAATGGTATCTGCAGTGGCGCTGGTAGATGCCCAGGCGCCAATGAGTATTGCCGCCGTGGTTAATTTAAATCCCGTCAAAATTCCGGAGGATTGCATGGTGTGTCCTCGATAGTTTTTTTGTTTGTGACCAAAGATTCTTCTGATCAAACGTGTTTTGGGAAGCTTGCCAAGGCATAACATGCGCGGTTTTCGAAAATCCCTATAGAACCAGCTGGGTAGTTGCACAGGGGCCAGTCTGAACGGGTGGTCTATTTTCGCGCCAAGCGGAAAGTGGTAAATGGTTTGCTTTATTGAGTTAGCGACCGGCTGGCAGGCATCGCGGGTCAGCGGGCAGGGTGGTATGGTTGTGCAAAATTTGTGCGAAATCGAAATTTCACACGGTTTGTGAGACAGTTCACGTTCGATGCCGAAAACAGGAGATGTGCGCGGTATGGCCGGGTTATTAGGAAAACGGACACAAGAAAAGGATCGCTTGGGAGCTGTAAGAGCGGGATGGGTAGTGGCAATAGCCCTGCTCGGTATTCTGCTGGCCGCCTGTGGCGATACCAGCAGTGAAAAGGCGGCGCAGGTTCTCGAGAATGGCAGCGCGGCAGAGTTGACTGAGAAGGCGACTGAAGAGAAGGCTGAAGAAAGAGCCTCGCAGGCCAGCGAACCCACAGCCCCCGCATTTACCAACTATATCAATCAGGGCGACCTCGCCGAGATTCACCAGCAAGGTACCCTGAGGCTGCTTGCGCCCAAGGGGCTGGAAGAGGAGTCTTTACCGCGAGACGGCCTCCCCACGGCGGAATGGCGGGCCTTGGCCGAGAAGTTTGCCGAGCAGCGCGGGCTCGCCGTGCAGTGGATTTATGTGGATAACTTTGCCGATCTGATTCCCGCGCTACAGGAAGGGCGCGGTGATGTGATTGCGGTGAACTTTACCCGTACCGAACAGCGTGCTGAACAGGTCCTGTATGTACGCCCATTGAAGTATGTTCAGGAACAGCTGATCACTCGACGTAAGCAAGGTTCCGCTTCCAAGCCGGTTGCCGCCGCTGAACCCGTTTCTGCATCTATCAAGGTTGCGGTGCGTAAGGGTAGTGCTTTTGAAGAAACGATTTCCGAGTTGGCCGAGTCCTCCTCAAATAAGTCGCAGGTATCCCTGCAAGCTCAGATTCTCGATGAACCCATTAGTCAGGATGAATTGCTGGGCGGCGTCGCCGATGGCACTTTTGCCGCAACCATTATCGATAGCAATTTGTCCGCAGTATTGCTCGAAGATTTTCCCGCGCTAAAGGCTGAAAACCTTAGCGATCGCCGCCGCGCCATCGCCTGGGCCGTGCGCAGTAATGCGGTAGCGCTGGGGCAGGCATTAAATGAATTCTTGACCGAAGAGCACCTGGTCGCGGCACAACAGCGCAATAGCGCTCGCCGCGATTGGGCGCAAATCAAAAAAAGTAAAACCCTGCGCGTGCTGACCCGCAATCACCCCGCCTCCTACTTTATGTGGCGCGGCGAACTGATGGGTTTTGATTACGACTTGTTAAAGCGTTTTGCCAAAGACCATGGCTTGCGCCTGAGCATGGTAGTGCCCGGCCACGATGTGGATCTGGCGGAGGCGCTGGCAGAGGGCATGGGGGATGTGATCGCCGCATCCATGACCGTCACCGACGCGCGCAAACAGCAGGGATTGGTATTTACCCGCCCATACATGCAGGTCACCGAACAATTGATCGCTGCTGTAGACAATACGCAGGAACTGGCAGTTCCCGTTGCCGAGCGGTTAATCGGCCAATCCGTCGCAGTAAACCCTCTCAACAGCTATTACTCCAGCCTCGAGGCGCTGGCGGCACTGCAGTCTGACGTTGCGGAAAGTGAGGGCAGTAAGCCGGTTAATATTTTGCCGATTCAGGGAGCCACCACAGAGCAGCTGATCGATGCGGTTGCGGAGGGACGTTACGACTACACGGTGGCAGATTCGCATCTGGTGCAAATCGAGCAAACCTATCGCGATGATTTTGCGGTGGTCGGTGACCTTTCCGAAGAGCAGGACATTGCCTGGGCAGTGCGGAAAGACCAGCCGGAATTACTGGGCAAGCTGAATGGTTTTTTGAACAAGTACTACCGTGGCCTGTTTTTCAATGTGACTTACAACAAGTACTTCAAGGAAGAAAAGCACATCAAGGGCAAACAGGGACAGCGCCTGCGAGATACCACCGAGCTGTCACCTTACGATCCGCTAGTGCGCAAACACGCGGTACCCGCCGATCTGGACTGGCGCATGGTGGTGTCGCAGATGTATCAGGAAAGTCGCTTCAATCCCAAGGCTCGCTCCTTTGCCGGTGCCCGCGGCCTGATGCAGGTGATGCCGCGCACCGGCAAGCAGCTCGGCATCTCCGATTTGTATCATCCGGAAAACAGTATTCGTGCTGGGGTATCTTATCTCGGCTGGCTGGAAGAACGTTTCCCCTCATCGCTGCCGTTTGATCAGAAGATTTATTTCTCCCTGGCCGCTTACAACGCCGGACATGGGCATGTAAGAGACGCGCGAGTGCTGGCGAAAAAGCTGGGCAAGGATCCGAATCGCTGGTTCGATAATGTGGAAGAGGCCATGCTGCTGCTGTCAAAACCGCAGTACTACAAGAAAGCGCGCTTCGGTTACGTACGAGGGCGGGAGCCGGTGAATTATGTACGGGAAATTCGCGATCGCTATTTCGGCTATCTGTCGGTGGCGAAAAAAGAGCGGTTGGGAGAAAGCCTAGGAGAAAGTCTCGGAGAACAACTCGGCGAGCTGCCAGGAGAGAAAGCGGCCGAGCAGCTTTGATTGGCGTCGTTCGGGGGGCAGGGAAGATCAGGATTAACTGACCTTCCCCGACTGGGCAAACGAGATTACCCAAAGTGTGTGTTAAACGCGCGCGGTCACCTGAATTTCAATTTTCATCGCGTCGTCCAGCAGGCGCGCTTCAAACATGGTGGCTGCGGGTCGTACCTCCCCCAGCCACTTTTCAAATACCGGCCAGCAGGGTTTGAAGTCATCGCGGTTGGGCAGGATGTAGGTCACCCGCACGATCTGTGCGATGCTGCTGCCCGCTTCTTTCAGAGCCTGTTCAATATTCGCAAAACACTGGTCCGCCTGTTCCGCGGCATCGTCACTGATGCTGTTGGTGGCGTAGTTGTAGCCGGTGGTGCCGGAGACGAAAACGTAATCGCCATCCACAACCGCGCGGGAATATCCGATCTTGGTTTCAAATTCCGATCCGCTGGAAATCAGCTTTCTGCTCATTGTGCGCACTCCTTGAATTGCAGTGTATCCGCAGCTGGGCGGATTGTTGGGGGCGCGGATAATGACACATTGTGAACAATTCTGCTAAATATCTCCTCTTGACCAATAAATATTGCGCGGTGGTTCATAAATAAAAACGCCCGCAGATTTCTCTGCGGGCGTTTTTCGTATACAGCGAGTGGAGCGGATCAGTTACTCGGGAAAGAGAACTGCGCACCTTCGCGCACGCCGCTGGATGGCCAGCGCTGGGTGATGGTCTTGCGCTTGGTATAGAAGCGCACACCGTCTGGGCCGTAGGCACCCAGATCGCCGAACAGGGAGCGCTTCCAGCCGCCGAAGCTGTGGTAGGCCACCGGTACCGGCAGCGGTACGTTGATGCCGACCATGCCCACCAGGATGTTGTCGCTGAAGTAGCGCGCCGCTTCGCCGTCGCGGGTGAAGATACAGGTACCGTTGCCGTACTCGTGATCGTTGATCATCTGCATGGCCTGTTCCATAGATTCGGCGCGCACTACCAGCAGCACCGGGCCAAAGATTTCCTCTTCGTAGCAGGTCATGCCCTGCTTCACCTGGTCGATCAGGGTACCGCCGACAAAGAAGCCGTTTTCATAACCGGCCACCTTTGGATCACGGCCGTCGACCACAATGGTCGCACCCTGCTCGGCGGCGCTGGCGATATAGCCGTCCACCTTGTTCTTGTGTGCCTCAGTGATGACCGGGCCAAAGTCGTTGCTGCTGTCGGTGTAGGCACCCACTTTAAGGTCTTTCATGGCGTGGGACATCTTGTCGATAAAGGTATCCGCAGCTTCATCGCCCACACACACCGCCACCGACAGTGCCATGCAGCGCTCACCGGAGGAACCGAAAGCGGCACCGGTCAGTGCGGCGACGGCATTATCCATGTCCGCATCCGGCATGATGATCGCGTGGTTCTTGGCACCGCCCAGTGCCTGGCAGCGTTTGCCGTTGGCGCTGGCCGTGGCGTAAACGTATTCGGCGATCGGGGTGGAACCAACAAAGCTCACCGCTTCCACACGCGGGTCGGTCAGCAGGGTATCTACCGCAACCTTATCGCCATTCACCACATTGAATACGCCATCCGGCAGGCCGGCTTCCTGCAGCAGTTGTGCCAGCAGCAGGGCGCAGGAAGGGTCGCGTTCGGAAGGCTTCAGTACAAAGGTGTTGCCGCACACGATGGCCAGCGGGAACATCCACAGCGGTACCATGGCGGGGAAGTTGAACGGGGTAATACCGGCAACCACGCCCAACGGCTGCATTTCGCTCCAGGAGTCGATGTCCGGGCCAACGTTGCGGCTGTGTTCACCTTTGAGCATCTGCGGCGCAGTGCAGGCAAACTCCACATTCTCGATACCGCGGGTCAGTTCGCCCATGGCGTCGTGGGAAATCTTGCCGTGTTCTTCGCCGATCAGCGCGCAGATTTTTTCTGCATTGTCTTCCAGCAGCTGCTTGAACTTGAACATGATACGGGCGCGTTTGATCGGCTGGGTGTTGCGCCAGGTCTTGTACGCCTCGGACGCCGCCGCGACCGCTTCTTCCACGGTGTCTTTTGCGGCGATCGCTACCTGCTTGGAAACCTCACCGGTTGCCGGGTTGAATACGTCCTGGGTGCGCTCGGCGGCGTCGACGGTTTTGCCGTTAATAAAATGGCCAACAATGCTCATGTTGTTTCCTCGGTTAACTCTCTAAATTTTTCGTGTTCTTAATACGTTTGGTTTGTGTGCTTTATTAGCCGGTCTCAGCCGGCAGCGATGCTGGTGATGGCATCGCCCAGGGCGCTGACCAGGGTGTCGACTTCTTCCGCCTCGGCCACAAACGGCAGGCCCAGCTGAATGGTGTCGCCACCGTAGCGTACGTAAAAACCCTTTTCCCACATCTTCATCGCGATCTGGTACGGACGCAATAGTGGTTCACCCGGTGCGGCCTCGATGGTGAGACCCGCGGCAACACCGCAGTTGCGGATGTCGGTCACCAGCGGTGTGCCTTTCAATTGATGCACGCGGTCTTCCAGTACCACTGCCAGTTCGGCGGCGCGGGAGAAGAGGTTTTCCTTCTCCAGGATATCCAGTGATGCGAGCGCTGCCGCGCAGGACACCGGGTGGGCGGAATAGGTGTAACCGTGGGGCAGTTCCAGCAGGTACTCGGGGCCGCCCTGTTCCATAAAGGTATCGTAAATTTCCTGCTTGGCGATGACCGCGCCCATGGGGACGGCGCCATTGGTCAGCTGCTTGGCCGTGTTGATGATGTCCGGGGTAACACCGAAGGCCTCGGCGCCGGTGGCGGCACCCATACGGCCAAAGGCAGTGATCACCTCATCGAAAATCAGCAGGATGTTGTGCTGGTCGCAAATCTCACGCAGGCGCTGCAGGTAGCCCACGGGGGGCGGCAATACACCGGCGGAGCCGGCCATGGGCTCGACGATGACCGCGGCGATGTTAGAGGCATCGTGCAGGGCAATCATTTCCAGCAGGTCGTCTGCCAGGTGGGCACCTTCCTCGGGCATGCCCTTGCAGAACTTGTTCTGCGGCAGCACGGTGTGCGGCAGGTGGTCGGCATCTACGGCGGTGCCGTACAGCGCGCGGTTGGCGCCGATACCGCCGACACTGATGCCGCCAAAGTTCACCCCGTGGTAACCCTTGGCGCGGCCGATCAGCTTGGTTTTCGATGGCATGCCCTTTTTGCGCCAGTAGGCGCGGGCGATCTTTAGGGAGGTTTCCGCAGACTCGGAACCGGAGCCGGTGAAGAACACGCGGTTCAGGCCTTCCGGCATGAACTGGGTGATGCGCTCTGCCAGCTGGAAGGCCTTGGGGTGGCCAAACTGGAACGCCGGCGCGTAGTCCAGGGTGCGCAGCTGCTGGCTCACCGCGTCGGCAATTTCCACGCGGTTGTGGCCGGCGCCGCAGGTCCACAGGCCGGAGAGGCCGTCGAAGATGCGGCGGCCATCGGCGCTGGTGTAGTAGCAGCCTTCGGCGCCTTTGATGATGCGCGGGTCCTGCTTGAACTGGCGGTTGCCGGTGTAGGCCATCCAGTGGGCATCTAGCTGGTCCTGGCTCAGGCCGGCAAACTTGTCGTTCACGCTCATGTCCATTGCTCTGCTCCCCTTTGTTCCTGGTTCTTATTTCTTGTCACTTGCTGCTTATCGATAGCAGCTTGTTTGGTTTGGTTGCAGCCAATGTAGAAGAGCTTTAATGTTGCATAAACTGTTATTTATCGATGTTAAGTTTCATATTTGTGAAACAAAGTGTTTAAAGAGGCCGGGCGAGATGGCTCGGCTGGATTGGTTGGATTGACTGGTCTGACAGAATTGGGGGGTATCGTGGGGCGCAAACAAACGGCGCTGCTGGGGCAGCTGAGTGATATCGACCTGCGCCTGTTGCGGGTATTCCGCGCGGTGGCGGAGGCAGGGGGCTTCTCGGCGGCGGAGCTGGAGCTCAACGTGGGGCGCTCCACCATTAGCCGCCATATCAAGGACCTGGAGGTGCGCCTTGGCGTGACCCTGTGCCAGCGCGGGCGCAGCGGCTTTGCCCTTACCAGCGAGGGGCGCCAGATCTACCAGGCCACCCTGCGCCTGCTCAGTTCCCTGGACGCGTTTCGCGGTGAGGTGGCGGATGTGCACAAGCGCATGACCGGGCATATCTCCCTGGCTCTGTTCGACAAGATGGTCACCAACCCTGCCGCCCATATCGACGCCGCCCTGCGCCAATTTGACGATCTGGCGCCGGAGGTCAGCCTGGATATCCACATCGAGCCGATCAATGAAATCGAGCGCGGGGTGATGGAGGGGCGCTTCCAGCTGGGGGTGATCCCCGCCCACCGCGAGTCCCCCAGTCTCGATTACCAGCACCTGTTTTATGAGCAGATGTATCTCTACTGCGGCTACCGCCACCCGCTATTCGGTACCGCGGATATCTCCATCGACGACGACGCCATCCGCGCGTGCAAATACGCCGGCCTCGGCTATCACTCACCGAATATGGAAGTGGGTAACCGGCTGGGGTTGCAGCGGGACATTACCGTCAACGACCAGGAAGCCATCGTTCACTGCCTGCAGACCGGGCGCTATATTGGCTATCTACCAGACCATTATGCGGAGACGTTTTTGAAGAAAGGCGAGATCCGTGCAATACATCCACAGCGCTATCAATACGAGTGCGACTTTGTGGCGATCCAGCGGCTATCGCCCAGGCCTTCACGTATTGTGCAAACTCTATGGGATTGCCTGGCCGAAGCGCACGTACACTGAGTGCTACAGGGAAGGCAGTATTTCTAACAGCAGGCCATTACTGACGATGTGATATTGGCAGCATCGTACCGCCGTATCGTTCTCCGGGCGGCCCGGATGATAATATGCCCGCCCAGAGCACGGACGAGAAGGAAGGTACATGCAGGGCGTATTTATCACCGGTAGCGGCAGTTTCCTGCCCGGTGCACCGGTGGACAACCGCGAGATGGAATCGCGCATCGGGTTTCTCGGAGAGCACAGTCGCAAACTCAAGGCGCTGACCCTGCGCCAAAATGGCATCCGCCAACGCCACTACGCTTTGGACGCGGAGGGCAATCCACTGTTCACCAACGCGCAGATGGCTGCCCGCGCGGTGGAAGCTGCCTGTGACGCTGCACGCCGGGATCCCGCGCAACTGCAGTATCTCGCCTGTGGTACAACCCAGGCGGATTTTCTGGTGCCGGGTATCGCCAGCGCAGTGCACGGTGAGTTGGCACACACACCCATGGAGATCAGCTCCCACCAGAGTGTCTGTGGCAGCAGCATGATGGCGATCAAGTCCGCCTGGCTGAATGTCCATGCAGGTCAGCATCGCATCGCCGCGGTGAGCGGCAGTGAATTTTCCAGTCGTTGGTTCCAGCCGGGTTTTTACCGCGCAATCGATTTTTCCCTCATGAACACACAGCAGGCGATGCAGTATGAATTTCTGCGCTGGACACTATCGGATGGTGCCGGCGCACTGGTGATGGAAGCCGAACCGAACCCGCAGCGCCCCAGCCTGAAAATCGATTGGATCGAACAGAAATCCTTTGCCGACCGCTTCCCCACCTGCATGTTTGCCGGCACTCGCGATAACAGTCCGGAGGATGCCAAACCCTGGGCTCACTACGAATCCCCTGGTGCTGCCTATGAACAGGGCGCCATCGTATTGCGGCAGGACTTCGACCTGCTGGACCAGATGTTTCCGGTGTGGATGGGCTATTTCCTCGAAGTGCTGGACAAGCATCAGCTGTCGCCGCGAGATATCCGTTATTTTCTGCCGCACTATTCTGCACGCGCGCTGGGCGAGCGTATGAAAACGTTGCTCACCCGCTCTGCTGCGATGATTCCCGAAGAGCGCTGGCGCAACCATCAGCAGGAAGTCGGTAATGTGGGCTCGGCGTCCATCTTTCTGCTGATCGACCGGTTGCTGCGGGAGGAAAAACTGGAGCGCGGTGATCGCATATTGTGTTTTGTGCCGGAGAGCGGCCGGTGTCTGGCGTCTTTTATGAGCCTAACGGCCGTGTGATGGAGAGAAATAAGATGGAAATGGTAGAAAACAAATCTGCGGCGGTCATTCGTGAGCTCGGTAAAACCTGGGCGGATTTCGAAGGGCGTCTTATCCGTGTGCCGATCGTCGCCCGCGCGCTGCGCGGTGCGATACGGCTGGAGGACTACCGGCTGTTACTGCACGACCATTACCAACAGGTACTGGACGGCTCGCGCTGGATTGCCTGCGCAGTATCGTCCATCGGCAGTGAGCATCTAGAGCTGCGCTCGCGCTTTCTCGAACACGCGCGTACCGAGCACCGCGACTACGAAATGCTACAGCGGGACTTCGAATCCGTCGGCGGAGACGTCGCGGTACTGCGCGCCGGCCGGCAGAATATTGGCTCCCGCGCCCTGTCTGCCTGGATGTTCCAGCGCGCCGGCGCCGCCGATCCGCTGGACCTGTTGGGTGCGATGTTTATCATCGAAGGGCTCGGCAAACACTTTGCCGGTATTTTCGCTCGCGCCCTGCAGCAGCATTTAGATCTGGGCTCTCATCAGGTTTCTTTTTACCGCTATCACGCCGAGCACGACGAGGATCACGTGGGGGAGTTGCAGGAAGTACTGGAGTCCGGAGTGCTGGCGATCGATGGCCTCGCCGAGCGGATACTGGAAACCGCGCGGGTAACTGGCCGTCTTTATTTACTGCAGCTGGAAGAGTTGGGAAATTATTAAGGCGGGATACGCATGAGCTGGAAAAGCGATTTTGAAAATGAGCGGATCGACCGTCGCGACCCCAACCCCTGGCTGGCGCTCTATCTGGACCGTAGCCTGCCCATTCATGAACCAGCGAAAAAGGCATTGCTTGCCGGCAATAATACCTGGTCGCGGCGCCTCCTGTTGCCAGTAGTGCGGCCGCTGGCGCGGCTCAGTATCGTGCTGGTGCAACTGCTGCGGATCGTGATTCCCGAGCGTTGGAATTCATCGCGGCTACTGCACAAAACCATCTACTGGGGGCTAAAGTACTTTGTCCGCGGTGACGCAAACTATCTGATACTACGCCATTTCAATATCGGTACCGAGTTATTGCAGTTTATTGCCGACAATATCGACGGCGTACGCATCTCAAGTACCAAACCTCTGCGCCCGAAAAACCTGTGCGACCTGCTCGACGATACCTTTCTGATCCACGATCTGAATATCTACAATTTTATCGCCGAGCTGAATGAGCAGTTGCGCCGCGACGGCCGCGATATCCGCGCGGCCGAGCGGCTGGATTTCTCCGCGATCACCGATGGCGAATTCGACCTGCAACCGGGCGGTGATCACGCCACCAATGTGCTGGATCTTCAGACCGCCATCGAAATGTACACGCCGCTCTACGCGCTATTCCTGTCCGATCACGACTTTTGGCGCGCGAGCAACTCCCTGCAGCTGGACGAGACCATCTCCATCTACATCGGCAAGCTGCTGAACGACAGCATGGCCCTGTCCCTGGTCAGCAACCGCCACCCGATGGTACCGCACTCCACACTACAGGCGGGTTTTCGCCTGATGCTGCACGGGCTGGATGCGGAGCTGCTACACGGCTATCTGCGCAGCCTAAAACAGGCCAATCAGAAGAATACAAACTTGGCGGTGAACAGCACCGCCAGTGCGTAGACACTGATGCTCACATCCTTATGGCGGCCGCTCAGGGTTTTGATCAGCGCGTAGCAAATAAAGCCCAGCGCAATGCCGTTGGCGATGGAGAACGACAGCGGCATCATCACCGCAGCGATTACCGCAGGCGCCGCCTCGGTAATGTCATCCCAGTCGATAGTGGACAGGCCGGAGGTCATCAGTACCGCAACGTACATCAGTGCACCGGCAGTCGCGTAGGCCGGAACCATACCCACCAGCGGCGAGAAGAACAGCGCCAGCAGGAACAGGCCCGCACATACTACCGCGGTCAGACCGGTACGGCCGCCAGCGGCAACACCCGCGGTGCTTTCCACGTAGGTAGTAGTGGTGGAGGAACCCATCAGGGAACCCACCGCAGACGCGGAGCTGTCTGCCATCAGCGCCTTGCCCATACCCGGCAGCTGGCCTTTTTTGTCCAGCAGCTTGGCGCGGTCGGCGGTGCTCAGCAGGGTGCCGGCGGTGTCGAACAGGTCCACAAACAGGAACGCGAAGATCACGCTGATCATGCCTACGTTAAACGCACCGGCAATATCCAGCTGCATAAAGGTCGGCGCCATGCTCGGCGGTGCGGAAACCAGGCCACCGTACTGCACCTTGCCCAGGGCCAGCGCAATACCGGTCACGATCAGAATGCCGATCATCACCGCGCCCAGCATACGGCGGTAAGCCAGCGCCGCAATCAGTACAAAGCTGAGTGCGGCCAGCACCGCTTCCGTGGAAGTGACATCACCCAGGGTTACCAAAGTGGCTGGGCTTGCGGTCACGATGCCCGCGCTCTTCAGCGCGATGATCGCCAGGAACAGGCCCACACCGGCCGCCAGCGCCTGACGCAGGGACATGGGAATACTGTCGATCACCCACTGGCGCACCTTGAAGATGCTGAGCAGCAGGAACACTACACCGGAGATAAATACCGCACCCAATGCCACCTGCCAGCTGTAGCCCATTTCACCCACAACCACGTAGCTGAAGAAGGCATTCAGGCCCATGCCCGGCGCCAGCGCAAACGGGTAGTTGGCGTACAGGCCCATGATCAAACAGCCTACTGCCGCGGCGAGACAGGTCGCGGTAAAGACCGCGCCCTGATCCATGCCGGCAGCAGACATGATGTTCGGGTTAACGAAAATGATGTAGGCCATGGTCAGGAAGGTGGTGAGACCGGCAATGACTTCCTGGCGCACAGTGGTCTTGCGCTCGGACAGTTTGAACAGGCGCTCGAGGATATTCGCTTGCGGGGCCGCGCGGTTGGCGGCCGCGGTAGATTTCGACTGGCTCATGGTATTGCGCACCGATTAATTAGAGGATTAATTAGAAGTGGTACTTCAGCAGCAGGTTGATGTTGCGCTCGTTGGAATCGATACCGAAGGTACCGTCCTTGATGCCGAACTTATCGTTCCAATGCACGTACTCAACACCGGCGTACAGCTTCTTCGGGTTGCCGCTGCGCGCGCCAATGTCCCACTTCAGCTGGGAGGTGAAGTTCAGGCTGGCGTGTACATCGCGGGAAGCGCTGGCCCAGTCGATAAAACCGTCATACAGGAAGGATTCGCTACCGATGGTGAACGGCAGGCCCCACACTAGGGTCAGCTGCTCGTTGTCCGCACGCTTCTCGTTGTTGCGGTGGTAAACGTTGGCCTGCAGGTAAGCAAAGCCCGGCGCGTCCAGGTCAAAACCCACACCCGCCAGTTTGTTGACGAAGCGTTCGCCGGTTACCAGCAGGTTGTCCGGGTCATCGGTATTGCCCAATTCCAGCTGGCCAGCCAGCAGCACGTCTTTTACCGGGCCAAATGCGACATCGTTACCCAGCTTGCCCAGGCTCAGGCGCGGGGAGATTTCACCGTACAGTTCGGCAGAACCGTCGGTGGACTTGAGGTAGTCGCCGAACATGAACAGGTCGCCCCAGGTGTGGCCGCTCACGTGTTCGAAGGTGAGAACGTTACGGGTGCTGTCGTCGGTAGACAGGCCGTAGTTCACTTCGTAGTTCTTACCGTGCAGCGCGGTCAGGCTGTTGTCACTCCACAGGGTTTTGGCTTGGGTGCCAGCGGTGAACAGGCCGGTCAGCAGGGAAAGGGATAGGGCGGGCAGGGACTGGGTCAGCTTCATGGTTACCTCAAGTGAGCTGGCGGAATCCTTCCCGACACACGGAGCGACTTGGAAGTCACTCTCTGGCTATAAACTATGGCTAAAAAATAGGCGCGCAATGTACCGGAACTAATGGGGCAGTTTCAAGGCTTTCGGCGCCAGACTGCGAGGTCAGCAACAAGATGGTTGAGTTCGCCAGTTAATATGGGCGGGACTTCAAATATGGCGCGTCTGCTACGCTGCTATTGCAATTGGATCGGCGCATTCCCGGTGGCTCAGCGGGGTAGCGGTGGCGCTAGATATAGCCCTTAGTGAAGGCATTAGAGAGGGAATTTGGTGAAAGCATCGGATCTGTTTGTGCGCGCACTGGAAGCGGAAGGTGTCGAGTTCGTCTTTGGCATCCCCGGAGAAGAAAACCTGGACTTGCTGGAATCCCTGCGCGGTTCCAAGATCCGGCTGGTGATTGGCCGCCATGAGCAGGCGGCCGGTTTTATGGCGGCCACCTACGGGCGGCTGACCGGTAACGCCGGCGTGTGCCTATCTACCCTCGGCCCTGGCGCCACCAACCTGGTGACGGCAGCCGCCTACGCGCAGCTCGGCGCCATGCCCATGGTGATGGTCACCGGGCAGAAACCGATCAAAAGCTCGAAACAGGGGCGCTTCCAGATTATCGACATCGTCGACATGATGCAGCCGCTGACCAAGTTCACTAAGGTGATCGTCAGTGGCGACAATGTGCCGGCGCATGTGCGCGAGGCATTTCGGCAGGCGGAGGAAGAGCGGCCCGGTGCGACGCACCTGGAGCTGCCGGAAGATATCGCTCGTGAGCACTCCACCATGCCGGTGCTGGAACCCAGCTATACCCGCCGGCCGATCGCCGAGAATAAAGCCGTGTGCCAGGCAGTGCAGGCCATCGCCGCCGCACGCAAGCCGCTGTTGTTAATCGGCGCCGGTGCCAATCGCAAACTCACTGCAAAAATGCTGCGGGAATTTGTGGAAAAGTTTGGCATCCCCGCAGTGACCACGCAGATGGGTAAAGGCGTGATCGACGAAGCGAGTTCGTATTTTATCGGCAACACCGCCTTGTCCGACGGCGACTTCGTGCACCGCGCCATTGATCAGGCCGATCTTATTATCAACGTCGGTCACGACGTTGTGGAAAAACCCCCGTTCTTCATGCGCCCGGGCGGTCCAGAAGTGGTGCATATCAACTTCAGTTCCGCACAGGTCGACCCGGTGTATTTCCCGCAGATTGAAGTGGTGGGTGATATCGCCAACAGCCTGTGGCAGATAAAAGAAAAGCTTGAGCCGCAAAGCCACTGGAGCTTCACCGACGCGCACCGGATTCGCGATGCGCTGCGCAAGCATATTGTGGACGGCGCACAGGACGCGAGCTTCCCGGTAAAGACGCAGCGTCTGGTAAAAGAAGTGCGCGAGGCGGTGCCGGATAACGGCATCATCGCACTGGACAATGGCATGTACAAAATCTGGTTTGCGCGGAACTATCAAGCGCACAAACCCAATACCGTGTTGCTGGATAATGCACTCGCAACCATGGGCGCCGGCTTGCCTTCCGCCATGGCCGCAAAGCTGGTGCATCCGGATCGCAGTGTGGTGGCGATCTGTGGCGACGGCGGTTTTATGATGAATTCCCAAGAGCTGGAAACCGCGGTGCGCCTGAAACTCGACCTGGTGATTTTAATTCTGCGTGACGACGGCTACGGCATGATCAAGTGGAAGCAGTCGCAGATGGATTTCCACGACTTTGGCCTGGATTTCGGCAACCCGGATTTTGTTGCCTACGCAGGGTCCTATGGGGCCAGCGGTCACCGTATCGAACGCACAGAAGATATTCGCCCCACCATCGAACGCTGTATGCAGGAAGGGGGGATACACCTGATCGATATCCCCGTGGACTACAGCGATAACGACCGTATCTTAAACCGCGAGATTCGCGAGCTCTCCGCCAAGCTGTAAACGCGAAACGACTATTCAGGAGTTGAGCTTTTGGGTCTGGTGTGAACTCGGGTAACGGCATACTATCGCCGATTGATTTACACAGAAGACCTTCTTTATGCCGGACTCCCGTGCGCCCTCAGCAACTGACATCGCCCCATCGCAATCTCCAAAATCTGCGAGCTTAAGCGCAACTTCCATGGCCAGGGCGCTGTGGCCATTCGTGCGGCCCTACAAACTGGTGCTGGTGTGCGCGGCGCTGGCGTTGGTGTTTACTGCGGGTATCACCCTGTCCATCGGCCAGGGCGTGCGACTGCTGGTGGACGAGGGTCTAACCGGCGATTCCACCCAGGCGCTGTCCCACGCGGTGTTTATTATTATGGTGCTCGCGGTGCTGATGGCCCTGGGTACCTACACCCGGCACTATTTGGTTTCCTGGCTGGGCGAACGGGTAGTGGCGGACCTGCGCAAAGCGGTGTTCGATCATATCGTCACCCTGCATCCGAGCTATTTCGAAACCAACCGCAGCGGCGAGATTATGTCTCGCCTCACCACCGACACCACCTTGCTGCAGCAGATTATCGGTACCTCATTTTCCATGGCGCTGCGCAGTGCACTGATGTTTGTCGGTGCGTTGATTCTTCTATTGTTTACTAATTTGAAGTTGAGCCTGATGGTGCTGATTGGCGTACCACTGGTACTGCTGCCGATTACCCTTTACGGGCGCCGGGTGCGTAAACTCTCCAAGGCAAGCCAGGACTCCATTGCCGATGTGGGCAGCTACGCCGGAGAAATTATTCAGCACATTAAAACCGTGCAGAGCTACACGCGAGAGCGCCATGAAATGCAGGCGTTTTCCGGTGAAGTGGAAGTCGCGTTTGGCGTTGCCAAGCGACGTGTGCGCCAGCGCTCGCTGCTTATTGCGGTAGTGATATTGATGATGTTCGGTGCGGTCAGCGGCCTGATTTTGGTCGGCGGCAACGACATGATTGCCGGGCGCATCACCAGCGGTGACCTCGCCGCGTTTGTTTTTTATGCAGTGATGATGGGCTCAGCGGTGGCCACAATTTCCGAGGTCTACAGCGAGCTGCAGCGTGCCACCGGTGCCACCGAACGGCTGATTGATCTGCTAAATGTAAAAGCGGAAATTCCTGTCAGTGAAGTCGCTTCGTCCCAAACCGCTGGGCAAGATACAGACAGCAAGGTAGATGGCGCGCAAGGTGAAGCCCAGCTCGCCTTCGAGTCCGTCACCTTCCACTACCCCTCACGACCGGATAAACCCGCATTGGAAGAGCTGAGCCTGGATGTGCCCGCGGGCAAAAGCCTGGCTCTCGTCGGCCCATCCGGCGCAGGTAAATCCACCATGATGGATTTGCTGCAGCGCTTTTACGATCCGCAAAGCGGGCGCATCACCTTAAATGGATCCGATATTCGCGATCTCGATACCGTCGTATTGCGCAGCCAGATGGCGGTAGTGCCGCAGCAGCCCGCACTGTTTACTGCGGATGTCTGGTACAACCTGCGCTACGGCAAGCCCGATGCCAGCGACGAAGAAGTCATTGCCGCAGCCAAGGCCGCACACGCGCATGAATTTATTGAGCAACTTCCAGACGGCTACAACAGTCACCTTGGCGAGCAGGGCGCACGGCTCTCCGGTGGACAGCGGCAGCGTCTCGCCATTGCCCGGGCCATTCTTAAAGACCCCACGATTTTGTTGCTGGACGAAGCTACCAGTGCACTCGATGCTGAGAGCGAACACCATGTGCAGCGTGCGTTAGAAACGCTGATGAAAGATCGCACCACAATTATTATTGCCCACCGCCTTGCCACTATCCTGCACGCGGACAATATCGCCGTGCTGGAAAACGGCCGTCTGGTTGCTCAAGGCCGACATCAGCAATTGGTGGAAAGCTCCCCGCTGTACAAACGCCTCGCCGAGCTGCAATTTCGCGAGGCGCAAACTCAGGAATCCTGATCGGTAATCGGTGACGACTCCGCCGCTTGCAGTAGCTCGCGCCGGCTCTGCAGTTGGTACACTCGCTGCAGGTTTCTTTTGGCGGAGACATTTTTATCGTCCAGGGCAATGGCGCGGGTGTAACTCAACTCCGCCAATTCCAGGCTGCCTTGACGTCGGTACAAATAGCCGAGGGTGTTCCATACCACGGACGATTCTGGTGAGAGTGTCAGCGCCTGCCGAGCAATACCAATCGCCGCGTCGAAATTTTCGTCCCGGGCCTCACTCAAAGCCAGATTATTCAGGTACAACACCTGCACGTCCTCATCCGAAAGTTTCTCGTGGCGGTAGTGCGAGCGCGGCTCGAAATTCATTTCCACAATCCGCGTGCTCCAGCCGTAGGAAATTTCCGCATTGATATGCAGGACGTTCTCTACCAGTACCCGTCCACTGTCGCTGCGCGTAGCGCGCCGCTCCTTCGGCGCATACACCCGGTTAAAGTGAGCCGGTACGCCCACCTCCCGCGCCAGCGCCACAATCATCGCCGCAAACGAAATACAGTTGCCGCGCTGCTGCGAGAACGTCTCGGCGGCGGTGGCGGTGGTATCCAGGTCGTACTCCATGAAAAACCGCTGCTGGCGCAGCGTGCGCAGAATCCGTCGCATGCGCTGGTTCGGCGAAAGGGATGGATCGATCGAATCCACAAACGCTTTCATCTCTGGCGATACCGCCAGCAGGTCCGGTGCCAGTGTTTGCAGGTCCGCCTGCGGGGGTTGCTGCCCTTCCATTTCCCAGGGTAGAGGGGGCAGGGGGGCGCTCGCGAGCGACAAGCCACCACCTGTTTGTGCGCTGTGGACAAGTGGCGCAACGCGCGCACTGAACTCTCCACTCCCGGCAGCAGTATTCTCGGGCAGCATCGTCGAGCTGCTACATGCAGCCAGCGTCGCACTGGCTAAAATCGCAATCCATCGCATAAGTCAATTCTCCTGAAAGTTGGAGTATTGATGCACATAAATATCGATTTAGATGCGCTGGATCGACGAAATTGCTAAAAATGGGGGTAAAACGAAGATCTGTGCGGACACACGTCGGCAAACCGAGTGACAGCTGCGGCCGGCCGAATGGATGAAGCGTGACTGGAACCGGAGGGCTGGTCCTAAGAGGCGAGAAAGTTTCGTCTAGGTGACTGATATCCCTTGGGGGGAAAAGGATCTTGGCAGTTTATCAATCAGGTGCAAAGGCACATGGTTTATGGATGAGAATCCCTGCCGGCTGCTACAAACATACCGACAGGAATCCTATATCGTATTGCCAGAGCTCAAGTTAGTCTTGAGGCCCCGCGAATAGCTTTCCGATATTGGCCTCATACTTCCACGAGGAAGTTCCGCCTTGAAGTTCATTCCAATTGGTTGTGTAGAAGTGGTCTTGAATTTTGCTGTTGTAATAGCGATAAAGGCTCTTGGTGTCGCCGCTCAATGGTAGATAAGTAGCTATACCGTTGTAGGACCACCCGTTACCGCCTCCACCGAGCTCCCCGTAGTTGGTGGTGTATAAATGGTCAGTTTGCGACGCATTGTAATAGCGATATAGCGGCTTGCTGTTCGTTTGCTGCCCTCGATATGCATAGCCAGTAACGCCCTCATACTTCCAGTCGCTGTCTGGTGCCGACTGCATCTCCCACCAGTTTTGGGTATAGAAGTGATTTCCTATCTTGTCGTTGTTATAGCGATGGAATGCGGTGTAGGTATTTGACGTCCCGAGGGAATAGGCAAAAAGATTGGGAGTATCGGTGGTCTTCCGGTCAGAGACCTTACCATAGGTAACTTTACTCATTACCCTGTTTACTACATTGGCGACAGCGGCATTTGGTGCTCCCTGAAGGTAAAGTGCCGCAATGCCACTTACATGGGGTGCTGCCATTGAAGTGCCTTGCCAGGATGTGATTGCTGTATTACTGGTTGAGTATGCAGATAGGATATCTACACCAGGCGCCCATACATCAACACACTGTCCATAGTTGGAGAATGATGCTCGTGCATCATTTTTATCCGTTGCACCAACGGTAAGAGCTTCCTTAACTCGTGCAGGTGACTGTGTGCACGCATCTTTCGCGTCATTTCCAGCGGAAACTACGACGGTAAACCCGGCATTAATCGCATTTTTTACAGCGTTGTCTACGGAAGTGGAAGTAGGTCCTCCAATGCTCGCATGAATTACCGCGGGCTTCACTCCATTGGATACAACCCAGTCAAGTGCGCCAATAAAATCGCTCCAATCTCCAGTGCCACTACAATTCTGTGTTCTTAGAGATACCAGCTTTACGGATTTCGCGACGCCGTACGTCTTGCCGCCGATTGTGCCGGCAACATGGGTGCCGTGACCATTACAATCGCTACCACTGCCCTGATTGTTACTGATGAAATCCCAACCCGAGCTGGCCCGACCCTCGAATTCGGTATGGCTGGTTCTGATTCCAGAGTCAATCACATAGGCCGTAACACCAGCTCCGGTGCGATCATATACATATGACCCATTCAGGCTACGACTTCTTTGGTCGACCCTGTCGAGGTTCCACGGAGCATTGGACTGCGTTGCATTAAGCCAGGTTTCACCCACCTGTTCGACGCGTTTGACACCGGCCTTTTTACTCAGCTTTTCGAGGGCTTTAATGTCACCTTCGACGACAAAACCGTTTATTACCTTGTTGAAGGACCGCTTTAAGCGCAACCCGTTCTCATGAGCAATCTGTATTGCACGTTCTGAGCGATTTAAGCCAGAATATTGAGATGTTGCTGCTCCGTTTGACGACACGTCGTCCATTATGACGAGATATTTCTCCGTACCATTTTTTTGCAACTGGACGAATTTGCTATTTTTTTCGGCTACTGCTTGGCTAGAAAAAATAACTGCTGCAACCAAAGTACCAAATATACCGAATCCTTTCATTCTTGCTCCAAAGAACTTGACTGTGTAATTAGTTGATAAAGCATAGGAATATATTTGGTACTGTTTTGACAGTGCCAAATATATAAAAGAAGCATTTTAAATGCGCAGTTAGGCTAGCATCTATATTCGATTTGATTAATCCTTGCCATTAAATCTTTTTTGTAAATGTGATTTATTTGGCATTTGTGTTTTTATAAAAACTGAACATTTATTCATGTTGATATCAATATGAAGTTTATATTAAACATTTACATATGCTTACTTTTTAAGTGAAGCGTGGTGCTTGTTTTTTTGTTGAGCACCAATAAGGTGCTCTATTTTTTGCTTAGGTTCATGGGTGGGATAAGATGGTGCACTTGTAAATTTTCTTCACGCAATCGGTTTGGGCACTGATTAAATATATTTTTCTTCAAAAAATTGGCAGCGAGTGTGATAGATTGGATGATCTAATTTGAACCTCTACTTTATTCTTAAGGTAGGTACTATCTAGATTTCTGAGGATTGGAAGCAGTTTATTTGAAGGAGACGCAGACCTGATTGCGTACCCTCAACACCGACTCCTGCTGGAATCGTCGCTTGTAGATATCCACAAGCTCGCCAATAGCGGTATCAGACTCTGCTGTTTCCCGATGCACCAGCAACAAAACTTTACTGCGCTCGCGCACAATTTCGCCGCTACTGCCGCGCCACTGCCCCCTGCCAGAAAGTACCGTAAAGCCATTGGGGAAGCGCGGTGACACCGCATTGGCAAGGAAGTCCCGCCACTCGGCATCTGACACCTCACCGGTGAATGTTTCTGTGCCAAAGAAAAGTTGGTCGTGGATTTGTAATTGCTCGCCCGGGTTGCACTTTAACTCAGGATTGGAGACGCAGCCAGCAAATGTCGATAGGCTGATCAGCAAATAGAATTGACGGACAATGGATGGGAGATCATTGATACCACTTGGAATTTTCCTGGGGGGTTTGCAGCAAAGAGTCCGTAGATTAGCTATCGCAGAAAAGTTCATTCTGACCTATGTATTGTCTTACATTCTAGTCTTGCTTGGACGGGACGCAGCCCGTCTTGTCAGAGGGAAGCTATTTAAAGAAGGATATCAGAAAAATCGATTTAATCATTCTTTTTTGAGCAGCCAAGTGACAGAATAAATGTAGTGGATGTGGCCATTCTCATGGTTTTTTAGCTGGCTAGAACCTCGGCTGAATATATTTTTTTCAAAATGGTTGTTTGCTCGGTTTGAAAATTATATGTTCAATTAAGCCTCTAGTTTTTTAAGTATAGAGGTAAGCTGATATGAAGGTCTTGCATCTCATTTTTGAGTGAAAGACCTAGGGTGTTAGGGTCAATTTTGTTAAACCATTTCTCTAGTGTATTCTTTCCGGTTGGTCATTTCTTGTGAAAATAGATGAGTTTATTTCGTCTAACCAATTGTTCGGTATTATCGGCCAGCACTTAAATTTAAAGTAGTTTTGGAAGCTATTTCTTATTTGCTTTTTAATGATGTTCTTTGCCTTTTGCTCATGATCTAATATTGCAAATGCTGCCACCTTTACGTCATCAGAATTTGATTGTGCGGAAAGGTTTTGAATTTTTGTTTTCGTAAAATCCCGGCCAAGTTTTTTGTTGGAAAAATAGCTGTTAATTATGAATGCTTCTGCATCTGGAATTTCTTCGAATGATTTGTATTTTTCAAACATCTTTATTACAGCTTTGTAGTTTTCTTCTAGTAAGTATACGTAAGAAAGCCTATTCAAGTATTCACTCATTGCGCCACCTTTTTGGAAGGATCTCTCAATATGCTTCCTGGCGGTTTCATAGTCTGATTTTTGGATGAGGATTTCTGATTTGTAGTAGTGGTATCGATGTTCAAGAAAAGTATATTTGTTTTCCTCTAGCAGGTTTTCTATTGGCTCAATTAATTCTTCGTCCGAGCAAGAAAGAAAATTTATAATTCCTTCCAAAAAGCTGTCTGCGTCATTTGAGTGG
Source organism: Microbulbifer agarilyticus (assembly GCF_001999945.1). Classification (NCBI taxonomy): domain Bacteria; kingdom Pseudomonadati; phylum Pseudomonadota; class Gammaproteobacteria; order Cellvibrionales; family Microbulbiferaceae; genus Microbulbifer; species Microbulbifer agarilyticus. Next base: position 552,097 of record NZ_CP019650.1, read on the forward strand.
ATGGCTTTTGTATACATTTCTTTGGATTTTTTTGTGTCTCGGTTTAGGCCAATTTCGTACTCTGCTGCGTAGAGATAAAATATCCCCTCTTTCTGAAAGTGTGTCTTCGTTAGAAAATTTTCAAAAAAATCTTTTGAGATTTCCTTGTGGCCTTCATTTTCTTCTGCGTCTGGAAGGCATTCAACTAAATTGGCTATAAGTTTACTTATTGTAATTCTTTTCTCTTTTGAGGATATTTCGTGGATCGCTTTGAGGTCTTCAATATATGATTTCATTTTCGGGAAGACTTTTTTTCGGGCAGTGTCCTTCGATTTTATGCTTAGAGTGTTCGAGTGGTTAGGGTTTACTGACTCCATATTTGTTATTAGTTTTTGTATTTCTTTATCAGTATTCGGATCTTTATTATGTTGGTTTGCCAGGATTGAATATTTTTCATTCCAGGCGGAGTTGGATAGGCTTGGCTCAAGTGAAATGCTTTTGTCGAGAAGGTCAATTATTTTGGAAGCTTCTTTTTTTTTGTTTATTGGGTCTGTTTTTTCCTGGCTAATTAGGGATGATGCATAAAAATTTAGTATTTGATACGAGTGTGTGTTTCTTTCAAGGGTTTCTTTAAGGTATTCAGTTTTTTCATCTCCTTCCAGGAAATTAGATTTTTGGAGGTGGAAAGAATAGTTGTTTTTATCGCACTCGATCAGTCTGTCGCACCAGTTTAGGACAGATCTTGTGTCTCCCTTTTTTTCAAAAATATCGATTATTTTTTGTATATAAAAAGGTTTTACATCATCGTCATTTGCGTCTGAGTAATCTTGCTCTGCTACTTTATAGGCTTCATCTAGTTCGTTCTTTGCGATTAGGTTGTTAATCGCAAATAGGTTTCTTGAGTCTGCTATCGATATGTTCGATTTTTTCCTGGCTTCTTCAGAAAAGTTTGTTATGAAGTTAAAAATTTCACGTTTGCTATCTGCATTCTTAATGGTTGATATTTCTTCTCCGATGATTTCATGTTCGGCGAGTCTGAAATCGTCTTTTAAGATGTTTTTAATTGTACTTTTGATTTTTGAATTGTCATGACTTGACTCGATGTCTAGCCTTTTTTGGGTGATTTGGAAGTGAAGCTCGGAAAATAGTTGGTCAAATCCTTCGATAAGTACTGGATATATTTTTTCTCGCCAGAGTAAGTTTTGGAGCTCTGGACCTATTTCATCGTCTTCTCTAAAGCACCAGTAAACACCATTATTTAGATACTCATCTTGTTTGGATAGCATATCCAAAACATCCATCACAGAACGATCTGATCCTGAGTAGCCAACTATTATGAGTCCAAATTCTTTACAGAATTCTATTAGTTTGTCTTTCGTGTTTTTTTCTAGCGATTCCGTTTCTCGGATGGTGTTTTTGATGTCATCAAAAAGATAGTCGCCATGAATCTTAATTACTTTTGGCCTGGATGATGTAATCGAAACACGTTTTATCGATGAGTCATGGGCGCACATTATTGGTCGAATATTTGAAAATTGATAAAACGCTTCATTTATCAGGTCGTCGAAGTTTGTAGTAAAGACTGCATTAAAAAATCCGCTTTCAACTAGGCGTGTTAGATACGCATATCCAATCGACGGTAGTTTGCCGTCCACTAGACCTTCGATAAATCTTCGTCTTTGCGTAGGCAGGTCGCATTTTTTTTCGAAAAGAGACGCGTACGGGTTATTTGGCTTGTACCACTTTTGGTGGTTCGATTTGAAGTACTCTATCGCTTCGCTCGAAGAGTTTGTCTTTTTTCCGGATAGATTTGAATATATTTCAAGTGCCCATTCTTCAATCAGACTTGAAGCTGCAGGGATGCCGGATGTAACTGAAGCTCCTGCTCCTAGAAAAATATTGTAGTTTGCACTTATCCCTTCGCGATTCCTTAGGTGTGTTGTTAGGTCATTGACGGTTCTTAGTTTATGTCTGAGATTTCCATCTTCATGTAGCAGTACAGATGCTTTCAATTTAATTGTTCCTTAATGTCAAATTCGTATGCGGATGCCACGAATAGCATTTTTAAGCCTTACCAAAATCGAAAAGACGCAGTATTTACCGAAGCTTTTGGTTTTCAATATTTATACGTTGGCGTAAATGCCATTATTTTCAGTTTATATCACGATAAATCAGGCGATGGGGGAGCTGTAATCTGTTGTAATCAGTAGGTGTGTATTTACTAACTTCTCTGCTGTCTATTATGTCGTAAGATCACTGCTATCTTCATAATTCATAACAATGCAGGGAAATACCCTATGCTTCGTAATATTTCTGTCGTGATAGTGTTTTTTGCTGCAATATCTATTCCTGCACTCCTCGTTGTTGGGTGTGATCGCTCACAGACCGAGCCCACACCCAAGCCCCAAAGCGACTCCGCGCCAAAAGAGCAGACACAGGAGGGCGCCAAACCCGACTTCTCCATTGAATACGAGCAATTCCAGCTGGATAACGGCCTCAACGTGGTCTTCCACATAGACCGCTCCGATCCGGTGGTAGCGGTATCACTTACCGCCCATGTGGGGTCGGCGCGTGAGGTAGAGGGGCGTACCGGCTTTGCGCATTTGTTCGAGCACCTGCTGTTTTTGGAGTCCGAGAACCTGGGCAAGGGCGGGCTGGATGCGATGAGTGCGCGCATCGGCGGCTCCGGTGCCAATGGTTCTACTTCCCGGGATGTCACTAATTACTACCAGACGGTGCCGAAAGATGCGCTGGAAAAAATGCTTTGGGCAGAAGCGGACAAGCTGGGCTGGTTTATCAATACGGTGACCGACCCGGTACTGGCGAAAGAAAAGCAGGTGGTGAAGAACGAGAAACGCCAGGGTGTGGATAACCGCCCCTACGGCCACACCCAGTATGTGATTGATAGCAACCTCTACCCGGAGGGGCACCCATATAGCTGGCAGGTAATAGGTTCGCTGGAAGATGTGGGCAATGCCACGCTGGATGATGTGAAGACGTTTTTCCGCCGCTGGTATGTGCCAAACAATGTGACCCTTGTGGTATCCGGGGATTTTGACCCGGAGCAGGCCCGCAAGCTGGTGCACAAGTACTTCGATGAGATACCCAAGGGCGAACCGGTGGAACGCGCAGCCAAGCAGCCGGTGACCCTGAAGGAAACCAAGCGCCTGTATTACGAAGACAACTTTGCCCGCCAGCCACAACTCACCATGGCCTGGCCCACCGTGCCTCGCTACGATGCCGACAGTTATCCACTGGCGGTACTCGCGAATTACCTTTCTGTGGGCAAGCGTGCGCCCCTCTACCGGGTGTTGGTGGAACAAGAGCAGTTGACCCCGGGTGTTTCCATGTACGCCTATGAATCGGAACTGGCAGGGCAGATGCAGCTCAAGACACAGGCGTTTGCCGGTGGTGCGTTGGACCCGATTTACGCGGGTATCGAAAAGAGCTTTGCCCTGTTTGAGAAAGAGGGCATATCCGAGGAAGACCTGGAGCGTATCAAGGCGGGCCAGGAGGTGGCCTTCTACAACAGTCTCTCCAGTGTGGTGGGCAAGGCTTTCCAGCTGGCGCAGTACCAGATTTACGCCGATGACCCGGGCTATGTAAGCAAGGACATTGCGCGCCTACTCGCGGTGACATCGGAAGATGTGGTCCGGGTGTATGAGAAATACATCAAGGGTAAGCCCTATATCGCAACCAGCTTTGTGCCGCGCGGCGAAAAGGATCTGGCACTAGAGGGCTCTGTTGCCGCACAAGTGGTGGAAGAGGAGGTGGTCGCCGGTGCGGAGGCGCAGTTTGATGCTTCTGGTAGCGCGGAATACGAGAAAACCCCTTCGATGTTTGACCGCTCCAAGGAGCCGGAATATGGCGAACCGGCGGAGCCGGCGGTGCCAGATGTTTGGCGCGACAAGCTGGGTAATGGCATTGAGGTGCTGGGCATTGAAAACAGTGAAGTCCCCACGGTGCGCTTCAGCCTGGTGATGGATGGTGGCCAGTTGCAGGAGAGCATCGATAAAACCGGTGTGGCGCATCTCACCTCGATACTGATGGGCCGCGGTACCAAAAACCGCACGCCGGAAGAGCTGGAAACCGCCATCCAGAAACTCGGTGCCGGCATCGGTATTTATTCCGGGCAGGATACTTTCCGCTTTGATGTGACAACCCTGGCGCGAAACTTCAACGAGGTGTTCGCGTTGTTGCAGGAAATGCTGCTGGAACCGCGCTGGGATGAGAAGGAACTGGTGTTGGCGAAGAAGGGCGTTATCAGCCAGATCAAACAGGCGGAGGGCGAGCCCAACGCGATCGCGGGCAAGAACTTTGCCCGCCTACTCCACGGCAAAGACAATATTCGTGGATACAGTGGCCTTGGCACCGAGGAATCCGTGAATGCGATTACCATGGACGACCTCAAGGCCTACTACAACAACTACCTGTCGCCGTCGGTAGCCCGCGCCCATGTGGTGGGGGATATCCAGCAGGCGGACTTTATGGCCACTGCGGAACAGCTGGCCAAGCAATGGCCGGCGAAAGCGGTGGAAGTCCCAAACCCGAAATCCGAACCCGCCGAGCCCGGTATCTACTTTATCGATGTGCCTGGCTCCAAGCAGTCGGTGTTGCGCATTGGGCGCATGGCGATGCCGGTGGTATCGGAAGATTATTATCCGGCGGTATTCACCAATTACATCCTCGGTGGCGGTGGCTTCGCCTCGCGCCTGACCCAGTTACTGCGCGAGGGTAAGGGCTACACCTACGGCATTAGTTCCAGTATTTCCGGTAACAAGCACGAAGGGCAGTTCACCATTGGCAGTGGTGTGCGCGCCAATGTCACTGCGGAATCGGTACAGTTGATTAACGAGGTACTCAAGGAGTACGGGCCTACCTATACCGAGGAGGATCTGCAGACCTCGCAATCCTTCCTAATTCGCAGTAACGCCCGTGCCTTTGAAACCTCCGGTGCCAAGCTCGGACTGCTGGAAAGTATGAGCGAGTTCGGCTGGCCGGCGGACTTCGTGCGCGAGCGCGAGGCAGTGGCCAAGGCGATGACGATTCCCAAGGTGCAGAAAATTGCCGAGACCTACATGCTGCCAGACTCGATGATCTGGGTTGTGGTGGGGGATGAGGCGACGCAATTGCAGCGGCTGGAAGATCTCAAACTGTTTAACGTGAAGCTGCTGAAGAAGGAAGAACTCGCCAAATTGCACTCGCCTCCGCAAGACTGACCGGCGCGCAGTAAAAAGGAGAACGTCAGTCCGCGTCTATACTTGCCGCACGCAAAAAATTTCCTCATGGAGTAATGCGGCGGCGCAGCCCGGTAACACAGTTCGGAAACACCCTGCGCCGCTGACATGGATGTTGTAAAGAAGTGATGGACACGGAGGTGCACTCCGGCGACCAGCCGCCCACAGGATGGGGCGAACGCATCTGGTCGCTGGCGCTACTGGCTTTTCCCCTCGGGGTCACGCTCTGGCTGCTGTTATTGATCGGCCCGGTGCGGGAGTACGCGCCGCTTGTGTTTGGTATCAGCTGGATTCCAAGCCTTGGGGTCGAGCTGAATCTTCTGATTGATGGTTTAAGCCTGCTGTTTGGTCTACTGGTCAGCGGGGTCGGTTTCTTTGTGGCGCTGTACGCCAAGTTTTATCTTCGCGGCCACCCGCTGATCCAGCGGTTTTTCTTTTATCTCTTCCTGTTTATGCTCGGCATGCTGGGGCTGGTGCTCGCCGGTAATCTCATTACGCTGTTTGTGTTTTGGGAAATCACCACCATCGCCAGCTACCTGCTGATCGGTTTCAACCACGAAAAAGCCAGCGCGCGGCGCTCGGCGCTGCAGGCACTGCTGATTACCGCCGTCGGCGGACTGGCCTTGCTGGCGGGTTTGTTGCTGCTGGGGATGATTGTCGGCAGTTACAACTTTACCGAGGTGTTGGCCGCGAAAGACAAGGTGCACAGCCATGTGCTGTACCTACCGATTTTGATTCTGGTGTTGATCGGCGCCTTTACCAAGTCTGCGCAATTACCTTTTCACTTCTGGCTGCCAAACGCCATGGCTGCGCCCACTCCGGTCAGTGCCTATCTCCACTCCGCCACCATGGTAAAGGCGGGTATCTATTTACTCGCGCGCATGTGTCCGGTGTTGGGAGGTAGTGCAGCTTGGTTGTTGACTCTAAATATCGTTGGTGCGGTGACGGCGGTGATTGCTGCCATCCTCGCCATGCGCCAGACAGATCTGAAGCTCGCTCTCGCTTACACCACGGTGGTCGCACTAGGCATCCTGGTTATGTTTCTGGGTTCCGAGGCCAGCGTGGCCATTGCCGCAGCTATCACCTTTATCCTGGTGCACTCTTTTTATAAGGCTGCACTGTTTATGGTGGTGGGGATTATCGACCACCAAACTGGCACCCGTGAGTTGACGGCGCTGGGTGGGCTGGGCAAGCGTTTACCGATTACGTTTGCGATTGCCGTAGCGGCGGGCTTGTCCATGGCGGGATTCCCGCCATTTCTCGGCTTTATCGGCAAGGAACTCAAATACGAGGGTGCGCTGGCGATCGCCGAGGAGCCCACCTTCGTGGCCTGGGCGGCAGTATTTGCCAATGCGTTAATGGTCGCCATTGCCGCCACGGTTGCACTGCGGCCTTTCTGGGGGCGCCTGCCGGAAAAACTGCAGTCGGTGCGTGAGGCATCTCCGGGGTTGTGGATCAGTCCGCTGGTGATGGCGCTACTGGGGCTGACCTTTGGCCTGGCGCCCGCACTGATCGCCGACACCTTAGTCGGACCCGCAGTAACCGCCACCATGGGGAGGGAGGAATCTGTGTCATTAAAACTCTGGCATGGCATCAACCTCCCACTGGTGATGAGCATTACCACCTTTGCATTGGGTGTACTCGCATTTTATTTGCAGCCGCAAATTCGTACCCTGCTCAACTGGATTGCCAACTGGCTCCCGGCGAACTCCGACACCCAGTGGGACCGCGGTCTCGATCTATTCAAACGCGGCGCGGCGCTGCATACCCGCCATCTTCAACACGGCATTCTCAAACACTATCTGGCGGCGGTATTTGCTGTTGCCTCGGTATTGCTGTTGTGGGGGCTGATGCGCAGTGGTGGGTTTGACATGACCGTGAACTGGGAGCGTCTGACGGTGAAGGAATGGGCGGCGATGGCGCTGGTGTTTGCCGGTTCCCTGGTAGCGATTGGCTGCCGCGCGCCACTGACCGCCATATGTAGTCTCGGTGGCATGGGTGTTGGAATTGCGCTGATCTTTTTGTTCTTCGGCGCTCCGGATGTGGCCATCACTCAGTTGTTGGTGGAGACGCTGTTTTTAGTTCTGGTTGCGCTGACACTACACCGCTTGCCTCACGCAACCGAGGTGAGTGGTAGAGGGTTTCGGTTTGTGGATGCACTGCTCGCGGTGTCGGTCGGTACCACGGTCTCTTTGACCATATTGGCGGTGCTGCAGCAACCGCTGATCAGCCCTACCAAAGAATATTTTGAACTCGCCGCGGTACCCGAGGCATTCGGGCGCAATATCGTCAACGTTATTCTGGTGGACTTCCGCGCGCTGGATACCTTTGGTGAGGTGGTTGTGGTGCTGGTGGCTGCGGTTGGTGCCGCCGCCTTGTTGCGGCGCAAGCTCAAACCGAATGTCCCCCACGATGACACACAAGAGGAACAGGCATGAGCTCCGTCATCCTCCAGGGCGCTACTCGCTTGCTGGTTGCGCTGATCCTGTTGTTTTCCGTGTATATGTTAATGCGCGGGCATAACTTGCCCGGTGGTGGGTTTATCGCCGGGTTAATCGCCTCCGCCGCATTCGTGCTGTATGCGCTGGCTTGGAGCCTGCAGGAGGCGCGCGCAGCGCTGCGTGTTTCCCCAGTAAAACTGGCGGCAATCGGCGCGTTGCTTTCACTGGCATCTGCGGTGCCGGGCCTGCTCAAGGGCTTTCCACCGTTTACCGGGCTGTGGCTCTTTATCGGCGGAGGTGAGGGCGAGAAGGGGATTCCGATCAGTACCGTACTGCTGTTCGATGTTGGCATTTACCTGGCGGTGCTTGGCGCAGTGCTGGCTCTGTTTTTCACCATCGAGGTGGACTGACATGGAATCGGCACTGGTACTGGTGATTGGCGTGATGGTGGCCGCAGGTGTGTACCTGATGCTGGCGGCCAATCTGTTGTGTTATTTGTTCGGCCTGATATTACTGAGCAATGCCGCGAATCTGGTGATCTTCGTTGCCGGTCGCTTGACCCGGGCTGTGCCACCACTGATTCCCAAGGGCCAGGAAGCACCGCTTGAGCCGGTGGCCAATGCACTGCCACAGGCAATGATTCTTACCGCAATTGTGATCGGCTTTGGGCTGTTGGCATTTACCCTGGCTTTGGTCGTGGCCTGTTATCGCGAGCTCGGCACCATTGATTCCGACCATATGCGGCTGGCGGAACCCCCGCCGAAACGTGGGGAGCATTGATGGGCTGGTTACTTGCGCTGCCATTCCTGTTGCCTATCGCCACCGGACTCTTCGCTCTTGGGGCAAGACGCAAACCGCGGCGCGCGCGGGCGATCAGCCTTGCCGGGTGTATCGGGCTGTTTGTGGTGGTGGTGATTATTTTTGTGCGCGTGATTGATGAGGGCACCATTGCCGCGCAAATGGGTAACTGGCCGGCACCGTTTGGTATTTCCCTGGTGGCAGACCGGTTAAGTGCCATCATGCTATTACTGGCGGGGCTAGTGGGACTGGCGGTGGCTATCTTTGCCCAGGCCGATGTGGACTTACGCCGGGAAGTTTTGGGTTTTCAGGGTTTTTATCAGCTGTTGCTTGCGGGGGTATGTGGCAGCTTTGTTACCGGTGATCTGTTTAACCTGTATGTATGGTTTGAGGTGATGCTAATCGCCTCTTTTGCGCTGCTTATTCTCGGCGGCGAGCGCGCACAGCTGGATGGCGGTATTAAGTATGTGGCACTGAACCTGGTGTCGACGCTGTTTATGCTGATGGCCATCGGGATGGTGTATGGCCTTACCGGTACATTGAATTTGGCGGCGTTACATGTGGCGCTCGCCGAGGTGGACCAGCCTGCGGCACTGCATATGCTGGCGGTGCTGTTGATCGTGGCCTTTGGTATCAAGGCGGCATTGTTCCCGCTGTATTTTTGGTTGCCGGCTTCTTATCACGTGCCGCCTGTGGCGGTGACGGCAGTATTTGCCGGGCTGCTCACCAAGGTGGGAGTCTACGCGCTGATTCGTACCTTTACCCTGGTATTCCCCGCCGACTTTAGTTTCGCCCATGACCTACTGCTGATTGCCGCATTACTTACCATGTTGAGCGGTGTTATCGGCGCGGCTTCGCAATACGAGTTTCGGAAAATTCTCGCTTTTCACATTATCAGTCAGATCGGTTTTCTGGTGCTGGGGCTGGCGCTGTTCAGCCCGCTGGCGCTGGCCGGCTCGATTTTTTACATGGTGCATAACATCGTCGCCAAGACCAACCTGCTGCTGATTAGCGGTACGGCGCGGCGTATGACCGGCAGTTTTAACCTCGCGGAAATTGGCGGCCTGTACCGTGTGAGCCCAGTATTGGCGGCCGTGTTTTTTATTGCGGCGTTCAGCCTTGCCGGATTCCCGCCGCTGTCCGGCTTCTGGGCCAAATTGATGCTGGTCACTGCCAGCCTGGAGCAGGCTGCCTACTGGGTTGCGGCCGTCGCCCTAATTACCGGAGCGCTCACCCTGTTTTCCATGAGTAAGATTTGGAGCGAGGCGTTCTGGAAACCACACCCAACCGGGGAGGCGCGCTCCCTCATGAGCCTCACGGTTACCGAGCGCATACAGCGTATGCTGCCGGCGGTGCTGCTGGTGGCAATTACGCTGGGTCTGGGTTTGTTTCCCCAGCCATTAATCCAGTTTTGTGAAACCGCGGCGAGGGAGCTGTTGGACCCTGCTGGATATGTGGCAACGGTGTTGCCGTCGCGCGGTGGGTGATGTGAATTCGTAGCTGCCGATGGGGGCGTTATGCAATTGTTTCTGATGAATATCCTGCTGGCGATCAGCTGGTGCGCGCTCACCAGTGACGCCACTCTGGATAATGTCGTCGTCGGAATGATCGTCGGCTTTCTGGCGATGGCGCTGTCGCCGGTGCGCAAATTTAACGACGGTTATTTTCGTCGCCTGCCCAAGGTGGTGGCGCTGATCGGTTACTTCCTTAAGGAGCTGTTGGTTTCCGGGTTGCGTGCTACCTGGGAAGTACTGGCCCCCTCGCCAAATCGACACCCCTGTGTGGTGGAGGTGCCCACATCCTATCCGGATGACAATGAATTACTGCTGCTGTCGCAACTTCTTTCACTGACCCCGGGCACGTTGGTGGTCGATATCGATGACGAAAACAAAACCTTGTACGTACACAGTATGTTTGTCTCCGACGGGGCGCAATTTCGCAAGGAGTTGCATGACGGCCTGGAGAGAAAAATTCGCGAGGCGTTTGAATGATGTTACAGGCGATTCTCGAAGGAAGCTCGCCGATTCTTGCCCTGGCGATCGCCCTGGCTTCCTGGTTGTTGTTGCTCGCCCTGGGGTTGTGTTTTTACCGTATTGCGCGCGGGCCGACACTGGCAGACCGTGTGGTAGCGCTGGATGTTTTGAACATTCTTGCAGTTGCTTACTGCGCCTTGCTGGCGATTTCTTCCGGACGCGATGTGTATCTGGATGCGGCGATTGCGCTGGCACTGGTCGCGTTCCTGGTCACGGTAGCGTTCGGCCGTTTTGTGGAGCGACTTGCGGAGGAGGAAGTGTTGGCCAAAACCGAAGGTGAGGGTACAGATGATTCAAGTCATTCTTGAATGGGCGCTCGCATTGCTCATTATCACCGGGAGCTTTTTCGGCTTTACTGCGGCACTGGGTTTGGTGCGCATGCGGGATATCTATTTGCGCATGAGTACCTCCGGCAAGGGGGCCACACTGTGTTGCGGCTTGTTATTGATCGGCGTGGCGCTGCTGTTTCAGGACACCGGGGTAACGGCGCGCGCGGTGGCCGCCATCCTTTTCTTGCTGCTCACGGTACCGGTTGGGGCGCATATGATTGCGCGCGCGGCGTTTCGTACGGGTACGCCCATGTGGGACGGTGAGTCGTTAAATTCACCGCGCAAAGGTTTGCCCAACGATATCGACAAGCGCAGGCCTGATTAGCTTCGGCCCTCTGGGAGAGCACAATGGACTATCGACTCTACTACTGGAACATTCCCTTTCGCGGTGTATTTGTCGAGCTGCTGTTGCATGAGGTTGGGGCGAGTTATCAGCGTTTGGATGCCCGGGAAATCTATCCCGATAAAAGCCTGCAGATTGATAACCCCGGTATGGCACCGCCGTATTTGTACGATTACGGGATGCAGAAAACCATCGCGCAGTTACCGGCGATTATGCTGCACCTGGCGCACAAGTATGACTATCTGCCGCGCTCCGCAGAAGGGCAAACCCAGGCGCTGAAGACGGTTCTGGATTGCGGGGACGTATTGATGGAGGTTACCCGCTTCTATGGCCTGCAAATGTGGGACAAAGCCGCGTGGGAAACTTTTCGCGAGGAGCGACTGGCGCGCTGGATGCAGTTATTTGAAAAGACCGGGTGTGAGCACGGCCTGCAACAAGACCGTGGATTTATGCTCGGCTCGTCCATTTCCATGGCAGACATAGCGGTAACGGCACTGTTCGGTACGCTCACACATTGTTACCCGGCTCTGGCCGCTGACCTCAATCGGTACGCGCCTTTTATTGCGGCGTTAGTCCAGCGTGTTGAGCAGCGGCCGGCGCTGTCGGATTTCCTGGCCCAGCAGCGGCAGCAGTATGGAAACGCCTATTGCGGCGGTGAAATTCAGCGGTCGCTGCAGCAGATGCTTGGTTAAACCCACCGTTGCGGAGCGGGTTTAATTGTTGTCGATCTGCTCGCGAATTTTGCCAAATACATTGCGGATCAGGCGCTTTGCTCGCGGCATTTTTTCATCCACTTCTTTGCGCAGGGACAGTAGTTCTTCGTCATCGGGCTGCACTTTAAGGCCGCGCTTCACATTGCGGTCAGCACCCTTGATATCGCCTTCCAGCAAATCGGCACGTGCGCGGCGGGTGTACTCGCTTGCAACCTGGCCCATGCCTGCGAGAGCGTGGCTGTTATCGGCATCCAGTGCCAGCGCCTCGCGATAAAAGTACAGGGCATTATTCCCTTGCGGGCGGTTGAGGTCGCCGCGCTCCAGCGCTTCGGTTCCCTGTGTCACATACTGCTGTACCAGCCGCGCGGTTACTTCCGCTAGGCCATCTTCCGCGGCACTGTTATCGTCGTCCAGTAACAATACCTGACGAAAGTAGTAGCGGGCATTGTCCTGTTCCGGAAAGATGTAGCGTTCTTCCTCCAGGCCCAGTTCTGCCTGCTCCAACAAGCGGTTTATTTCCTTGTCAGTTTCACTTTCATAGGTCAGTGCCGCGATGAGCAGTGTGGCACTGGCTATTCCGGCTAGCGCAAGAAGCGGGCGAGATTGCAGGGATGCGGGCTTGGCAAAATTACGTTGGCCAGTCGGGGCAGATGTGGTCGCTGCGGGAACAGAGGGCTGGTGTACAGATTGAATCGCCTTTACCAGTGACTCACAGCTCTGGAAGCGGTCGCCTGGTGACTTGGCCAGCATGCGTTTTAGCAGCGGTGCCAGGTAAGCCAGTTCTGCGGGGAGTTCTGGTACCGGCTGCTGAATGTGGTTGATGGCCGTACCCGTATGGCTGTCCCCCTTAAACGGGTTATAGCCGAGTAACAGTTCCAGCAGGATAACGCCGAGGCTGTAAATATCACTGGTGATATCCAGCGCTTGCCCCTGGGTCTGCTCCGGGCTGCTGTAAGAGGGGCTGCCCAGACTGAAGCCGGCCTGAGTCAGGTCGGAGTTGTTATCCACTTCCTTGGCGATGCCAAAGTCGGTGAGCACAACCGTCTTGTCTTTACGAAACAGAATATTCGCGGGCTTTACGTCCCGGTGAATGATGCCTTGCTGGTGCACCACCGCGAGCCCTTCGGCGATCTCGCGGATTAGCCCCAGTGCTCCCTGCGGCGCACGGAACCGTTCCAGGTTTTCATCCAGGTCGCCGCCGCTGACAAACTCCATCGCGATGTAGTGGTCGCCGTTTGCCAGGGTGGCGATATCGTGAATGGTGATGATGTGCGGGTTGTTGAGGCTCGCAATAAAGTGCGCTTCGTTGATGAAGCGCGCGTTCAGCTTGGCGCTGGCGCTATCATGCTCGACGTTGCGCAGTACCTTGATGGCGACTTTGCGGTTGAGTGATTCCTGGGTGGCCAGATAGACCGATGCCATACCGCCCTGGCCAATGGAGCCGTGCACGGTGTAACCGGGGATTGTCAGGTCGGAGTGTGTCATAGGAATCGTGCGCCAAATATCAGCGCGCAAGAATACCCTTGTGGCAGATTGAGATAAACCGACCAGATCCAGCTTGCCGCACGCCGGCCACATTCGGAAAGCTGATTCGGACCCCAAGCCTTATTCTGAATCGGCCTAACCTGTCGAATCTACTGCCGTACACTGATGAGAGTGATTCGTTTGAATTCACGCCGCCGATACCGATGACGCCTGTCTGGCAGTTCGCGCGGTCGATCTAGGTAACCAGCAAAGGCCTGACGACATAGGCCTGTTAGCACGGTCTCAAGAGGTAACTAAATGGCTGACAATATATTGGATATGGCGGTACGCCACCTGGGTTCGGCGGGAATGAACGCGTTGGGCAGTGCCCTGGGCCTGCCGGCGGATAAATCGCAAGGTGCCTTTTCAACCGGTGTGGCCTCGGTGCTGGCCGGCATGATGGGCAAGGCCGGCAGTGAAAGCGGCCTGGGCTCCCTGCTGAATATGGCTACCAAAAGTACCGAGATGGACCTGTCGTCTCCGGGGGATATCTTTGCCGATGCGGGCCGCATGACCAGCCTGCAGGATGTCGGGGGCAATATCCTTGGTTCCCTGTTTGGGAATAAGGAATCCGGCGTATTCAACGTGATTTCCAGTGCACTGGGGCTCGACAGCACCAAGAGCGGCAGCTTGCTCAAGGTCGCCGCGCCGGTGGTGATGTCGATCATCGGCAAACTGGTGAAAAGCAAGGGCCTGAATATGCAGGGCCTTGCCTCGCTCTTGATGGGGCAGAAAGACAGTATCAAAGATTACGTGCCCGCTGGCTTGATGAATGAGCTGGGGGTGAAGAGCCTGGACGATTTCACTGGCCCCGCGGCGGAGGCTGCTCCGCGTCAGACCGCGGCTACGCCTCCTGTGGAGCGTAAAAGCGGTTTCGGCAAGTGGCTATGGCCGTTGTTGATTGCGCTCGCGGTGCTGTGGGCACTGAATATGTGTGCCAAGAAAGAGAAAATGGATGATGGCTCTGGCGGCGTGGTGATGGAGCAGGAAGAAGTGGTGGTTGACGACTCAGCACCACCACCGGCAGACACTACGACGACCACACCAGACGTAGGCGCCGAAACGCCGGTCGGTACGGTGGTGGGTACCGATGATTTTGCCAGTAGCTTCCGCGCTTATTTGGCCGAAGCCGCGCGGGATCCTAGCAAGGAATTCCTGCTGAAAATCATGTTCCCTACGGATGGTTCCATGCCAACCGCCGCATCGCTGCCGGACGTGCAGGCACTGATCAAAATCATGCAGGAAAACCCTGGCCTCTCGGTAATCATTGAAGGGCATACCGACAGCGACGGTGATGCCGCCGCGAACGAAGAGTTGTCGAAAACCCGCGCGGAAGCAGTGAAGAAAATGCTTGCCGATGCCGGTGTACAGGCGGTCCGTGTTACCGCGGTAGGCCTGGGGGCGGCCAAGCCGGTTGCCGACAACAATACCGAAGAAGGTAAACAGAAAAACCGTCGCATTGCGGTGAAGGTGGACAAGTACACCCAGTAAGCAGATGCATTGACGGAAATAAAAAAACCGCGGTTCGCCGCGGTTTTTTTTATGAGGTTTACGGTTTGTTTCGCCGCGCTGCGCTTAGTCGCGGAATTTTTCCCGGTAAGCGCCCGGTGCCAATCCGGTCCATTTCTTGAACGCGCGGTTGAATGCGCTGGGCTCGGAAAAGCCCAGTCGCTCGGCAATTTCGGCAACCGCGGTTTCCTGACCCTTCAGCTGGTACATGGCCATGTCGCGGCGCACGGAATCCTTGATGTCCTGCCAGCTGTTTCCTTCGTCCTTCAGGCGCCGGCGCAGGGTCTGCGGCGAAGTGAACAGTCGCTCCGCTACATCGTCGAGGGACAGGTTTTCGATACTGTTGTCGCTTTGCAGCATACGGCGAATACGGCCGGTAAAACTGTTGTCGGACTTGTACTGGGTCAGCAGGCATTCCGGCGCGCGGGCGAGGAATTCGCTCAGCTGCTGGGCATCGCGCACCAGCGGCATATTCAGGTAGCGGGTATTAAATACCAGGCAGGTTTCCTGCTGATCAAAGTAGTGTCGGCACGGGAACATGTCCGCGTACTCTTCGTCGTAATCCGGCGGCGGGAACGCCAGGTGTACTCGCTCCAGCAAAATTGTGCGGTCGATCAACCAGCTGAAAAAACGCAGCCAGATTACCGCGAGGGATTCGACAAAATTCTGGTTGGGCAGCTGTTTACGGTTTTCGTGGTGGAAAATTAGGCGGGCTTCCTCGCCATCTTCCACCAGCTTGATGTGCAGCTCGTCGCTGACCATGGCAACAAAACGCGCAGAGCGCAGTAGGGCGCGGCGCAGGCTGGGGCAGGTGATAGTGGCGTGGCCCATCATGGCAAAGGTGCCGGGCAGCCAGGGGCGGGACAGATAGCCACTGGATTCATCGCCGAGCTCGTCCCACAGGCGGCGCAGGAGCAGGGCTAATTGCTCGCGGCCAATGCGCGCATTTGGTGTCTGGGTTTGGCCGAGGTCCACGCTGGAGTCTATGAGCAGGCGCTCGCAGTCGATGCCTTGTGCACGGGCGGCGGCCAAGTGGGCAAATACCGCAGCGGCCAGAATGCCGGATTCCCGATACTGCAAGGATTCTTGAGGCTTCTCTTCTGTCTCCACGGTCACTTTCCCGCTGTGCGCTTATTGAGTATTTGTGACCGGATTATGCAAAAAGGTGCGTGAAAAGTCGCGCTTTGCGGCGATTCATTCCGGGGCGGTGTCGGCGCGCGCTGGAAACTTGTGGTCTGGCGGGGTGTTGTTTGCGGCTCTCTATGTGCTACAAAGGGGGCAGCTTAACTCGCAAACAAGGACGTACCATGTCGCATGCCCTGAATTCAGGTCTCAACCCCACCATCTGCCGTCGCCTGTTGATCGCCTACCTGATTGAGCGACTGCCGCGCCCGAATAACCCAGCCCTTGAGGAGGCCACCGGCTGGCCGCGCCGTACCATTCAGGATGTGATCGCCAAGGGGCTGCCGGGCCACGGTACCCTGGTGGAGTTTGTTCAACAGGGCGTGCGTAATAACGACGGTTATTACGAGATGAAAGACTGGGGATCCATTGACCGAAAGTGGGTGCAGGAAAATCTGGCGGCGATTATAGAGGAGCTACAAGTGGCGCCGGAATTGATTCCGGCGCCCCAGTGAGCGCAAGCGTTAAGAACAGACTGTAACGATTACTGCTGTGGCGCGGCGGCCTTTTGCAGGATGGCGTTGACCTTCTTCAGCAGTTCTGGGTCCTCGCGCAGCTGGGTGGCAATGCCCTGATACTCTTCCTTGCTGAGCCCCGCGCTTTTCACTGCGGCGAGCATTTTTCCCTGTGCTTCCACGTTGATCGCTTCCGCGGCAGCGGCATCGGCTGCGGCTTTGATCTTGGGCGCGTACTCCTGGCTCAGGGTTACGATAGAGCGGTAGGCATCGGCAAATTTCTGCAGCTGTGCGTCGGACACCGCGGTTTCCGCAAAGGCGCTGGAAACGGCGAGTGCCAGGGCGAGGGCGAGGGAGTAAATGGCGGTCGGCTTCATAAGCACCTCTGGTTTTCGAATGCAATGGGTTTTCGAATGCAATGGGTTATCGAACGCAACGCATCTGTGCGGGTTGGCACGCCCAGCGTCGGGTGAGGGCGACAGAGCCTTGATCAGACGGTAGCAAACGCGCAGACACAGGGGCAACCAAAGGGGCAAAGCACTGTCTGCAAAGGGTAGTTGTTATTCCGGCGCGCTTGGCAAATTCGCCGCCACTTAGTGCGCGGCCTGTCGAATTTGTCGATGCGTCGGATGGTCGGCTCAGAACAGGCCGAGGAATTTTTTCCGCTTCTTCAGCGAGGCTTCGCAGCTATTGAGTTGCCGCTGATAGGTTTGTGAGCGCGCAGATACCTTTTGCGCCACATTCTTTAGCCATTGCTTGTTGCGGTAGGTGCGGCGGTTAAACCCGCCCTGGCCCTCGTGGTAGGCGAGGTACAGGTGGTAGGTGTCGTTGGAGCGGATGTTGCACTGGCGCTGGCTAGTGTTGTGGTACCAGCCGACAAAATCGATGGCATCGCCAAAGTCGTCGCGGTCCGCGCCATAGCTGCCGGTGGCGCGCTGGTAACCTCGCCAGGTGGTGCCCAGGGCTTGTGAATAACCATAGGCATCCGAGGGGCGCGGACCCGGAATGATCCACAGGATTTTGCTGCGCGGTGGTTTGGCATCGTGCACAAAGCGCGATTCCTGGTGCAGTGTTGCCATCATGGTGGCGATGGGCGTGTTCCACTTGCGCGCGGATTTGGCGGCATCCTGATACCAGCCGTCTTTCTCACGGAAAATCTCACACAGATCGTCGGTGTTACTGGGCGGGGTGGTGGCACAGCCGGTTGCCAGCAGGGCTGGCAGCACGAGCAGTGCCAATGCACGTTTCTTATTCTTGTGGGTCATTGCTGTCGATCGCGGGCTCGTTAATACGAATTTAGACTTTGGACTTCACCGTCTTCACGCCGTCGGCGGTACCTAAAAGCAGGATATCGGCCGGGCGCGCAGCGAACAAGCCATTGGTCACAACGCCGGTAATGTTGTTGAGGGCGTCTTCCAGTGCCAGGGGCTTGGCGATCTGCATATTGTGTACGTCGAGGATGACATTGCCGTTGTCGGTGGTCACATCCTCGCGGTAAACAGGATCGCCGCCAAGTTTGACGATTTCCCGTGCGACATATGAGCGCGCCATGGGGATCACCTCTACCGGCAGCGGGAAGTTGCCTAGTACTTCCACCCACTTGCTCTCGTCGGCGATGCACACAAATTCCTCGGAGCAGGCGGCGACGATTTTCTCGCGGGTCAGTGCCGCGCCACCGCCCTTGATCAGTTGCAGCAGCGGGTTGGTTTCATCGGCGCCATCCACATAGACGCGGATGCCGTCCACTGCGTTCAGGTCGTACACCGGAATACCGTGGGACTGCAGCCGCTCGGCGGAGGCCTCGGAGCTGGCCACGGTGCCGTCGAACAGGCCCTTTTTCTCCGCCAGATAGTCGATGAAGTAGTTGGCGGTTGAGCCGGTACCGACGCCGACGATGGTGTCGGAGTCGAGCATGGGGGTGATGTATTCCACTGCGGCGCGCGCGACGGCCTGTTTCAGTTGATCCTGGTTCATGAGGATTTATGCGTCCTTGTGCAATTATTGCCATCCATGCGCCTGCAAATGAAAATTTCCGTGCGCAAAAATGGCTTTTTGGTGGCTTTGCTGCTGTATAGAGATTAGACTGGCGGGCTTGCAAACACCTACTGGCTGCCGATTTCTGTCATGCCCAAGTCCTATATCAAGCGCATTTTAGACGCGCGTATTTACGATGTCGCCATCGAAACTCCACTGGAGCCGATGCGTCAGCTCTCTCATCGCCTTGGCAACCGTGTTCTGCTGAAGCGCGAAGACCTGCAACCGGTGTTCTCGTTCAAGATTCGCGGCGCCTATAACAAACTGCTGCAGCTGCCTGCGGAGCAACGCGCCAAGGGTGTGATCTGCGCGTCAGCCGGCAACCATGCACAGGGCCTGGCGCTGGGGGCGCAGCAGTTGGGGGTGCGCGCCACCATTGTGATGCCGTCCACCACGCCGGCGATCAAGGTCAACGCGGTGCGTATGCGCGGCGCGGAAGTCGTGCTGCACGGGGATACCTTTGACGAGGCGGCCGCCCACGCCAGGGCGCTGGTAGACGAGCGCGGGCTGGTGTTTATCCACCCTTACGACGACCCTGACGTTATTGCCGGCCAGGGCACCGTGGCGATGGAGTTGTTGCGCCAGCACCCGGGCAGCCTGGATGCGGTGTTTATCCCGGTGGGTGGCGGTGGCCTTGCGGCGGGCATGGCGGCCTATATCAAGTATGTGCGCCCGGAGATCAAGGTTTACGCGGTGGAGCCGGAAGATGCGGCCTGCCTGAAGCTGGCCATGGACGAGGGCCATCGCGAGGGACGCTTGCCGCAGGTGGGTTTGTTTGCCGACGGTGTGGCGGTGGCCCAGATCGGCGAGGAAACTTACCGGGTGCTGCGCGAGACTATCGATGGTGTCATCACCGTATCCACCGACGAGATCTGTGCGGCGATCAAGGATATCTTCGAAGATACCCGCTCGATTGCCGAGCCCGCTGGTGCGGTCGGCCTTGCGGGGCTGAAGAAGTACGCGGAGCAGAGTGGCGAGCAAAACCAGGCTCTGGCCACTGTGTGCAGCGGCGCTAATACCAATTTCGACCGCCTGCGCTATATCAGCGAGCGCACCGAAATTGGTGAGAAGCGCGAAGCGGTTCTGGCGGTGACCATCCCGGAGAAAGCCGGCAGTTACCTGCAGTTCTGTCGCGATCTGGGTGACCGTTCGATTACTGAATTCAATTATCGCTACGCCAACTCCGGCGAGGCGCATATTTTTGTGGGGATCCAGGTATCCACCGATGCGGATCGCGCGCAGTTGGTGGCTAATCTGGAGGAATCTGGCTATCAGGTCACCGACCTGACCGATAACGAGATGGCCAAGCTGCATATTCGCCATCTGGTGGGGGGGCGAGCGCCCGGTGTCAGCAACGAGGTGGTATACCGCTTCGAGTTCCCCGAACGCCCCGGTGCCCTGCGCAATTTCCTCGAGCAGCTGGCGGGCCGCTGGAACATCACCCTGTTCCACTATCGCAATCACGGCGCGGCCTATGGTCGCGTGCTGGTGGGGCTGGAGGTTGCCGAGGCGGAGCGTCCGGAACTGAATACCCTGTTGGATCAGCTGCACTATCCCTTCTGGGATGAAACTGAGAACCCGGCCTACCGCTTCTTCCTGGCACAGCGGGATTGAGCAATAACGGGCTTTGTACGCAAAACTTGCGGCGAGTAGTGCACAGATTCGGATCTGTCGAACTTGCAATTTGCAAACTGTGAGGGGAATCTCAAAAAAAAGTTGTTGACGGGTTACTATTTGGCCACTGATCGAGTATCTTTTGATCGGTATTTGGCACCGCTAGCTGGGTTTTTCTCACCTCAGCGGGCCGGATAACCACTGGCGGCGGAGATCGCCAGATGTAAAAAGATAGCGAAAACAACAAAAAAATCAGATCTTACAGGATGGTCCCCATGAAACCCGATGCAATGACACTCGCGGTAGTTGTCTTTGTTGCGGGCGTACTGCTGAGTAGCAGTGGCTTGACCGAGGTGTTCTCTTCCGATGAAGAAGAAGCGCAAGCCCCGGCAGCCCTTCAGCAAGGTGTGGTCACTCGCTGACCCTTGCGTCCGCAGGCTAGATGCCCAAAAAAAGCCGGGCCCCGTTTTCGGGGCCCGGCTTTTTTTATGTTCTCTGCATTTGAGTTCGCGCTAGTCGCAGCGATACAGCCGTGTATCGGTCGCCACCAGGGCGAGCGGAATATCCCAGCTTTCCATGGTTAGCTTTTCCACGCATTGCAGCTGGTGCGCCACGCCCACCAGCTGTGGGCCACTGCCCGGTCGCACGTGCTTGAAGGCAAAAGTGCGGTCGTAATAGCCTGCACCCATCCCGAGACGCGCACCGCTTGGATCAAAAGCCACCAGTGGCACCAACACGATATCCAGCTTCTGCGGCTTGCGCACTTCGCTGCGGCTGAAGGCCGGCTCCGGAATACCGTAACGGTTGCGATAGCGTAACGGGGCTCCATGCCAGCGCAGAAACGTCATGGTGTTGCGCCCGGGGCGCGGCAGGGCGGGCAGGTAAAACTGTTTGTCCGGGAAGCGCACTTGTAGCGCGCGCGGGTCTATCTCTCCGTCCATGGGCCAGTAGATGCCGATATGCCGTGCGCGTTTTAGCTCCGGGCTGCGTGCCAGTCGCAGGCACAAGTGTCGGCTGGCGAGTCGCTGCTGGTTGGGATTGAGTGCACGGCGCGCGGCACGTATCCGTTTACGCAATTGGTGCTTGTTTGGCGGTGCGGGAGAATTTGGCATGGATTGGCTGGTATGCGTTTTCCACTACCTGTCGCAGCGAAAGCGCGAGATGGGAATTAAGAGCCCCGAAATGCGGCTGAAGACATAGCCTTGAACCGTAAGGCTCAAGGTGGCGGTCCCCGGGATGTATAAGGCTTTCCGCTACGTGGCGGACTTGCACACCAACACCCGCTGGAAACCTCCAGGGTAGAATTATCGGCTCAGGACATAGTCAACTGGCCAACACTTCAGGGCGTGTAAGCAGTATACCTCTTGTGGGGGATCTTGGCTAAACGCACTTTCGCGCCAAAACGGTCTTTTTTGCGCTAGTCAAGCTTGCTGCGGGAAGAAAGGGCGGGGAATTAAATAAAAAGTTAAATATTGTCGAATTTGTTCAGTGCGTCCTGAACTTTTTCGTGTAACCGGTCGAGCATTTGCTCTTCCACCGGCTGGCGGGCAAGGCCTGCTTTGGCCTGAATCAATTCGTGGGCAATGTTCAGCGCGGCCATCACCGCAATACGCTCGGCACCGATCACAGAGCCGCTGTTGCGGATTTTTGCCATGCGCTCGTTAAGCAGTTTCGCAGAGGCCTGCAAGCCAGCCTGCTCTTCTTCGGAGCAGGCAACCCGGTACTCTTTGTCGAGTATGGTTACTGCGACTGTGGCGGATTGGTTGGTATTACTGCTCATGGATCATCAGGGCTCGGGCGATTTGACTCTTGCTGCCAGTATTTCGAATCTGGTTTCAGCGGTCAGGGTTAATGCCCTTCAGGCGGTTGATAATGGTTTCAACACGGCTGCGGGCAATTTCATTGTTCTTAATTAGCCGTTGGCGCTCTTGTTGCCACAGGCCTTCCTGCTCGCGCAGGGCCTGATTGTCGGCCGCCAGCTGCTGATACTGTTGTATCAGCGTATCCAGCTTGAGTTCTAACGCCTGTACTTTGTCCATAATTCCTGCGTATCGTGTGCGCCGCCTGCTCCAATGACCTGCGCAAGCCGGGGTATTCCGCTACTATATTGCCGGTATATTTTAGGGTCAATTACCTGCAATAGCTGTATGCCCGCACGATTGTCCGTCGGGGTAGTGAATTAGCTATTATTTCGCCACATTGGCGATTTATTCGCACATTTGATTTTCCATCGAAGATTATTTCACGTGCGGCTGGTCAATTCCCGGCGCTAGCGCAAATTTTTTGCTTTCCGGGCTCTGCCGTGGCCAAGCGCGCGAGACGGGAAGTGAAAGGATTGTCGTGCTCGCTCTGGCGCACCCGCTTTGTGGTAGCCGCAGGCCCACGCGTAACGAGTTTGTTTTTGGAGAAAGTATGTCCGCAAAAAAAATGTCGTTTGATGACCTGGCCAATCAGATCGTTGCGGCGGGAGGCAAGGTAGGCCCGAGTGAGCTGCACGGGTTTATCTGCGGATTGCTCGCCGCCGGGAGCCGCCCTGATGCGGGGCGCTGGCAGAAGGAGGCCGGTGAGTTTCTCGGTCTGGAAGCGGTACCGGCTGAACTGAATAATGATGTACAGGCGCTGGCGAAGAAAAGTCTCGACGATTTTTCCGAAAAGGATTTTTCGTTTGAGCCGCTGCTCAGTGATAGCGATGAACTGGCGGAGCGTGGCCAGACGTTGTGCCTGTGGTGCGAGGGTTTTCTGCACGGCTTTGGTATCGGCAAGTACACAGGCGAACTTTTGCCGACCAGCAGCGAGGCATTGAAAGATATGGCGGAAATTGCCCAGCTGGATGCCGAAGGCATGGAAAATGATTCCGAGCAGGAACGCCAGCTGTTCGAAGTGCAGGAGTATGTGCGCATGGGCGCGCTGAATATTTTTGTTGAATGTAACGATGCCGCTCAGGGTGACTCTGCAGCGGCGTCGCAAAAGCCTGCCGGCCCCACTTTGCATTGATATCTGGCCTGTCGCATCGTCAATGAATATCTCAAAAGCCGAATACGCCCGCCGCCGCCAGCGTTTGGTGGATGCGTTGCCGGAAAACAGTGTCGCCATTGTGCCTGCTGCACGGGAACAGCTGCGCTCCCGCGATACCTACTTCCCGTTTCGCCAGGACAGTGATTTTCTCTACCTGAGTGGTTTTAGTGAGCCGGAATCCCTGCTGGTCATTGCGCCGGGGCGTGCGCAGGGCGAGTCCGTGTTGTTCTGTCGCGAGCGCGATGCAGACAAGGAAATGTGGGATGGCCCGCGCCTTGGGCCGGAGCGGGCGGCGGAGAGCTGCGGCCTGTGCGATGCGTTCCCGATCGGCGATCTCGACGATATTCTTCCCGGCCTGCTCGAGGGGCGGGAATTTATTTGTTACACCATGGGGCGTTATCCACAGCTGGATCGGCGACTGCAGGCCTATCTGCAGGGAATCGATGAGGCGCCCGGCAGCAGCGGCGCGCCGCAGATGGTGAGCCTCGACCCGCTGCTGCACGATTTGCGCCTGTTCAAAAGCGCTGCGGAGATTCGCCTGATGGCGCGCGCGGCAGAGATCAGCGCGGCAGGGCATCGCCGTGCGATGCAGGTTTGTCGCCCTGGAATCTACGAGTACCAGCTGGAAGCAGAATTACTGCATACCTTTGCCACCGGGGGCGCGCGGGAGCCAGCCTATCCGAGCATTGTGGGCGGCGGTTGCAACGCCTTGATCATGCATTACATCGCCAATAATGCGCAGCTGAAAAAAGACGACCTGGTATTGATTGATGCGGGCTGTGAGTATCGCGGCTATGCCGCCGATATTACCCGCACCATTCCCGTCAGTGGCCGTTTCAGTGGCCCGCAAAAAGCCGTATATGAGATTGTGCTCGCCAGCCAGGAGGCGGCGATTGAAGAAATTCGCCCTGGACATGATTGGGATCAGCCGCACCTCGCCAGCGTTGAAGTTATTGTGCAGGGACTAAAAGACCTGGGGCTGTTGCAGGGCGATATTGACGGGCTGATTGAGTCCGGTGCTTACCGGAAATTTTATATGCATAGAGTCGGCCACTGGCTGGGCATGGACGTGCACGATGTGGGTGACTACAAGGTGCACGGGCAGTGGCGACAGCTGGAAGTCGGGATGGCGATGACGGTGGAGCCCGGTATTTACATCGGTGCGGAGGAAACGTCGGTGGCGGAAAAATTCCGCGGCATCGGTATTCGCATTGAAGACGACGTAGCGCTGACGAAAGAGGGCTGCAAAATTTTGTCTGCGGGTGCGCCAAAATCCATTGCCGATATCGAACACCTTATGAGCGCCGGTGATTTGATTCAGGAGGCCCTGCTATGACCGGCAAACAAATGGTCGACAAGCAAATGACCGACGTTGCCATTGTCGGTGGTGGCATGGCCGGGGCCAGTCTGGCACTGCTGTTGGCCCACCATTGCCCGGGACTCAAAGTTACTTTGCTCGAGCGCCAGTCGATTGCTATCGAAGCCGACGAGCTCAAATTACCCAGCTTCGATACCCGTGCCACCGCGATTGCTGCGGGTAGCCTACGGATTTTTGACGAGCTGGGGTTGTGGCCTGAGTTGCAGAAGTACGCTGCACCGATCCGCCGGGTTCAGGTGTCTGATCGCGGTCACAGCCTTGGCGCCAGTTTGCAGGCGCAGCGGGAAGCGGATGCGAGCTTTGCTGGCATGCTCGGCGCGGTTGTGGAAAACGCGGCCCTGGGGCCGATGTTGTATCGCGCCCTGGCAGAATCCGCGGTAGATGTGTGGGCGCCCGCCGAAGTTGCGAAAGTGGAGATGCATCTTCAGGGGGCTCACCTAGAGGTGCAATGTGATACGCAGGTTACCAAGCTGGATACCCGCCTGCTGGTGGTGGCTGATGGCGCGGATTCCGCGTTGTGCCGCCAGTTGGGTATTGCCACCGAGAAAGTCGATTACCAGCAGCATGCGCTGGTGACCACTGTGGGGTTGCAGCGTGATCATGCCGGGGTGGCCTATGAGCGCTTTACCGACCGCGGTCCCATGGCCTTGCTGCCGTTGCCCAAGCGCGACGGGGTGCACCGCGCAGCGCTGGTTTGGACTTGTGAAAACGGCAGTGAGCAGGAACTTGCAGGCCTGCCCGAAGCCGAGTTTTTACAGCGTTTGCAGGATAGCTTTGGCTGGCGCGCGGGGCGCATCGTGCGTGCGGGCAAGGTGCACAGTTATCCGCTGACACTGTCGTTGGCGCGGGAACAGGTGCGCCGCGGGGTGGCACTGGTGGGCAATAGCGCGCACTTTCTGCATCCGGTGGCGGGGCAGGGGTTCAATCTCACTTTGCGCGACTGCGAAACCCTGGCACGTATTATCGGGCGGGAAATGGCGGAAAAAGACGCGAATTTCGCGCAAAGTGGCCCCGGCGAGCTAGAATTAATGCAGCATTTTTGGCGTGAGCGCCAACAGGACC
Source organism: Microbulbifer agarilyticus (assembly GCF_001999945.1). NCBI lineage: Bacteria > Pseudomonadati > Pseudomonadota > Gammaproteobacteria > Cellvibrionales > Microbulbiferaceae > Microbulbifer > Microbulbifer agarilyticus. Next base: position 577,743 of record NZ_CP019650.1, read on the forward strand.
AGATGCTCACCATCGGTTTCAGCGACAAGGTCCCGTCACTATTTGCCTCCCGCAACCTGTTGGTCAGCGGTTTGCGCCAGTTGGGCTTGCTGGGACTGGCTCTGGCTCCGACCACGCGGGCCGCTTTTGCCCGGCAAGCCGCTGGGATTGCACGATAAGCACACTATAACAGTTCGGATTTCTGCGGCGCTTCGGCAATGGATCGGATCGCCTACTCCTCTCACAATTTCTTGCCCGGAGACACACTGCCTATGAACAGACAGCGAATGGACGTGACCATCGTTGGTGGCGGTATGGTGGGGATGGCGCAGGCGGCCCTGCTTGCTGTGCGCTGCCCGCAATTGCGCATTTCGCTGTTGGAGGCATCAAGCGTGGAGCAACCGGTACGCCCGGATGCCTACGATGCACGGGTAGTGGCATTGACCGAAGCTTCCCGCAATCTCCTGGAAGAGACCGGCGCCTGGCAGCGGATTGAAGGCGAGCGTGAATGCCCATACACCCAGATGCGGGTGTGGGATGCGGAGGGCACCGGCTCGGTCTATTTCGACTGTCGGGATGTGAAATTGCCCAATCTGGGGCACATCGTTGAAAACAATGTGATCCTGGCGGCGTTGCGCGCGCGTATTGAAGAGTTGCCTAACGTAAGTATGGAAACTGGCTTTAAATTGGAAAGCTGGTGGCGGGATTGCGGCTTGTGGCACTTACAGGCGCGCAGCCCCAATCGAGAAATGATCGATGGTCTAGATGAGCAGTCCCCGGTGTACACCACGCGCTTGTTGGTTGGTGCTGACGGTGCTCGGTCGCGTGTGCGTGACCTGCTGCGTATCCGTACGCGGGACGTGGACTATCGCCAGACCGCGCTGGTCTGTGTGGCGCGCTGTGAACAGTCTCATCAGTACACTGCCTGGCAACGTTTCCTGGATACCGGTCCGGTGGCGATGTTGCCGCTTGCGGGCCTGGGTGATGATAAGCACTGTGCGGTGGTTTGGTCTGCGGACGACGATCTCGCTCGCGAGCTGGTGATGCTGGACGATAAAGCGTTTGCGCTAAATCTCGAGAAGGCTATTGAAAGTCGCCTGGGTAGTATTGAGTCGGTGAGTGAGCGCTTTTCTTTTGCGCTGCGCGCGCGCCACGCCGAGTCTTATTTCGGCCCGGGTGCCGCACTGATTGGCGATGCCGCACACAGTATTCATCCACTGGCGGGGCAGGGTGCCAACCTCGGGCTGATGGATGCGCAGGTGCTGACGGAAGAAGTCGAGCGCGCCCTGAAGCGGGGCATTTCCCCTGCACATGTGTCGGTGCTGTCGCGCTACCAGCGTCGTCGTCGCGGTGAAAATGCATCGACCCTCAAGGCCATGAGTGCATTTAAATCCCTGTTTGGTGCGGGCGATTTGCAGTGGCGCTGGCTGCGCAATACCGGGCTCAGTATGGTCGACGCCAGCCCGATGCTGAAAAAGCGTATTATTATGCGCGCAATGTCGGTTTAAGATTTGCACCAAAGCATGGAGCACAACAATGAAACGCGGCAAATTAGCCGCGTTTTTTATTGGGTCTAAATGCAAGTTGATTGAATAAGGATTGCCGTTTGAATCAGTGGATTACCATCTGTGAGTTCCCTCTGGGCAGAGACCTTTCTCCGCTCGCGGAATTTATTCGCCGCCACGAGTTGCCTGTGCGTATCAGTGAAGAAAACAATGCACAGGTGGTCGCCAGTCTGGTGCCACAGTTGGTGGAACCGTTGCGTGATCTATTCGCCCGCTGGCAGGAAGGTAGTGTGGACCTGGCTCGGGTTGAGGTGCAGGTCCACGACTCTTCTGAAGCGCAGGGTGAAACCGATAAAGTAAATGGCAGTAGTGAAGTAGATGGTGCGGCCGCGCAACCTGCGACCGAGGCCCGCGCGGAAAAAACGGAGCGAGCCGAAAGCGTCGAACCAGTATCGGCGATCCCACAGTGGCCGCTGCAGCAGACGCCGGTATCCCTGTTGTTGATCGCCCTGTGTTTTATCGGTTGGTTTTTACTGCGCCAGGGCTGGGCCGAGCCCCTGGTGATTTATCCGGAGCAGCAGGGTGACTTTGATTTGCCGGGTTCGATATTGAGCCAGCAGTTGTCCCAGGGCGAATTTTGGCGGCTGTGGACGCCGGCGATGGTGCACTTCTCGATTCCGCATGCACTGTTTAACAGTCTGGGTATATGGATTGTCGGACGTTCGCTGGAGGCGCGTGCGGGATCACTGTGGTTTGCATTGCTGGTACTGATCAGTGCGCCGGTGGCCAATATTGCTCAGTATGCCTGGTCACCCGGTAATTTATTTGGCGGCATGTCCGGAGTGGTTTATGCCCTGATCGGTGCGGCGCTGGTAATCCAGCGCTGGCAGCCCCAGTGGCGCGATGTGCCTGCGGCTTTAATCTGGTTGGCGGTGGTGTGGTTGCTAGTGTGTATGACCGGGTTAGTGGATTATTTTATCCCCGGCGGTATTGCTAATGCGGCGCACGCAGGGGGATTTGCCGCGGGCCTTTTGCTTGGGATACTGTTTTGTCTGGGCGGTGGCGCGCAGCGGTATTTTGCAACGCCCGCGCAATCACAAAGCGCCCAAACAAATACAAGCCGAAAGTCCTTCTGATCGCTTATGTTATTACTGATTGTTTATGTTCTTGTCGCGCTGGGATTCTCTTTTCTGTGCTCCATTGCGGAGTCGGTAATTCTCAGTGTGACCCGTCCTTATATCCGCCTGCTAGAGCGGGAGGGGCACCGTTCCGGTAAATTGCTGGGGCAGCTGAAAGACGATATCAACGCGCCCCTCGCGGCCATTCTTACCTTGAACACCGTTGCCCATACGGTGGGTGCGGCAGGTGCTGGTGCCCAGGCGGCGGCGGTATTCGGCAACCAATATCTGGGTATTGCCTCGGCGATTCTCACCCTGCTGATTCTGGTGTTCTCTGAAATTATCCCGAAAACCCTTGGTGCGCTGTACTGGCGTCAGCTGGCGCCTACCACGGCTTACGTGCTGCGTTATCTGGTGATTCTACTGAAGCCGTTTGTGTGGCTCTCCGAGTGGCTTACCAAAGGGTTGGCACATGGCACCACATTGACTGGTTTCAGCCGCGAAGAGTTTGCGGTAATGGCGGAAATTGGTGAGGCGGAAGGGCAGCTGGAGCGACAAGAGTCCAGCATCTTGCACAACTTGTTTTTTACCCTGCGCGATCACACTGTGCGTGAGGTTATGACGCCGCGTACCGTAGTGTTTTCCCTTTCCCAAGATATGACGGTAGCGGAAGCTTACGAACAGGTAGAGAAGAGCCGCTTCTCCCGTATCCCTGTGTATGAACAGGATGATGCGGATTTTGTGGTGGGCTTTGTGCTCAAGCAGGACCTGCTATTGGCCTATGCGCGAGACGAAGGTGATACCCCGCTGCGCAGTCTGCGCCGGGATTTGTTGATGGTGCCGGAGACCGCGGCCATCTATCAGGTGTTCCACAAGATGCTGTCGCGACGGGTGCAGATAAGTGCGGTGGTGGATGAGTACGGTAGCCTCGAGGGGCTGGTGGCCCTGGAAGATATTCTCGAGACCCTGCTGGGTGAAGAGATTGTCGATGAAGCGGATAAAACCCCTGACCGCCAGGAGGTGGCGAAGCGCCTGTGGCGTATCCGTGCCAAGCGACATGGCCTGCGCGTGGATGAAGGTGCGAGCCGGCAACAACAGGGCCCGGACCCGCAGGACAAGCTTCGCGAGCAGGTGAAGTCCGATGTGGATGAGCTGCTGGATAAAAAAGAGGGGCCCGCAGGTGAGGAAAATACAGCAGGGAAGGAAGACGGCAAGTAGCCGTCTTCTTAACCCAATACCAAGTTCCAGTTGGTCAGCAAAATAATGATGGTTACCGTGCCCACCAGCAGGTTCATGGGGATGCCGACCTTCAGATAGTCGGAGAAGCGATAACCTCCCGGGCCGTAAACCATCAGGTTGGTCTGGTAGCCCAGTGGCGTGGCGAAACTGGCAGAAGCCGCCATCATCACGGCAAACATAAAAGGTTCCGGGTTCAGGCCGGCGCTGGCGGTAATCTGCAACACGATGGGCACCATGATGATGGCCGCCGCATTATTGGTCACCATTTCTGTAAGCAGGGATACGCACAGGTATACCAGAATTAGCATCAGCCAGGGGTGACCGTAAGATAGCGAAATTACCCCCTCCGCCAGTACCGCGGCGACGCCGGTTTTCTGCAGTGCGACGCCGAGGGCGAAGGAAGCGGCAATGGTGATCAATACCGGTAAATCTAGACTTTTTTGTGCCTGATTTACCGAGCAGCAGCGGGTGATCAGCATGGCACCGGCGCCGAGCAGAGAAGCGTTCAGCATGCTGATCAGGCCCGAGCCTGCCGCCAATACGATGGCGATCAGGATCAGCCAGGCGGTGAGTCCTTTTTCATGCCGGGGGCTTTCCGCTTCCAGATCGTTGATCAGCAGGAAGTCTTTGCTGTAGCGCTGGCGCAACACAAAGCCCGGACGGGCCTCCAGTAGCAGCGTGTCACCGGCCATCAACTTGGTGCTACCCAGGTTGCCGGACACCCGCTCCCCCTGCCTCGCTACTGCCAGCACGGCGGCGCCGTAACGCTTGCGAAACTGGGCATCGCGGATGCTGGTGCCGACCACCTCGCAGTGGGGGGAAACCACCACTTCCACCAGCCGGCGCTCTTCGAAACCGGTTTCCAGTGCGGCCTCTTCGTGATCGTGATCGGAAGGAACGATACCGCGCATACGCAGCAGGTCGGAAATGGCCTCGGTATCACCGGCAAATACCAGGCGGTCGCCGCCGCGGAGCTTTTCCTCCGAACGCACCGGGGTAATTACATGGTTGTCCCGTTCAATTTCTACCAGGTATACCCGGCGCAGTCCCCGCAGACCCGCATCCTCCACCGTCTGGCCTACCAGTGGTCCGTTGCCATCGATCGCAACTTCCAGTGTGAATTCACGCAAGTTACCGAATGGGGTTTTTTCGCGGCGATCCGGCAGCCAGCGGGGGAAAAAGATCAGCATAAAGGCCACGCCAACCAGCGCAGCCGGCAGCCCCACCGCGGCGATGGAAAACAGCGAGAAGCCCTCGTTGCCGGTGATTGCCTGGTACTGGCCGTTAACCACCAGGTTGGTGCTGGTGCCGATCAGGGTGAGGGTGCCGCCGAGGATGGCGCCATAGCTGAGCGGGATCATCAGTTTGGATGGCGCAATATCAATACGCTTGGCCCAGGCGTTCAGGGCCGGAATCATGGTGGCAACCACCGGGGTATTGTTCAAATAGCCGGAAAGCGCCACCACCGGTGCAAACACGCGCAGCATGGCAGAGCGCGTGCCTTTCGGGCGTCCAAGCACGTGTTTCACCAGCATATCGATACCACCGGAGGCGTGGATGCCGGTGGCGACGACGAACATGGCAGCTACGGTGATCAGGCCGCTATTGCTGAATCCGGATAGGGCCTCGATGGGGGTAAGGATACCGCTGACACTCAACAGGGTGAGCGCCGCCATCATCACCAGATACGCGTGCACGCGGGTGAAGATAAGGGTAGCCAATACGGCAAACACAAGAAAAAGGGAAAACCAGCCAGACCAATCCATAGCAGGGACGTGTTTTTCTAATCAAATGACGGGTAAAACTACTGCAAACGACTTAGCACCAAAAGTTCTTTTTTCGCATATTTATATAGCGCGCTGTTGATTGTGGTGGTGCTCTCATCCTGGCTGCCGGCCTTTTCACTGATGAACAAAGGCTCCAGCGGACTCAGGCTCTTGGCAATACCCTCCACAGGGCTTGGCCAATAATATTTTTCACTGCGGCTGCTAGTCTTTGCAGAGTATTGGCATCTGGTATCTATCGCTCTGCCGCCGGTAGAATACGCCGCTTTATTGATTGCCCGCGCCAGTCCTTTCGGGAAGTGGTGCCGCCGCCGGGGGGTTCCCGAGGCCAGCAGGCAGTCATTTGCAAGGCAAACACTCGATTGGGGATTCTGCACAGAATGGGAAATAAAACCGCGCTCTACGATGCCCACGTCGCCATGGGCGGCAAATTGGTGGATTTTGGTGGCTGGGACATGCCGCTGCACTATGGCTCGCAGCTGGAAGAGCACCACAAGGTGCGTCAGGACGCGGGTATGTTTGATGTCTCCCACATGACCGTCGTAGACGTAGATGGTGCTGGTGCCCGCGACTATCTGCGTACGCTGCTCGCCAATGATGTGGCCAAGCTGGACGGAAACCCGGGTAAGGCTCTCTACACCGGCATGCTCAATCCTCAGGGTGGGGTGGTGGACGATCTGATCGTGTACCTGCGTGATCCCGGTTATCGTGTGGTGGTTAATTGCGCCACCCGGGAAAAAGATCTGGCGTGGATGAATGAGCAGGCCAAGGCGTTTGACGTCACCCTGACAGAGCGCCCGCATCTGGCGATGGTAGCTATCCAGGGGCCGCAGGCAATCGAGAAAGTAAAGGAAGTGATGGGGATTGACTGGACCGCAGCCATCTCTGGCCTGAAGGTATTTAACAGTTTTGCCCGTGGTGACTGGTTTATCGCCCGTACCGGCTACACCGGTGAGGATGGTCTTGAAATCATGCTCAATAACGACGATGCGCCGGGCTTTTGGCAGGCGTTGGCGGACGCGGGTGTTGCTCCCTGCGGCCTCGGTGCACGGGATACCCTGCGTCTTGAGGCCGGTATGAACCTCTACGGCAACGAGATGGATGACGATACCTCACCGCTGCAGGCCAACATGGCCTGGACCATTGTGTGGGATCCGGAAGGCCGCGAGTTTATCGGCCGTGAAGCCCTGGCGCAGGAAAAGGCAGCGGGCGTGGAACACAAACTGGTTGGCCTGGTGCTGGACGGTCGCGGTGTTTTGCGCGCTGGGCAGAAGGTTGTGGTGGACGATTCCGATCGCCGCGGTATCATCACCAGCGGAACTTTCTCACCCACTCTGGGCTTCTCAATCGCTATGGCCCGCGTACCGGTGAGTGTTGGTGACACCGCGCAGGTAGAAATCCGCAAAAAGCTGGTTCCAGTGCGGGTCGTGAAACCGAGTTTTGTGCGCAACGGCAAGCCGCTGGTTTAAGCGCGCCGGGCGCCGATGCAATATTTGATGAATACACTGTTTATCGCTTTTTTTGAGCTTATTTGAGGGAAGAACCCATGAGCGAAATTCGCAACGAACTGAAGTACGCCTCCAGCCACGAATGGGCGCGGTTGGAAGAAGACGGCACTGTCACCGTCGGTATTAGCGATCATGCCCAGGAAGCACTGGGTGATGTGGTCTACGTAGAAACTCCGGAAGTTGGCCAGACCCTGTCTGCCGGCGAAGAAGCGGGTGTGGTCGAGTCTGTGAAAGCGGCCAGCGATATCTACGCGCCGATTTCCGGTGAGGTTGTGGCGATCAATGAAGCACTGGAAGACGAGCCCGAGACGGTCAACTCCAGTCCGTACGACGATGGCTGGTTCTTTAAAGTGAAGCCCAGCGACGAAGGCGAGTTGGAAAAGCTGCTGGATGCGGATGCATATAAGGCAGAAAGCGAAGAGGGCTAATCGCCTGTTCGCTGATGTGAAAACGCCGGGCATTGCCCGGCGTTTTTGTTTGTCCTGTTCGCTAGCCTTTTCAAGGGCAGAGCAGGTCAGGAGTCGGAGCTGGTTTCCGTCTGCTGAGGCTGCATCAATCCACCAATGCCAAGATCTTGTAAATAGCCTTGGAGCTTTTCTTCGATCTGCTCCGGGCTCTCCATTTTCAGTACCTGCTGCAGCAAGCGATCCAGGTCGGACTTGTTGACCTCGCGCAGGGCGGCCTTTACCCGTGGCAAGTTGGTAGCGTTCATCGACAGCACGTCGTAGCCCATGGCGACCAATAGCAGCGCGCCGCCGGGTGACCCCGCCAGCTCACCACAAATACCCACCTTGGTACTGGTCTCGTGGCACGCGGTAACCACTTGCAGCAGCGCCTGCAATACCGAGGGGTGCAAGCTGTGATAGATGCTCGCCACCCGGCTATTGTTGCGGTCCACCGCCAGCAGGTACTGGGTTAAGTCGTTACTGCCCACTGACATAAAGTCGACCCGCTTGGACAGCTCGCGTGCCTGATAAACCGCCGAGGGGACTTCAATCATGATGCCCAGTGGGGGCCGCTTGATGGCGTAGCCCTCGTCGAGCAGCTCATCGTAAGCGCGGTCCACCAGTTTGCGCGCCGCTTCTACTTCGCTGATCCCGGTCACCATGGGCAGCATGATGCGCAGGTTATCCAGCCCGAGGCTGGCCTTCATCATGGCGCGCACCTGGCCGAGGAAAATTTCCGGGTGGTCCAGCGTCACACGGATACCGCGCCAGCCGAGGAAGGGGTTGGTTTCCTCGATAGGGAAGTAGGTGAGGGCCTTGTCGCCGCCTATATCCAGGGTGCGCATGGTCACCGGACGCGGGGCGAAGGCCTCTAGCTGCTCGCGGTAAATCTCGCGCTGCTCTTCTTCGGAGGGGAAGCGATCCCGCAACAGGAATGGCACCTCGGTGCGGTACAGGCCGACACCCTCGGCGCCGCGCTCCAGCGAGCGCACAACATCGGCCATCAGGCCTGTGTTTACCCACAGGCGTATCCGGTGGCCGTCGGCGGTTTCTCCCGGCAGTTGTGCCAGGTGATCCAGGTTGCGCGCCAGCTCCCGCTCTTCGGCGACGATGACCTCGTAGTGACGGCGCAGCTCGGAGCCCGGTTGCAGGTGCAGGCTGCCGCGGTAGCCGTCGACAATCATGTCTACGCCATCGATTTGTTCCCAGGGTAGTTCCTGTGCCCCCATCACGGCGGGTACACCCATGGCGCGGGCGAGAATTGCCACGTGACTGTTGGCGGAGCCTTTCACCGACACCAGCCCGGCGAGCTTCTCTCTGGGTACGTCCGCAAGCACCGAGGCGGTCAGCTCTTCGCCGATCAGTACCGTGTTGTTGGGGTAGTCGCGTTGACTCTGCTCTTGCTGGCGCAGGTGCATCAAAACTCGCGCCCCCAGATCGCGCACATCGGCGGCGCGGTCGCGAAAATAAGAATCGGACATGGCCTCAAAGCGTCGCACATGCTCCAGCATTACTTCCGCCCAGGCGCGGCTGGCGGTCAGCTTCTGGCGAATACGCTCGCACACCTCGACTGCGATGGAGCTGTCGTCGAGCATGCTGATGTAGGCATCGAACAGCGCCCGCTCTTCCTTGTTCAGCTCCCCTTTGAGGCGCTCCCCGACCTCGCGGATTTCGCTGCGGGCCGCAGATAGCGCCTGCTGGAACAGCGCCAGCTCCGCATCCACATCCATGGCGCAGGCGAAGGGTACGGTTGCCAGGTTGGCTGGTGGTGCGACGATATGGGCGCGGCCAATGGCAATACCCGGGGAGGCAGCAAGACCGCTGAATTTTGCCTCGTTGCGCTGCTGTCCCATGGTGGCGAGGGCACCAGTGGCTTCAGCATGGGCGATAACACCGGCGAGCTGCGCGGACAGGGTGACAAGAAACGCTTCTTCGCCCTCGTCAAAGCGACGGCGTTCGGCCTGCTGTACCACGAGTACGCCGAGAACAGAGCGGTGGTGGATGATGGGAGTGCCGAGGAAGGCGGAGAAACGCTCCTCGCCGGTCGCGGGGAAGTACTGGAACGCCGGGTGTGCTTCCGCGTGCTCCAGGTTAATTGGCTCCTCGCGGGTGGCCACGTTGCCCACTAGGCCCTCGCCGGGCGCCATATGCACCTGGCCGACCGCGTCTTGATTCAGGCCCTCGGTGGCCATTAGTACGTAGTTGCCAGAGTGTTTATCGCGCAGATACACGGAGCAAACGCGCGTTTTCATAGCGTCGCGTACACGGCGGACGATAATGTCCAGTGCTGAAGGCAAGTCCCGGGCGGTATTAACTTGCTGAACGATACTGCGTAATGATCCGAGCAAAATGGCTTTCCTCGCCGTATTGTGGAGTCGGTCTGGGCCGTCTCCATCGCTGGCTCGCGCGTTCGCGCGGAGCCCACTTATCCTTGGGGCGCCGCGGCGGCAGGGTTACTGGTCGCGCTTCAGCCAGCGTCTTTCCAATTGTATTTGTGTGGGCGCCAGCTCCGTAAGGGCGCGCCGGTAGACCTCGCGTTTGAAGGTCACCACTTTGGTCAACGGGTGCCAGTAACTCACCCATCGCCAATGATCGAACTCCGGTTTGTAACCGTTGTTAAAGCTGATATTGCTTTCGTCCGCGTTGATCTGCAGCAAAAACCACTTTTGCTTTTGCCCGATACACAGCGGCTCCGAGCGGCGCCGCACCAAGCGTTGCGGCAGGCGGTAGCGCAGCCAGCCGCGGGTGCAGCCCAGCATGGTGACCTGGCTGCGGGTCAGACCGATCTCTTCATACAGCTCCCGGTACAGTGCCTGCTCCGGGGATTCGCCCGGATTGATGCCGCCCTGCGGAAACTGCCATGCGTCCTTGCCGCCCACCCTGCGAGCCCAGAGAGCCTGGCCGCGCGCATTCAGAACAATGATGCCAACATTCGGGCGGAAGCCCTCGCTGTCGATATTGCTGCTGTTGTCCGAAGTCGCACCAGTATCTGCCGCCTGTTTGCGCTGTGTCTTGTTGCCGCCGGAGCGGTCGTTGCGCGCGGAAGATCTGGTGGGTTTACGGCGGTTTTTTCTCCCGGCGGGTGTGTGCTTGCCGTCGCCCAAAATACCGTCCTCAATCTTTGCGGTGCAGAAGCCGGGGACCGAATTCATCTCGACCAACCGGCCGGGCGTAACACACCCAGCGCACCATAATGTTCTGCATTGTTCCACAGCGGTCGAATTACAGCAATTCAGTGACGGTGGTCGATGTATCCCGGCAGTCGGCAGGGTAAACTCTCCCGCCCCTGACAGGGAAAGCCCCTTAAGGTGCTGGTACCGCTGTTTAGCCCCGCTTGCGATTGAATTGGCGCGAAAATATTGCGTCATGGCGCCTTGGGCTTCAGTAGTGCCCTATAGTCAATAAAGGAGAATTTTGTGCAGTTGGCGATTTTTGACCTCGACAACACATTGATTGGTGGCGACAGCGACCACGCCTGGGGCGAGTTCCTGGTGGAGCGTGAATGTGTGGACGGGGAGCGATTCCGCAGCGAGAACGACCGCTTTTACCGGGACTACCAGCAGGGTGCCCTGGATATCTTTGCGTATCTTTCCTTTGCGCTGGAGCCTTTGGCCCAGCTGTCGCGCGGACAACTGCAGAACCTGCAGCATGAATTTATGCAGGAGGTGATTGGTGGCATCTGGCTGCCGCACGCGGAAACCCTGATTCAACGGCACCGCGAAGCCGGGCACCACATCATGATTATCACCGCCACCAATCGCTTTGTGGTAGAGCCGATTGTCGCGCGCCTGGGGGTGGATACCCTGCTAGCTACAGAGCCTGAAGAAGTGGACGGCAAGTTCACTGGGCAGGTGGCCGGGCAGCCCTGCTTTCAGGAAGGGAAGGTATTGCGTCTGCAGCAGTGGCTCAACGCTTATCCTCAATATGCCAAGGGGCAAAAGTGGTTTTATAGCGATTCCATCAACGATTTGCCCCTGCTCAAGCAGGTAGAGTTCCCCGTTGCGGTAGATCCCGATAACCGGCTGCGTGAGGAAGCACTTACCCGCGGTTGGAAGGTGATCAGCCTGCGCGGTGACTATGAAGATTTTGCCAGTGCAATGGACTGGTAAAGGGCTTCGCACCGAATTGTTCAATTTCACAGTAAACACAGGTTCTAGGGTTTGTTTGTGCAGATAAAAAACGCAGTACCCGGGATGTGGTCTTGTCAGGGAATGTTTGCAAAAAGTCTTTCAAACGGCGTAAAGCGGCTGTCCCAGATGTTAGTTCTGGGCGGATTGTTACTGGCAACTGGCGGGTGTGAGCGCAAGCCGGAAACAGACTCCGTGCGGGAGGATGTGTCCGCAGCACCGGTGCAGGCGGTAAATGCGGAGGCCGCGAATGCCTATTCAGCGGAATACTGGCAAGCGGGGCAGGCCCAGATCATCGATGCGCAGGCGGCAACGCAGGCGCTGGATCGCGCGGTCTCCCAGCTACTGATGGCGCCCACAGCGGATCATCTCGAATCTGCCAAGCTGGCATGGTTGGATGCGCACCGTGAATTTTCCGCTGCACTGCCGTTCATCAAGGTGGCGTTTGCGCCTTCATCGCTGCAACAGCAAGGTCAGGACCTGCTGATGGCGCTGAACAGCTGGCCGGTTCAGGCTGGTTATCTGGATACTGTTCCCGGCTACTCGACCAGCGGCATCGTGAATGACACTGCGATTGAATTGACCCTGGCCAATTTGCGCAAGCAGCACCGACTGACTGCCCACGAGGAAGCGAGTACCGGCTTTCACGCCCTGGAAATTATGCTGTGGGGCCCCACTGGCGAGCGCTCTGCTGAACAGTTTGCCGAGTCCAGTGGCGGCGAGGAGCCCAAGGCCCAGGCATCGAATCGACGCCGTGAGTTGACCCGTCTGATTACCCAGGGTATCAGTGAAGATATGTCGCAACTGGCCAATCGCTGGCCGGTTACCGCCAATGACCTCTCCCGCTATTACCTGGCGCGCGAGCCCGTGGCGCGTTTGCAATGGATTCGCCGTGCCCATGTTGACCTCCTGCGGGATGAAATTTTGCCGCGGGTGCCGGAGAGTTCCGAGAGCGATGTGGAAAGTGGCCTGGCAGCAAACTCAAAGCAGGCACTGCTTGCCATGTTGCGTAATCTGCAGGTGGCGTGGCTGCCGGGGGAGGGTTCCGGGCTGGCAGACATGTTATTAGATCAGCATCAGGCGGCGGCGCTGGCAGAGACCTTCGGTCTGCTGGAAGCGCGTTTACTGAAAATGGAAGACCCAATCGAGCTGGCAGAGCCGGCAGAGTTGCAGCGTAGCCGTCAGCAAGTGGAAAAACTGCTCGGGCTGATATCTGGTGATACCAAGGTGCCCGCACGGGAAGAGGATATGACCCCGGTGAGTGTGACCCTGCCGGAGGAGTGACGGCGAGAGAATTGCTCGACACGAAACGCAAAAAACCCAGGCAAAGCCTGGGTTTTTTGTTTCCCGGTTAACTCCGGGGTTGGGCGCAGTTGGCCACTTACCAGCGACGAACCGGGCCGGTGTCTACGTGTACGAAGTTACTCTTCGGATAGAAACCAACACCACCTGCTTTCAGGTCGAGCGCCGCTTTGCGCACTTTAGACAGGGCGACACCCGGCATACGGATATCCAGTGCCATGCCTCGGGTGTGGTAGCTGCGTCGCGCCACACCACGGCCAGCTGCGCGGAGCTTGGCGTTGGTCTTGGGAGAGCGGTATCCGGAGATAATCTCGATCTCACCGTTGTAGTTCAGCTTTTGCTTGATCTTGTACACGATGTCGAACAGTTTCGGGTCCATGCGTGTTACTTCATTGGCGCGGTGGTCGCGCAGCAGTCGGTTAAACTGCTTGAGGCCGCTACCGTCGTAGTCGCCATTTGCCCAATAGGCAGTGTTCAGGCGCTCACCGGTGTGCAAGTTACGCATTTTCAGGTTGCGCGACTTGCCCACTTTTGCCATTGCGGGGCCGGCTGAAACCGCCGCCGCAGTTGCTGCAGAAACTGCTAAAAACCTGCGTCTGGAAAGTTCTTTCATACCCTGTTACCGCCTTTGGTGTCGTAGTGAGTTGTGCTTTCATAAGCCTCTAGTCTTCGAGAAGCGTCCGGTGCTACTCGGTATGGACTCACTGTACAAAAAATAACCTTTGGTTACAAATCGATCAGCGGTAATGAAGAAATGATCGAAAAACATACTGGCGATTTTTTTCTACCACGCTAGCCACTTCGGATTTTTTTTGCTTGGCGCAAGGTAATAAACCCCAAATTCTCAGTGACAACGTTGTCATTTGTGGGAAATTATTTTTCTGTGACCTGAAGGTTCCAGATAAAAGGGTTCTCTGGAGTGTGGGCGAGGAGTACGTGAAAGCTGCCGTATTCCCTTAGCTGAAGCGCCCGTAAGTGGGGTGAGAAGGGACACTTCGTAGGCTGGAAAGGTTAGGCACCACGGGTTTGCTAGCGGTCCCGGTGGTAGATATCCGGGCGGAACTGGACCTGCCCCAGATGATCGACCCACGCGGTGAGATAGGTGATAAAGAGCTTGGGCGGGTTTTTCACCTTAATTGTGACTGACTCGTCTCCAGTGGTCGCCTGTGCGACCCGGGTTCTGTCCCATCCCTGTTTACCCAGCAGAGCGTAGGCCAGCTCTTCCGGTTGCTGGAGTCGGATGCAGCCATGGCTAAAAGCGCGATGGCGTTGTTCGAACAGACTCTGCGCCTGGGTATCGTGCAGATAAATGGCCTGCTTGTTGGGGATCACAAACTTGACGCGTCCCAATGTGTTGCCGGGGCCGGCGATCTGGCGCAGGGTTGCTTTACCACGGGCGGCGCTCTCGAGGCTTTTTTCGCTGATCGGGGTAGTGGTGTTGGTGCCGTAGCGGATTACGCGATAGCCGCGTTTGTGCATGGCTTCGGGAAAGTTCCGCGCCTTTGGCAGCAGGTCGGTGAGCAGAATGCTGCGCGGCACCGTCCAGGTGGGGTTGAATACTACCGATACCACCCGAGTGTTTAGGTCCGGGGTACGCTTGCTGCTTTTGCCCACCACGGTCTTCATGGAAAGCACGACCTGCTGGCCGTCGATAAGCTGCAGTTGGTAGTCCGGCACATTGACGAAGATATATCGATTGCCGGGTTTGGCGGGTAGCTTGTCCCAGCGCGCGGCATTGATCTCGAGAATTTCCGCCAGCTCCTGTGGCGGCCGTGACAGAGCTTCCAACGTAGCGCGGTTGGCGGTGCCGGTTACTTCGATCCCGTGGCGGCGTTGATAAGATTCCACCGCGCGTTGCAGGCCTGCGTCAAAACGATCTTCGGAAGACTGGGCGGATGCGAGTGGCCCCAGAGGACCTTGATAGTCACCATACAATTTCAAAATAGCGCGCAGTTGCGCCACTCTTGGCCCCTGGTCTCCGGCGCGCAGGGGTGTGCCGGCATCAATCGGCTGCCAGTGCTGCGCCAGCGTGCGGTAACGCACCGCTTTTTCGCGCAGCGCCTCAGCGGCGGAGGCGAAATCGATGGCTCTGTTTACTGTGGCCGCTGGCGGCAATGTATTTTGTTGCTCGCCTTGTGCCTCGGGTAACTCGATAGCGGGCGCGACAGTGTTTGCGATGGCCGTATCGTTGCTAATTGTCTTATCTTGGCGTTCGCCGGCACTCTGTTGCGCGAGTGCGCTCAAGGGCAGCAGGGCACAAAATCCCATGATCGCCAGCGCGTGCCATTCATGGGCGCTGAGGTTGGGCGGCTTGGTATGCTTTTGGCGTTTGTTAATGCGCATCTAACTCCCCCCCACCATTACTCTGCGGCGTTTTTATCGAGCTGGTAAACATCCGGGCGAAAATTCAGTAAGCCTTCCTCATCCACCCACGCCGTCCAGTAGACAATATGCACCGGGATTGGCTGGTTCAGCTCTACCGAGCGGGTGCGGCTGCCGGTGGTGAACCTTGCCAGTCGCTCCTGATCCCACTTGCCGGGTTTGCCCTGATCCGCGAGGACAATTTGCGCCAGCTCCCGCGGTTTCTGCAGGCGTACACAACCGTGGCTAAAGGCGCGCTGGTTGCGCCCGAAGAGTTCTTTCTTCTGCGTGTCATGCAGGAAAATGGCTTGTTGATTAGGGATGATGAATTTGAAACGTCCGAGGGCGTTCCCTTCGCCGCCTCGCTGTCGCAGGGCTACGCCACCCAGACGCAGGGCGCGCAGGTTGGAGCCGCTGAAGGGCACAGCTTTGCCGCGATTGTTGACTAGCCGGTAGCCCCGGGACGTTAAAGTGCCGGCACCTTTGGGTAACAGTTCCTTGAGGGCGATACTGCGCGGCACCGTCCAAGTGGGGTTGAATACTACCCGGGTCATGCGGGTGCTCAAGCGCGGTGTCTGGTGCTTGGTTTTACCCACCACTACGCGCATGCGGTATTGCTCCTGCTCGTTCTCCATCAGGCGCAGGGTGTATTCCGGAATATTTACCACCAGATAGCGCGGCCCCAGATCTTTGGGGGTTTGCTGCCAGCGTGCCAGATTGGCCTCAAGGGTCTCGAGACGTTTTTTAGGCGGCGTATTCAGTGCGTCGCGGGTGCGTTTATCGACGACACCATCGGCGCGCAGCCCGTGCCGGCGCTGGAAGCGTTCTACGCCCTTGCGCAGTTGTTGGTCGTAAAGATCCGCTGTGGACTTTGTTTTGTCGTTTGCCGCGGCCATGTCGGTCGAAAGAGTCAAATCGCCGTATTGCATCAGCAGGCTGCGCAGTGCTTTGACCCGTTCATCACGCACCCCAGGCGCCAGCGGCTGCCCCGCAGGCAGCGGTTGCCAGTTATCGGTAGTGCTGAGCGACTGGTAGCGCGCCAATTCTTCACGCATCAACGCGTACTGGCGGCCGTAAGGTGTGTAGGGACTGTAAGAAGTGGTTTGGTCAGTGGCTGCGGGACTTGTCGGGGTTGAACGCTCGCGAGTACTTTGGCCGGCCGCGGGGGCCTTCTGTTCCGTCTGATCCTTCTGGTTTGGTGTTGCTGGTGCAGGCTGATCCAGCGCAATCGTATCAATGGATAGCGACAACAGCATTGCCGCGCTGAAAGTGACTGGATATCCCAACTTATTGCCCATCGCTGACCCCTGTCTGTGCCGGGGCAGCTGGCTTGGCCCCTGATTACCAATCAAATACAGCGCGCGATCTGCGAGCGCTGTGCATTAATTGGTAATTTGTGACCGGAATGGCGGCAAATACGATTGGGGTATGCGGATTGAGGATGTCCGGCGGTTTAGGAATATAGGGGGCTAAATTGTGCCGGGTGGTTCCTTCACCCGGCGGTTTCATGGGCAGTGAGAGAAGTCTTAGAACTGGTTTGCGGCGAGGCCGTCCTTGCCGTAGATGTCCGGGCGGAAGTGCATGCGCCCCTGGCCATCGACCCAAGCTGTCCAGTAGGTCAGGTACACCTTCACGTTCTTGCTCATGCGTACCTCGGTGGTGTCGTCGCCGGTGGTCAGTTGTTCAATGCGATAGCGACTCCAATCCCCGGGTTCTTCCTGCAGCAGTACCTCGGCCAACTGGCGGGGTTTCTCCAGGCGAACACAGCCGTGGCTATAGTCACGATCGGTCAGGCTGAACAGGCTCTTGGCGCGGGTGTCGTGCAGATAAATGTCGTCGGAGTTCGGGATCTCGAACTTGATCCGACCCAGAATATTCTGCTCACCGCCTTTCTGGCGCATCAGGAAGCCACCGGCGGCTGCGCGTTTGAGGTTCTGGGAGTTGAGTGGCAGGTATTCGCCACTGCCATTCACCACGCGGTAACCCAGATTTTCCATGCCGTGCGGGTTGGCGCGGGCCTTGGGCAGAATCTCACTCACCAGAATACTGCGCGGTACCGTCCAGGTGGGGTTGAAGACAACGCGGGCCACGCGGGTGTTGATTTCCGGGGTCTGATGGACCTTCTTACCCACCACCACATTCATCGACAGCTTGACGCGATCCTGTTCCACATAGTTCAGGCGATATCCCGGGATATTGACCTGAATAAAGCGGTTGCCCAGGTTGGCTGGCAGTTTCTCGCGGCGACGAATATTGGTTTCGATAATGCGCGCACGGGCGGAAGGCGAGATGTTCATGCGCTGGCGGGTCTGCTTGCCAACAATGCCATCTGGTTTCAGGCCGTGACGGATCTGGAAGCGGACCACCGCATTGTGCAGGCGCTGGTCAAACTTCTTGCTGTTGATATCGTCACCGAAGCCGTAATAGTCCCCGTACACCGTCAGCATGTTACGCAGGTGAATCACATTCGCGTGCTTGGCGCCGAGCGTCATCGCCGGCCCGGCGGGCAGCGGACGCCAGCGGCCGGATGCGGCCATATTACGGTAGCGGGCGAGCTGCTCGCGCAAGGCCTGTGCATCGGAGCCAAACGGGGTGTTTTCCTCGACATACAAGCCTTCGCCATGGGATGGAGTCAGGCCTGAGCCTTCATCCGACAGGCTGCGGAAGCGTGGCATTACACGCGGATAAGAGCGGTTTGAGGTGTACGGGCGCGGATAGCTACGGGTGGAGTAGCGAGCGTTGTGGCTAGGCGCGTAGCGAGAGCCGCTGCTGTAAACCTGGCGCCCCTGGGAGGAGCGCTGGGTGTAATAGCGCGAGCGATTCACCGTTTTGCTGCCGCGGTTGTAGCCGCGGAAATACTGGCGCCCTGATTGACTGCTGTAGCTGTTATTGGCGAGCTGCAGTCCGTCAAGCAGTGTGTCGGTGTCACTACGCTGGCTTACCATTTGGAAGCCGCCCTCGGTGGCATTGACCGGGGTGATGTGTTTATCGCGCAAGCGTAAACGTGGGTGGTGCTTCGGCGCTTTGGGGCGCAGCTTGTCCAGCTGGGTGTCCTGCGCATAGGAGATAAACGCGTCGGTCAGCAAGACGTCGAGTACCGCGGCCATTTGCAGCCGCTGCGGCGTGTCGCGCAGGGTGCGGTCGAAGTAACCCAGGTGATAACGGTAATCCACCATGCTGCTGGGGTTGCCCGAGCTAGACGCGGTCAGCTGTTTGAGCAGGTCGTTTGCGGTATCGCTGAGACTGTAGTTATCAAACCACAGCAGGCGGTAATCCGTGCGGCGGTAGATGCGGCGCACGGCAATTGGATTGAAGATTGGGTCCTGAGCGGGCCAGGCGTCCGGGTTGTTCTCCAGCCAGTTCACCAAGTGCGGGCGCACGGCATTTTCCGGCAGTACCGGGACCGTTTCTTGATTGGCAGTGAAAGCATAATAGAGGGCAAACACGCACAAGCTGCCGAGAAAAATAAGCGGCAGGGCCGATTTGCGTTTGCGACGCTCTGGAATGAAATATGACATGGTACCTCAGCGATACTGCAGGGCGCCGGTTTACAGTGCGGAAGCCGGGGCCCGATCGTTCATACCTTCCCAACCTTCGGCGCGCCTCTCCTCGAAAAACCGGTGAAAGTGTTCACCGTCAGCGCACCTGAGTCGAGCATCCCGCGCGACCTTCCTTTTATTAAAGCGAATCGAGAGAACGACTTGCGCGTATCTCAACGTCCGCTTGCCTGTGCACTTAAGTATGGCAACAAATGCGAAATTTGCTTGGCGTTAGATTCATTTAATCTTGTGTCGCTGGCGCGATTTAGATTGTGGCCTTAGGAGGTGGGTGGATTCAGGCGAAAATGGCGTGCGGAGCCAGTGCGCTGACCATTTTCGTAACCCTGTTCCCAAAACTGGATGCCGCCGTTGCGGTCAACCGCGACCAGTGAGCTGACACGAGTACCGTAGCCGGCGGCGAGAGGTGTCCCGGCAGGTACATCTCCGTCGACGATGTGCACAAAAATTGACGATAGCGCGCTCTCGAGGGCTTCGCCCACTCCGGTATCGGGTAGTTCTGCGCACGGTGCCCGGCGGCTGTCGGCCAGCAGATTGAGTGCCGGGGTCACAAAGTTGTTCTTATCCAGAGTGCTGGGCAAGTCTGCGGTGAGCTCGGCCAGCGCTGCGCACCCGTGAATGACCTTGGGCCAGGGGGAATCCGGTGCCCCGTTGGAGATGCCGTGCACGCCCGCGGTAATCGCAAAGGGCTCGTGGCGATTGCCGGCGCACACCAGAGCCGGGTTGCTGTCGTCGTCGAGCAGGTTGGCATCGAACAGCAGGCTATTGAAGCCCCGATAGCGTGGCCCCTGGATTCTCTGGGCGAAGGCGCAGGGTGTTTGCTCGCCAGTCAGAAAATTGACCGGAATCTCACCGCGCGACAGCGGTTCTGCCGGGTCCGGTATCTGTGGCTCGCGCATATTGGTGACTGCGGCGACACGTCCGTTCGGTGCGACACCGAGCCAGGTCCCGCCTGCCTCCAGGTCACGACCTGCCGTGATCGCTCGGTCACGCCAAGGGGCAGCGGTTTCTGTGGCGCGAGCATAGAATTCATCCCGATTGGCCAGCACAATCAGTGGGAACTGGGGGTGTTGGCGGTAAGCGATTAGAAGTAGGCACATGGAAATTCTTCTCCGGGGCAATCCCGGGCTTTTACTGACAATAGGTTTCCAACCATAATAACGCCCACTTTTCATAACCGCGGTTTCAGCATGCTGACGTACCCCGAGATCGATCCCGTTGCGGTGGCCATTGGGCCGCTGCAGATTCACTGGTATGGCCTGATGTATCTTGCAGGCTTCGCTGCCGCCTGGTGGCTTGCCATGCGTCGGGCGCAGAAGCCCTGGTCGCCGGTGATCAAGTCAGAAGTAGAGGATCTGATCCTATTCTGCGCCATCGGTGTGGTGGTCGGCGGTCGCCTCGGATACATGTTCTTTTACAACTTCAGCGAGTTGCTGGCCCACCCGCTTAGCCTGTTCAAGGTGTGGGAAGGGGGGATGAGCTTCCATGGCGGGCTGATCGGCGTGATGCTGGCTGCCACTATTTATGCGCGCAAGATCGGTACAACCTTCCCGGCGCTGATCGACTTTGTTGCCCCACTGGTCCCGATTGGCCTTGGCCTCGGGCGTTTGGGCAACTTTATCGGCCAGGAACTGTGGGGGCGTGAAACGGACGGCCCTTGGGGAATGGTGTTCCCTCGCGACCCGGAGTTGCTGGTGCGACACCCTTCTCAGCTCTATCAGGCCTTCCTCGAAGGGTTGGTACTGTTCGTAGTGCTGTGGATCTATTCCAGCAAGCCGCGTCCGCGCCTGGCGGTCGGCGGCCTGTTTGTCCTGCTGTATGGCGTTTTCCGCTTCCTGGTGGAGTTTGTGCGCCAGCCGGATGTCGGCATCGAGGTGATGTTCGGATGGATGACGCGCGGCCAGCTGCTATGCCTGCCGATGATCGCGGCCGGTATCATCATCCTGGTGTGGAGCTACCGCACCCAGCCGCTGCCAGAAGGGCGTGGTCAGGGTGAGGATGGCGACAGTAAGTCCAAGGGCGATAGCGCCAAGAGTAAAGGCGGCGCGAAACTGAAAAGAAGCGCTGCCAAGTAAGTGATTTTAAGAATACGCAATTAGATGAAACAATATCTCGAATTGATGCGCCATGTGCGCGACAACGGCACGCTGAAGAGCGACCGCACCGGTACAGGCACCCGCAGTGTATTCGGTTATCAGATGCGCTTTGACCTGTCGGAAGGTTTTCCGCTGGTCACCACCAAAAAGTGCCACTTGCGCTCCATCATTCACGAGCTGCTGTGGTTCCTGAAAGGCGATACCAGCATCGGTTACCTGAAGGACAATGGGGTGCGTATCTGGGATGAATGGGCCACCGAAGAGGGTGATTTGGGGCCGGTGTACGGTTACCAGTGGCGCTCCTGGCCCACCGCGGACGGACGGCATATCGACCAGATCAAAGATCTGGTGCAGCAGCTAAAGACTCGTCCGGATTCCCGTCGTCTCATCGTCAGTGCCTGGAATCCCTCCGATTTGCCCGATGAAGGGGTTTCGCCGAGCGCGAATGCAGAGGCCGGCAAAATGGCGCTGGCCCCCTGTCACGCGCTGTTTCAGTTCTATGTGGCGGACGGCAAGTTGTCCTGTCAGCTGTACCAACGCAGTGCCGATATTTTCCTCGGCGTACCGTTCAATATTGCCTCCTACAGCTTGCTTACGCTGATGCTGGCCCAGGTCTGTGGCCTGCAGCCCGGTGACTTTGTTCACACTTTTGGTGATGCGCACCTGTATTCCAACCATTCGGAGCAGGTAGAAGAGCAGCTTTCCCGTCAGCCCTTGCCGAAGCCGCAAATGGTGCTGAATCCAGAGGTGAAGGACCTTTTTGAGTTCCGTTTTGAGGACTTTGAGCTGAAGGGCTACGAGGCCTATCCCCATATTCCCGCGCCGGTGGCGGTGTGATGGCGGAGTCAAAGACCCCTATTGCCATGATCGTGGCGATGGCGCGCAACGGCGCTATCGGCCGCGAGAACACCCTGCCTTGGAGTATCTCTGGGGACCTGCAGTTTTTCAAGCGCACCACCCTGGGCAAGCCTGTAGTGATGGGGCGCAAGACCTTCGAATCCATCGGGCGCCCGCTGCCCGGTCGGCAGAATATTGTTATCACCCGCAACAGCGCGTGGCGCGCTGATGGTGTAGAGGTGGTTTCCTCGCTGGAAGCGGCTATCGCTCTGGCAGAAACCGCTGCACAGCAGGCGGGGGCGAGTGAGTTGATGGTCATTGGTGGGGCTGAGATCTACCGCCAGGCTCTGCCGCTTGCCCAGCGCCTGTATGTGACGGAGGTGGATGCTGAAGTCGACGGGGACGCGTTCTTCCCGAATATTGATAACACCTGGAAAGAGGCCTCCCGGGACTGTTACCCGGCCTCGGAACGGGATGAATACAACTACTGCTTAGTCCAGTACGACAGGTTTATTTAAATACAATTTGACCAAAAAACACTCTTTCGGGTAGATTTGGTTAAATGTTGTACAGAGTAAATAGCTGCAAATGTGTGCATCAACCCCGCGGGTGTTACCCGGGTGTTACCGTGCTACACAGGCGGGCCGACGTAGTCAATCGGCATTTGAATAATCAAATCGGCTGTTTACAATGTGCGGCTCTTAGCTGTCTTCAAACCAATAAACTACCGCGTTGTGGCAGCTAATCCATCGCGACCATGTTGTGAAATATTGAACCCACTGGGGGGTCTAATGAAAACCAAGCGATTCATGGCTGTGGCGCTGACCACTGCGCTGTCTGCCGGCGCACTGTACGGTAGCGTAGCCACTGCGGATACAATCGACACCGTTCTAAAGGTTGGCCAGCAGAAAACTGCCGCCGCAACTGCATCTCAAAAGCGCATCGACAAGATCGCTCAGGAAACCTCTGACCTGCTTCAGCAGTTCAAAGTAGTAAACAAAGAGATCGACGGTCTGCGTGTATACAACCGTCAGCTCGAAAAGCAGCTGGCTAACCAGTTGACCGTGATCAATGACCTCGACGAGTCCATCGATCAAGTAACTGTTATTGAGCGTCAGATTCAGCCGCTAATCCTGCGCATGCTGGACGGCCTGGAGCAGTTCATCGAACTGGACGCACCCTTCAAGCTGGCTGATCGTAAAGCCAACCTGGAAGCGGTTAAGAACAATATGGACCGTTCCGATATCACTGTAGCGGAGAAATTCCGTCAGGTGCTGGAACTTTACAACTTCGAATCCGAATACGCGCGTAAGATCGACAGCTACGGCGACACCCTGAACGTGAACGGTCAGGACCGCGAAGTAAACGTACTGCAGATCGGTCGTATTGCTCTGGTCGCTCAGACTACCGACTCCAAAATCTCCCTGGCCTATGACAAAGAGCAGAAAGCTTGGGTTGAGATCGATTCCGGTGACTACCGCCGCGCGATCATGGAAGGTCTGAAGATCGCCAAGAAGCAGGCCACTCAAGCAATCATGACTATGCCGATCCCGGCTCCGGAGGCTGCACAATGAAAATCTCTATCGCCAAGCGCGTACTAGCGGTTGCAGCCGCTGGCCTGTTCAGCGTTTCTGCTGTTGCACAGGACAAAGCTTCTAACCTGGACCAGCTGCTGAAGATGGTACAGGGCTCCAAGGTTGCTGAATCTGCTGAGCACAAAAAGCGCGAAGCCGACTTCCGTCGCCAGAAAGCCAACCAGGGCTCTCTGCTGCGTCAGGCTGAGAACACCCGTACTTCTGAAGAAGCCCGCTCTGCGGCGCTGGAAAAGAAGTATGAAGAGCAGGAACTGCTGGTTCAGCAGAAGCGCCAGCAGCTGGACGAGCGTCTGGGCTCCCTGAAAGAGCTGTTCGGCCACCTGACCTCTACCGCGGGCGACCTGCGTGCGAATATGGATACCTCTCTGGTTTCTGCGCAGTACCCGGGCCGTGCCGAGTTCCTCGATCAGCTGATCGACAAAATGAACTCTGCGACCAAACTGCCGACCATCCAGGAAATCGAGCGTCTGTGGTACGAAATGCAGCGCGAGACCGTGGAAGCCGGTAAGGTTGTTAAGTTCAACACCACCGTGATCCTGCCAGACGGCGAACAGGTTGATCAGGAAGTTGTCCGTGTAGGTAACTTCAACATCGTTTCCAACGGCAAGTACCTGGAAATGAACGACAACCAGAAGCTGGCCGAGCTGATTCGTCAGCCAAGCGGCAAATTCCAGAGCATGGCAGCTGACCTGCAAGGCGCGAGCAGCGGTTTCTCTCCGTTCGGTGTTGACCCCACTGGTCCTACCGGCGGTTCCCTGCTGAAAGCGCTGATCGCAAGCCCGAGCCTCGCTGAGCGCTGGCACCAGGGTGGCATCGTTGGCTACATCATCACCGGTGTTGGTGTCGTTGCGGTGCTGCTGGCTATCTGGCGTCTGATCGTGCTGTCTGGCGTAAACGCTAAGGTTAACGCCCAGCTGCGCTCCTCTACCCCGAACACCAACAACCCGCTGGGTCGTGTTCTGTCCGTGGCGGAAGAGAACAAAGGCGTTGACGGTGAAACTCTGGAACTGAAGATGGAAGAAGCGGTGCTGAAAGAGCGTCCGGCCATCGAATCCGGCCTGAACCTGCTGAAGATCATCGCCATGGTAGCCCCGCTGCTGGGTCTGCTGGGTACCGTTACCGGTATGATCATCACCTTCCAGGCGATCACCATCTTCGGCGCAGGCGATCCTAAAGCGATGGCTGGCGGTATTTCCTCTGCACTGATTACCACCGTTCTGGGTCTGTGTGTTGCGATCCCGACTGTACTGCTGCACACCATCGTGAACGGCCGCGCCAAGCGTATCCTGCACATCCTGGACGAGCGTAGTGCCGGTATCGTGGCAGAAAACGCTGAGCGTAAGTAAGAGGAGGCGGCAACATGCACGCATTGAATGACGCATGGGCCGCCGTTGTCGCCTTTATGGCGTCGGGCGGGCCAGTACTACTCCTGATCGCCGGCCTGACCTTCTTTATGTGGACGCTGATTTTCGAGCGGTTCTTCTACTTCAAGGGTGGCCTGAAGCACGATGTTCAGGGCGCCGTGGACACCTGGGAGGCACGCCCCGAGCGTAAATCCTGGAATGCCCACCAGATCCGCTACGCAC
Source organism: Microbulbifer agarilyticus (assembly GCF_001999945.1). NCBI lineage: Bacteria > Pseudomonadati > Pseudomonadota > Gammaproteobacteria > Cellvibrionales > Microbulbiferaceae > Microbulbifer > Microbulbifer agarilyticus. The sequence continues at coordinate 602,783 of NZ_CP019650.1, forward strand.
TGGTTTCCCGGGTATCCGAGAAGATTCAGAGCAATATGGACATGATTCAAACTTGTGTTGCCCTTGCGCCGTTGTTCGGCCTGCTGGGCACCGTTTGGGGCATGATCAACGTGTTCGAAGTTCTCGCGATTACCGGCGGTGGTGATGCAAAGCAAATGGCCAGTGGTGTATCCATGGCGACCATCCCGACGATGGCCGGCATGGTAACCGCACTGTCTGGGGTATTTGCTAACACTTACATCACCCGTACCGCGGAACGTGAAACCCAGCTGCTGGAAGACCATCTGACGATGGATCACTAAGGCACCACAATAGCGTTGCCCGGGTGGCGTAAGCCGCTCTGGCAGCCGAGAAGGTTTAGCCAACGAGTGGGCTTTCATTCGTACGCAGTGCGATGAAGGCTCCGGGCCAAATCTCGCTATTAGCATTTCGCTAGAGAGAGTTGCAATGAGCAGAAAAAAGAATACGGCTGAAGAAGAAGGACAAGCGATTGACCTCACGCCCATGCTGGACGTGGTGTTCATTATGCTGATCTTCTTCATCGTCACCGCGACCTTTATTAAGGAGCCGGGTGTCGATGTAATTAAGCCGGAAGCGACAACCGCTGATCTCAGAGCCGCCTCGATTCTGGTAGCGATTAACGACAACAATGAAATCTGGATCGCCAAAGAGAAGGTAGATGACCGCCTGGTGAAAAACACTCTGGAACGTCTCTACGCGGAAAACCCCAAGGGGTGGTTGGTGATTCAGCCCGATAAAAAGGCGAGCATCGAGAAGGTTGCCCTGATCGCGGATGCGGCCAGAAAAATCGGAATCGATAAAGTGTCGGTCGCTACAGAGAAGAGTTAACAGCTATGAACCCGGTAAGACTATTAGGGGCGGGTGCGTTGGCAGTAGTCACCACCATTGCCCTGATCTTCACCATGCATGCGCTGATCGAAGCAAACATGAAGGCTCCCGATGAGGAAGAGCCGATCAAGGTTGCAGACGTCGTCATGCCGGATACCCAGATCGAAACCCAATACGACACCAGCAAGCCGGATAAGCCCGACGAGCCGGAGCAGCCGCCGCCCGATATGCCGGAGCCGGAGTTTGACCAGCCGGATGTAGACAATGCCCTGAACATGTCTGCACCTGCGGCCAACGCCAACCTGCAAGTGGGTGGTATTGGTGGCTTCGCTTCCGAAGGTGACTACCTGCCGATCGTAAAGGTACAGCCGCAGTATCCCCGTCGCGCGCTTCAGCGTGGCATCGAGGGCTGGGTGGTTGTCGAGTACACGGTAACCAAGAACGGTTCTGTACGTGACCCACGCGTTGTGGAAGCTTTCACCCTGGACGGTAAACCCACCACGATTTTCAATCGTGCTGCGGTTAAGTCTGCGCTGAAGTACAAGTACAAGCCGCGGGTTGTTGATGGCGAGCCGATTGAAGTACCTGGTGTTAAAACCAAAATCAGCTTCAACCTGGCCAAGAACTAATAGGGGACGCATATGAATATGACGACCGTGACAAAGAGCCTTTCCCGGCTTGTCCTGCGCACATCCGTAGCGCTGCCCCTGGTCCTGGCGCCTGCGGTTAGCGTAACTGTGCTGGAGGCTGTGGGTGTCTCTGCTTCTTTTGCCCAGGCGGAAGCGCAGAGCGAGAAGAAAACCCGCAAAACTCCGGCGATGCGTGAGAGTGCGTTTAAGTACCTCGGCAAGGCCCAGGAAGCCGCGGACGCGCAGAACTGGCCGGCAGCCCTGGCCGCCCTGCGTGAGATGGAAGCGGGTAAGTCCAAGCTGAACGGTTATGAAACCGCACAGATGTACTACTTCTACGGCTTTGTTTACTACAGCATGGAGAAGTACCCGCAGGCGATTTCCTACTACAAGAAAGTGCTGGAGCAGGGTGAAGAAAACCTGCCGGTGGCGCTGGAAGTAGGTACCTTGCTGACCATTGCCCAGCTGTACTTCGTAACCGAGGACTACAAGCAGGCGATCACCTACCTGAACCGCTGGTTCAAGGTAGCGGATAACGTCAACGCGGACTCCTACGCGCTGCGTTCCCAGGCTTACTACCAGCTGGGTGACAACGCCAAGGCGCTGTCTGATATCAATCAGGCTGTGTCTATGTACAAAAAAGAAGGCAAGGTGCCCAAGGAAAACTGGTACGGCCTGCAGCGTTTCTTGTATTACGACAAGAACAACTACAAGCAGGTGGCCGACGTTCTGGAAGAGCTGGTTAAGCACTACCCGAAAGGTGAGTACTACAAGCAGCTGGCGGGCATGTATGGTGAGCTGAAGCGTGAAGACGATATGCTTCACATGATGGAAGCTGCTTACATTGCCGGTGCCTTGCAGAAAGAGAAAGAGCTGTTGAACATGGCTTATCTCTTTATGGGTGCCGAAATGCCGTACAAAGGCGCCAAGGTAATCGACAAAGGTATGAGCGAGAAGAAGATCGAGCGTACCTCCAAGAACCTTGAAACCCTGGCGCAGGCCTACCAGATGGCTCAGGAACTGCAGAAGTCCATTCCAGAATTGGAAGCGGCTGCCAGCTTGTCTGACAAGGGTGAAATCTACTCGCGTCTCGCGGGTATTTACCTGGACCTGGACAAGAACCAGCAAGCACTGGACATGGGTAGTAAGGCGCTGAAGAAGGGCGGTATCAAACGCGAGGATCAGCTCTTCATCGTACTGGGTATGGCGAATGCCAATCTGAAAAAGTACGATGCTTCTCTCAGTAACTTCAAGAAAGCACTGAAGGACAAGCGTTCTGAAAAGTTCGCCAAACAGTGGATCTCTTTTGTAGAAACTGAGAAGAAACGGGAAGAACAGTTGGCGATGTAATTTCGATTATCTCCAGAGTTTTTCTCCACAAAAAGGCCGCACACTGTGCGGCCTTTTTTTGTGCGTCTATCTAATACGCCTATCTAATACGCGTATCTAATATGAGACACAGGCTAGAAGGCGCTGGCGCATTTTTTGACCAATAAATGCGAATTATTTGCAATTTCGTCAGATTCAACTAAACCTGTAAATAGCTGATCAGCTTTTTCCATCGCCGCGCCGTAGTGATTTGGCGCTGCAATTTAAACAACACCCGAAAATAAAAAGGAGAGGTGTTATGGAACTGGCTTATCCGCTTAATTCCACGTCCCTTCAGTCGATACCGATTCGTTCTGCGACCACATCAATCGTCTTCCTGCGTAATGGCGCAATGGCCTTGGGGGTTACCGGCCTGCTGTTGCTTGGTATGTCGCAGCTTATCGCGACCGACCTGCAAGAACCCCCGGCAGAAATTCTGCCAACCATTGCTCCCATTCATATGCCGGAGATGAAACCGACGGTTATTCGCGAAACGCGTGTCACCAAGCCGCAGGAGCTGCCGCCGCCGATGACGCCATCAACGGTGGACCACACGGTAGAACCCGGCGATATGCCGATCGTGTTTCAGTCGCCAACGACTACCGGCACAAAAGTCGATACCTCAATTGTGACTGCTGACCCGATGCCGATCTACAAGCCGGCGCCGCGTTATCCACGCAGGGCGATCGCAAAAGGTTTGGAGGGCTATGTCGTAGTGGAGTTCACCATTAGCAAAAATGGATCGGTGAAAAATCCTTCGGTGGTTGGAGGCTACGATGCGACGGGCGCGCCAACGGATGTGTTCAATCAATCCGCGCTAAAGGCCGTAGAACGGTTCAAATATCGCCCCACGGTAGTGGATGGTAAACCGGTCGAAAAACACGGTGTTCGCAACCGAATCTCGTACAAGCTGGCGGACTAACTTAACGGAGTAGCAATAGTAACCTCCCGCTACTCAGGTGGCGGGAGGTTACGCTGATTGCTGAAATGATTGCGTGGTTAACTCTTCAGTAGTTTTACCATCGCCTGACCAACGCCACCGGCGGATGCAGGATTTTGCCCGGTAACCAGGCGCTCATGCACCAATATATTTTCGCCCCAGGGGTCTACCTCGTGAAATTGGCCGGCCTTGCTGCTGATCGCATCCTGCAACACAAATGGAATTTGGTCGATGGTCCCGAACTCTTCCTCTTCACGGCGGGTAAAGCACGTTACCGTTTTACCGCTCATGATGTTGCTGCCGTTGGCCAGGGTCACTTCGAGCAGGCCGGCGGGTCCGTGGCACACGGCTCCTACTACGGCGCCGGCGTCATAGCGGGCTGCGGTGATCGCGGCAGCGGCCTTGTCGTGAGCGAGGTCGTTAAGCAAGCCGAATCCACCTGGATAGAATACTCCGTGGTAGTCGTCTGCATTGACGTCCGCAAGCCGTTTGGTATTGGCCATCGCCGACAGTAGACCGCCATCGGCCAGCATCGTGGTGTTCACCGGATCATCCATGTCAGTACCGTAGATTGGTGCTTCACCGCCCTGGATAGAGGCGAGATCGTAAGAAAAGCCTGCATCGTTAAATTCACGCAGCGCGTGGGTTAATTCTGGCGCATAGGTGCCGTTATCTTCCGCATCACCTAACTTGGCACTGTTGGTCACAATCACCAGGATTTTTGTCATCGTTTTCACTCCTCTGTTGGAATGGGCACATACTAGGCCTTTCACTGGTGTGGGATAATCCTGCAAATTTGGAAATCTTTATTGCTGAGGTGCAACAATGGCGCAATTGGATGGCCTACCGGAGTTTCTTGCGGTGGCAGAGACCCATGGGTTTTCTAAGGCCGCACGCCAGCTGGGCGTCTCTACTTCGCATGTGTCGCGCAGGGTAAAGGCACTGGAAGAGCGGCTCGGAGTGTCATTGGTCGCGCGCAGTACCCGAATTGTTCGTCTGACTGAAGCCGGTCGGCAGTATTACCACGAGTGCCGGGATCTGATGAACGGCCTCGAGGCCGTGGAAGAGCAGATCGGGCGTGAGCGTGGTGCCCTGGAGGGGCGTTTGCGTGTGTCTGCGGCCGGTGAGTTCGCCGAACGTTACGTGGCGCCTGCGCTTATGCGATTTGCGTTAGTGCACCCTGCGTTGCAGGTGGAGATCGACTTCAATAGCCGGCTGGTAAATTTCGTTGAAGAGGGGTTTGATCTGGCCGTGCGTTACGGCGATATGCAGGACTCACAACTCATCGCGCGCCCTCTGGTTACGCGCGCTTTAGTATGCATGGCCAGTCCGGAATATCTGGTGACCCACGGCACACCGCAACGACCGCAGGATCTGGCTTACCATCACTGTATTATTGCCAACAGTGATCGCTGGCGTTTTCGTGAGGAGGCTGGAGACACGGAGGTGCGTGTGTCGGGGCGGTGGCGCTCCAACAGTGGGCGCAGTGTGGTGGCCGCCTGCCAGACGGGACTGGGTATCGCGTATTTACCAGGCTCGAGTTTTGGCGAAGCCGCGCATGACGGCACCCTGAAGCCGGTGCTGGAGGGCTACTGGGCGCAGGGTCCGAATACCTGGCTGGTATACCGCGATCATCGACACCTGTCTTTGCGGGTGCGTGCCGCGATCGATTTTTTGTTGGAAACGTTTGCGGACTGGCGGGAGGAAGAGAGCGTGAAACCAGCCGGTTGAGGTGAAAAATAAAAAGGGGCGCTGTGCGCCCCTTTTTATTTGCGGTGTCATTAGATTCCGCTTTCAGCAATCAGTCGATTTCTCGCACCGCGCCCTTGTCGGCACTGGTGGCCAGCAGGGCATAGGCTTTCAATGCACGGCTAACTTTACGCGGGCGTTGCTTCACGGGTTTCCAGCCCTCAGTACCTTTCGCATTCATGGCCTCGCGACGGCGATGCAATTCCGCTTCCGGAATATCCACTTCGATCAAGCGCTTTGGAATATCGATGCGCACCAGGTCGCCGTCTTGCACCAGCCCTATATTGCCGCCGCCAGCAGCTTCTGGAGAGACGTGGCCGATCGACAGGCCGGAAGTGCCGCCGGAGAAACGGCCATCGGTAATCAATGCGCAGGATTGACCTAGACCTTTGGATTTAAGGTAGCTGGTGGGATACAGCATTTCCTGCATACCTGGGCCCCCTTTCGGCCCCTCGTAGCGCACGATCACCGCTTCGCCTTCTTTCACCTTGCCTTCCAGAATATGCGCAACGGCATCTTCCTGGCTTTCTACCACGTGCGCGGGGCCTTCGAACTGCCAGAGTTCCTCTTCTACGCCGGAAGTCTTCACCACGCAGCCGTCCGGAGCGAGGTTACCGAAAAGTACGGCCAGGCCACCTTCGGAAGAGTAGGCGTGCTCGACAGAACGGATGCATCCCTGTTCGCGGTCGCCGTCCAGGTTGTTCCAGCGGCAGTCCTGACTGAACGCCTGCTGGGTTGGAATACCTGCCGGGCCAGCGCGAAAGAATTTGTGTACGTCTGGGTTATCGGTACGACGGATGTCCCACTCTTCCAGTGCGTCCTTGAAGGACTTGCTGTGCACGGTAGGCAGGCTGGCATCGATCAATCCGCCGGCTTCCAATTCGCCGAGAATCGACATTACACCACCGGCGCGGTGCACGTCTTCGATATGATATTTCTGGGTGTTGGGGGCCACTTTACACAGCTGCGGAATCTTGCGGGACAGGCGATCGATGTCTGCCAGGGTAAAGTCGACCTCGCCTTCCAGCGCCGCCGCCAGCAGGTGCAAAATGGTATTGGTGGATCCGCCCATGGCGATGTCGAGGGCCATGGCATTGGTAAATGCCGCGCGATTGGCAATGGTGCGCGGCAGAGCGGATTCGTTGTCTTGCTCGTAGTAGCGCTTCGCCAGGCTAACGATTTCCCGGCCGGCGCGCAGGAACAGCTGCTCGCGGTCCGCGTGGGTGGCGAGCGTGGTGCCATTACCGGGCAGGGACAGGCCCAGGGCCTCGGTCAGGCAGTTCATAGAGTTGGCGGTAAACATACCGGAGCAGGAGCCACAGGTAGGGCAGGCGGAACGCTCATACTCCGCAACTTCCTCGTCGGTGGCGGAATCGGTGGCTGCGATAACCATCGCATCAACGAGGTCCAGCTTGTGGTCGGCGAGCTTGGTCTTGCCGGCTTCCATTGGGCCGCCGGAGACGAAAATCACTGGAATGTTCAGGCGCATGGCCGCCATCAGCATCCCGGGGGTGATCTTGTCGCAGTTAGAGATACACACCAATGCGTCGGCGCAGTGCGCGTTGACCATGTACTCCACGGAGTCGGCAATGATTTCGCGGCTCGGCAAGCTGTAGAGCATGCCGTCGTGGCCCATGGCGATACCGTCATCCACCGCAATGGTGTTGAATTCCTTGGCGACACCGCCCGCTTTCTCAATTTCCCGTGCGACGAGCTGCCCCATATCCTTCAGGTGTACATGCCCGGGCACGAACTGGGTGAAGGAGTTGGCCACGGCAATAATGGGCTTGTGGAAATCTTCATCCTTCATGCCGGTGGCGCGCCACAGGGCGCGGGCGCCGGCCATATTGCGGCCAGCGGTGGAGGTGCGTGAGCGGTACTGAGGCATAGGGCTACTTTTACGTGACGGTTAAACGTGATCTTTTGTGGATAGATTGCGTGAAGCGCGGGCAGGGCTGGCGTGCCCGGCAGCGCCACAGATTAGCAAAATGGGAGGCGTTGTGCGCGGTTCGTAAATCTATGCCAATCGGGCGAAAGAGTCATCCGTTCTTTCCGTGTCGACAGGCAAATTTATTGCGCGTCGAGCCGTTTGCATAAAACGCGTGAATTTCGCTGTATGTTGTAGAGCGATTTACGACTGGTAGGCAATTGGGAAACGTCCACCTGGGTAAACCCGCGCTCAATAAACCAGTGCTCGGTTTGCGTGGTGAGCACGTAGATTTCCGACAGGTCCAGTGCGCGGGCCTGGCGTTCGAGATGCTGCATTAATTTGGCGCCGCGGCCGCCGCCACGGAATTCCGGATGAATGGCCACGCAAGCAACTTCCGCGGCGATGGTGTCGCCCTCATCGTCAAGGATGGGGTAGAGCGCCGCACAGGCCACCGGGGTACCGTCTACCTCCACGAGGGTGAAATGGTCGATCTCCGCTTCCAGCTTTTCCCGTGAGCGCCGCACCAGTACCCCCTGTTTTTCCAGTGGGCGGATCAGTCCAAGAATACCGCCGACGTCGTGAATGCGCGCACGCCGAATCACTTCGTAACGGTCCCGGTAAATCATGGTGCCGGTACCCTCACGGCTGAACAATTCCTCCAGCAGGGCACCATTGTCGGCATAACTCAGCAGATGGACCCGCTGCGTGCCGGCGCTGCATGCGGCAATCGCGCAGGTCAGGGTTTCGCTGCTGGCTTTTTCTGCGACATACTCGGCCTGATGAATACTGAGGTCGTGTACCGGATCACCCTCAATTTCCAACTGTGGCAGGTCGCGGAACAGGATCAGCTTCTCAGCCTGCAGGGCCTTGGCGGCCTCGGTGGCAAGATCCAGATAGTTCAGGTTAAACAGTTCACCGGTAAGCGATGTACCAAAGGGGGATAGCAGTACCAGGGAGTTGTCTTGCAACGCACGCGCGATGGCCTGTTCGTCGATGCGGCGTACCTGCCCGGTCCAGCGCATATCGGTGCCGTCAATTACCCCTACCGGACGCGCGGTGACAAAGTTTCCGGAAATGACTTTTAGCGCGGCACCCGCCATGGGTGAATCGGGCAGGCCCTGAGAAAAAGCAGCCTCGATTTCGAGCCGCAGTTTGCCGACGACGGCTTTGATAACCTCCAGGGTTTCACGGTCAGTAATACGTGTATTACCAAGAAAATGGCTCTTGATCCCCGCTTGTTGCAGCGCACTATTTACCTGAATGCGTGCACCGTGCACCAGTACCAGCTTTACCCCGAGACTGATCAGCAGCGTCAGGTCGTGCACCAGGTTGCGAAAGTTCTCATCGGCAAACCCTTCGCCGGGAATCGCGACCACCAGGGTTCGTCCGCGCAAATCATTGATATAGGGCGCGGCATTTCTGAACCAGTTGAGAGTGGTGGTTTCGGTGTTCACGTTTTGAGTAATTCGGCAGTTACATGGGTGTTTGACACAATATACCGTATTTCCTGCGGTATTCCCGCGATGACATAGACTCAATTAAGGATGTTTACCCTCTGAAAGCAGCAGGTTGAACAACATCGGGTTATGCACAGGGTAAAAAATCGTGATTCAGGGTGTGGATAACACAGGGCTTGTGGCACTGGCGAAGCTTTGCGCGCGGTTGTCTAGGGTGCATGAATTCAGCTTCAACGCGAGCAGTGGTCTCGGTTCGAAGACGGATTGGCGCAACCATGGACGTGGAGAGGTGGAGGTCTCCAGTTATGGCGCGCATAGCCTGTTTACCGAGCAGATGAAGCGTGCGGATAAGGATGTCGAGGGATGGGACGTTGCTCTGCAACATCGCTATCGTTGGACCCGATGCGTTAACTTTGTACGCTTGGAGCATTTGCGGGATGGCTGGCCCTGTTTGTTGTTTGATTTCACTCCGGCTACCGCGCACGGTTTTCGTCATCAAAATGAACATCGGTATGGTGAGGATATCTATACCGCAGATCTCATTTTGCACGCGGACGAGATTGAGCTGATCTGGCAAATTCATGGGCCGCAAAACAATGCGCGTTTGCACTATCACTATTGGTGAGGTTCCTTCCACCGATTCCGGTCGGCACTAATTGTTCGTCAGTCAGGTGGGCCCAAATGAGCATATGGACCCACCCGACGGTTAGATGGTGATTTGACCGCGCAGATAAGTGACAGCGCCTCCACGCATAATTACTCGATCACCGATTAGCTCGCATTCCAGTTCCCCGCCGCGTGAGGAAATCTGCCTTGCTCTCAAAAGGGTTTTATCCAGCTTTTGCGCCCAGAACGGCACCAGCCGCGTATGTGCGGAACCGGTAACGGGATCTTCATCGATACCGATTGCGGGCGCGAAAAAGCGGCTGACGAAGTCACAAGCATAACTGTCGCCGGGAGCGGTACAGATCAGGCCCTTATACGGTAGCCGGGCAACTGCACGCATATCCGGAGATAGTGCGGCGACCTGTTCAGCTGCGGCAAATTCCAGCAGTAGCTGGTCATCGGAACCGGTAACCTCGAAGGCGCCTATTGGGCTAACGCCGAGTGCCTGGGTGTACTCATCGTCCTGTGAAATGGGGTGGTTTATCTGGGCGGGAAAATCGAGTGCCAGGCGCTCTCCATCCCGGCGTACGATCAATTCGCCGCTTTGGGTGAAGAAATGAATCTCATCATCGGTGAAACCGAGCTCTGTCCACAGCAGGTGGGCGGTGACCAGAGTGGCGTGACCGCACAGGGGCACTTCCTCTCCCGGTGTGAACCAGCGCAGCTCAAAGCCATTGCCGGCCGCGACGGTGAAGGCAGTTTCGGCGAGATTATTTTCTGCGGCGATCTGCTGCATAAGCTGGTCATCGAGCCAGCGGGTGAGCGGGATGTACGCGGCAGGATTGCCTTGGAAGAGTTTCGAGGTAAAGGCGTCGGCCTGATAGATGGGCAGTTGCATTGGAGGGTCCTTCTCACATTGCCAGCATAAAAAAGGGGGAGCCAATTGGCTCCCCCTTTTTTATCAGACGTTACCGGTAAATTCTATTACCAGTCGGCTTTTACAAACTGCTAGCTATCAGCCGAATACGCCTTTGAAGAAGAAGAAGAACAGGATCGCCAGGCCGGCGCCCGCCGGCAGGGTGATTACCCAGGAGGCGGCGATAGTGGTGATCATACGCAGATTCAGTGCGCCGATGCCGCGCGCCAGGCCAACCCCGAGTACCGCACCCACGAGGGTGTGGGTGGTGGAAATGGGCAGGCCGGTACCGGAAGCCAGTACCACGGTGGCAGCTGCACCCAGCTCGGCGGCGAAGCCACGGCTCGGGGTCAGCTCGGTAATCTTGCGGCCAATAGTCGCCATAACCTTGAAGCCATAAGTGGCGAGGCCGACTACGATACCGGCGCCACCCAGCAACAGGATCCACGGTGGCATGACCGCCTTCGCAGTGACCGCGCCTTGCTGAACCGTGTTTACTACCGCAGCCAGCGGACCAACGGCATTAGCCACGTCGTTGGAGCCGTGGGCAAATGCCATGGCACAGGCGGTGAAGATCATCAGGATGGCGAAAACACGCTCAACACTGGCAAAGCGATTTTCTTTCTCGGCTTCCGGGTCGCGCTTCACGCGTTTCAGCATGACCACGCCAATAGCCATCACGACCAGTCCCATGACGGCGGCGATCAGGGCGTCCTGCCAGAAGGCGAGGCTGATGTTGGCATCTTTAAATACATGCTTGAGACCCTTGGTGAGGGTCACCATGGAAATCATCCAGCCCACGGCAAACATGTAGATGGGGATGTAGCGCTTGGCGTTGTTGAACGGGTCTTCGGTATTGAGAATCAGGCGCTGCACACTGCGGAACAGCATGAACGAAATAGTGCCCGCTAGTACCGGGGATACTACCCAGCTGGCGACGATGCTGCCCACCTTGCCCCAGGCCACCGCATCCACAGAGATACCCACTGCGGAGAAGCCGACAATGGCGCCGACAATGGAGTGGGTGGTGGACACCGGCCATCCCAGAATACTCGCGATCAGCAGCCAGGTACCGGCGGCCAGCAGTGCAGAGAGCATGCCGTATACCAGCAGTTCCGGGGTGTCGTTAAACAAGTCCGGGTCGATGATGCCTTTGCGAATCGTCGAGGTCACTTCGCCGCCGGCCAAGTAGGCGCCGGCGAACTCGAAGATCATGGCGATAATGATCGCCTGTTTGATGGTCAGCGCGCGGGAGCCTACGGAGGTGCCCATGGCATTGGCCACGTCATTGGCGCCCACACCCCAGGCCATGAAGAATCCGAATACACAGGCCATTATCAGAAAGATATGGCCGTATTGAGCGATAATTTCCACGTTTTCTCTCCCCGTTATCGCGCCAGCAGTAGCTGCAATCGGTTGCCCACACCGTGGGCTTCATCTGCCAGCTCACCAATTTCTTCGATTACCCGATACAGGAAAATCACATCCACCGGTGGCAGGTCTTTTTCGATGTCGAAAAGTGCGGCACGCACTTCTACTTCTAATTTGTCGGACTTGCGCTCCAGCTCATCCAGTTCTTCGATCATGCGCTGGGCAATGTCGACTTCGCGGCCGGAAAAGCCGGATTCCAGCAGTTCGTCCAGCTCGTTGATGGCGGTCAGTGCCTGCGCGGACGCGGCTACGGCGCTTTCTACGAAGGTACACATCAACGCCTTCAGCGGTGCGGGAATCCGCATTTGGCGGCCTACCGCGAGGCCGGCAATGTCCTGAGCGGTGTTGGCTACCTTGTCCTGCACATGCAGTAGTTCCAGCAGGTCGGTACGGGATACCGGCATAAACAGGCTGTCTGGCAGGTGTAGGCGCAGGTCTCTCTTGATGTCATCGGCGCGGCTCTCGCTGGCGGAGATACGCTCTTGGACGGTTTTGGCGGTCGCCAAGTCCTCGTTCACGAGGGCTTTAAAGAAGGGCACCAGATCCGCTGACGCCTCATGGGCGGTCGCCATATGCTCTTTGATCGGTTTGATCGGCGAGCGGCCGAACAGGTTGCCGATGTTGGACAGGGGCATGGTTTGTTCCTTTTTCCGGTCCTGACAGGTAGTTAAACAGCCCAGAAGGGGCCAAATCGGGCGGCATGGTACCCCAACCTGTGCGCAGGGCACAGTGACGTGGCGGTTTCCGTATCAATTCGACCAACCGGCGCACTGTTGCAGCTCGCCAATAGAGCTACAATGCGCCTTCTAACAATAAGCGTAGACGGGTAACAAGGTATGGCTGCAAGCGCTGGGGTAAGAGGTGCAGACCGGATTCTCGACCTGCCTGGGTTGCTGGAGGACCTGGTGGGTGAGGGGTATGTGGCGCGTATGGATGCCAACCGGCTAATCGGCACGCCGCGCACCGCCGAGCAGGCGCAGATGCACCCGCTGACTTATATTGCCAGTTGCGAGCTGGAAAATCAGAAGAAGCCCGGGCGCGCCCTGGATGCGCAGGTGCTGACCCAGTGGCTCGCGGATACCTCCTCTCATGGTCTCTATCATATTGACCCGCTCAAGGTGAATGTGGCGGCGGTGACCGAGGTCATGAGCTTCCAGTTTGCCAAGCGCCACCAGATTCTGTGTGTGGAGGCGAGCCCGGAGATGCTGCTGGTGGCCACCGCGCAGCCTTACACTTCCGGCTGGGAAGAGCAGCTGGAGCACACCAGCGGCCGCACCGTGCAGCGGGTGGTGGCCGATCCCGCGGATATCTTGCGCTACGGCACCGAGTTTTACTCTCTGGCCAATTCGATTTCTGGTGCCAGTGGGCTCAAGGGCAGCTCCGCGGCGGGCAACTTCGAGCAGTTGCTGGAGCTGGGCAACCTCAAGGACCCGGAGGCCAACGACCAGCACATCGTCAATATTGTGGACTGGCTGTTACAGCACGCCTTCGACCAGCGCGCCAGTGATATCCATATAGAGCCGCGCCGCGGTATTGGTCGCATCCGCTTTCGTATCGACGGTGTTCTGCAACCCATTCATGAGTTACCAGACCAGGTTAACGCGGCGGTGACCAGCCGCCTCAAAATCCTCGGGCGCATGAACGTGGCCGAAAAGCGCAAACCTCAGGATGGCCGCATCAAGACCAAGCGTCCGGATGGCAGCGAGGTGGAGTTGCGTCTGTCGACCTTGCCCACTGCATTCGGCGAAAAGCTGGTCATGCGGATTTTCGATCCTGAAGTACTGGCGCGCTCCTATCATGACCTGGGCCTTACCGGTGACGACCTGACACGCTGGCAAAAAATGCTCGGGCGTCCCAACGGCATCGTGCTGGTGACCGGCCCCACGGGTTCCGGTAAGACCACGACACTGTACACGGCGCTCAAGCAGTTAGCCTCCAGCGAGGTGAATGTCTCAACCATCGAAGATCCTATCGAAATGGTGGAAGACAGCTTCAACCAGACCCAGGTGCACCACAGCATCGGCCTAGATTTTGCGGCGGGTATTCGCACCCTGATGCGTCAGGATCCGGACATTATTATGGTGGGGGAGATTCGCGACCTGGAAACTGCGCAGATGGCAGTGCAGGCGGCGTTGACTGGCCACTTGGTGATTTCCACCCTGCACACCAACGACGCGCCCACTGCGGTGACCCGCCTGCTAGACCTGGGTTTGCCGCATTACCTGCTGAAGTCCACCGTGCTCGGGGTAATGGCCCAGCGTCTGGTGCGTACCCTGTGCCCCAGCTGTAAGCGTAAAGCGGAGGTCAGTGACGAAGACTGGCAGGCGCTGGTGAAGCCCTGGAAAGCGCCCAAGCCCGAAGTGGTGTATCAACCGGAAGGGTGTCTGGACTGCCGCAACACCGGTTACCGCGGGCGTCAGGGTATCTACGAAATTCTTCCGTTCAGTGAGGCGATCCAGGGGCTGGTTACCGCAGATTGCGATCTGCAGCAGGTGCGTCGCCAGGGAATGCGCGAAGGCATGAGTAGTCTGCGTCTCTCCGGGGCAAAAAAAGTGGCTGCCGGCATTACCACGGTGCAGGAAGTGTTGCGGGTGGCGCCGCCACCGGATATCGCATTCTAAATACCCGCCTCCTAATCCGGCTGGGCGCTCTTACCTCGTCACTCTTGCCCGGCCGCACACTTATACTTGAGTCAGCTTCATTCACGCAAAAGGACCCTGCTGTGTATCACTTCCCTGAATCTATTTGCCCAGCACCACTGCAAGCCCGGCTTCAGTCACAGTGGCAAAGCTGGTGTGAGCAGGCAGGGAAGGACGAGGCCGCTGCGCTGGAGGCGCAATTGCAGGCGGATGCATCGCAGCCCTTGTTAGTCGCCAGAGCACTGCTTGGGTCTGATTTTCTTTTGCAGCAGTGTGCGCGAACCCCCGGGTTACTCAGTGAGCTGCTCGCCAATGATGACTTGGGGCTGGCGATGCCGGACCTCTCTACCCTAGAGAGCGATGAGGATCTGGAACGCGTCCTGCGTTTTTTGCGCAATCGGGTGATCACCGAGGCCATCTGGCGGGACTTTGCCGGCCAATGGGATATCCCAAAGGTGTGTGCCCGTTTGACCGAACTGGCCGAGATTTGCATTCAGGCAGCGCTAGACTGGCACTGGCAGAAAATGGTCGAGCGCCACGGAGAGCCCCGCAATCGCGAGGGGCAGGTTCAGCCAATGATTGTGCTGGGTATGGGCAAGCTGGGTGCGCGTGAGCTGAACCTTTCGTCGGATATCGATCTAATTTTTGCCTATCCGGAGCCGGGGCAAAGTGGCGGTGATTCATCAGAGATTAAACCCCTGGAGAACCAGGCGTTTTTCCAGCGCCTCGGCCAGCGCCTGATTAAATCCCTGGATACGGTAACCGCCGACGGTTTTGTGTTTCGTGTGGATATGCGCCTGCGGCCCTACGGCGACAGCGGCCCACTGGTAAGTCATTTCGCTGCGCTGGAAGACTACTACCAAACCCAGGGGCGCGAGTGGGAACGCTACGCCATGATCAAGGCGCGGCCAGTGGCTTTTTCCAGCCTGCCGGGCGGGGCACAGGCCGCGGAGGAGTTAATGGAGCTACTGCGCCCATTTACCTACCGGCGCTATATCGACTTCAGTGTGATCGAAGCACTGCGGGAAATGAAAACCCTGATCCAGCGACAGGTACGCGCGCGCGGCCTCACCGATAATGTGAAGTTAGGGCGCGGCGGCATCCGCGAAGTGGAATTTATTGCTCAGGCCTTCCAGCTTATTCGCGGCGGCCGTGAGCCAGACCTGCGCGTGCGCAATATCCTGAAGGTCTTGCCACTGCTGGAGCAGGACGGACACTTACCCCTGGGCGCGGCCGATCAATTGCGCGATGCCTACCTTTTGCTGCGCCGGGTAGAACACGGTCTACAGGCGGAAAAAGACCAGCAGACCCAGACGATACCCGCGGAGAGTGAGCGGCGCGAGCAGCTGGCCTTTGCCCTGGGGTACGCAGGGTGGGAGTCCCTCGAGGAAGAACTGCTGCTGGCGCAGACAGTGATCGAGCGCGAGTTCGACCAGGTCATTGCACCGCCGGAAGAAAGCGACGAGATCTCCGAAAGCGATCGCTGGGAATTGCTGTGGAGTGGCTGTGAGCGCGACAGTGATCGCGACACTTGGCTCGCGCAATTACAGGGTGCGGGTTTCGTACCGGCGAAGAACGCGCTGGAGGCCGTCAGTGCGTTGCATGGTGATCGAATTGTCTCGGCCTTGCCTGTTGCCGGACGTCAGCGCCTGGATCAGACCATGCCGCTGCTGCTCACTGCGGCCGCGGAAGTTGGCGAGCCTCTGCTGGCACTGGAGCGGGTGTTACCGCTGTTGCGCTCGATTCTACGCCGCAGTGCCTATCTGGTGCTGATCAACGAAAACCCCCCGGTGTTGCAGCAGCTGTTGCGACTATGCAGTGCCTCGCCGTGGATTGCTGATCAGTTGGCGCGGCATCCGGTGTTGCTGGATGAAATGCTCGACCAGCGGCGCCTGTTACAGCCTTCCACGGCGCAGGATATCGCCGATGAGCTGCGCCAGCATATGCTGCGGGTAGATACCGACGACCTCGAGGCGCAAATGGAAGCGCTGCGTCATTTCAAGCAGGGGCAGAGTCTGCGCATTGCGGCGCAGGAAGTTACCGGTGCCCTGCCGTTGATGAAGGTGAGCGATTCCCTTACCTGGTTGGCGGAAGCGATCTTGCAGCAGTCACTTTCATTGGCTTGGCAGCAGGTAACAGAAAAACACGGAATGCCAAACGGTGCCAGCACCGACGATATGCGTTTTTCGATTGTTGCTTACGGCAAGCTCGGCGGTCTGGAGCTGGGATATGGGTCGGATCTGGATATTGTGTTTGTGCACGATGTCGATGGAGCCGGTTACACCGATGGCGAGCGGACACTTGACGCGCAGAGCTTTTACACGCGCCTTGCCCAGCGCCTGATCCATATCTTGCAGACTCGCACACTGAGCGGTGCGCTTTACGAGGTAGACACACGCCTGCGACCCTCCGGTAATTCGGGCCTGCTGGTGACTTCGCTGGCTGCATTTGAAAAGTATCAACGAGAGAGCGCGTGGACCTGGGAGCATCAGGCTCTGGTGCGCACCAGACCTGTGGCGGGCAGTGGGCGCCTCGGACAAGCTTTCGAAGCTCTGCGCACGCAGTTGCTATGTGAAGCGCGAGATGAACAGAAATTGCGTAAAGAGGTGGTGGCTATGCGCAATAAGATGCGTGCACACCTCGATAAGAGCAATGATCGGCAATTCGATCTCAAGCACGGCACCGGCGGTATTGTGGATATCGAATTTATGGTTCAATATGCCGCATTGGCCTGGGCACAGCGCGCCCCATCAATCGTGCGGTATACCGATAATATTCGCATCCTTGAGAGCCTCACCGAGGCAGGCCTGATGCCGGCCCATCAAGCCGCGCATTTGATCGACGCCTACAAAGCCTACCGATCTGAAGGTCATCGCCTGGCATTACAACAGCTGCCGGGGGTTGTATCCGGTGACCAATTCGAAGCGGAAAGAAAGACCGTTACAACAACTTGGCAGCAGATGCTGGGCTAAGCGAGTAAAGTCTCGCCAGCTACCCAGTAGTTGTTCGCTGCCCGATTAAACTGTTTTTCATCAGGCTCTGTGCTGTAGGAGCCTGCCTGCAGGCGAATTGGCTCGACCCGGCTCAGACCGTTCCGCTCCCCCTCCAGCAGGCCGCTCCTACAGAGTGCGTATTTAGAATTTTGTAGGAGATTCCCATGTCTTTTGCCGATAGAGACGGCGTTATCTGGTTTGACGGTGAACTGGTTCCCTGGCGCGATGCCCGGGTCCACGTACTCACCCACACATTGCATTACGGAATGGGCGTATTTGAGGGCGTGCGCGCCTATCAAACCGCCGACGGTGGCACCAGTATTTTCCGCCTGCAGGAACACACCCGCCGTTTGTTCCGCTCCGCCAAGATCATGAATATGAGCATGCCTTACGACGCGGAACAGCTGAATGAAGCACAGCGTCTGGTGGTGCGTGAAAATGGCCTGGAAGAGGCCTACCTGCGTCCGATGGTGTTTTACGGATCGGAAGGTATGGGGCTGCGTGCCGATGCTTTGAAGACCCACGTGATCGTGGCGGCGTGGGAGTGGCCGAGCTATATGACGCCGGAGGCGCGTGAACTGGGGATCAAGGTGAACACCTCTTCCTACACACGTCACCACGTGAATATTGCCATGTGTAAGGCCAAGGCCAATGGTAACTACATCAACTCCATGTTGGCGTTGCAGGAAGCCCTGCGTAACGGCTGTGAAGAGGCCCTGCTGCTGGACCCAGAGGGCTACGTAGCGGAAGGCAGTGGCGAAAACTTCTTCCTGGTTAGCGATGGTGTGATTTACACGCCGGAACTCACTTCCTGTCTCGACGGCATTACCCGCGCTTCTGTTATCCAGTTGGCCAATGAGTGCGGCTATAAGGTGGTGGAAAAGCGCATTACCCGCGACGAGGTTTATATTGCGGATGAGGCCTTCTTTACCGGTACCGCAGCAGAAGTGCTGCCGATCCGCATGCTGGATGGGCGCACCATCGGCGCGGGTCGCCGTGGTCCGATTACCAAGCGCCTGCAGCAGTTGTACTTCGATGTGGTGCAGGGCCGCAGTCAGGCTCATATGGGCTGGCTGAGCGATGTGCATGAAGGTTGTGAGGAAGTAGCGGCTTCTGCTTGATTCTTCCATTCCTCATATAAAAAAGGGCGGGCATCGTGAGATGCCCGCCCTTTTTTATATATTTATTTTTTGGTGATGTTTGCCCAGTTTGGCATATGGTAATTATTCTTTGATTTTGCGCTGTTCTCTGGATTTTGTGCTTCGTAGTTGGCTAAGAACCAATTGCACCGCGAGGGGGATCCAGTAGAAAAACCAAATGTAATTAGGCTTGGTTAGAGGTTGTTGAGCATAGACGAGCATGGCCAAAACGCCAAAGCTCAGCCATAAGAAAAATGTCACCCTCAACCAATTGATCTGTGGGCGCTGCTTCAATAGGCTAGCGCAGACAGCTACCAGCTGCCATAAGAACGCCACAAGGCCTAGTAGGCCACAAAAGCGCACGATATCTATCAGGTAGTTGTGTGGGTGTGGTAAGGTGGTGTGGACGTCTAGAAAGACTTTGTGTGACAGGCCTGCCCCGATCATTGGCGCCTGGGTAAAGCCTTCCAGCGCCTTGCTCCAGAGTTCAATGCGTACGGAGTAGGCGAGGCTCCTTTGCAAAAGAGGGAGCTCCCCGAATAGCAGTTGGTAGCTTAACGGAACTGCTGATATGACAAGTAAGGCACAAGTAACCTTCACGGCCTTGTTTCCAAGTGTGCAGGCTGCTAGCAGCAAAGCTGTAGTGGCCATCACAATGGGGATCTTTGTTTGAGAAAATAGAATGTAAGTACAGCTTGCAGCTAGTGCTGCTAATGAGATCCAGCGCCAAAAGCGCGACTTAATGGTTAGTCCATAACAGCAGAATAAGGCATGAAAGCCATGCAGCATTCCGGTCTTGTCGATATCCCCTTCGAGAGAAATCCCGCGAATTCGCCGAAAGTGAACAAATCCGCCGTCCGCCCCATAGGCTAATAAAGAGGCTGTGGCAGAAATTAGCCCTGCAGGGATCAGCCACAATAGCCAGCCTTCAAGAGCCGCCTCTCCACGTCGTTCCAGTACGAAGTAAAGACAGCAGTAAAAGATGGCTAAGTAGGTAACAAGTTTGAGGTAATACTGTGGTTCACGGTAGACATCTGCTTGGGCTTTATCCGCCCACAGGGCCGATAAGGCGAGTATTAGGGGTGGCAACAAAAAGGTTGCAAACTGCCAGGATTTGAGGAAGTAAAAATCACGGCGCCAGCACAGTAATAAAAGTCCGGCTGGCAGGATAGTCAAGTAAAAAATGGTTTGGATTCGCGCGATTTTGGGTGCGAAGAAGTAGGCGCAGAGCATAACGATAAGAGCTGCACCGGCAAAGTTAATCAGTCCGTTTAGCCAGCGAGAACCTTGGTGCCGGAACAGCATTCTATTGGTGGGGCACGGCATTGAATAAATACTATTGGTTCCGGACATCTGGTCACCGAATTTTTAGGCGTGGTAGTAAGGGGCTCTATAGCTTAGCGAGCCATTCATTGGTGGAAATTATACTGTTGCGGGAGAGGCCTACAATATGGCCTTTGTAGGCTTTCTTTATTTTTCTTGACGTATATCTCAATGGGGGCAAGAGTGGTCGATGGACTTACTGTATGGTGGCGGGTACGCTCTCGGCGGAAGCTGTTGACCCTATGAATGGGAGAGATAATTGATCAACCCGATACTGGAAATCGCTATTTGTACCTATCGACGCTTGCAGCCGCTCGAGAGTGTGCTAGCTAGTTTGTCGCAAATGGTGGCTCCTGAGTCCATGGATATTCAGGTTTCAGTTATTGATAACGATCCGGAGGGTGGTGCCAGAGCTATTGTTGATAATGTGTCTGCGGGGTTTCCGTTTAGGCTGCAGTATTGTCTTGAGCCGCGCCGAGGAATTGCCTGCGCGCGTAATCGGGCTATCGATGAGGCGCATCGGCAAGGGGCAAGCTATCTGGTGTTTATTGATGACGATGAGAAGGTGGATAGAATGTGGTTGTTCCATCTTGTTCGGTGTGCGCTTGTATTCAATGGGAATTGTGTAATTAGCGGCAGGGTGCGCGCCCTGGTGCCAGAAGGTACTTCGCCAGTCATGGCTGAGTTTTTCGAGCGGAAATGCTATCGCACAGGGGAGCGTCGCCAGTATTGTGCAACGAACAATGTGCTGATCCCGATCGCAGTCACCCGTGACCTAAATTTGCGCTTTGATGAATCTCGCCCATTTGCTGGTGGAGAAGATACCTTGTTCTTTACAGAAGTGGTGAAAAAAGGTGTTGAGGTCGTGTTTTGCGCTGAGGCAGTCGTTTATGAGGTGATTCCTAGGGAGCGCATTAGTGTAGCCTGGCAGTCTCGCCGAAAGTTTTCTGTTGGCACGACTCAGGCGCTGCAAAAAATGTCATGCGGCCGCAGGCGGCCGCGCATATTATTGTCTGGCTTTTTGCAGTTGGTTGCATCCGTAGTGAAGATGCCCCTGTTTCGCCTGTCTGGACGAGCAGATGATGCTTACCGTAGCTGGCTGAAAGCTTGCCGTTCCGCTGGCATTGTGGTCGGCGTTTTCGGTGTGCGATCGGACTTCTATCGACCCGCGAGCTAAGTCTTAGACGCTTCGTTTATTGCCCGGGGTTACGATTTGCTTGGGGTCTGCCTACGCAGTAATACTCGAATCCAGCCGCGGCCATATCCGTCGGGGCATACAGGTTGCGGCCATCGAACACTACAGGCTCTCGCAGGCTATTTTTGACGGTATTGCTGTCCAGTGATTTGAACTGTTGCCATTCGGTAGCGATTAGTAGTGCGTCAGCGCCGGATAGGGCGCTGTCGCGTGTGCCGCAAAGTTGCATGTCGTCTCGGTTGCCGTATATACGTTCACATTCATGCATTGCTTCCGGGTCAAAAACGCGCACGTTGGCGCCCATCGCCCATAAATTCTCCATCAGTACACGGGCTGGCGCCTCGCGCATATCGTCGGTGTTGGGCTTGAATGAAAGGCCCCAAAGGGCGAAGGTCTTATCAGACAGGTCCTTGCCGTATCGCTCTACAACTTTTTCAAGTAGATAGTGCTTCTGGGTGTGGTTGCGCTCTTCCACCGCGTTCAGAATCTTGGGCTCAATGCCTAGTTTTGTAGCTGTAGTTTTCAGCGCTTGCACATCTTTGGGGAAGCAGGAGCCGCCGTAACCTATGCCTGGGTAAATAAAGTGGTAGCCGATACGTGGGTCGGAACCGATACCCTGGCGCACGGATTCAATATCGGCCCCCACGCGATCGGCGATGACTGCCATTTCATTCATAAAGCTGATCTTGGTGGCGAGCATGCAGTTGGCCGCGTATTTAGCTAATTCGGCACTGCGAACATCCATCACGATGACTTTGTCGTGATTGCGATTGAACGGAGCGTACAGCTGGCGCATTTTCCGCTCGGATGCCTGTTCACTAGTGCCGATGATGATTCGGTCCGGCTTCATGCAGTCGGCCACAGCTGAGCCTTCCTTGAGAAACTCTGGATTGGAAATGACATCGAATTCCAAGTTTAGTGCATCGCGCTCCTGCAAGGTATGAATCACTTCTTCACGTACCTTGTCTGCTGTGCCAACAGGAACGGTGGATTTGTTAATAATGTATTTCTTGCCGCTCATATGCTTGGCAATAGTGCGGGCTACGGTCAAGACATACTGCAGGTCTGCAGAGCCGTCTTCATCTGGTGGAGTGCCAACCGCAATAAAGATCAGATCACCATGGGCCACACCCTCGGCAGCATTGGTAGAAAAGCTCAGGTTGCCGGATTCGTTGTTTCGCTTTACTAGTGGTTCCAGGCCGGGTTCGAAAATGGGGATATGGCCCTGCTTTAATCGCTCGATCTTGTTTTCGTCGATATCGATACAGGTGACACGGTGGCCGGCTTCTGCAAGGACCGCAGCTTGTACCAGTCCGACGTAGCCCGTACCAAATACAGTAACGTTCATTCTTTTGTCTCCACTTTTAACTAGGCTTGGCTGTGCAGAAAATGTTGCGCAAATGCATTCACTTAAATTAAGCGCGCGAGCGCGTTTTTACTGCTTCGCAGGTTTATTTGATCCACACGTAATTGTGGCTGAACTTTGTGCCAGTCGACGCTTCTACAATGTACTGGGCGTATAGTGTGTTATTTATTTCCCTATGGAAAAACTCTCTACACTTGTGCGCCCAATAGCATCGTTTTGCGTCGTCATGGTGATATTCTTGAGTTAGGCGTATTAGGGACTCTTCATCGTCAAAATACACTAATGTTTCTTTGGGGATGTATTCATCAAATGCGGCAGCACTGTGCGTGAATATTAGTAAACCGTTCCCGGCCATCTGAGCAATTCGTGCGGATGAGTACCACTGATAGCCTTCTTGTCGGTTTAGGTTCAGCCCCATTTTACTGGTGGCTAATTTGCGATCGTAATCTCTCCCCCAGAGGGTGGGTTGTCCGAACATACCTGGGGTGTGGAAGCGGAAATTGCTGGGAAGCTTTCCCTGCAGTTCGGTCACCAAGTGGCCGCGACTGGTGTGGTTGTCTGATTTGCTGCAAAATAGCAGATCCGTGTGTAGCTCTTGGTTGTCACTTGCGAGAGCGCTGGCATCGGCTGTTTCGATACAGGGGTCAACAGGGTTTGGCATGTGCCAAAGCTTTGCTCTATTGCCGGTGAATCGTGCTAGCTCTTTTGGGCCGGTCGAGACGAACATGGCATCGGCGACTAAGCAGCGTTCCGCGATGTTGGCAGCGTTTCGAGGTACAAACAAAGGGTCGTTATTGCATCCCGCCAATATAGTGTACGGGTGCCGGCGGCGGATCTCCAAAAATGTATCGTTGTCGATTAGGTCGCAGTGCCCGAAAATTATTAGCTCTGGCTGAAACGCGGCCACCGTCTGGAGTAGGCGCCTATTTGTCCTTTTTCTTCCGAGATCGCGGATGCCCAGAGGGGCCTCGAATTTAGCGACGTCACGGTCACTAAAAGCCAGTACATTATGCCCCGCACGTATCAGTCCCGAGTATAGCTTTAAAGCCCAGCTGACTCGAAGGTGGCCGTACTTCCGGTATTGATGGTGATCTATGTGAAGTATGCGCATATAGAAAGCGTGGCTAGGTAGGTAAGCTAGTTTTAGTTGACGGTCTTAGTTGAATGTTTCGGGGCATTATACTGCGCTTGAAATAGTGTTCAATTCTAGGATAGGGGTTGAGTCATAATTTAGTTTCGTGGGTCGAATGCTGTAATGGCCAGTGGGCCTGAGGTAGCATTCAGGAGTAATTTCAGTTTTTACAGGTTTGGGTGCGAATGGATGCTCCTGAAGTTTAAGATGAGACTGGTAAGTTGTTGATAGTTTGGCGGTTTGTCGATGGTAATCGCGCCCACGAAAAGCAAAGTGCTGCATTGGTTAGTGGGTTAGGTGAGCTGTTGGGCGTTGAAAGTGTACGGTATTGCAACATCGACTGTAGTCGTTTTCGCTGGTGGCGGGCTGGGGCGCTGCAGCGGGCCCTGGAAGATGCTGGTGCGATGGCTTTTGGGCGGCCTGATTTTTTAGTCGGCGCTGGTCATCGTTGCCACTTTCCTCTTGTGGCTGCAAGGCGCAAGTTCGGTGGGCGTAGTGTTGTAATTATGAGGCCATCCTTACCCATAAGTTGGTTTGATTTTGCGATTATCCCCGAGCATGATCGCCCCCCGCCCCTGCCGAATGTATTGATAATTCGAGGGGCGTTAAGCGGACCGCTGCCTGTTAGGCCCTTTCAGGCAGCTAGTGGACTAATTTTGCTTGGTGGTCCTAGTAAGCATTTTTCGTGGGACCCAGTTGCGCTCGATCGAGATATTAAGCAGCTGGCAATGAGCTCTATCAATTGGACACTAACTGACAGTCGAAGGACCCCAGAATTTGCCATGTCGAAATTGTCGCAGCCCAGTTTTTCCACTGTTCCTTGGCGCGAATGTCCGGATGACTGGCTGGAGCAGAAGTTGGCTTCTGTGGGGCATGTGTGGGTTACACGAGACAGTATCTCAATGGTCTTCGAGGCATTGCAGAGTCGGGCTCGCGTTGGTGTCCTGGGGCTCCCCTCGCGCACGCCAAAAAACAAAGTTAATTTAGCTATCCAGAGATTGGTTGATGAGGGGGTGGTGAGCGATCTTCCGCGCGAAGCCCAGATTTTTTCGAGTGCCCCACGACAGCCGTTAAACCAGTATCGAGCAATTGCAGCTGCCTTACTTAGCCGTTGTGGGATGGGTCTACTTCAATGACTAAGAAATTTCCACGTAGTCTCTGCCACTTGTTTATGAGTAGTGAGTTTGGTGGGCTGGAAAAACATGTGATGGAGTTAGCTGCCTGGCAAGCAGCTAATAAGTGCGCGTCAATAGCGATTATTGCTCACCCGCGCTATCGGCAGCATTGCCCAGAAAGTGTACGCTTTTTTCCCTTAGATACTGATCGGAGCCGCCGTAATCCGTTTCTCTTGATTGAGATAGTGCGAATTTGTCGGAAAATGCGGTTCGATCTACTTCATGGCCATGGTGGGAAGGCGGCTTGTGTTATGGCTACAGTGCGCAGTTTGATGCCCATCATGCACGTGATTACTCGGCACAATGTGGTGCATCCAAAAGATCGGGTGGCGGCACATTTTTCTCGACGTATTGCAGTAAGTGAAAAAGCTATAGCTGAGTCTTCGTTGCATTGGGAAGTGATTCCCAACGGTACAGCTGCTCCCCGGCAAAGGCTGTCGTGTCCAAGCGGCTACGATGCGGGTTCGCGGGCTGTTCTTGCGGTGGCTCGGTTGGTGCCAGCTAAAGGCATAGACTTGCTGCTGGAAGCATGGGCCAACGTCAAGCCCCGTAATGCGTTGCTGTACTTGGTAGGTGATGGTCCGGATCGACGTAAGCTGGAGGATTTAACGCAAAGTTTTTGCCTAGATGGGAGTGTACGTTTCGTCGGGTACTCGAATGAGGTGGATGCTTGGATGCAGGTCGCGGAGTTTATGGTTGTCTCTTCATTCAAAGAGGGGGCGCCATATACAGTTGTGGAGGCACTCTTAAATCGTTGTCCGGTAATATCGACAGATGTGGGTAGTAACCGAGAGGTGCTACCGTCTGAATATATAGCGCAAGATGTCACCGCAGCCTCAATAGCCATGATTTTAACTAAGGCTCTGGAGTCGCCCGCAGGATTGAGGCAAGTGTTTGAGCCGGTATTCCAATATGCTGAGAGACACTTGACCGTAAATGCGATGGCTAGAGCTACTTGGGCAGTATATGAGGCGCCCTAAGTTGATTGGGGCCGGATTTAAGCTACTACTGGCCTTTTGTTATAATTTTTCCGCCGTTTTCCAAGGGATATTGCGGCCCGAAAGCTCCCAATGAATGCGTTTCCACATTCGTTCTATCCTGCGTTCGACGTAATGTTGACGAGGCGCCTCGAAATACTCTGGTAAGGGTATGGCTGCAGCGCATCCCAGGCCGTCTATTAAATAAAGCTCGGGATGTTCGCTTTTTTCACAGATTACAAGGTTATGGGGTAGCAGGTTTTTGGTTAGCACCCCAGTAGTACGAAGCCAAACGCAGAATCGATTTAGTGCCCCACGAATACGCGGGTTTAGGCCGAAATTTTGAAGATATACTTCAAGCGTCATTGCTGGCTGTCCGTAGTCATCCTGTATTAGCTCCGATACTGCTCCGGGGCCTTCGCTCGTAGCAGTCACGCCATACCAGCGCGGCAGATGCTGCCATACAACATTGTCTGGAGCGGAATTTCTCAGTGCCCGTTGCTTGTAGCCTGTAACCTCTCGCAAGTTGTCATCGAAGTGCGAGTTCCCAGCTAGGCGTTTATACCAGGTAGCGCGTCGTCGCAATTCTGCAATTCGTCCTGGTATCATGGTTTTGATGCATCGATTTGGGAAGAAAGGGTGCTGGAAGCACATTCGGTTGCCTCCTCGAGCAAAGGGTTTGCAGTTGCTGAGATCGATCAAACTGGAGCCTCTGGCGCATTTTTTTGGAGGAGTAGCTTCCGATAGAGTGCGATGGTACTTGCCGCCTGAGCGTCAAGTGTAAACTGCGAGGGGAGCGTTGGAGTCGCGCTAGATCTAAGCAGGGCTTGCGTGCGGCGGAAAAGTTCAGTGTGATTGCCGTTTTCTACAACCCCCTCGGGGAAGCAAGCGCTTAGCGATTCCGCGGGGCCTCCAATATCGTAGCCAATGATTGGTGTGCCCATGGCCGCAGCTTCGATAATTGTACGCCCGAAAGGCTCGGGAGTTTTTGATAAGTTGTAGACTAAAGAGGAGTGCCGATACCATTCTCGTATATCGCTGCGGTGACCTGTGAAGGTTATTTTGTCCAGTACGCCCAACTCTGAAGCTAGTGCACGAAGTTCCTCTTCGAAGTGCTCTTTGTTCTTTTCTGCTCCACCCAGAACAACACCTTGGATATCGGGATAACGCTCACCTTGATCGCAGTCGTGCAGCTTGGCAATCATGCGGATGAAGTCTTCTTGTCCTTTCCAGCGGGTTAGGCGCCCGGGTAGCAGGAGCCAGCGTCGATTACGGAGTTCTGGGAACTTCTTAAGAATTGTTTCTAGCCAGTTTGCTGATGGGGGGGTACTTGGCGAAAACTCGTTTTTATCCACGCCGCGATAGATCACCTGAGGCTCTACCTGTAGATCCGCAGCATAGTGATCTATCAAGTACTGTTTGACGCACTCAGAAATCGCGATGACCTGCTCGCTCTTGGCCATGATGGCACTATATCTGTTGATTGAGTAAAGACCGTGAGCGGTACTCACCAGTCGCGGGCGAATCTGGGGGTCGAGCTTTTTCCACGCGAGGTATGTGAGCCATGCGGGTACTCGGGAGCGAACGTGCAAAATATCTGGTTGTATCTCCTGGATTAGGCGGCGGAGGGGGCGAACCTGAAACAGGCTGCTCGGGGACTTTTTGTGCACAGGCAAGGAGATGTGGTGGCTGCCTTCTCGCTCCAGTTGTTCGACCAATCGTCCCCCGTTGGAAATGACGATGGAATCGTGCCCCGCATGTGCCAGTGCGCGGGCCAAGTCCAAGGTGCCTCGCTCTACACCCCCGGCGTTCAGGGCAGGTAATAGCTGTACAACTTTCAGGGGGCACTCCTTTGTATGTTGGCGTAGGTAGTGAGGGTGCATCAGTCGGAGTTAGAATAGGGTAGAATAATGCACCGAAAAACTTCTAAATGCACACTTCTCGGTGTTAGTAGCCATATTTTGATTTTGACCTGATGCGTTTTCTTTATACTTGGTTCTTCCGTCTTGCACTGCCTCTGATGTTGCTGCATCTGTGGTGGCGTGGACGTTCGGATCCGGCGTATCGTAAGCGCTGGAGTGAACGTTTTGGCTTAGTGCCGTCGCGTCCTGGGACATTGCGCCGCTGGCGGGAGCGCTTTGGTGTTGTGCCGGATCGGGCTAGTCGTGCACCGTTGATCTGGATTCATTCCGTTTCTGTTGGGGAGACCTTGGCCGCGATTCCCCTCATCAAGGAGCTGGCCGCACGGCATCATCAATGGCAGTGGCTGGTGACTACTACTACACCGACTGGTTCGCAGCGTGTTCATGATGCTTTGGAGCCAATTCTCGATGGTCGGTTGCTGCATTACTACCTCCCTTTTGATCTGCCAGAGTGTCTTACTCCATTTCTCGAGGCGTTGAGGCCAAGTGTACTGATCACTATGGAGACTGAGTTGTGGCCAAATATGCTGGCGTTATGTGATAAGCGCAAAATACCCGTGGCACTGGTCAATGGGCGGTTGAGTGAGAAATCGGCGCGGGGCTACCGTCGATTTCCTCGTTTGAGCCGGAACATGATGAGCCATATTACCCGGGTATTGGCGCAATACCCAGCGGACGCATATCGTTTTTCTGAGCTTGGCGTAGATCCCGAGCGGGTATCGGCGGTGGGCAATATCAAGTTTGATTTGCATATCGGGTCCGGCTTGATCAGCGAGGCTCAGGCGCTCTCCCATCAATGGGGGCACTCCGGAGCTCAGGTCAATAATGATGGGCGTAGCGGGCAGCATGGGCGCCCCGTATGGTTGGCTGCCAGTACTCATGCGGGTGAAGACGAAGTGGTGCTGGACGCGTTTGAGATACTGCGAGTTACCTTTCCGGATTTGCTCCTGGTGCTGGTACCGCGACATCCGGTGCGCTTTGATAGTGCGGCGCGTATGTGTCGTGAGCGCGGCCTGCGTACGGTGCGCCGTAGTGATGGCGGCGTGCCCATGGCGTCGGATCAGATATTGCTGGGCGACACAATGGGAGAGCTACTGCGCTTTTATGGCGCGTGTGATGTGGCCTTCGTTGGTGGCAGCCTGGTACCGGTGGGTGGGCACAATATGATCGAGCCTGCCGCCTGGGGGGTGCCGGTAGTGTGCGGCCCCCATCTGCACAACTTTAGTGTGGTTTCGGACCTGCTTAAAGAGGCGGGTGGCCTCAGGGTTGTGGATGATGCCGAGCAAATGGCGCAGCAGGTGGCGAGCTGGTTGGAGGATTCAGCAGGCCGTGTCGAAGCGGGTACCCGCGGGCGGGAAGTGGCGGCGCAGAATAGCGGCGCGCTCGAGCGCACCGTGGAGGCGGTCGAGTCTCTGATGCGCATGAAAAAATCTTGATCAAATTCTCTGAAAAGAAAAAGGCCGGATGAGTAACCATCCGGCCTTTTTCTTTTACGCATCATATCTGCGAAGTGATCAGTGTTTGTCGGTCGCCTGGCGCACACTGCTGCGGATCTGAGTGTTCAACTTGCTGCCGGTATAGCGCCCCTTGCTGATATGGCGAATCCGGTATACCGAAGGGATGTCCAGTGGCGTTCCCTGGGTGCCCAATAGCCAGCGGAAGGCTCGGTCTTCATGGGCCTTACACCAACGCTCTGCTGGTTTCTGGTAGTAGCTGAGCGCATCGCAGTAGCCGCCGGCACGGGCCATGTCGCCGTGCGCAATCTGCAGGGGACCGGTGGCGCGGTCGCGGGTCTGCTCGACAAACCGAGTGTCATCAATATCCGCTAGTTGAACGTTGTTTGGGTCGAAATTCAACATGGGGTCGTCGTCTTCCAGCAGCGAAGTAATGCGTTCGCGCTCGGGAAATACCAGGCTGTCAGTGCGTCCCTGCAGCAACTCTGTCAGCTGATCCAGACAGTTTTCCCGGAACATCAGGTCGCAATCAGTAAACCAAATCCAGTCCGCTTTGGTGGCGAGCGCGGCTTCATTGCGGCCAATAGCGCGGCGGTACAGAGATTCCTTGGGTAGCTCGCACCAGTTCCAAGTGATACCCGGAACCTGTTGTTTGCCGAAAAAATCTAACACTGCTGCTGTGCGGGTATCCTCACTGTTGTAGTACACGGTCATGGTTACCGTGGCCTTGGTCGGTGGAAACAACACCAGCGAGCTCAGCTGATAAATCAGAAAGTGTGAGTACTGCCAGCAATGGCTGACAATCTCGATATCCAACACTCCGGTACGTGCGGCGCGCTCACTTTTGCTTGGCAGCGGCTTCTGGAACAGGGAGGGTGGCACCAGGCCGCTGGCGGCCAGCCGCAGGAAGCGGCTTACGATGGGATCGGACCAGTGTTTGTTAACTTGCGATGCACTCATGGGTGTCTTTCAACTGTAAAAAATGGAATGTCAGGGTCGCTGTGCGCTATTCCGCACGGTAGCCGGCTTCGGTGAGTTGGCGGATACCCTGTGGAGTCTCAATGATGCCCTCTTTGGCCACGCGCAGGCGCAGCGCCTTGTTGCGAGCAACAATTTCCGGGTCGGCATAGCCACGTGGATGATCCAAGTGGATGCAGACCGCATCGAATCGCACATGGCGCGGCTTGATGCCGGCGTTCTCCAGGCGCACGCCAAATTCTCGATCCAGGCCGCCCCAGGCCATGCGCTCGTCAAACCCGTTTACCTTGAGGATATCTTCCCGCCATGCGGAAGCATTGGAGCCTTTCAGGTTGCAGGCGGTAGGGGTTATCCGGTTGAGTAGCGGCGCCCAGCGGCGCGTAGCGCGCAGTTTTAGGGTTTTGCGGCGGTGCTTGAGACCGTTGGCCCGCAGCCACTGGTAGTCGAAGCAGCGCCCGGATTCGATATCGTTCCGGGTAATGGCCTCGCTAGTACTCATCGGTAGCTTGAAGTAGCTGCCTGACAGGAAGTGGCCGGGTTCGGCACGGTCTTTGTGTACCGCGAGAAAGTCTTTGCGCGGAATGCAGTCGCCGTCGGTGAACACGACATAATCACCACGGGCACAGAGGATCGCTTTGTTGAGGATGCGGCACTTGCGGAAGCCGTCGTCCTTTTGCCAGATGTGGCGGATATTCAAGCCGGTGTCTTCTCGCACCCGCTCAATCAGGGCGGCGGTTTCCGGGGTAGAGCCGTCATCGGCGACGATTACCTCATGAGGCTGCTCGCTCTGGCAGCTATAGCCCCACAGCACCTTCTCCAGCCACTCGGGCGAGTTATATGTGGTCATGATGACGGACTGCTTCATGGGGTCTCCACAGCAAGTTTCGGTAAAGCTGAGTGCGAATTGTACAGATTATTGAAGATCAAAGGCTGTAACCGTAACGCTGGGCGGCCGCACTGAGGTCGGCGCGGGTCCCGTCGGACAACAGATCGAGAGTGATATCTTCGCGTTTTTGTCCGCGGGTGTTCACATTGGTGGGCAGTGCGCTGAACACCTGTTCGACCTGTGCGGGATCGTGGGGGAAGTCGAGCAACTGCAGGATCTCTTCCAGCTTCTCCAGATCGAAATCCTCAATACGGTAGCGTAAGTATTGTTTGCCTGCAGCGCGGGCCTCGGCCAGCGCGTTCCAGTCAATCCAGAACCTGGCCAGCCAGTCAGCTTGCTCCGGCAGGGGCAGGGTGGCAAAGCGTGCTTTGTTCATGCGCGGAAAGTGCGGCAGGTGGCGGCTGCGAAAATAGCCGTGAACCCAGCCTTTTTTCTGGCGGGAGCGAATAAATTCCAGCGGGTGACGCAGTTGGTGCAGCACCAGGATGTCGTCCGGCATACGTGGTAGCCAGGGTACAGCCTCCCAGGCTGCCTCACCGATGACTGGCGGCTGCCAGGCGAACTCGCGGAGGCCGAGTTGGGCCGCCAATCGTGTAAATACGCCGGGTTTGCTGCCGGTAAAGAAGACTTCGTGGTCGCAATGGCAGCCCAGCTCAGTCAGCAGTTTGGCAATATAGGTGGTGCCGGATCGGCCGCAGCCGGTTATGACGAAACGCTTGGTCATGGAGGTCCCAGAGGGTAATTCGCGGAGCCGGGTCCTTGGCTTAAAAACCGGCAATTCTAAGGAGTTGGAGCAAGTTTTGCACTCCGGAATGTTGAAAGTCCGACGTGTAACACACTTATTTGGGGTGCAGAGTTCAGCTTAGCGATTGCGTGCCGAGACTGGTACCCTAGCTAGCTGCGACAGGAGTTAGGTCGCAGCTGAAGATGATTCCCACGGAACATTAGGGGGCAGAAAATGCATATCTTCGTTTTTTCCTACAATCGCGGCGCCCAGCTGGAGAATTGTGTTCGCTCTATCGAGGCCTGCGCACCACAGTGCCAGTTAACCATTGTGGATGACGGCAGTGACGATCCAGCGACGCAAGCTGTGCTGAGAGAGGCTGCGTGTCGGCATCAAGTCATTGACCGCACGGCCGAGTCCGGGCACAAGCTGGGCGGCCTCTATGCCAATATGCAGGCGGCTTACGAGATGGCCAGTGCGGATGAGCTGATGTGCTTCCTGCAGGACGACACCCAGATGGTCAGACCGCTGACCGAAGAGGATATCGAGGCGTTGCGGGCCAGTTTTGCCAACCAGTCGGATCTGGGGTTTATTTCACCTGCGTTTGTGCGCGGTATTTCTCTCCGGAGAAAGGTGGATCGAGATTTCCGCTTTGATACCGACCGCAATTTCTGGTTCTGGTACCCGCGTAAACGCTCCACCGGTACCTGGTTCTCGGCTTTATTGATTGCCGATCCCAAGCGCCTGCGTAAACACAACTGGCAGTTTGAAGTGGGTGAGTCGGTGAACAATCGACGCGCAGCCAAGATGTTTTGCCGTATGGCCCGCATGCGCGTGCCTTTCGCTATGTGGCTGCCCAACGGTGGTGCCTATCGCGGCAAGCAGAAGTCCCTTGCGTTAAGGTTTGGCGAATGGGTGCGCAATTGCGGCCTTTATCCACTGCAGGTGATGTCCGCCGTTGAGGTGAACGGTCTCGCTCAGGCTTCCCCGGTGCGACTGCCGGTGGCCGAAGAATTCCTTAAAACCGATAAGAAAGTGAGGCAGCCCTGGGCCTATGATCCGATGCAGGGTGCCGGCTGGCTGAAGCTACTGGACCGCATTGAGCGCAAGGTGCGAAAAATATTTTCCTGATCCTTGGGTATAGGGATAAAACGATACTGGGGTACTGGCGGCGCAACGGTTAGAATGCGCAAAAATGGGAAGATTGTGCTTCAGGGTAAGACCGGTAAGCATGTTTAGGGAGTACCCAGTGGGGTATCAGCAATTCAGGCATCAGCGCGCGACAGTCATTTATGATGACGAGGTACTTGGTACCGACTGTGAAAAACTGTTTCGGTCTGATTGGCTGGCGGCAAATTGCGGTAGTGCTCAGGTGGAGCGTGGCAAGGCGGTGATGTTCTCCTATGCCGGCCATGACCTGGTATTCAAGCAGTACCACCGTGGTGGGCTGGCCGGACGTGTGGTGGAAAAGTCCTATCTGTATAGCCGCCTGCCCAATACCCGGGTGTGGCGGGAGTTCCATATGCTGCGTGAGATGCGTGCTCTAGGGTTGCCAGTGCCGCGTCCCGTTGCCGCGCGCTGTGTGAGCCTGCCGCCGCTGGCCTATCGCGGCGCACTGATCACCGAGCGAGTACCTAATTCTGAAACTCTGGCGCAGGTGCTGTGTAAGGGGCCTATGGATGAGCCTTTATGGCAATCGCTGGGTTGCCTGATTGCGCACTTTCATCAGCAAAATGTGTATCACGCGGATCTTAACGTGCACAACATTCTGCTGTCCGGTGCTGATAGCGAGGAGCCGAGCTGGTATCTGATCGACTTCGATAAGGGGGCGATTCGCAATCCTCTTTCGCGGCAGGCTGCAGAGAGCAATGTGGCGCGCCTGAGGCGTTCACTAGATAAAGAGCTGGTGAGGTTGCCCGACTTCCAGTTCCGCGAGCAAGACTGGCAGGTGCTGGAAGGTGCCTACCGCAAGGCCCGCTCAGAACAAGGTCAGGATAAATAAGACCGACTGTCGGTTACCTGGTCGGGCGGCGGGTATCGCCTAACGGTTAAACCTCGTAGTAGTCCCGATACCAATCCACAAATCGCTGCACGCCATCCACCACGCTGGTGTCTGGGCGATAACCCACCGCCTGCTCCAGCTTACCGGTATCCGCATGGGTATCCGGAATATCTCCCGGCTGCATAGGCAGCATTTCGCGAATCGCCTTTTTCCCCAGCGCTTGTTCCAGCGCATCGATATAGTCCGACAACTGCGCGGGATTGCCGTTGCCGATATTGAACACCCGAAAAGGGGCGTTGCTTGTGGCCGGCTCCGGCTGCGCGCTGGACCAGCTTGTATCGGGTGCCGCGATTTGATCGCTGGACTTGATCACACCTTGCACAATGTCGTCGATATAGGTGAAGTCGCGGGTGTGGTGGCCGTGGTTAAACACCGGGGTCGGCTTGCCCTCGAGGATCAGGCGGGTGAACTTGAACAGAGCCATGTCCGGGCGCCCCCAGGGGCCGTATACGGTGAAGAAACGCAGTCCAGTGGTGGGCAGGCGGAACAGGTGGCTATAGCTGTGTGCCATCAGTTCGTTGGCGCGCTTGGTCGCGGCGTAAAACTGCAGCGGGTGGTCCACCCCGTGATCTTCGCTGAACGGCATGGTGGTATTGCCGCCGTAGACACTGCTGGTACTGGCGTAGCTCAGGTGCGGAGCCTTGGCCTGGCGGCAGACTTCAAGCAGGTTGGAGAAACCCACCAGATTGCTCTCTACATAGGATTCCGGGTGCTCGATGGAGTGGCGTACCCCGGCTTGGGCCGCCAGATGGATTACCCGGTCAAACTCGTGCTCGGCAAAGCAGCGATCCAGCGCAGCGCGATCAGCAATGTTGGCGCGGACAAACTGGTAGGCAACCCCGTGTTGCTGGGCGGTACTCTCAAGCTTCCGCAGACGGGCTTCTTTGAGGCTGGTTTCGTAGTAATCGTTGACGTTGTCGATACCAACGACTTCGTCGCCCCGGGCCATCAGAGTGCGAGCAACGTGGAAGCCAATAAAGCCGGCGTTGCCGGTGATCAGATACTTCATGGATGTCTTGAGCGCAGTTCAGGGTGGTAAACGGGCATTTGGCTAGTGTAGTCAGTGGCTTGCCGAAACTGGCAATTACTGCCCGATCCGCAAGCCGACGCATTTTGCCCAGGCCGAAAAAAGGCCGGAACTATAGCAGTACCGGCCCTGTATTTCTGCGCGCAGTGCGCAATATTGGCTTTTATTCGGCCTTCATTAACTTATTTACTAAAGCCCGGGGCGCCGCTATCGAGGATGTGCGCGCGGGATACCGGCATGCTCGGGTTCAGGCTGGCATCCAGTTCTTGCAGGTCGTCCGGTCCCAGCAGGCCCGCTACTAGCTTCAGATTCAGGGTGTTGAGGATGTAGTCGTACAGCGCATTGGCGTAATCGGTTTGAGAGAGTGCCAGGGTGCGCTGTGCCAGTAGCACGTCAACAATGTTACGAGTACCTACCTCATAGCCGGCCTGGGTCGCATCCAGTGCGCTTTTCGCGGAAATCACCGCCTGTTCACGGGCTTCTACCCGGCTGGTGTCGGTGGTCACCGCGCGGTGCAGGGTGCGGGTGTTCTGAATGGTGTTGCGCTCGGTCAGGTTGCGCAGGTCCTGTGCCTGGAATGCCAGGTTGCGCGCTTCGCGACGGCTGGCGCTGAGGCGGCCGCCAGAATAAATCGGCATTTCCAGTGTGATGGCCGCAATTTTGGTCTCGATGGTTTCGTCGACGGGCAGCTCTGATGTGAAGGGATCGAAATCCGGGAAACGGGTGGCACCGGAACTTTTACCGTCACGCTTGAGCTTGTCGTATGCCAGTGAGCCGTACAGCGTTGGCAGGTGGTCGGCCGCCGCAGCGCGTGCGTTGTAGCGCGAAGCATCCGACTGCAGGCGAGCTGCCTTCAGGGTGAAGTTGTTGGTCAGTGCAAACTCGACCCAGGCGGCGCGGTCAGAGGGGTTTGGCGGTGCGACGGTAAAGGTGTCTTGCAGCGGCGCTACGTCATTGTGGTCCTTGCCTGTCAGTACTGACAGTGCGTCGAAGCGGCTCAGCAGGTCGTCCTGCGCGGTGAGGCGACGCGCCACAGAGCTGTCGTAAGCTGAGCGGGAGTCGTAGACGTCCGTGATTGCGGTCAGTCCCACCTCAAAACGCTGCTGTGTTTGCTCCAGCTGTTTGGCCAGGGCCTCTTCTTCGGCAATGGCCGCATCCAGCACGTCGTGGGCGCGTAGTACGTCGAAGTAAGCGCTGGCCACACGCAGCATCATATCTTGCTGATCGGCACTAAATTCGGCGGCTGCCTGCTCGCTGACAATTTTGCCCTGCTTGTAGCCGAACCAGGCAGGCAGGTCGAAGATGGCTTGGTCCAGGCGCGCACCGTAGTTAAAGCTGTCGATACTAGTGTCGCCAGTCGCGGTACCGTCGATCAAGTCTTCCTGCGGACACAGGCGTGTGCCATCGGGGCAGGTTTGTGTCAGTGACTCTGAGTCGGTGCTAATCGTCCGGTAGTCTGCACTGGAATTGATTTGTGGAAGCAGCGCGGAGCGGCCGAGGTTCTTCGCCTCCAGGCCTGCGCGGTAGGCAGCGCGATCCGCAGCCAGTTGCGGGTCGTTGTCCAGAGACTGCAGGTAGATTTCCCACAGAGTATCGGCTTGCGCCTGCACGGCGCTCAGGCCAGTCCCCAGACCCAGTACGGTCGCGGCGAGCAGGGATTTCATTGGGCGGCTCAGTTTGCGAGCGATGGGCCCTTTTGCACTTCTTGTCATTACGTTTGCTTTCCTATGACAGCTGCGGTCTTCAAGTTTTCGGTGGCGTCTTGGGTGACGACTTGGGCAACCCGCGCCTGCGGTGTTGCTGTATACCCTGCTCCACCTTTTGCGCTGAGTGTTGCTATATACGCGCAAAAATCGGATTTGGAGCCAGTCTGTTGTTTGCTCTGAAGGCAGCGCTGGCTTCGGCCGTATTACCCTTTGTTTCCGTTTGAGACGGAGTTCGAGTTTGCGGTCGCGAGAGTGTACCGTCCGCCTGCGAGAGCGTCGAGGCGACGCTTCCGGCAAATTGGTATATCTTCGTTAAACGGACGCGAATGTGCGTCCAGTGACCAAATCCGAGCCTTTCAGCGGGCTTTACGTCGTTTCCGCTCCATCTGACGCGACAATGTCGGCAATTGGATGCAGGGAGTGCGAAAACCGCCCGCATACCGGTGAAAATACTTCGCTGGCCAGGGCGGGACGACGTGTGAGGTATCAGTAAAGGCGGGGCATGGAGCAGTCTTCTCAATATCAAGAGCTGTCTGATGAGCACGAGGTAGTCTGGAAGAGGGCCTGTCATCAGTGCGATCTGCTACTCACGCGCTCTCACGCGCCAGTGGGGCAGCGCCTGCAATGTCCTCGATGTGGGGCAATACTGCACCGCAACATGTACCGGAGTGTGGCGCACACGGCTGCACTGAGCCTGACGGGGCTGCTGCTGTTTATTCCCACCGCAACACTGCCACTTATTGAGTTTTCACTGTTCACGTTTGGCGCAGAAAACACTCTGATGAACGGGGTGATGGCCTTGTTTTCGGCGGGCTATCTCTGGCTTGCCTCTATTGTATTGTTTTGCAGTGTGCTGGCGCCGTTAGCCAAGTTTTTACTGTTGGGATTTATCTGCTGGGGCAGCGCCTGGGTCAGCATGGCGAAGCCGGTGGCGAAAGCGCTGCGCTGGTACCACCATTTGCAGGAGTGGGGAATGCTCGATGTGTATATGTTGGGCATCCTGGTGGCGCTGGTGAAGATGTCGGATCTCGGAAAGATGACGATTGAGCCTGGGCTCTACTGCTTTGCGGCAATGATGGTGATTTCCAGCGCGACGACTGTGTCGTTCGATGCCGAAACGGTCTGGGCGCGACTTGCCCGTCGCGCCCAGATCCCGCGCAAGCCGGTCGTGGAACCTGAGGAAGATGCCGGCGACGATTCTGAGCAGGGCTCGGGGGAGGGGGTCGCGTGAACCGACCCGCCCGTGCACTGTCTCATGGTTTCTGGACGTGTCTGGGGTGTCGCCAGCTGGTGCGTGTGAAGCCCGGTATCCATACCTGCTTTTGCCCCCGCTGCGGCGCGCGCATGCACGGCCGGGTGGAGGCGAGCCTGATGTTGACTTGGGCGCTGACCATTACGGGCGCGCTGTTGTTGATACCGGCGAACGTGTTGCCGGTAATGACGGTGATTTATCTGGGGGCGGGCGATCCCAGTACCATCATTGGCGGTGTGTTTGAGTTATACCACGCGGGTTTCTGGGGCATTGCGCTGATCGTGTTTATCGCGAGTATCGCGGTTCCGGTGATGAAACTGGTGGGGCTGGTGATTTTGTGCCTGGTGGTCCAGTTGCGCCTCAATGTTCCGCCGCGTCAGTCCATGCGGATTTACCGGGTGGTGAGCGCCATTGGCCGCTGGTCACTGCTGGATCTGTTTATGATCTCGATACTGGTGGCGCTTGTGGATATGGGTGCCATTGCCGAGGTTGCTGCAGGGCCGGGCAGTACCGCATTTGCCACCGTGGTGATCGTTACCATGTTTGCGGTGCGTGCGTTTGATCCGCGGCTGGTATGGGATGTATACGAGTCGAAGACGGCTGAATCCAGTGTGCAATCGATGCCTTCGGATCAGCCGTCTCAGGTTCGCGAGCTGGATAGCTAATTAGCAAGTACAGGGAGTTTGGATGAGCGAATCGCCGATGGATTACGACGTCCCGCCCGCAGGGGTGGCGCGCCGCAGTCGCGGTATTTCGCTGGTATGGCTGTTGCCATTGATTGCTGCGGCGATTGCTGTCTGGCTACTCTACGAAGACTTCACCCAGGGCGATATCAAAGCGACCATTTTGTTTTCCAGTGGTGATGGCCTGGTCAAGGGTAAGACCGTGGTGAAGTACTCCGGGGTGGAGATCGGCGTGGTCGAGGATTTCCGTCTGGTACCCAGTTCCAAGGAACTGGACGGGCAGGACGGTGTGATTGCCGAGGTTCGCTTCAACCACAGCGCGGCTTACTTGTTGACTCGAGGCAGCAAGTTCTGGCTGGTGAAGCCGGAAGTTTCCCTCACCGGGGTGCGAGGTCTCGAGGCGTTGGTGTCGGGTAATTTTATTGCCATCGAGCCGGGTAGTGGCCCCGCGCAGAAACACTTTGTCGCGGTAACTGAGCCGCCCACCTATGTGCGCGGTGACGGTCTTCGTGTCATTCTCAAATCTCCACGTCTCGCCTCTTTAAACCGCGGTTCACCGGTGTACTACCGCCAGTTGGAAGTGGGCAAGGTCGAAAACTACCAGCTGACCGACGATGCCAGTGAAGTGGAGGTTAGCCTGTTTATCCGCCGTCCATACGCGCACCTGGTACGCCGCGGTAGCCGCTTCTGGAATACCTCGGGGATCTCTATCCAGGGGGGTATTGGTGGGGTGAATGTGGAACTGGAATCCCTGGCCTCGCTGATTGCGGGTGGGGTCAGCTTTTACACCCCGGATACCCAGCGCCATTCACCAGAAGCTGTGGATGGCAATGCCTTCAAACTCTACAAAAACTTTGCTGCAGCGGATGCCGGTATTCCCGTCACTTTGAACTTTGACCGCGGTGTGAGCCTGTCGGAAGGGGCCACCGAAGTGATTTATGAGGGCATCAAGGTGGGCGAAGTCAGCCGGGTAAAGGCCAAGCCGGACATAGAAGGGATGTCAGTCGAGGTGCTGATGGACCCGATAACCGATGACCTACTCAGCGAGAACACCCGCTTCTGGTTGGCGCCACCGACTCTGGATTTCACGTCCGGGGTCAACGACCTGCTGAAGGGCAATCGTATCGAAGTGGACCTGCGCAAGGGTAAACGCTCGATGCGGACTTTCAGCGCCGCGTCAAAACCGCCACAGCGCGACCCCCGTGTACCAGGGCTACACCTTACCTTAACTGCGCGCAGCACTGGTTCGTTGCAGCGTGGGGCGGCGGTGTATTACCGCCATGTGGAAGTCGGCAAGGTACAGGGTATGTCGCTGATGCCCGATGGCTCCGGAGTCGAGGTATACATCGTAATTGACCCGCCCTATGCGCATCTGGTCAATAGTGACAGCCGCTTCTGGAATGTCAGCGGGGTGCGCGCCAGTGCGAGCCTACAGGAAGGGATCGAGGTGGAAACCGACTCTCTGTTGTCTGTGGTACGCGGTGGTATTGCCTTTGGCACTGGCCCCCACCACAGCAAAAATGCCGAGCGTGCCCGCAATGGTGACAACTTCCGACTCTATCGCAGCCGCGATGACGCACAGGAAGAGGGGATTAATATCTATATCGACCTCCAGGGCGACGAGGGTCTGAAGGTCGGTACGCCACTGCGTTATCGGGGAATTCAGGTAGGTGAAATTACCCGCATGCGTCTGACTCTGGAAATGGATGGTGTGCGTGCACGGGCGCGCTTATACCGTCGGGCAGAGCGTTTTGCGCGTACGGGCACCCGAGTCTGGGTAGTGGGCCCGAAGCTTGGGCTCGACGGAGTGAGCAACCTGGAAACCCTGGTGACCGGCCCCTATCTCGAGTTAGACCCGGGAAGCGGCAACGACCCACAGACCGAGTTTGTCGCGATGTCCGCCAAGCCAGAGCCTGACCTCGCGGATACCATGATGATGCCGGGCCTGGCTCTGATTCTGAATGCGCCACGGCGAGGCTCGCTCAATCGCGGCAGCCCGGTGTATTACCGGCAGGTGAAGGTTGGGCAGGTCACCGGATATCAGCTTGGGGAACTGGCGGACCGGGTTTACATCTATGTTTATATTGAGCCTCATTTCCGCACACTGGTGCGCGAGCACTCAAGGTTCTGGAACGCCAGCGGCGTAGATGTGAATTTTGGGCTGAAGACCGGGCTCGATGTGCATACGGAATCCACCCAGTCCCTACTGGCGGGTGGGATAGCCTTTGCCACGCCCAATAACCCAGAAATGGGGCGTGAGGTAGAATCCGGCAGTCACTATCCGTTATACGGTAAGCCGGAAGATGAGTGGCTGCTGTGGAGCCCGAAAATCGAGCTTTACCCGGCTCTGGAAGACAGTTTCAAATAGCCGGGTCGGTAAGAAACGCTGAAAATGGATCCAAGTCCGGGTCTGGCAACGTATTTAAGAACGTATCTAAGGAAGAATCGATGCGCAAAATCATTTCCACCCTTCTGATCGGGTTGTTCCTGCTGATTGGATTCACAGGGTGCGGCACGCCCACCAA
This sequence comes from Microbulbifer agarilyticus, assembly GCF_001999945.1. NCBI lineage: Bacteria > Pseudomonadati > Pseudomonadota > Gammaproteobacteria > Cellvibrionales > Microbulbiferaceae > Microbulbifer > Microbulbifer agarilyticus. The sequence continues at coordinate 643,816 of NZ_CP019650.1, forward strand.
AATTGAGCGTATCCAGCCGCAAGCGGCACCGGTAAGTTTTCAAACCTACGCCTGGGGTACCGAGGCCCTGACGGCGGACTCTGGCGCACCGGCACAGTTGGTTGAGCTGGATACCGAGCTGCGCCAGGCGGTGAGCGCGCTGATGCAGTCGAAGGGCTACATGCAGGTAGCGAGGCCTGAAGATGCGCAAATGGTAGTGGATTACCAGGTAGCGGTAGTAGAAGAAGAATTTGCCAGCGATGACAAGAATGAAAGCTGGGATGCCCAGTTTGACAGCAACGCCCAGCGCGGTGTGGTGGAACTGCCGGATCGCAGTGGCGCGCCGCGCGTAACCTTGTCTGTGGGCATTGGCCCGCAAAATGGCATGCCTATCTGGGGTGGTAGTGCCACCAAGCTGATGGCGCGCCCGGAAGATAAGAACGAGCGCCAGCGGATTCTGAACAATGCGGTGGGCGAACTGCTCAGGGACCTGCCGCCTGCGGCCTGATTGGGGATAAACTCCAGCCGTGTGCGGTAGCATTTACCCATACCTATACCCACACCCAATTCCAATAACGTTTCGGCAAGGATGCCGGTACTCTCACTGAACGACCGGGAGAAGACATGGCTTCATTGCGAAAATTTATAACCACGGCCACTCTGGGGCTGATAGCTGCCCTAATCCTTGGGGGGTGTGCTGCACCCAATCCGGTGGCGGTCGACTATGACCCCAATTTCAAGTTCGCCAACCTACGCAGCTATCACCTGCTAGACACCCTCGCCAATGGTCCTGTGTCTCCGTTTGAAAGCAAGCGTGCCAGTCAGGCAGTGGACGATGTGCTGAAAGGGCGTTACCAGCCCGCAGACAGCCGCGAGACCGCGGACTTTCTGGTACGGGTGCAGTTATTCAGCGCCGATAAGGTCGCAGTACACGAAGACCCTTTTTCCATCTATGGCGGCTACGGCTATTTTGGCTTCGGCTGGCGTCCGCCGCTGCGGGTGCGGGAGTACCGCGAGACCACGCTGATCGTGGATGTGCTGTCCCCGGAAAATGCACCGCTGTGGCGCGGTTCCATGCCTTCTAGCGCTGGTCGACAACAGTCGCCAGAGCAGCAATTGTTCCGCTTGCGTGAAGAAGCCGGCCAGATTCTGGCGAGCTTCCCACCCTACACAGATGTAGGTTACGACTGATCCTGGTTGTAAGAATTTCCTAGGAACGAACTGAATGAGTGATAACAAGGACCTGCGCCCGCAGTTTACCCGGGGCGCAGTGGATGTCGTTGAGCGCAAAAGTGCTTACAACGGTTTTTTCAAACTGGACAAGCTGCGCCTGCGTCACCGCCTTTTTCGCGGTGGTTGGGGCAGCGAGATGGAACGTGAACTGTTTGTGCGGGGCGATGCAGTGGGTGTGTTGCTGTATGACCCCGAACACCAACTGGTGGCGCTGACTGAGCAGTTCCGTGTTGGTGCGCTGGAGCGAGAAGCCGGCCCCTGGTGCCTGGAAGTGGTTGCCGGGATGGTCGAAGAAGGTGAATCACTGGAAGACGTGGCCCGCCGCGAGTTACAAGAGGAGGCCGGTGTCACCGCGCAGGAACTGCACTTTATCCGCAGTTACCTTCCCAGTCCTGGCGGCACTTGTGAGCGCATGCACCTTTTTTGTGCCTGCGTAGACCTGCGTGATCGCGAGGGATTGTTTGGGCTGGCCGATGAGCATGAGGATATTCGCTTGCGGGTATTCCCGCTGGAGACAGTGATGGCGGCCGTGGATAGCGGTGACAGTGCCATCGACAACGCGGCCAGCATCATCAGCCTGCAGTGGCTGCAGCTGAACCGGGAACGGCTGCGCTGAGTCATGGAAATGGATCCGGCTTTCGGGTCACAGCTAAACAGTTCCGGTCGATAGCGAATCTCAAATAGCTAGATGTGGCGGATGGTGCCAAGCTAGTAAATGGTCACTTTTTCGCTCGGCTCGTGATGGTGCTATGCGTACTCGCTATGTCTTGGGTGGTTTTTGTCCAGGCTTCGAGCTCGGTAGCCGCAATTTACATTTGTCGCAGACAAATTGAGAGCTGAGTCACGGCGTGAACACAACAGGAGTGTCGATAATGGCAGTACCGGCAGACGCAGGCCGACCGCAAACTGTGGCGCCCGCAGGCAAGCCCCGGGAGGCTCAGGTAAGCGGTGGTCGAGCGCGCTATCGCGTGGACCTGACGACCTATCACGCAGACTGCGACGCGAACTACCTGCGCCTGTGTAAATTAATGCCGGAGCTCGCGACCAATCAAAACTGGCGCTACCAGATACCTCAGGGAATCCTGGAAATGGCGGTGCTAGATCGCAGTCGCTACACCACCGAGGTCAGCTTGCGTGCCTCGGCGGCGGCCTCGAGTGATCGAGGCGATGGTTGGCTGACGCCACCCCCGATTACCGTGCGCCTGTATCACGATGCGCGCATGGCGGAAGTGGTCGCGATAAATGGACAAGGGCCTGTGGGGGGGGACGGATTGAACTTCCGCTACCCAAACCCGGCCATGCATAACGAAGATGAACGCCAACAGGTCAACCGTTATTTAAGTGAATGGTTGGCCCACTGCCTGGCAAATGCCCGTGCGGAATTTACGCTTCCAGCGGGTATTAACGGCAAGTCCGAGTAGGCCGGGCTGCCGTATAGCAAAAGGAATAGCAGGCAGACACGGACGTAGCGGCAAGGTGAGATAGTGAGTAACCATCCAGAAAAAGCAGTACATCGACTGATCCAGATTACCGACCCCCATATTGGTGGCCGGCCGGATTATCAGTTGCTCGGTCTGGATACCGGCCACACCCTCGACGAGGTTCTTTCGGTCCTTGAGGGCGGCGCCGTGCCGCCTGAAGTGATGGTGGTGACTGGCGATGTATCTGCCAATAGCTCAGAGGCCGCCTACCGCCGCTTTTTGCACAAGATGCAGCGGGTGACCTCGCCCTGGTACTGGATTCCTGGTAATCACGACAACCCGCAACGTATGGATCAACTGGCGCCCCGGCGCCGTCCGGAAGTTGTTGAGCTTGGTAACTGGCGGTTGCTGCTGCTGGACACCAGTGTACCCGGGCAAATCTGCGGTGGCTTCAGCACCGAGGAACTCACCCGAATCGAACAGTTGATCGCCAGCCATAACGACTCCCACCTACTGCTGATGATGCATCACCAACCGGTGCCGGTGGGCAGCCACTGGATCGACGGCCATATGTTACGGGAAGGCTGTGATGCCTTTATCGAGCTGGTGCGCGGTGCGCCAAACGTGCGTGCGATCACCTGGGGGCACGTACACCAGCAGTACGACAGCCACCTCGGCAGCGTCGGCCTGCATGCGACACCTTCCACTTCTGTGCAGTTCACCCCGGGTAGCGGCCCGTTCGCGGTGGATGACCAGATGCCCGGTTACCGCTGGTTCGACCTGCACCAGGACGGCAGCTATGAAACCGGCGTGGAGCGGGTGGCCATCGCCGAATACAGCGTTGATCTGGCTTCCTCAGGTTACTGATTCCGGCTTCCCTCTCGCGCACAGAGTAATCTCCCCTTTGCGCTTCTTAACCTGTCGTTGATGACTACACGGCCAGCTGTCTATTATAAAATGGCACCTGAATTCGCGGTTTGGTGGTACCGGATTCGTGCGGAGAGGCTAGTGGTCTGCTACAAGGCGACGACTGGCGGCCCCGCAGCCCTAACACATTCATCAGGAAGTGAGGTCACCATGCACAAACGTTATTCCTATATTCTCTCCCTGTTGGTCGCCACAGTATTGGTTGCCGGTTGTGTGCAAACCCCGGTTGTGTCGCAGGCGGATGAGCAAGACGGTCTTGTCCCGCGCCAAACCGGCCTCGATAGCGTCAGCGCGGCGTTTGCCTTCGATCTCAGCGGTGCCAAGGTTTACCTGGAGCCGGTTGCGGTTGAGTACAGCAAGCGTCACCCCAATGCGACCTCGCCTCTGCGCGCCAAGGACTACGAACTGCGCGATAAAGATATGCTCAGGTTGCAGGAGTTACTGGGCGAAACCCTGAGTGAGCGCTTCCTGCTGCCCCGTCAGAGTCAGCTGGTTGCCGACCGTGCAGAAGCGGATTATGTGATGCAACTGGATCTGAGTCGCTTCGCACTCGGTGCACCCATTGACCCGCTAGTGTCGCCTTGGCGTACCTACACCACCCAGAGCGCCCACGGTGTGCTGTCCGGTGAGTTGACTGATAGTAATGGCAACCCCGTTATGCGTTTCAGCGATCGCCGCGACATCGGGGAAAACTTTGGCAGTTTCGGGCCCAGTGGCCGCCTCGAGCGCTTCAATAACGTGACTTTCTGGCACGATATGCGAGTGGACCTGCGCCGGGCCTTTGCCAGCCTGGACGAATCCCTGCGCTAAGAGATCTGATGACTGCCGCCGGTACTTCTGCCGGCGGCATCGTTATAATCCCCTGCATGTCGCAATCTGATACCCAAGCCAGCCAAGATCGCCCCTTGCTTGTTTACCTGCACGGGTTCCTGTCTTCACCGCAGTCGTTTAAATGTCAGCAACTGAAACAGTGGCTGCAGGCTACCCGCCCGGATATTGTGTTCTACGCGCCGTTGATTTCGCCTTATCCAGCCGAGGCTGCCGCAGCGCTGGGTAAGGCGCTGGAAGATTTCACCGTGCAGCACCAGGGGCCCATCGGCCTTGTGGGTAGCTCCATGGGTGGTTTCTGGAGCACCTGGCTGGCGGAACAGCACAAGCTGCCGGCGGTGGTGGTGAACCCCGCGGTGACGCCTTCGCGCTTTATGCCGAACTATATCGGCCAGGACCTGAAGCCCTATAGTGGTGAGGATTTTACCTACCGCTTGCAGCGCGAAGATGTGGATAATATGCAGCGTCTGGAGGCGGAAATTCCCGGCACATTGGGTGGCCGCTACTGGCTGCTTGCCCAGCGCGGTGATGAAACCCTGGATTGCCGCGAAGCCGAGCAGTTTTACCTGGGCCATCGCCAGACCGTCGAGGATGGTGGCGATCACAGTTTTCAGGGATTTGATCGCTATATGGCACCACTGGTAGATTTCCTGTTTGCAGATAGCTGACGACACCCATTTAGACTCTGTACAACACCTATTACAACACCCATAACAACACCCAAGCAGTAGGCGCCGGCCACGGCGAACAAAATCTATGGCCAATTACTCCGCAGAAGATATCGAGGTACTGACGGGACTCGACCCGGTGAAAAAGCGCCCGGGGATGTATACCGAAACCACCCGTCCCAACCACCTCGCCCAGGAAGTGATCGACAACAGTGTCGATGAAGCCCTCGCCGGGCATGCGAAAAAGATTGAAGTGGTGTTGCACAAGGACCACTCCATCTCGGTAAGTGATGATGGCCGCGGTATGCCGGTGGATATCCACCCGGAACAGGGGCGTCCCGGTGTGGAGGTGATCCTGTCGACGCTGCACGCGGGCGGTAAGTTCTCCAATAATAATTACCAGTTCTCCGGCGGCCTGCACGGGGTGGGTGTGTCCGTGGTGAATGCCCTGTCCAAAGTGCTCGAGGTTACTATTCAGCGCGATGGCAAGGTCCACCGTATTGGTTTTCAGGACGGTGAAAAAGCCTCTGACCTGGAAGTGGTGGGCGAGTGTGGCAAGCGCACCACCGGCACCAGCGTGCGTTTCCTGCCGGATCCGAAGTATTTCGATTCCTTCAAATTCTCGGTGCCGCGCCTGCGTCACCTGTTGCGCGCTAAAGCGGTACTGTGCCCCGGTCTCAGCGTCACCTTTATCAATGAGCAGGACGGTGAGTCCGACCAGTGGTTTTATGAGGATGGTCTCAAGGATTACCTTGCCGCCGCAAACCAGGGTTGGGAAGTACTGCCGGCAGAACCGTTCGTGGGCAACTTCGCGGCGGAAACCGAAGCGGCCGATTGGGCGGTGCAGTGGCTGCCTGAAGGCGGCGAGGTTACCGCCGAATCCTATGTGAACCTGATTCCTACCGCGCAGGGTGGTACCCATGTGAACGGCCTGCGTGCGGGCCTGCTGGATGCCATGCGCGAGTACTGCGAAATCCGCAACCTGTTACCCCGTGGGGTAAAACTGGGTCCGGAAGATATTTGGAACCAGTGTTCTTACGTGCTTTCTGCCAAACTGGCTGACCCACAGTTTTCCGGGCAGACCAAGGAGCGTTTGAGCTCCCGTGAAGCCACCGCATTTATCTCTGGTGTGGCCAAAGATGCATTCGGCCTGTGGTTGAACCAACACACCGAAGACGGCGATAAACTTGCTGAGCTGTGTATCAGTAATGCACAGAAACGTTTGCGTTCGGCGAAAAAGGTTGCGCGGAAGAAAGTGACTCAAGGCCCTGCACTGCCGGGCAAGCTCGCCGATTGTTCCAGCGGTGATACCAATCGCTCCGAACTGTTCCTGGTGGAGGGGGATTCCGCGGGTGGTTCCGCCAAGCAGGCGAGGGATCGCGAATTCCAGGCGATCATGCCACTGCGCGGTAAGATCCTGAATACCTGGGAAGTGGACTCCAGTGAAATCCTCGCCAGCCAGGAAGTGCATGATATTGCCGTGGCGCTGGGCGTGGATCCGGGTAGCGACAACTTGGAAGGCCTGCGCTACAACAAAATCTGTATCCTCGCGGATGCGGACTCCGATGGTCTGCACATTGCCACCCTGTTGTGTGCACTGTTCCTGCGTCACTTCCGCCCGCTGATTACTGCCGGCCATGTGTATGTTGCCATGCCGCCGCTGTTCCGTATCGATATCGGAAAGGAGGTCTACTACGCCCTCGACGATGCCGAGCGCCAGGGTATTCTCGATCGCATTGCAGCAGAAAAAAAGAAAGGCAAAATTCAGGTAACGCGATTCAAGGGGCTGGGTGAAATGAACCCGCTGCAGCTGCGCGAAACCACCATGGACCCGAACACCCGTCGTCTGGTGCAGCTGTACATTGAGTCTGGTGACGACAGCAACCAGTTGCTGGATATGCTGCTGGCGAAAAAGCGTGCGAGTGATCGCAAGCAGTGGCTGGAAAGCAAGGGCAACCTCGCCGAGGTCGGTTAAATAACCAGTCACAAAAAAGCCCCGCATTGCTGGGCTTTTTTGTTTGCATAAATAAAAAAGAAATCGTGCTCGATGTCTGTCGCAAAAAATAGGTTAATACTTTTCTACATCCGCGATTGCAGGCCAAACCAGGCCGAAACGTATACCTGCCAATAGAATGACAAAGGAAGTTTCCAAAGCGAGAAAGGTGCCGATGGGATGCCCGGGCACGCCGCGCACCATCAGGTAAATTAAATACACTGCTGCAATCAGGTTGGCTGCGAGCGTCAGGTTGATTGCGTAATCCCGTCGCTGCCAGAGTGATTTGCACAGTAATAAATTTAGTGCCGCGGTACCGGCGAGCATTACGCCGGGCAGTATCAGCAGTAAGCGTCGGGAAATGCCAGTCGAGTCGTCGGATAGCAGTGGCCAGACGGCGACAAAATGTCCGCGGGCGCCGAGAACCAGCAGCAAACCGAGAAGCACGGCACCGACTGCTGCGAGGTTATACAGGGCGTTGCGCTGAGAATCGCGCGTTGCACTAAAAGCCGACATCGTGCTCTCCCGGGGTCGCCAAACCACATTCGTAAGCGAAGACTACTGCCTGGGCACGATCACGCAGCCCTAGCTTTGACAGTAAGCTGGAGACATGACTTTTTACCGTGGCCGCACCAATAAACAGGGCTTCGGCAATCTCGGCATTGCTTTTACCCGCGGCGATTGCCGTCAGTACTTCGCGTTCGCGGGATGTCAGCCGCTGCAGACGTTCGGCCAGGTTGCGTTCGGTTCCCAACTTTTGCGCGAACTGGCTGATCAGGCGTTGGGTGATGCCGGGGGCGAGCATGGCACCGCCCTCGGCGACCGTGCGTACCGCGTCGACGAGGGCTTCCGGCGGGATGTCTTTTAGTACAAAGCCACTGGCGCCCGCGCGCAGTGCGCGAAACACGTATTCGTCGGGATCAAAAGTGGTGAGGATGATGACTCGGCATGCTGTGTCGCCGGTTTCCAGGATGCGCGCGGTGGCTTCCAGGCCATCCATCTCTGGCATACGGATATCCATCAAAATAACATCCGGCTGCTGAGTGCGTGCGGCCTCGATCGCTTCTACACCGGTGCCGGCCTCGGCGACTACTTCAATGTCGGGCTCGTTATCCAACACCAGGGCAAAACCACGCCGCACCAGGGCCTGGTCGTCCACCACCATGACTCGCAACATCATCTTCCCCCTGTCGCTGTGGGTAATTGCGCAGTTATTTCAAATCCGCCATGAGCGAGCACCCCCGCGTGTAAGTGGCCGCCGAGCAATTCTGCACGCTCACGCATACCGGCAATACCATGTCCGGTATGAGGCCCGGAATGAGGCCCGGTACTAGGCTCGTCGCCAAATTTAGTGTCGCCGCTTGGCTCAGCGGTGCTGTGTCCATCGTCGCAAACACGAATGGATAGGCAATCGTTTTCTTTCTTTACGCTCACGTACACGCTGGCCTTCGAGCCGACATGCTTAACCACGTTGGTCAAAGACTCCTGAACAATGCGATAGGCGGCAAGCGAAACACTGGTGGGGACCGATTCCAGATCACCCTGCCTGTCGTATTCCACCTTGGGTACTACCAAGCGTACTTTTTCGATCAAGGCTGTCAGGTCATCCAGGTCCGGTTGTGGTGCGAGGGCGGCTGCATCGCTGGCGGGGCGCAACACACCGAGTAAATCCCGCATTTCTGCCATGGCCTGGCGACCTGCCGTTTCGACCGCGGCCAATGCTTCACTCGCTGCTTCGGGGTTGTTGCGACTGATCGCTCTGGCAGCGCCGGCCTGAACCGTCATCAGGCTAACCTGGTGCGCCACCACGTCGTGCATCTCGCGCGCAATGCGCGTGCGTTCCGCGGCCACCGCGCGTTCGGCCTCGGCGTTGCGTTCGCGTTCCAGGTAATCCGCCCGTTCTTCCAATAAACGCAGGTATTCGCCGCGAAAACGCAGTCGGCGACCGATGTACCAGAGCGCCCAAACCAACATCACCGTTACAGTGCCGCCGGCTGTGGGTTCAACCAGGGTGTTTTGATCGATTGCCACGAACAAGATGGCGGCAATAACCCCAATGAAAGTGGCCCGAGTATTCGCCTCATAGCGGCCGAGCGCGTAGAGAGAAAATGCCAGGGCGACGATGCCATCGACGGGCAAGCCCAGCTCCAGTATCAGCATGGCGGCAAGCACAACCGTATGCACCTGCCAGGGGTGCGTGCGACGCCACAACAGGGCGAAGCAGCCTATGAAGCCGCACTGGAAAGCCGCCACGTCCCACAGGCTTTGTAACGCGAGCACTTCGCCAGTGCGCGACCACATCAGCAGGGTTAATAACAAGGCGAGTATGGCGAGCAACAGATCGGTTAGGTGCGGCCAGCGCTCGAAGGGCCCACGGATTGGCTGCCATACCGGCCGTTTGGACAATTCTGTATGGATGTAAGAGGTGTCGGGGGTGTCCGACGTTGGTGTGTGGGGGCGCGATCTCATTTGTGCATGCTAAACCAGGCGTGGGGAGCTGTCATGAGCCTTGCGGTGGAGTCGCCAGCCGGTGCGTCTCCTCCTTTTGGGGGAGAGCAAAATCCTGCTTTTGGCGGATGTGTGGCGACCTGCAGAAGAGGATCATGCTTCGCAGTCACATTCAGTCCCAACCCAGATGTAAACACCTGGAGAAACCCCATGAACGAAGCTGTGCTCAGCCCCTCCTTGCCCAAACCTTTTGATGCCCGGCGGGCGGTCACACTTACGGTAAAAAGCTGGTTTACTGCCGCAGCGATCGGCCACGCGATTTTTGTTGTGTACATTCTCGCAGTTTTTTATCCGCCCATTGCCCTGTCCGGGTTGCACGGCCTGGAGGGGCTGCATCTGCCGGGAGGTTTTCGCGAGGGGGACACCCTGGGCAATCTGGCAGCGGTAAGCCACGTGTTGTTGGCGGTTGTTGTGATTGGCGGCGGACCTCTGCAGCTGATTCCCGCCGTACGCCGCTCCGCGCCGAATTTCCACCGTTGGTTGGGGCGCAGTTACTTATTCGCCGCCGTATTTAGTAGCATTGCCGGCCTGTACATGACCTGGACGCGGCACACCATCGGTAACCTCATGTCTCAGATCACCATATCGATTGATGGTGTGCTAATACTCGTGTTTGCCTTTCTGGCATTGCGCACGGCAATGGCTGGCCGGTTCAGCGAACATCGCCGCTGGGCTTTGCGACTGTTTATGGCGGCCAGTGCGGTATGGTTCTTCCGTGTGGCGCTGATGGGGTGGGCGATGCTCACCGGTGGCTGGGGTATCGACTGGAAATCCTTCACGGGGCCTTTCCTGTACTTTCTTGGATTTGCGCAGTACCTGCTTCCACTGGCCATGCTGGAATGGTATTTCCATTGTCAAAAGCCTGTTGCCCGGCAGCATACCCAGATTGCTTTCGTGGGCACCTTGGTACCACTGACCATTTTCATGGCCATCGGAATCTTTGCTGCGACCATGGGAATGTGGTTGCCGCGGATGTAAGCCGACAGAGCGGGCATGTCGATGAGAGGGGCTAGCTAAAAAGCTAACGCTGGCTTAGCGCAAGAGGACGTAATCACCGCAATACGGTCTTAACATCGTGATACTGCAGAGAGGGTTGCCAGCTCCTCACCAGCGGGTGGTCAGGAGCTGGACTTGGCTTGTCTTACTTAGGCGAAAGCGTCAGCGTATGAGTCACCGCTCCCGGAAGCAGCGGAGTATTTTCTGCATTGACCCAGTCGGCGTGGCCGGCGGTATAGAAATCGGAAAGTGGGTGGCCACTCTGTCCACCGGGCATAATCAGGAAGCCATCTTGTTCTTTACCCGGGCTTACTACAAAGCGCATGGACTGGCCATGCTTGGGGCGCTGCGCCAACGGCATGTAACTGTCACCGGCCTGTTCGCTCGCCGGCATATTCAAATGGTCGCCGAGGAACGCGGGCAGTGCCGAGGCCAGTGGGTGGTGCATTTGCAGCGCGTTGTGTTTACCCCAGTTTGCCTGCGCTAGCGCACCGTGTTTCTCAACCAGTTCGGACAGTACCGATTGCAACACCGAGCGCTGGAACGCGAGCCAGTTGTCAAAGCCCTCAGGTAGCCAGTGTGTTGGTTGCTGGTCACGGATCTTGGCCAGGGCGCCCTCACTGTTACTGTTGAACAGCCATACCTCATCGTGTTCCGCAGAAATCACTTCGTTGTTTACCAGGGTTTCCTGCAGCGCGCGGTTCATTGCGCGAGAGAATTCGCGCTGGTATTCGCGCGCCACGGTGTAGCCGACATCGTCAACGGCTGCCCGTGCGGTCCAGTCAGTGAGGGCTGTCAGTGCGCCGTGCTCTTCTGCGGACAAGTCTTGCAGCGACTCCATCCAGCTCAGCAGGTGGTCGCGCCAACCGGTGACGGTTTCCGCCCGGTTGTTCTGCAGCATTTCGGTCATGCGCAGTTCGTCGAAGCGCTGGGTGGCAATCAGGTCCTGCTCGATCAACCAGCCACGGGTGCCCAGGGCATAGGTGCCGCGCCCGATCTGGTCGCGCATCTTGTCCCCGACGATGCGGTTGTTTGCGGTCCAGATGTAATCCAGTTGTTCGCTGGTAATCATCGGGTAGTCCGCAGGCTGCAACCAGCCGCGCCAGGTATCGTCCACCTCCTGCCAGGGCACCAGACGCTCGCTCGGCACGCTGCCGCGCTCGGGAATACGGCCGAGAATCGTCCACAGGATTTCCCCTGCGCTGTCCGCGACCACAAAGTTAAACGGGCTGATGCCGGAGCGATGGGCGATGTCTGCAGCTTCTGCTGCGGTCACCGCATCGTCCAGGTTCAGGAACGGCAGCGGGTTCAATGCTTCCGCGTAATGTACTAGCCAGCGGTAGGCCGCACGCTGCCCATCTTCCAGTGAGACGGCAGGGCCCCAGATGGTGTTGTCGATCTCCAGCGTCAGCGGCTCTTCGCCTTTGACGAGGATGGTTTCGGTCTGGCGATCGAATGCCTGGCGGCCCTGTGGGGCTTGGTACTGGGTTTCATCGTGGTCCAGCACGATGTAGTCGGCCCAGTCACCCGCCGAGTTGGTCATGCTCCAGGCGACGTTGCCATTGGTGCCGATGGCCATGGCCGGCATACCGGGGAAGCTCACGCCGTTCATGTGTACCGCATTGCCCGCGGTATTGGTGTAATTGAGCTGCACGCGGTACCAGATATGCGGAATGGCCATACCCAGGTGTGGGTCATTGGATAACAGCGCACCACCGTGGCTGGTCTTGGCGCCGCTGATTGCCCAGCTGTTGGAGCCGTTCATGGGGCCAGGTTCGGGGGATACGGCGGCCAGCTCGTTGGTCTCGCTGGGTTCACTCGTACCGTTAATCGCAAAGGTGGCCTCAGGCGGGATTGTCGGCGTTGCATACTTGGTGCCGTCAATCGCGGTATCCCATTGGGTCCCCTGGGGCTGGATGAATTCCAGCAGGGTTTCACCGCCGGCGCGCAATAACAGGTCCCGGGCGTAATCCGATTGCGCCAGCTTGCCGGTCATCTGGATGAACATCGACATGGACACCAGCATGGACTCGGTCGGGGACCACTGTTTGGGCTCGACACGCAACAAGTGATACTCGAAAGGCTTGCTGCCGAGACTGGCGAGTCCCGCATTCACACCCTCAGCGTAGATATCCAGAATGGCGCGATCCGCGGCGGGGATCTGCGCAAGCGCTTCATCGGCGCGGCGGCGCAGCTGGTGCACGCGATATTTCTTGTCGGCTTCAACCGCGATGTTGCCAAACAGCTCTGCAAGCTCACCGCTGGCGAGACGGGAGGCCAGGTCCATTTGGAAGAAACGGTCCTGCCCGTGGGCAAAGCCCATCGCATAGGCCGCATCCAGTCGGTTGGCCGCGGTAATTACCGCGATGCCTTTGTCGTCACGGGCCAGTGTCGCCGGGGCGCCGAGACCCGAGCTCACCGCAATCTCACCGTCGAGTGTTGGCAGGCTCGCGCGCAGGGTAAAGGTGACGAAGGTGCCGATCGCGAGCACCAAAATGAACACTGCAGCGGTAAGCTGCTTCAACCAACGTGGCATGTTGAAACCTAATTATTTGTTTTGTGCGCGGTGATCATATCACCGATTTTTTAATCGGCTACCGTCGACTATATATCCACAAACAGTGTATTGGATTAGCCAACAGCGATACGTTGATTGGCGGTCATCAGCCTGCCGAAATTTATATTTTCCGTATATGTGTTTGACTGGTTGGTCAGCTGTGGGCAGGTGGTCTGGATTTATATTGGTTTCAGATGCGTGCGTGGGGCAACGTCAGGTGCTCGTTAAGATTCTATGTAAATTGCCAATAGCGAGTTGAAATGCATTGTGGGCAAATGGGGAGGCTCGGCTGAATGGAAAGATTGTTTATATATGGTTCTCTGGGGCCGGGAAGAAAGAATCATCACGTGGTCGAGGTCATACCCGGAATCTGGGAGGCGGCTACGGCCAAGGGGAAGTTGCAATACGAGGGCTGGGGTGCCGAGCTGGGCTTTCCCGGATTTGTGCCCGTTCAGGACGGTGAAGACGGCGAGGAAGTTCAGGGGTTCTTATTGTCGTCCGAAGAGCTATCTGCGTATTGGGCAATACTAGATGAGTTTGAGGGCAGCGAGTACGAGCGCATTGAGATTACGGTAAAAACAGAAAACGGAGAGATAGTAACGGCCAGTATCTATTCTCTCCGCCAGCTGAATACTTGAAGCATGCAAACCTTCACGAACGTTGTTAACCAATTAAGTTTTTACTGCTTATGACGGTAAGTGCCCGGTCTTCACATAGATCAATGCGCCATCCTCTTTCGTAAACGGGGTATGCCGACTGAAGTGCGGGCTGCGCAACCAGGAGCCTGCCGGGTAGCTGCCGTACTCGTCGTGAAAGGTGCCCTCTATTACGAAAATTTCTTCACCGCCCCAGTGTTGGTGGCTGTTGAATTGCGTATTGGGGGCCCACTTTACCAGCGCGACACGCTCGGTGCCGTATTCGTGCAGCGGCATAACTTGCAGCCCGCCTACCAGCCCCGGAAGCCAGGGTTGTGTACTGGTGTCGATTACCTTCTGCTCTTTGTCGGCTTCGTCGAATTGATGCAGCTTGACGAAAATGGTCGCGCCCTCTGCGCCAATTTTTGGTGTGTGGGAGGTGCCGATTGGGTTGCGTACGTAACTGCCTTTGCCATAGTCCCGGTGCTCATCGGAAAAGACGCCCTCCAGCACCAGGAATTCTTCACCACCCGAGTGGATGTGGGGTGAGAATGCACTGTTTGGTGCGTAGCGAACAATCGAGGTGGCTCTCGCAACCTCGTCGCCAATCCGGTCCAGCATCATGCGTTCCACACCGGGCATCGGCGATGCTACCCAATCATACTGCTCCGGGCGGACTACCACTCTTTGGGAAAAATCGGCGTTGATACGCGTTGTCATATAAGTGCCTGAATACTCAAGTTTGATCAATCTATCGCAAGTTATTGGAGGGCGGGTACAAGTTATGTGTTGATGCCATTCCGTATAACTAGTCGAGGTTTCATTATATATTAATCCGCTATTGGCAAGATGGACGCGCTGCTGCTATTCGTGATTAAAACGATACGGACGGCTGGTAAATTGGCTGTACAAAACGGTGTATCAGATGGACATAACAAAAACTCTCCAGGATTCGGTGATCGAGATCGCCAAGCTACAGGCGTCCGACTTCGATGGTTTGTACCGGGTGGCTAACGACAAGGCGCTGTGGGCAGATCATCCGGCAAAAGATCGCTATAAACGTAGTGAATTTGAAAAATGGTTTGAGTCCGCGATGGATTATGGTTCTACGCTGAAGATTGTCGATCGGACTACCGGCGAGATAATTGGCAGCACGCGGTATTACGATTATCAGCCGGAGCGGGAAGTGGCGATTGGCTATACCTTCCTTTCGCGCAAACATTGGGGTGGGGAAACGAACGGGCGCGTAAAGAAACTCATGTTTGACTATGCGTTCCAGCATGTGGAACGCATCTGGTTACACATCGGTCCCGATAATATCCGTTCACTGAAAGCGGCGGAAAAGGTCGGTGCAGTGTTTTCGCATTCGGAAACCAAGGAGCTGGCGGGGAGCTCGCTGGAATACTGTTGTTACCGCGTCGACAAGCCTGCCTGATGTTGCGGTTGATGGGTGGTGAAATACAAAAGGGGCCGGCATAAGCCGACCCCTTTTCGATATCAGTGTATTCGCGTTGTTAGGTGGGATTGAGCCGATCTTCGTAGGTGCCAGTTGCCTCTCCCTGCTTAACCACGCGGCGCCCATAGGCTACCAGCATAAAGCCGATTGGGAACATGATGACCCCGTAGATTGCCGACGGCACAGACATCTCATTGGAATGCATCAGGGTCAGCGTCACCATCAGGCCGAGAGTGCCGTTTTTAATCCCCAGCTCAGTGGCTACGGCCAATCCCTCACGTTTGCCGAGTCCCACCAGCTTCGCGCTGAGGAAGCCCAGTGCTATGCCCAGCACGTTCAGGGCAATGGTGGCGGGGCCGGCCTGTGCCATCAGGTCAAAGATACGGTCGCGCACGCCGTAAACAATGCCCACAACCAGTAACACCAGTACCAGCCCGCCGAAGATACTCACAAAACCCTCAGCGCGCTCCGCGAACGCGGGGCGCAATGCCTTGACGGTCATACCGATGGCAACCGGCAGCAGCACGATTGCGGACAGCATCAACACGGTACGCCCGAACGGCAGGGCAATCTCCTGTTGTGCGCCGTAATACAGTTGCAGCGCGTAGTTGGCGAACACCGGCAGCGTCATGATCGTAATCAGGCTGGCCGAGATGGTAAGCACAATAGACAGGGCGACATTGCCGCGCGCCAGCATGGTAAACAGGTTGGAAGTGGTGCCGCCGGGGCAGGCTGCGATGATCACAAGGCCCACCGCCATGGCCGGTGGCAGGGTCAGCGCCCACGCCAGAGCAAAGGCAATGGCTGGCATCAAAAGGATTTGGGTGATGCTGCCGAGGATTAGCCCGGCTGGCTTGACGGTGACCTGGTGGAAATCCCTGGCCGTCAGGGTCATGCCAATACCGATCATGATGATAAACAGTGAGATCGGCAGGCCGATAGAGATTAGGGGGCTCGATTCCATGGGAAACTCCGGAAATTATTATTAGCTGTTGTTATATATAGCCCAGAACAGCGTTCTTTATCGCTTGGCGTACCCTAGAAAACCCTCTGGCGGCGACAATGTCAACGGTTTCTCGCCTCGCCGGGGCGCAGTTGCCGGCCACACAAAATTGGGCCCCCGATGTTACTGGTTAGTATTGGCTAATACAGGCTAGTAACAGGGGGCCGTATATTGCATTTACACACCGTAATGGCAGAGTTAGAGATTAGTGCAGGGCCAGGCTATAGCGGACCATGGTGTAGTCGCCGGGATCGGACTTACAGGTGAAGCCCAGCTCCCTGGCCAAGTGGTCGATGGCCGAGTTGCTGGCCGAATCCAGTGAGTAGATTTCATCGAGCCCGTCCAGTTTTGCCGCCTCTACCAGGTCCTGCAGCAGGTATTTGCCCAGCCCCGAACGCTGCCAATCGTCTGCGACAACAACCGCGCATTCGCAACGGCTGCCGTCCGGGTCACAGGCAAAGTTCGCCACGCCGACTGCCTGTTGGGTACCCTCCTGAGTGGTGGTAAGGGCAATGAAGGCCTCGTGCTGGGCGTCGTTGTCACTGAGAATTTGTAACAGCTGGCGCGAGACCTGACCGATACCACCGAGAAAACGCATACGACTGCTATCGGCAGACAAACGCTCGATCAATTCCCGTTCAAGCTCTCCATCCGATGCCCGCACGGGGCGAATCAATACCTCCCGCCCATCGGCCAGCGTGTAGTGGTTTTCGTTCCAAATGGACTCCGGATCGACCTGCCTGAGCGGCGCGGGCTGCGAGTGCCCATTGCTTTTACTGACTGTCATAAACCAAACCCTCCCCATCGCACAACAAATGGATCAATAGCCACCGGGCCACGACCATCGCGCGGTGTGAGATACAGGCTACGCTGCACAGTTGTGGGCTCACAGGTTCCACGGGCTTGAGCCATGGGTCACGGGCCAGATAGTGCAAAGCGGGCGAGCGTAAAATTAAAACTAGGCAGTCCGTCGCGCTGTGGTATAGTGCCGCGGCTGGCGATATCGCCAGAAGCGTCATCTGTAGGCCGGACCATTTCCCGGCTCATTTCTAGAACACTGTTCTCATCAGTGTGCCTGAACTCTTCCTACTGAATGCCGCACCCAGCCGAATACGAATTTTCGGCCTACGCCTAAGGCGGCAACTCGAAACCGACTGTGGAACATTGCAATTTTTTGCGGTTTCAGTATGAGTTTCACGAATTTACCTCTGGTTGACCCGGTGCCGAACTGCGGTCGCCTGCAAGAAGATACATTATGTTGTTTGAAGATCTCGGCCTCGAGCCGGAAATTGCCCGCGCCGTGGCGGAGCAGGGCTATACCCAACCTACCCCTATCCAGCAGCAAGCCATTCCGGTGGTGATGCGCGGTGGCGACGTCATGGCGGCCGCACAGACCGGTACCGGTAAAACGGCTGGTTTTACCCTGCCACTATTGCACCGGCTGAGCGCCGGCCCGCGCGCGCGCAACAATCAGGTGCGTGCGCTGGTACTGACCCCGACGCGCGAGCTCGCTGCGCAGGTGTTCGACAATGTGCAGAGCTACAGTGAGCACCTGCCCATGCGACACTCCGTGGTGTTCGGTGGGGTAAAAATCAATCCACAAATGATGCGCCTGCGCGGTGGTGCGGACATCTTGGTGGCCACTCCCGGTCGCCTGCTGGACCTTTACAATCAGCGCGCGATCAAATTCGATCGCCTGGAAACGCTGGTGTTGGATGAAGCCGATCGCATGCTCGATATGGGTTTTATTCACGACATCAAAAAAATTCTGCGCGTACTGCCAGCGAAGCGTCAGAACCTGCTGTTCTCCGCGACCTTCTCGCCGGAAATTCGCGGCTTGGCCAAAGGCCTGGTGAACGACCCGGTTGAAATCGATGTGGCGCCGCGCAACAGCACCACCAAAACCGTAATGCAAAAGCTGCATCCGGTGGATAAGTCCCGCAAGGCATCTTTGCTGTGTCACCTGATCAAGGAAAATGACTGGCACCAGGCACTGGTCTTCAGCCGCACCAAGCACGGTGCCAACCGTCTGGCCAAGCAATTGGAACAGCATCGTATTCCTGCGGCGGCGATTCACGGCAACAAAAGCCAGAATGCGCGAACTAAAGCACTGGCAGATTTTAAAAATGGCAAGGTGCAGATTCTGGTGGCCACGGATATCGCCGCGCGCGGTATCGACATCGACCAGTTGCCGCAAGTGGTAAACTTCGATCTGCCCAATGTGCCGGAAGATTATGTGCACCGAATTGGTCGTACCGGTCGTGCCGGCGCATCCGGACACGCGGTATCTCTGGTGTCTGCCGACGAAATCAAGCAGTTGCGTGATATCGAAAGACTGATCCAGAAGCCGATCGAGCGTGAAGAAATTGAGGGCTTTGAACCGGACCACGTGGTGCCGGAATCCGGCGGCAAAGTCGGCAAAGGTTCACAGGTTCGCCGCGGCGGTAGTGGGCGCAGCAAGTCGGGCAACGGCAAGGCTGGCGGTAACAAACCTTCCGGCAATAAGTCTGGTGGAAACAAGCCGTCTGGGAATCGTAGCGCTTCCAGCAACCGCGCCAATGGTAATCATTCGGAAGGTCGCAACGGCAATGAGCGCAACGGCAATGGCCGCAGTGGCAACAGCCGTTCAGGTAATCGTGCTGCCAATGGTAATAGCAATGGCAATACGGCGGCCAAGCCGGGGCAGCGCCGTCGCCGCCCACAACGCCGTACCGAGTCGGCGTAAGCGTAGAGTTTTTTGCTCAGGCGCTATAAATAGAAAAGGCGATCGCAAGATCGCCTTTTTTATTGCCAACTGTTACTGATTTTTCTGCCTGTCCAGATAATCGATGGCCAGTTGGGTAATCGCCTTGGTGCCAATTTTTAGGGCGCCCTCATCCACGTAAAACTGCGGTGAGTGATTGCTGGCAGCGGTGGAAGGATCTGTACCCTTGGGGGTAACCCCAAGAAAATAGTAGAAGCCCGGAATTTCATTGGCGAAGAAGGAGAAATCCTCAGCGCCGGTAATTTTCGGAATCACCATTACCTTGTCGTCGCCAGCGGCGGCTTTTAGCGCGGGAATGGCTTCTTCAGTGAGTGCCGGGTTGTTGACGGTTACCGGGTAGCCCTCAAGAATTTCTACTTTTGCCTCGGCGCCACTGGCTTCGGCAATTTTCTCCGCTGTCACCTTCAAGCGTTTAAAAATTTCCTGGCGGTTATCCATATCGAAATTGCGAATGGTGCCGTTCATGTACACGCTGTCGGGAATAATATTGTTGCGCACACCACCGTCGATAATGCCGAAGGAAACCACGGCAGGTTCTTTGGTGATATCAATCTGACGGCTAACCAGCGTCTGTGTACCCATCACGATCTGCGCTGACGCAGTAATTGGATCGACGCCGCCCCAGGGGCGGGAGCCGTGGGTCTGGCGGCCATGCACATGAATTTTGAACTGATCGGAACTCGCCATCAGTGGCCCGGAACGGTAGCCAATGACACCAGAGGGTAGGCTGGAGGTTACGTGCTGGCCGAATGCCACTGCGGGCTTGTACTTCTTGAATAAGCCTTCTTTCAGCATTAACTCGGCACCGCCTTCTTCGCCGTCTGGTGCACCTTCTTCGGCGGGCTGGAAGATAAACAGGATATTGCCGGCAAGTTCGTCGCGCATACCGGCCAGCACTTCGGCGGCCCCCATCAACATGGCCACGTGGGTGTCGTGCCCACAGGCGTGCATCACACCAACCTCTTCACCGTTGTACTGGGTGGTGGCTTTTGAAGCGAAGGGGATGTCCACCTGCTCGGTCACTGGCAGCGCGTCCATATCCGCGCGTAGCGCTAGGGTGGGGCCCGGTTTGCCGCCCTTGAGGAACCCGACTACGCCGGTGTGGGCGATACCGGTTTCCACTTCGATACCGAGGGCTTTCAGGTGCTGGGTGATGTACTTGGCGGTTTCAAATTCGCGATTGCCCAGTTCCGGGTTCTGGTGGATATGGCGTCGCCACTCGATCACGTTGGGCTCGGATTTCTTGAGTGCCGCGTCGAGAGTGTTTGATTGTGTCTGCGCGAAAGCGCCGTGGCTGACAAAGGCCAGGGCGGAAAGGGAGAGGGAGATTAGGGGCTTTTTCACAAGAACATTCCTGTTTTGCGGTGTATGGCTCCAGAGAAGCAAACCATGCACCGCGGCAGGAATCAATCTTTGTGATTCTTTGTTCTTACTCGTGTCCTTACTCTGCGTCCTCGCCATGTGCGCATAGCGATATGCGCACAAGGCTGTTTTACTTTGGTTTTACATAGTGAAGTAAGTCGCCGCGCCCGGTCCTACCGGCATGCCCGCAACAAATACCCACAGGAAGAACAACGCAGTCCAGCCGACGAAGAAGAAGATGGAGTAGGGAATCATCGTTGCGATCAGCGTACCCATACCCAGGTCTTTCTTGTAACGGGTAGCGAAGGACACGATCAGGCCGAAGTAGCTCATCATCGGGGTAATGATGTTGGTGACAGAATCGCCGATCCGGTAGGCCGCCTGAATGACTTCCGGCGCGTAGCCCAGCAGCATCAGCATGGGCACGAAGATCGGCGCAGTCACCGCCCACTGAGCCGAGGCGCTGCCAAGGCTCAGGTTCACCACACCACACATCATGATAAAGAACAGGAATAGAATCGGACCGGTCAGGCCGATACTCTGCAGGGCCTCGGCACCCAGTACCGCAAAGATGGTGCCCAGGTTGGTCATTTTGAAGAAGGCCACAAACTGCGCGGCGAAGAACACCAGCACGATGTACATGCCCATGGTGCCCATGCTTCGGGACATGGCGTCGATCACATCGCGATCATTCTTCATGGTGCCCACGGTCTTGCCGTACACGAAGCCCGGAACCGCAAAGAACACCACGATCAGTGCCACAATGCCTTTCAGGAACGGGGAACCTGCCACGGCACCGGTTTCCTGGTTGCGCAGCACACCCCACTCGGGAACGATGGTGAGCGCCAGCAAACCGCACACGCCCAGAACCGCAAAGCCTGCATATTTGAGGCCGCGCTTCTCATCACCGGTAAGCTCGGTCATCTTGTCCTGGGACAGGTCGACGGAGGCTTCGCTGTTATCGTATTTACCCAGCTTCGGCTCCACGATCGCCAGGGTTACCCAGCTGCCCACGATGGTGATCAGGAAGGTACTGATAATCATGAAGTACCAGTTTACTTCCGGGCCCACCACATAGTTGGGATCGATCATATGTGCGGCGGATTCGGTGATGCCTGAAAGCAGTGGGTCAACGGTGCCCAGCAACAGGTTGGCGCTGTAACCGCCGGAGACACCCGCAAACGCGGCGGCCAGGCCCGCCAGTGGGTGGCGGCCGAGGGAGTGGAAGATCATCGCTGCTAGCGGGATCAGCACCACGTAACCCAGTTCAGACGCGGTATTGGAGATGATGCCGGCGAACACCACGATCACGGTCACGGTGCGTTTGGAGGCCTTCAATACCATGCCGCGCACGGCCGCGGAGAGCAGGCCGGAATGTTCCGCGATCCCCACACCCAGCAATGCCACCAGCACCGTGCCCAGCGGGGCGAAGCCGGTAAAGTTGGTGACCAGGGTGGTAACAATTGTCCTGAGACCCTCACCGGACAGCAGGTTCACCACATGGATAACACCGTCGGCAGAGCGGCCAGCGGCGCCTTCCGGGCGCGGATCCACCACAGAAAGCCCGAAGAACGATGCCACACCGCTCAGTACGATTACGCCGAGGGCAAACATGGCGAACAGGGTAATGGGGTGGGGCAGCAGATTACCCAGCCATTCCACGGTATCGAGGAAGCGGGTAAAGGCGGTTTTTTTGCCGGAGGCTCCGGGTTGGATCTCGCTGGGGGAGGTGGATGTCGTCATTATGTCTCCTCTGGTTCACCTGCCGGCTAAAAAATAGTCAGTTGGCGCGCAATCATACATGAAAATGGCAGCGATGACTTCGCGGGCAGTGATACGGATGCGTATTCTGCCACTTCATCTGCTTTTGGCCATTTGGCGTCGACGCCGGGGTGCCCAATTATCGGCATATAAAAGCAGCTATCGCCAGAGGAGTGGCGCCGAATCCAATGTTTGTCTGGGGGATGCCGCGGGCGGAGTGAGGAGAGGGGAGAAGGGAAAGGGTAAAGGGGAGAGTTGTGCGGGCGCTATCGCGCCCGCGGGAACAGCCTAGAACTTGTAGCCGATACCAATCGAGTAAACAAAGGGGTCGATATCTACATCGGCAGTAATGCGGGTAAAGGTATCGCCGCGGCTGCGGAAGTCGATTTTCGCCTCGGTGTCGATATCCAGGTACCAGACGGCCGCATTGAACAGCCAGTTGCTGTCTGGCCCGAACATTACATCCACACCGATTTCGCCGGCGAGCCCCCAGGAGTCGTCGAGCCGGAGGTTCGCGCGGCTAACGGCCCCGAGCACATCCGCGAAGTAGTCATTGGCAACGGTGCTGATGCTTTCGTCCGAGAAAGTGGTGAAATTCACCCCGAGGCCGAAATACGGCTGTACCCAGGACTCTTTGCACGTGGGGAACCACTGTACGGTAAGCGTGGGTGGCAGGTGCTCGATACTGCCCAGGTCCACCTTGCCGAGTCGGGCATTGAGGTTGTCGGGGTTGGGCAAGCCAATGACATCAAGGTCGTGCTCAAACGGCAGCGCCGCCAGTAACCCAAGGCCGAAGTGGTCTGCGAACATCCAGGTGCCGGTAATGGTCGCGCTATCGCCATCGTCCACAAGGACCCGGGTGTTGGTCAGTTCGACGGTGTTGTCGATCAGCAGCGGGTCGGAATCATCATCCGGATCCACCAGTCCCCAGCCAATGCGGACAATAAAGTCGCCTTGCTCCAGATCGGCCAGGCAGTGGCTGCTGGCGAGGGTGGCGGCGAGGAATGCGGCGGCCAGACTGAGTTTCTTCATAAGATCGCTCCTTGAACTTCCTAGCGGTGCGACAATGCAGTCCGGCATTGCCATTTTGCACGACACTTTCAGTCTAGCTGTCTGTCGAATGGAGAAACTTTCTTGCGTTTGATTGGGTGACATTTGGATCTGGGCTTGTGGCCGGCGTGCACTGCGGCAATAATGTGATCACAAAAATGATCCTGGTTGGTAATTGGCCTGTATATGGGTGAAGTAATGAAGATTGGTGTTCTTAAAACGGACGATGTGCGCCCGCAGCTGGTGGCCGAATTCGGTGAGTACCCGGAGATGTTTGCGGCGCTGCTGAAGCGTGAGGATGACGCGCTGGAGTTTGTCACCTACGAGGTGCAGCACGGTGAATACCCGGCGGATATCGACGAAGTCGATGCCTACCTGATTACCGGCAGTAAAACCGGGGTCTACGACGATCAGCCGTGGATTGCGCCGCTGATGGAGTTTGTGCGCGAGTTGCGCCGCCGTGAGAAGCCGACCCTGGGCATCTGCTTTGGTCACCAGATTATTGCCCACGCTCTGGGTGGTGAGGCGCGCAAGTCAGAAAATGGCTGGGGTGTCGGGGTGCACAGCTACGAAGTGCAGGAGACGCCAGCGTGGATGGTGGAACCGCAGCCGCAATTCAGCCTGCTGGTCAGCCACCAGGACCAGGTGGTGGCACTACCGCCAGAGACCAAAGTGATTGCCTCCAGCGACTTCTGCCCCTATGCGATGCTGCAAGTCGGTGGGCACATGCTTACCATGCAGGCGCATCCGGAATTCACCAAGCCATACTCCAAGGGCTTGATGGAATTGCGTAAAGAAGTATTCGGCGAAGATATGGTCGAGAAGGGCAAGGAATCTCTGCACAATGACATTCATGAGAGCGCGGTAGCGCGCTGGATGCTGGCGTTCCTGAAGAGCGCCGCTTAGCACTGGAATGCGTCTTTAGAATGTTCCCGGTGTCAATACCGAGGCAATACCGGGAACATTCTGTCACCAATTACTTCCACTTAATGTTGCAGCCAATCGACGCCACCTGATCGTCTGCAGGTTTCTCCCCCGCCAACACCGCATTCACTGCAGCGTGTAAATCCTTACCATTGACCGGCGCATCGTTGCCCGGGCGGCTGTCATCAAACTGTCCGCGGTACGCGAGCTTCCTGTCTCGGTCGAACAGAAAAAAGTCCGGCGTGCAGGCTGCGTCAAATGCCTTGGCCACGGACTGATCCTCGTCCACCAAATATTCAAATTCATATCCCCGCAATGCGATCTCTTCACGCATTTTGGCCGGGCTGTCCGCCGGGTAGCTGGCGAAGTCATTACTGTTGATGGCCACAACGTTAACGCCCTTGGCCACCGCGTCCTTGCCAAACGCAGCCAGCCCATCTGCGATGTGCTTTACGAACGGGCAGTGGTTGCAGATAAACATCACTACCAGCGGCTTTTCATCAAGTGCATTGCTGTCGACCGCCTTTCCATCCGCGTTGGGTAGCGCGAATGCCGGCATGGGGGTGCCGAGGGGAATCATGGTGGATGGAGTCAGGGCCATGGAGTGCTCCTTGCAAGGTGGGTGGCATCAAAGTGTATCGAATTTCCCGCAGTTTGGGGTTGCCGGAGTCGGCGGCACTTAACTACGTCAATTGACGCATACCGTCGTTCCACAATTCTTGCTTCCATTGTCCTCTAATCCAACCAATCGACGGCAGTCGTGGGCTGCCTTGCATGTACGTCTTTGATGAATCAGCTCGCTACATTACGAAGTTCAGAAGGCCTTGGTTGCTCCGATAGTGCGGGAAGTAGTGCGGGTCGCTGGTTGGCAGGACTGGAACTGGTATTTGAGCATGATGCGCGGGGTTGTCGCCTGGCAAGGAATCATCATCGGGGTCCGCTGTATGTACAGAAACCGTTCTTTCCCGAAGGACGGGATCTGGCTCACATATATCTGCTGCACCCTCCGGGTGGCCTGGTTTCCGGGGATCAACTGGATGTCCGTATAACCGTCGCAGAGCGCGCGCGGGCATTGGTGACCACAACCGGTGCCGGGCGTGTGTACAGGGCACGCGGTGACGGACTGTTACAGCGGCAAAACACCCTGTTGCAAATTGCCGCTGGCGCGAGTCTTGAGTGGTTGCCTCTGGAGAACATCGCTTATCCCGGTGCCAATGGCTCCATGCACACCCGCGTGAACCTGGAACCGGGAGCGCTATTTGCGGGGTGGGAGGTGACGTCACTGGGGTTGCCAGCCCGAGGAGAATCGTTTCACAAGAGTCGATTGCATCAACGTCTGGAAATTTTTCTGGATGGTATGCCGTTGCTGCTGGACTCGCTGCGTTTGGGGGACCCCGCGGTTGACATACTGCGCTGCAAAGCCGGGCTGAGTAATTTTCCGGTAAACGGGATGATGGTAATGGGGCCCTTTCCCGAGGCGGTTTGCGATGATGCGATGGCGGAATGCCGCCGGATTTTAATGCGTGGCAATACGCACGGCCTTGGCGGAGTCACCCTTGTGGCCAATATGCTGGTGGTGCGCGTGCTGGGGCGTTGTGCATTTGAAGTACGTGAATTGTTGAGCCAAACGTGGTGCTACATGCGTCCGCAGCTACTCGGGCGCAGTGCCTGTGCACCGAGGATTTGGCGCACATGAAATCAATAAAATAATTGCGGGTTTTCCATGGAATTATTGCCCAGAGAAAAAGATAAATTACTGGTGTTTACCGCCGCACTATTGGCCGAGCGACGTCTCGCTCGTGGCTTGAAGTTGAATTACCCGGAAGCGGTGGCATTGATTTCAATGGAAATTATTGAAGGCGCACGCGATGGAAAAAGTGTCGCGGAGCTAATGGGTTTTGGCCGTGAAATCTTGCGCGCAGATCAGGTGATGGAAGGTGTCGCCGATCTG
Source organism: Microbulbifer agarilyticus (assembly GCF_001999945.1). Lineage (NCBI taxonomy): Bacteria > Pseudomonadati > Pseudomonadota > Gammaproteobacteria > Cellvibrionales > Microbulbiferaceae > Microbulbifer > Microbulbifer agarilyticus. Next base: position 669,832 of record NZ_CP019650.1, read on the forward strand.
GTACACGAAGTACAGGTAGAGGCTACCTTCCCCGATGGAACCAAACTCGTGACGGTGCATAACCCCATCAGCTAACGCGGAGGCAGCAAGATGATTCCCGGAGAAATTCAGGTCGCCGCAGACAGAGGCGATATTCAGCTTAATCCAGGGCGTGAAACACGGACCCTGCGTGTAGAAAACACCGGTGATCGGCCTGTGCAGGTCGGCTCTCACTATCACTTTTACGAGGTAAACCCCGCGCTGCGATTCGAGCGCGAACGTGCCCGTGGTTTTCACTTGAATATTGCATCCGGGACGGCGGTTCGGTTTGAACCCGGCCAAGGGCGCGAAGTGGAGCTGGTGGCCTATGCAGGTGCTCGCAAAGTGTATGGATTCCGCGGTGAGGTCATGGGTGCACTCGATGCTGAGGAGGTATGCGAGCCATGAGCCAAATGGATCGGGAAAGTTATGCACAGATGTTCGGCCCAACCACCGGTGACCGGGTTCGTCTTGGCGACACCGAACTGTGGCTGCAGGTGGAAAAAGATTTCACTCGCTACGGCGACGAAGTGAAATTTGGCGGTGGCAAAGTTATTCGTGACGGAATGGGACAGAGTCAGCGTTCGTGTGAGGAAACGCCCGATCTGGTGATTACCAATGCACTGATTCTCGACCACTGGGGCGTGGTAAAGGCCGATGTATCGGTGAAAAACGGCCGAATTACCGCTGTTGGTAAAGCCGGTAATCCCGATGTGCAGGAGGCGGTTGATATTGTCATTGGCCCCGGGACGGAAATTATTGCCGGTGAGGGTTCAATTCTTACCGCAGGTGCCATCGATGCGCACATTCACTTTATTTGTCCACAGCAGGTGGAGGAAGCGTTGATGTCGGGTGTCACCACCATGATTGGTGGGGGTACCGGCCCCGCTACCGGAACCAATGCCACAACGTGCACACCCGGCCCTTGGAATATTGGAAAAATGCTGCAGGCCACCGACAGCCTGCCAATGAATTTTGGCTTCCTCGGCAAAGGTAATGGCAGTTTGCCAAAGGCCATCGAAGAGCAAGTCGAAGCCGGGGCTTGTGGGCTCAAATTGCACGAAGACTGGGGGACTACCCCGGCGGCGATCGATTGTTGTCTGAGCGTTGCAGAAAAATACGATGTGCAGGTGGCAATACACACCGACACCCTGAATGAATCCGGCTTTGTTGATGACACGCTGGAGGCGTTCAAGGGGCGCGCGATTCACACCTACCACACGGAGGGCGCCGGTGGTGGTCATGCACCGGATATTATCAAGGCCTGTGCTTCGGCCAATGTCCTGCCCTCGTCGACCAACCCTACACGGCCATACACGATTAATACCGTCGATGAGCATCTGGATATGCTGATGGTATGCCACCATCTGGATACCAGTATTCCGGAAGACATCGCTTTTGCTGATTCGCGTATTCGCAAGGAAACAATCGCCGCGGAAGACCTGTTCCACGATCTGGGTGCTTTCAGCATGATTGCATCCGATTCACAGGCGATGGGGCGTGTGGGCGAGGTCATTACGCGCACCTGGCAAACCGCACACAAAATGAAAGTCCAGCGGGGAACGCTGCAGGAAGATCGTTCCGGCGATGCCGCTGGTGCAGATAATTTTCGCGCGCGTCGTTACATAGCTAAATACACCATCAATCCCGCCATCACCCATGGTATTGCCCATGAAGTCGGTTCCATCGAAAAGGGAAAGCTGGCGGACCTGGTGTTGTGGAAGCCGGCCTTTTTCGGCATCAAGCCATCCATGATTATCAAAGGTGGCATGATCGCCGCAGCCCCAATGGGGGATCCAAACGCGTCAATCCCTACACCGCAGCCGGTGCACTACCGTCCGATGTTCGGTGCGTACGGTATTGCTGCAGCAAAGACCTCTCTAACGTTTGTTTCACAAATTGCGATGGAACGTGATCTCGGGAGAAAGCTCGGGCTCGCACGTACGCTTGCGCCATGTAAAAACACCCGCAGCGTACGCAAGAAAGATATGTTGCTAAACGACTGGCAGCCAGATGTGAGTGTGGACCCGCAAACCTATGAAGTGCGTGCCGATGGCGAGCTACTTACCTGCGAACCCGCCACAGAACTCCCCCTGGCGCAACGCTATTGCCTGTTCTGATTCCAAAGGAGATCTGTGTGAAATTGGATGTATATCAACGGCTCGGAATTCGAACCGACGTAGCTGTAACGGAGCAGGTTGTTCTCGACCATCTGCAGCGTGACCGCGGGCGGCTGCGTGCAACTACACTAGGCGGCCACGAAATTCGAATTTTTTTGGAGCGCGGCAAGCCGCTGTTGGTAGGCGAAATCTTGCAGAGTGAATGTGGCAAGAACATTCAGGTGGTGGGCGCGGACGAACCAGTAACAACCGCCTACGCAGCGGACTGGCAGACGTTTAGCCGCGCTTGCTACCACCTGGGCAATCGTCACGTAAAGCTGCAGATTGCTAGTGCGGATGGTGAGCGTTGGTTACGTATTACCCCGGATCATGTGTTGGAAGAGATGCTCGGACTACTGGGGTTGACGTTAGAAAGTGAGTGCGCGGTATTCGTACCCGAATCCGGTGCCTACAGTGGCGGCCACGGGCACGCTAGCTCTCACAGCCATTCCCACGACCATTCCCATGGCCACTCGAATAATGCTGACGCAGCCCATGAGCATCACCACCACTGATACGGCACTACTGCGTTTACTGCAGCTATCCAGTGCGAGCCTGCCGGTAGGCGGCTATGCGTTTTCACAAGGATTGGAATTCGCTGTAGAGGCTGGTTGGGTAACCGACCTCGCCGGTGCCCGTGAATGGCTGTCGGTGCAGCTGCTGGAATCCATCGCAGGCGTAGATTGCCCGCTGCTACTGCGCTGCCATAGAGCGTTACAGGTGGACGGCGCAGCAGCGGGAGAAAACCACGAACTCGCATATTGGAATCAGTACACCCTGGCATGTCGTGAAACCCGCGAATTACGACTCACGGATACTGCAACAGGTGCGGCGTTGATGCGTCTGCTGACACAGCTGGATATTGTGCAAACGCATTTGGATGGTGATGTCAGCTTTGTCGCAGCCTTTGCTGTTGCGGCGTATCACTGGCAACTCAACGAGGAGGCGGCCATGCTGGGGTTTGTGTGGTCCTGGCTTGAAAACCAGGTCGCCGCCGCGACCAAGCTGGTACCTCTTGGGCAGACTCAGGCGCAACAGTTGATTGGCGAGCTGCAGCGGGAAGTGCCGACAGCGATACAACGAGCGCGACAACTTGAGGACCATGACCTTGGTGCTGGCCTGCCAATGCTGGCGATTGCCAGTGCCCGTCATGAAACCCAATACAGCCGCCTGTTCCGGTCTTAAAAATCTCAAAAGTAATTCGGGGATAACCATGACTTCACAAAAAAAACAAACCCTACGTGTTGGAATTGGCGGGCCGGTAGGCTCGGGTAAAACCGCATTATTGCGGGAACTGTGTGCCGCGATGCGCAACCACTACCAGATTGCTGTAGTAACCAATGATATTTACACACAGGAAGACGCACAGTTTCTCACTCGGCATGAAGCGCTGGACGCGGACCGAATTATTGGTGTGGAAACCGGTGGTTGCCCCCATACAGCTATCCGGGAAGATGCTTCCATGAACCTTGCCGCAATTGATGAATTGATTGCCCGTCATGGCGCGCTGGATGTCGTATTTGTGGAGAGCGGTGGTGACAATCTCAGCGCTACGTTTAGCCCGGAGTTGTCGGATCTCACTATTTACGTCATCGATGTTTCCGCCGGTGACAAGATTCCTCGCAAGGGTGGCCCCGGTATTACCCGCTCGGATCTTCTGATGATCAATAAGATTGATCTCGCACCGCTAGTGGGCGCGTCGCTAGAGGTAATGGATCGGGATGCCAAAAAAATGCGTGGCGAGCGCCCATTTGTGTTTTCGAACCTGAAAGCGCAGCAGGGGTTAAAGGATATTATTCACTTTATTGTGCGCGAGGGGATGTTGGAGGAAAAAGCGATTCCAGAGATTACTTAGTTAAGCAAACTCCACAAAGCCAGAAGGATCCTGATGTAGAAGTTGGATTGAGAAAGTAGTGATTAGTTAACGATTTGAGAAAACTGTTAGGAAGAAAGTCGTATGAAAATGCAGTTGATTTTAAAGTTAGTGGCGATATGGATAGCTATGTCCATAAGTCTTATTGTGCATGCTCACGAAGGGCATGCTCCATCTGGTGTGGTGCACGACCTGCATCATGCATTGTGGGTTGCGATGGCACTGGCAGTTAGCGCCGTAGCAGTGTTTTTGTTGAGAAAAAGTAGTAACAAGCAGGAAAAGTCAGAAGACTAACCGGCTGCGATTACGAGTCCGGATTCAAAGTGCGTATGGCAATGCCTGCCGCGGCGGTCCGGTTCTCAACACCCAATTTTGAAAATATGCCCTCCAGATGCTTGTTGACGGTACGCGGGCTCACCTCAAGGATCTCACCTATCTCCCGATTGGTTTTGCCATTGGCAATCCAAAACAGGACTTCTGACTCGCGCTTGGTAAGCGTGAGCTTTTCGCGCAGGATTTCTTCTCCTGCCGGTCCATCATCGTCCACTAGTTTTAGCAAGCAAGTCGTAGCATCCCGTCGCTCAAGAAATACTACTGACATTGTTTTTTTGAGTCCATCCAGCTTTAATTTGTTGCCAGCCGCGGGATCGCGTTGCAGCCAAATTTGCAGTGAGACGAGGAGCTTCTGTTTTGCGTCATCCTGCAGCGCTCCGGCACTATCCAATAGTGTGTAGGTTTGTGGTGTCGCCCACTGCATTTGTCCCGTCAAATCTACGGTAAACAAAAACTGCCCGGTGGAGTCCAGTGCCTGGTGCGCACTGGATGTCAGTCGCGCATTACTTAAATGCACTTTTATGCGGGCAATTAATTCAGTGGGCTGTATAGGTTTGGTCAGGTAATCCACTCCACCACTTTCCAGGCCGCGCACAATATCAGCAGAATCGGTGAGTCCGGTCATAAAAATAACCGGGATTGCCGCAAGAGTCGGATCGGCCTTGAGTCGACGGCAGGTCTCAAATCCGTCCAGTCCCGGCATGACGGCATCCAGTAGAATCATATCCGGCCGTAACCTCTGGGCAATATTCAATGCCTGGCTGCCATCTAGTGCCACCAAGGCATCGATTCCCGCTTGCTCAAGAGTGTCATTAATCAGGCTCAAGGTATCCGGAGAATCATCGACTACTAGTACGATATCCCCCGAGCGGCGCACAGGTCTTGTTGATTTTGCTGGCGAAGTCTCGACATCGTCGCAGGTGGTCATGGGTATTCCTCTGATGCGTGTGTCGTGGGTTCACGCGAATGGTTTGCAAGCGACTCGCTCAAACGTTCAAAGCGCATACTGTTCGCCAGTTCGCGGAACTCGTCCAGCTGCTGCTCGCTGACGATGCCTGCAGCGGCAACTTTGTCCAAGATTCGTTGCACGCCACTACGGTAGCCGATCCGTGTGTAGGCCAGTAGCTCGACCAGTAGGGGGTGCTTGGGGAGTATGTCCGTTTGTGTATCTTCTGGGCAGGATGTCTCGGACTCTGAACTAACGATGATGTCTGCAGGAGAATCCAAGTCAGAATCAAAACGCCATTCCAGCGCCAACAGCTCCGCCATGGTGTCATAGAGCTTTTGGTTGACCAGGGGTTTAACCAGATAGGCGTCGTGGTGGGATTTAGGAGAGTCACCCGGCTGTAGGTGATGCTCTTTTGCTTCCGCCGATAGCATGACAATTGGGCCATTAAACGCACGCTCACGCAAGGTCTTCGCCAGCGTTAGTCCATCCATACCGGGCATGCTTACGTCCAGCAAGAAGAGGTCGGGATTGCCCTGTTTAAGCTGAGCCAGGCAGTCTTCAGCGCTCCGGGCTTCACGAAGGATAAACCCAAGAGGCGAGAGCAATTCGCTAATTAGACCCCGATGTACCGGTTCATCGTCCACCACCATGATGGTTTGCCGCGGCCCTTGGTAACCGGTGAGCTGTTGTGTTGGGATTTCACGTGGTAGCTCTGCATCTACCCACGACAACAGTAATGAGACGGTGAAGCGACTCCCTCTACCCGGCGTGCTCTCCATCCGCAGTTCGCCGCCCATAATCTCCGCGAGTAAATAAGCAATAGTGAGGCCGAGACCCGTACCGGTTACCGAGGGACTGTCGCCATTACGCACTCGTTCGAAGGGTTTTAAAATGCGCGCTTGATGTTCGGGGTGAATACCGACTCCCGTGTCGGCAATCGTGAATTCAGCTACCTGATTGCGATAGCGGATATGGAAATCGACTTTGCCAATGCGTGTGTACTTGATTGCATTCGATAGCAAATTGATCAGGATCTGTCGCAGACGCTTCTCATCGGCGATGACTGTAGAGGGCAATGTACTGTGAATGTGACAGTGCAACTGAATTCCTTTGGCTTCAGCCTGCGGCCCAAACATGTCCACCATCTGTTCGATTAGTTCAGGTAAACGCACGCGATTGCGGTATATATCCAGGCGCCCGGCCTCGATTTTGGAGATATCCAGTAGCCCTTCAATAAGATCGGTCAGATATTCTCCACTGCGTTTAATAATTCGCAGCCCGTTACGGTGTTTGTCGGGGATATCGGTCTGCTGGTTGAGTAGCTGGGCATAGCCGAGAATCGACTGCAGTGGCGTGCGCAGCTCATGGCTGATACCGGACAGGTAGCGGCTTTTTGCACTGTTCGCGCTTTCCGCCTCTTCCTTGGCCAGTTGCAGGGCGCGGTCGGTTTCCTTGTGCGCTTCAATTTCGCTGATGAGCAAGCGGGTTTGTCGGTTGGATTCCAGCTGGGCCACGACGCGGCTGTCATGGGTGAGCAGGAACAGCCAACACAAGACACCGGCAATTAGCATCAGCACCACAAACAGTGTCCAGAACGTTTGTTGCAGTACATCGGCGGCCGCAGGCAGAGTGGGGGCTATTTGTCCGTATATCAGCGATAGCATCCCCGCGATACAGGAGCCTGCGCCGATCAGCAATACGGTAAAGCGCCCGAGCCGGGAGTCGATGCCGTCGGCGACCTGATCTGGCACCAGCATTTTGATCAGCGCAAGCAATTGCTGAGAGAAGTGTGCGTCGGGCTTGCACGCATCCATACAGCGGGAATCCAGCGAACAACAAAGTGAACAGATTGGTCCCTGATAAGCGGGGCAAGAGCTTACATCTGCCGGTTCGAAGTCATTCTGGCAGATACAACAGGTCTTGCTCGACTGGAATGTGCCGGAGTCGGCTTGGGAATCGTCATCTGGAATGTTGCGGCGCACCGCCAGGTAAAAATGCCCGCGGGTCACCACGCCGAGAAATGGCACCATCACAAAACAGATTGCCAAACTAATAAAGCTGGCAAAATTCTTTGCTCCTTCACCAAAGTGGCCGAGATAACACAGAATGCCGATGATAGACGCGAGCAACATCGAGCCCACGCCCACCGGGTTAAAGTCATATAGATGCGAGCGTTTAAACTCTACGTAAGATGGACTGATTCCTAGTGGCTTGTTGATCATCAAGTCTGCAGCCAGGCATCCTAGCCAGCTGATCGCGACGAGTGAAAAAATACCCAATACACCCTCCAACGCACCGTAGATACCCAGTTCCATCAGGATCAGCGCAATACTCACATTGAACACCAGCCAAACTACTCGCCCGGGATGGCTACGGGTCAGGCGTGAGAAAAAGTTCGACCAGGCGATGGAGCCGGCATAGGCGTTGGTCACATTAATCTTCATCTGCGAGACCACTACCATAATCCCGGCAAGAATCAGTGCCATGGTGGGAGATTGGGTGATGTAGTTGAAGACCATTTGGTACATGTACACCGGGTCCGCCGCTTGCAGACTGGAGGCACCGCGGGTGATTGCCAGGTAAGCGAGGAAGGAGCCGAAGAGCATCTTGATCACGCCGATCACAATCCACCCCGGCCCGGCAAGGGTGAGCCAGAACCACCAGCGCTTACGGTTCTCGCGGGTTTTTTCGGGCATAAATCGCAGGTAATCCACCTGTTCACCGATTTGCGCCACCATTGCGAAAAAGACCGCACTGGCTGCACCAAATAGCATCCAGTTGAATTCGGCGCCTTGCGGGTTGTGTTGCGGTGCGTAGCGTGTCCAGTCCTCAACTCGAGATAGTTCAAACCAGGCGGCGATAGCGAGGGCGAGGCACTGCAAAAATAGCCATACCGGTTGTGTGCCAATTTGGAATTTGCTGATCGTTTGAATGCCGTGGGTGACGATAGGGATTACCGCAACGGCACAGAGTATGTAACCGATGGCCGGTGGAATCCCCAGTAGTGCGTGTAACGCGGAGGTGAGGATGGCCGCTTCAATCGCAAAGAAGATAAACGTAAATGAGGCGTAGATCAGCGATGTGATGGTGGAGCCGAGATAGCCGAAGCCGGCACCACGGGTAAGCAAGTCAATATCGAGCCCGTGTTTGGCTGCGTAGTAACTAATGGGAAAGCCGGTAATAAAGATCACCGCGGCTACGGCAAGCATCGCCGTGACGGTATTGATAAAACCGTAATTTAGCGTCACCGCTGCCGCAATTGCTTCGAGAGCCAGGAACGCGGTGGCTCCCAGTGCGGTCTTTGCCACTTGTTCGATGGTAAAACGGCGCCCGCGCACCGCGGTAAAGCGCAGTGCGAAGTCTTCGAGTGTCTCGTCTCCCACCCACTTGTTGTAGGTCCGCCTTACGCGGAAAACCTGTTGTGCGGGGCGCATAGCCTGTTGTTCGTTGTCGTTATCGTTGCCCGTAACTACGTTAACCACCGGGATTTGCCTGTCACTGCCAGAATATTCCTGTTTTTCATGCAAGTTTCATGCAACAAGAATACCGAATCGATCCTTTTCTTACTTCTTTAGTTTATCCACCACGGATTACCTGAGAACCGTCAAATGACGTAGTCCTGTGCCCTTATTCGCGTATAGCGCCTCTGGTTCGCCAATCGAATAATCGATAGCAGCAAAAAATAACCAATCGAGACCACAACGACGACTAAGGGGATATCCATGGAAACACCGACAGAGAGTACGCGACTGAACCATCAACCGCGGTCTAAGAAATTACTCGGCCGCGCAAGCTGTGCGGCGGCCATCTTGGCGCTGAGCTCCGTGTCGCTTCCCGCACTGGCCAAACAGTATGAGTCTGAAGGGGGCCAGACCTTCAGTATCGGAGCAGGCTTCCGCTCGCAGTTCCAAACGGTAGAGGGTGACAGTGACTTCACCTTGCCGGATATTCGCGTGTATACCTCAGGCCAACTGAACGACACCGTCAAGTTCACCTTTAACCTGCAACAGCGTGACGGAGACACCGTCGATGTGCTGGATGCTATTGCCCAATTTGAATTCACTCCTGAATTCAATATCTGGGTTGGGCATATGCTGACGCCGGCCGACCGTATCGAAATGAGTGGGCCTTACTACGCACTCAGCTGGAATCAGTATCGCCAGCCTTTGTATGCCTCTGACCAAGGTGGTCAGGCAGGTCTCATCGGGCGTGATGAGGGTGTTACCTTCTGGGGTACTGCAGGAAAATTCCAGTATGCGGTGGGTACATTCGCAGGCGTGGATGGCTTCAGTAACGAAGATGATAATCCGCTGTACGCAGCGCGCTTCGCCTACAACTTCCTGAACATGGAATCCAACCCAGGCTACTACACCAGCTCTACCTACTATGGTGGCCTGGGCAATATCTTCACCCTTGCTCTTTCCATGCAAAGCCAGGAAGACGGTGTGGGTAGTGCATCTGAAGCTGGCGATTTCTCCGGTTGGACTATCGATATGTTGTCCGAAACCGTACTCGGCGGCGGTGGAGTGGTGACCGTAGAGGGCGAATACAAAAGCTTCGATGCAGATTACACCCTGGCCTCGATGCCGGCGGCCGATGATTGTTTCTGCCTATTCGACGGCGAGTCCGTTTTCGCTACTGCTGCCTACCTGTTTCCCAACGATGTGGGCCCCGGCAAATTCCAGCCTTACCTGAGACTGGTCGAGAACAGCCCGTCTGATGCCTCCAGCAGCAGTTCTACCGAACTGGGCCTTAACTATGTGGTGAACGGCCACAACACGCGCCTCAATCTCAGTTTCGTCTCCGGTGATGCCAATGCTTCTGGCTATGCGGGTGACGACGTCGACGTATTGAGCCTGGGTATGCAGGTCCAGCTGTAAGTCCTGATCAACGCTTCAAAATCAATAAAGGAATTTATTAATGAATGTAAAAAAAATGATCGCCAGTATCGCCCTGGCGGCGGGCACGAGCGTCATCAGTAGTGTGGCGCTGGCGGCAGAGACCATCAAAGTCGGAGTATTGCACTCCTTGTCCGGCACTATGGCCATCAGTGAGACCACGCTGAAGGACACCGTGTTGATGATGGTCGACGAGCAAAACCGTAAGGGTGGTCTACTCGGTAAAAAACTCGAAGCTGTGGTGGTAGACCCCGCGTCTGACTGGCCACTGTTCGCAGAGAAAGCACGCGAGCTGCTGACCAAAGAGGAAGTAGATGTAATTTTCGGTTGCTGGACATCTGTTTCCCGTAAATCCGTGCTGCCGGTGGTGGAAGAGCTGAACGGTCTTATGTTCTACCCGGTGCAGTATGAGGGTGAAGAGTCCTCCAAAAACGTGTTTTACACCGGCGCCTCACCCAATCAGCAGGCCATTCCCGCGGTGGATTACCTGATGTCTGATCTAGAAGTAGAGCGCTGGGTACTGGCCGGCACCGACTATGTCTATCCGCGTACCACTAACAAGATTTTGGAAGCCTACCTGAAGGCTGCAGGTGTTGCCGAAGAAGACATCATGATCAGCTACACCCCGTTCGGCCATTCTGACTGGCAGGGTATCGTTTCTGATATCAAAAAATTCGGCGGCGAGGGTAAGAAAACCGCTGTTGTTTCCACCATCAACGGTGACGCCAACGTGCCTTTCTACAAGGAGCTGGGTAACCAGGGTGTAAGCTCAGAGGACATTCCCGTAGTGGCCTTCTCTGTGGGTGAAGAAGAGCTCTCCGGTATTGATACTGGCCCGCTGGTTGGTCATCTCGCCGCCTGGAACTACTTCCAGGGTATCGATAGCGAAGCTAATGAGTATTTCGTGGAGCAGTGGAAGGCGTTTATCGGCGACGAGAAGCGCGTAACCAACGACCCGATGGAAGCGACCTATATCGGCTTCAATATGTGGGCCAAAGCGGTAGAGAAAGCGGGTACTACTGAAGTTGACGCGGTCGAGCAGGCGATGATCGGAATTGAGTTCCCGAATCTGACGGGTGGCATAGCGAAGATGAACAAGAATCATCACCTGTCGAAGCCAGTGTTTATCGGTGAGATCCAGGATGACGGCCAGTTCGAAGTAGTTTGGGAAACCGACGGTGTCGTTGCCGGTGATGCCTGGTCCGATTTCCTGCCTGGTTCCAAGGATCTGATTGCCGATTGGACAGCACCGATCAAGTGCGGCAACTACAACACCAAGTCCAAGGCATGTAGCGGTCAGGTTCAGTAAGTCGAACGGGATAGCGGAGAACGTAGTGAACGCATTACTACACAAGCTTTGGTCGGTTGCGATTGTACTGTTGTTGTTACCGACCGGCAGTCCGCTGGCACAGTCAGAGCCCGCAGGAATCTCTGCGGACTCTGTACTCCAGCAGTTGCCCGGGGCAAGTCTGAAAAAAACAGGCGAATTGATCGGGCAGCTGGAGCAAGCTGGGGGCGCAGAAATGCGGCCCCTTTTTGAGGTTATGCTGGCTGGTGAACTCTACTTTATTAAAGAGAGTAAACAGATTATTGCTATTACCAAAACAGAACGCCGTACGTACATGGGCCGTGATGTGTTTGGTGGGGCTACCCTTGGTGAGTTCACATCACGGGAAATTAAGAAGATTCGTGTTAATAACCGGCTTCGCAGTCAGTTGCGCGAGACCCTAGCGCGCATTGATCTACTGCATGGCAGAAAAATTGCGCAAAAGCAGGCCGTACTGGCGATGCTGGATGATCTGAATGAACAGAATATGCGGCTGCTGACAGTGGCGCAGCAAGGCGGTGTTGACGGTGAGGTGGCACGCCTGATCGATCTTGCCGCAGCGATGGTGCAGTTGCGCGATAGCCGTGTTTCCGAAGAGCGACTAGAGGCTATAGGCATCATGACTGGGCAGCTGGAGCCCGCGGTGCGTAACCAGTTACAGCGCTTGGTGAACGATGCGCAAGAACAGGACTTGGCCGTACGAGCTGCCGCACAAAAAGCGCTAGACAAAATATCCGAGCGTATAGAATTCTTTGGCCAGTTAGAGCAGCTATTCTTTGGCCTAAGCCTGGGGTCGGTACTGCTGTTGGCAGCCATTGGCCTCGCCATCACATTTGGCGTAATGGGTGTGATTAATATGGCCCATGGCGAAATGATCATGCTGGGGGCCTACACCACGTATGTTATCCAGCAGCTATTCCCAGGGGCCATTGCATACTCACTTTTGATTGCTGTACCTGCGGCGTTCCTGGTTTCCGGCAGTGTGGGAGTGCTGATCGAGCGAGGTGTTATTCGCCACTTACAGGGGCGCCCGTTAGAAACGCTCCTCGCTACTTTCGGTATCAGTCTGATACTGCAGCAGGCTGTGCGCAGTATCTTTTCGCCACTCAATATGCAGGTGGTCACGCCAAACTGGATGAGCGGCTCGCTGGTGATTAATCCAGTTTTTTCGGTTACCTATAACCGCTTGTATATATTGCTCTTTGCGCTGGCGATCTTTGCCGCCCTGGTCGTTGTACTGAAAAAGTCCTCGCTTGGCTTGAATGTACGTGCCGTATCGCAAAACCGCGATATGGCCAAGGCGATGGGTGTGCGCACCGAGATGGTAGATGCCATGACTTTTGGTCTTGGCTCCGGTATTGCCGGTGTGGCTGGGGTTGCCTTGTCACAGCTGACCAATGTTGGGCCAAACCTGGGCCAGTCTTACATTATTGATTCTTTTATGGTGGTGGTCTTCGGCGGGGTCGGGAACCTGTTGGGTACGCTGGTGGGAGGCTTTTCCCTTGGCGTAGCAAATAAATTCCTTGAGCCCTCCATGGGTGCGGTACTGGCGAATATTATTGTACTTGTTGGCTTGATCCTGTTTATCCAGAAGCGACCGAAAGGGTTGTTTCCACAGCGCGGGAGGGCAGCGGAATGAATGTGCTCAATAGCCTCGCGCAGGCGTCGTACCGTCTTTTGGCTGCAATGCGTCAACCGGGGCGCGGTACCTCCTGGTTGGTGGGGATACTACTGGTGGTGACGCTGGCAATGTCTGCAGCGAACCTCCTGTTGCCGGCCGACTCTCCCTTTTATGTGAGTACCTACACCATTACGTTGATGGGCAAATATCTCTGTTTCGCCATGTTGGCGATGGCGGTGGATATTGTCTGGGGCTACTGCGGAATACTGAGTCTTGGCCATGGGGCTTTTTTTGCGCTCGGCGGCTATGGCATGGGTATGTACCTGATGCGTCAAATCGGTGATCGCGGTGTGTATGGAAATCCGAATCTGCCAGACTTTATGGTATTTCTGAATTGGCAAGAACTCCCCTGGTATTGGTTCGGTATGGACCAGTTCTGGTTCGCCATATTTATGGCACTGCTGGTGCCTGGAACTCTGGCCTTTGTATTTGGTTGGTTGGCATTTCGCTCGCGGGTAACAGGTGTTTACCTTTCGATTATGACACAGGCACTGACCTACGCTCTCATGCTCGCATTTTTTCGCAATGAGATGGGGTTTGGCGGTAACAACGGACTGACAGACTTCAAAGATATTCTTGGTTTTGATCTGCAGGCAGATGCCACTCGTGTAGCCTTGCTTCTAGTTACAACTTTTTTTGTGGTAGTTACCTTCTTGGTGAGCCGTACAATCGTGCAGTCGCGTCTGGGGCGGGTGATCGTCGCGGTAAGGGATGCGGAGGCCCGTACACGTTTCCTCGGCTATCGTACCGAGCATTACAAGGTATGGCTGTTTGTGTACTCGGCATTGATTGCTGCAGTAGCCGGTATGCTTTATGTGCCGCAGGTCGGCATTATCAATCCGGGGGAGTTTTCCCCACTCAATTCCATTGAAGTGGTGGTGTGGGTAGCTGTTGGCGGCCGCGGTACATTGTACGGTGCCATTGTCGGCGCGTTACTGGTGAATTACGCAAAAACGCGTTTTACCGCACTTATGCCAGATGCCTGGTTATTCGCACTCGGCGCTTTGTTTGTCATCGTGACCGTTTACCTGCCGCGTGGTTTAGCTGGCTTGTTCGGGCGTGTAATTGAGCTGGTACATCGTCGACCAGGCAGAGGCAAAGAGCAAACAACCAGAGATGATGGATTATCAGTAGCGGAGGTGGGCGCGTGAATCCAATCAATCACTTTGCCGGACAAGCGCGTGAACTGATGCGCAGGGATACTACCTGGCCGTTTCTTGTGACGCGTCGGCGGCCAGTAGATGTATCAAAGAATATTATTCTGTACCTCGAAGAGTTGAATGTGAGCTTTGATGGGTTCAAGGCGCTCAATAATTTAAACCTCTATGTAAATGATGGTGAGTTGCGCTGCCTGATTGGAGCCAATGGCGCCGGCAAGACCACCCTGATGGATGTGATTACCGGTAAAACAGCCTGCGATAGCGGCAGCGCGTGGTTTGGGCAAAACATCGATTTGCTAGCGCACGACGAGGCAGAAATTGCCGGGCTCGGGATCGGGCGCAAGTTCCAAAAGCCCACGGTGTTCGAGGCACATACCGTATTCGATAACTTGGAGCTGTCGCTTAAGGGGTACAGGGGCGTCTGGCGGGCATTGACCGCGAGGCTCTCAGGCAGGGAGCGAGATCGCATTGAAGAAGTGCTATCGGTGATCGGTCTGGAGGATGCCCGCTACCAGCTGGCCGGCGCACTGTCCCACGGACAAAAGCAGTGGCTGGAAATCGGCATGCTGCTGGCCGCTGAGCCCAGGTTATTACTGGTGGATGAACCGGTTGCCGGTATGACCGCGGAGGAAACCGAGCGCACCGCAGAGCTACTGACGTCGTTAGCAGGTAAGCACACAGTTATAGTGGTGGAGCACGATATGGAGTTTGTGCGCAGCATTGCGCGAACTGTGACGGTATTGCACCAGGGGTCAGTGCTGGCAGAAGGCACCATGGATCAAGTGCAGAACAACCGAGATGTGATTGAGGTGTACCTGGGGGAAGACGCGTGATTCGTATTGAGAAATTGAATCAAAAATATGGTGGTACCCAGATTCTGTGGGACCTGGATCTGAATATCGAAAAAGGCTCCTGCACCTGCATTATGGGACGAAACGGTGCGGGCAAGACGACTCTGCTGAAATGTCTTATGGGATTGTTACCTGCGAGCAGTGGACAGATTCTTTTTGATGGAAAACCCATCCAGCAAGTGGCCGCGCAGCAGCGCGCCAAGATCGGTATCGGCTATGTGCCGCAAGGGCGGGATATCTTTCCCTTGCTCACTGTGGAGGAAAACTTGCAAATTGGGCTTCCTGCCCGCAGGGACGGGTTGAGGAAAATACCTGAGCGGGTATTTGAGCTGTTTCCGGTGCTTAAGGAAATGCTACAGCGGCGCGGAGGTGATTTATCCGGCGGACAACAGCAACAACTGGCCATTGCCCGCGCACTGGTGATTGACCCAAAGGTGCTGATTCTGGATGAGCCCAATGAGGGCATTCAGCCGAATATTGTGCGGCAAATCGGCGATGTGGTAACGCAGCTTAACCAGGAGGATGGTTTGACGGTAATTCTGGTGGAGCAGAAGCTGGGTTTTGCCCGCAGGGTAGGGCGGGAGTTCCGCTTGATGCAGAAAGGCGCGGTGATGGCGGCAGACAAAATGTCCAACCTGAATGACGAGTTAATTCGTCAGTACCTGGCCGTATAAGGCCGTTGTCGAACCTGCTGTACAGATAGATCGCTAAAGTGACTGTGGTAGTCAGCGTACTTCGACCTTGTCGCCTGTGCAAAGCACGGTGTGTAGTTTATCGGCCGATGCTGGCGCTAGATTCATGCCAAAATAAATTTGCCCATCTTCCCACCTTCGGTACTTTGCCAATGTTTTCAGAGGCTCTTTTTGCGCGCGACCGGTGAGCGGGTTTAGTCCGGGGATCGCACAGCGGGCGCAGGGGTGGGTGCAGTCGAATTCGATGGGGCCGTCAGCAGTGTGCACTATTAACGTTTTCCAGCGATCCTCTGCGAAAGGATCGCAATCGCTTACGACAAGGTTAGGGCGAAAACGGAGCATGGATACCGGCTCTTCGAGGCGGTTATTCAGATCGTCCAGCGATGCCTGACTGATGACCAGTAGCGGCGCGCCATCAGCGAAGCCGACCTGGCGGTCTGCGCGGGGCGCTTTCAGTGGACGGCGGAACTCTTCTCCCATTGCGACGAGGCGCACGCTGGTATGCAGTTGCTCGCTCAGCCATTGAGCCGCTCTATCGCCTGCGTCGCGGGCAGTAACATTGTCATGCCAAACGCGTACTTCTCTCAATTCGGCTTTGCTGTCAGGTTGTTGGACCTGCAGTGAATCACCCTGTGGATTTTCCAGAAGTACCCCACTGTCGATTGCGGTGGCCTTCAGCTGAGCCATATCGCGCAGTCGTCGCTGGGTTACAAATTGGTTTTCTTCATCCACCAGCATCCAGCGTCGATCGTCTATGGCGCCAAATTCGTCTAGCGGTAAAGTATTGCTTTTATGCCCCTGCAGGGATTTTACCGGGAAATGGTAAAGCTCAGAAATTTCCAACTGCGACTCCTGCAACGTATTTTTACTGGCAAGTTGCTAAGGATATCGATAACCAGGCCAATGCAAAAGCGCTCACCGCACATACATCATGGCAGCGAGCGCGGGCGCTATATCTATTGGTCGGCTTACCACTTCTTATGGAAGCCGATACGCGCCTCAAAGGCGTCTACCTCCCCGGAATCGATATCCGTTGTGTAGTCAATAATACCGAATAGACTGGTGGTGCCACTGAAGTCTGACGTGAGCCCGATACCGGTTTCCAACACCGTCTGGCCTCGTTCGACAAAAATGGGTGTCGTATTAAACCAGACCGCGTCTGAACCATTGTCTTCATACCAAACGTTTAATTTAAAGTAGGGCCGCCAGGTACTGTTGTTGCGTTTGATATCCGCAATAAATCGCCCACCGACCCGTGCGGTAAAGGCATCTACATCGTCGTAGGTTATCGACGAGAAAATGTCTCGGGTATTCCTGGTGCGCTGATGTTGCCAGATGATTTGTGCCTGGGGTTCGAGGTACCAGGTTCCGTCCAATGGTATGGGTACACCCGCCTCCACCGATGCGAGCAGTTCATCACCGTCGATGTCGGTGTTGATGTTCAGGTTGGAGCGCCCTTCACCGTCGAAGCCGGCGTACATAATGACGCTATCTACGTAGGCGCCTCCCGCCCAGTGGTGTGTCCAGTAGCCGCCAATGTTGTATTGGTCGAGGTCAATCTTGCCGGTGGCGACATTCTCTTCACCGAGCGCGAAGCCACGGGTATCTCCATGGGCACCGCCTGTGCCGAGCATTATCCCGAAAATATCTTTTTGACCGTTCGCATGAGTTTGTCCGTAAAGCGGTAAGCCTACCTGCAGCCCCCAGAGAGTACCGTCAAAGTCGGGGTTCACCAGCCCCCCGAAGGATTGCTGCATGCTGTTGCCAAAGGCGCGCACCCATACGCCACTCAGGCCGTTGTTGCGCTTGGACCACGCCTGTTCGCCTTCCCTTTCGTGGAAAGTACCGAGGGATTCCCGCCCCAAAGCACGGCTGACGGATGGGAGCACGATATCAACCCCGACCTCGGGACGAATCAGGGGGATGTTGCCCCCACTGGAGCTACTGCTAGATGAGGAGCTGCTTGAGCTCGAAGAGCTGCTGCCACTGGAGCTGGAAGAACCTGACGAGCTGGAAGAGCTACTACCGCTAGATGTAGAAGAGCCTGACGAGCTGGATGAGCTACTGCCGCTGGATGTGGATGAACCCGATGAGCTGGAAGAGCTCGATGAACTGGAAGAGCTCGATGAACTGGAAGAGCTCGATGAACTGGAGGAGCTCGATGAACTGGAGGAGCTCGACGAACTGGAGGAGCTCGACGAACTTGAAGAGCTCGATGAACTGGAGGAGCTCGAAGAACTGGAGGAGCTCGACGAACTGGAGGAGCTCGACGAACTTGAAGAGCTCGACGAACTTGAAGAGCTCGATGAACTCGATGAACTGGAGGAGCTCGATGAGCTGGAGGAGCTCGATGAACTTGAAGAGCTCGACGAACTGGAGGAACTCGATGAACTTGAAGAGCTCGACGAACTGGACGAACTGGACGAACTGGAGGAACTCGATGAACTTGAAGAGCTCGATGAACTTGAAGAGCTCGACGAACTGGAGGAACTCGATGAACTTGAAGAGCTCGACGAACTGGAGGAGCTCGATGAACTAGAGGAGCTCGATGAACTTGAAGAACTCGATGAACTTGAAGAACTCGATGAACTAGAGGAGCTCGACGAACTTGAAGAACTCGATGAACTTGAAGAACTCGACGAACTGGAGGAACTCGATGAACTTGAAGAACTTGAAGAACTTGAAGAACTCGATGAGCTAGAGGAGCTCGACGAACTTGAAGAACTCGACGAACTGGAGGAACTCGATGAACTTGAGGAACTCGATGAACTTGAGGAGCTGGAAGAGCTTGACGGTAAACTCGAACGCAAATACCAGTTGTCTTCCGTGCCCGGTGAGACTCCACCTCGGAACAGGAAATATTCGTAGGGGCCCGCAGCGACTCGATTCGCCCGTGTTAAGGCATTCCGTGCACTCGTGCCAATGACGACTTCTTTGACCAGAATACCGTCACCAGTGGTGAGCGCGCCGGGACCATTTGTATTGTTGACAAACAGCCTGGTTCTGCCGGTGGCATTTCCAGTAGTACGAAGATAGTCAGACGGTGAACCATCGCTACCAAGGAAGGTGTCCAGTGATATGCTGCCGCTTATGCCGATGTAATTGCCCGTTAACGTAAGAACGTCAGTGGGGCTATTGTTTCCGGTAAAGTCAATTAAACCAGAGTTGGTAAGTGTCGCGACATTACCGGCGACTGCGGGACTAATATTCCGACTCCCGCGGTTGACGAAAAGGGTCGAGCTCCCGTCGATAAACAGTCTGCCCGTTAACGTACCCGAGTCCCCAAGTGTTAAGTCACTATTCATGGTGAGCTCGGAGCCGGTCAATAGGCGGATGTCTTCCCAATTGAGCAGTCGGTCTGGGCGGGTTCCGACGGTACCCTCCCAATCTAGTTGGTCTGTACCGAAACCTCCGCTGAATCGATTGGCCATTAAATTGTTGTCGGTCAAGCCAATAAAGCGCGCAACATCATTGCCATCCTCCATATCTAGCGTACGAATAATACCGCCACTCCAGGTCAGCATGTCATTGCCGCTGCCAGCCAGAAAGTTGGATAGTTCGCCGTCGAGCACCGTCGCCTGATCGCGCCCGCTTTCCTGATCAACGGTGTTGGTAAAGCCGCCCTCCATTAGAAATATGTCGTCTCCGGAGCCTTGCTCCACCACGCTATTGATACGTGCGCCGTTGCGGTTGATCACCGTGTCATCCCCGCTGCCCAGAGAGACCGACTGCCCCTGGATAATACCGCCGTTATCGACCAGGGTTTCCACGTTGCCGTTGATGCGTATTCCGCCATTAATGGTGGCGTTTGGGTCGTTGAAAATGTTCAGGTTGCCGGTGCCGCTGGCCTCGATACCCTGGTTGACGGTTGCCCGGTTGGTGAAATCCGCCAGTCCATTGTTGATGAATTCGACGCTACTGAGGATGCCCTGATTATCGATAATCAGGTTGTCGATTTGCCGGGCCTCCAATGGACCGTTGAATGTGGCTCCGGAGAGGATATTGATAGTGAGCTCGTTGAGCTGCCGGACAGAAAAGTCGCTGGTAGCGCCGGTACAAACCACGGTGTCACCGGAGTTTGGAGAATCGGGTTGGCAGTCTGCGGATGCCTTTATCGGAAGCAGGCTTGCAATGATCCCCACGGCGAGCGATGCAAGGCAGAGATATAGTCGGGAAGCGGCGCGACGATTTTCTACAAAATCCATAGTATTCCAGGCGTCCGTTTTACTTATTTTTCCGCCATTCCGTTGTGTGTTCTGCATGCGGCGGTTCCGCAAACACATTATTTGAGTCGAGAATGGGGACTGTGGCAGTCTAGTTGAGGGCGGTGGCTTGGCCTGGTATGCAGGAGGATTGTGGTAACATCGTGCGTCATAAAAATATGGGAAAGTTGGGGGCGCGGCGCGATGGTCATCGCCAGGTGGATTTGGGTGTTGATGCTGGTTTGCTTGTCTCAGGGCGCCTGGGCAGCACCCCTCGTGGTGGAGCAGGGGCTAGCCCCGCAAAGTCTCAATTCACACCTGCGTATTTTGCGGGATGAAAGTGGCAGTCTCGGCATCCAGGACATCCTCAGCGCAGAAAGCCACGCATGGATGAGGTTAGCGGAGGGGGATGAGGCTAACTTCGGATTCACCTCGGCGGCCTATTGGGTAGCAGTGAGCTTGCGCAACCCGACCTCGGAGCCGGTCGAACTGGTGATTCGGCAGGACTACCCGCTTATTGACCTTTTGGATTTCTGGCAGCCCGGCGGCGACGGCGGCTGGCAGCACATTGCCACCGGTGATCTTCGTCCTTTTCATTCACGCCCATTGAACCTGCGGGACTTTGTTTTCCCGGTCACGCTGGCGCCACACTCTGCACAAACGTTTTACCTCCGATATCAGACTTCTGGGTCTATGAATGTCGGATTAAGCGCTAGCAGTAAGACATCATTTCTTCCGAAGTTGGCCTATGAGCAAGTTTTACTTGGTGTCTACTACGGTGGCTTTCTTGTATTGGTGATTTACAACCTGTTCCTGTTCCTGGCAGTGCGGGATAAGGCTTACGCGTATTACATGGGCTACGCGGTCTGCTATGGGCTTTATTTTGGTGTCCACAATGGTGTTTCCTTTCAGTATTTGTGGCCGGGTAACCCGTGGCTTGCGAATCAGAGCCTGGTGTTTTTGCTCGGGCTAACCCTGATCTTCGGCACTCAGTTCGTTCGTACTATCTGCTCTGGCGAGCGGTTTGCTCCGCGCACCGACCACGTTGCGCGATGGCTTATGTACCTACTGATTCCGTTAACCGCAATCTCACCGTTTGTCAGCTATGGCCCGATGGTGTTGAGCCTGGCGGTGCTGACCCTGGTGCTCACTATTCTCTTTATGGTGATGGGTATTATCAGTGTCCTGCGTGGCTCGATTCCTTCGCGCTATTTTCTCGTTGGGTGGTCCGCACTGCTGGTCTGTGTGGTTATCTACATGCTGAAAACGTTCGGTTTGGTTCCACACAACGGCTTTACCCACAACGCCTTCCAGGTCGGTGCATTGATCGAGATGGTGTTGTTGTCGCTCGCGCTCGGTGCCAGGGTCGGGGAGATCCAGCGTCATGGCTATACGGACCAGTTAACGGGCCTTTTCAATCGTCGCTATTTTGACGAGCAGTTACCCCGGGAGTTTGATCTCGCTGCGCGCAACGGGACGCCCTTGTCCCTATTGATCCTCGATCTTGACCATTTCAAGGAGGTAAACGATCGTCTGGGCCACGCTCGTGGGGACGCTGCCTTGTGTGCGGTGGGGCAGTTAGTGAAGCGACAGGTTCGCAAGCCGGTACTGGCGTGTCGCTATGGAGGAGAGGAATTCGCTATTTTACTGCCCAGAACAGGGCACAAAGAGGCACTGGTAGTGGCTGAGCGACTGGTGCGATTGGTGGCGAAGCAGGAGTTGGATGATATTTCCCTCACCGTTAGTATTGGCCTGGCTACCTCCGAGCAGGAGAACTATGCGTCTTCAGTTCAGTTGTTTGAAGAGGCAGATATTGCGCTCTACGGGGCAAAGCAGGCTGGCCGCAACCGGGTAGCGTGTGCGCCATATCAGGATATTCCCGGCGAAACTAAAAGCGAGGCGATTGGCACCTTGCAGTAATCCTGCAGGTGAGTCCGCAGGTTTCAGGGGGCCGCGCAACGTGTCTGTATGTCAGGGTGCGGCTTAACGTTTCTTTTGCAGTAAGAGACTGTCCTGAATGGGGTTGAATTTATCGGCGGCACTGATAAGCGTACCCGCGGTTAACGCCGCTACGCCGTATACCTCGACTTTCTTGCCCAGGTCCCCGCGTACTTTTTGTACCAGTAAATCGAAATCACCATCCCCGGATACCAGGATAACGGTGTCGACATCAGGGCTGTAGTCCAGTACATCAATGGTTATCCCTACATCCCAATCGCCTTTGGCTGAGCCGTCGGAGCGCTGAATATAGGGCTTTAGTTTAACTTCGAACCCGATTGCTCTGAGTATGTTCTGGAACTCTCGCTGCTTCTGATCGCCTCGATCTATGCCGTAGGCGAAAGCAGTTACTACTTGCCGATTGTGCGTCACATGTGACCAGAATGCGTTGTAGTCAAAGTTATTGTTAAATGCGTGTTTCACGGTGTAATACACATTTTGTACGTCGACAAAAATTGCGATTTTTTCCACAGGGTTTCTAACTCTCCTCTCGAGTTTATTTTCCACAAGTGTATTGCGTTATTCTGGGTATCACTTCAAACACTTACGGATCGATTGTACCAGCTGCGGAAGGGCGATCGGCTTGGTGATGTATTCGTTCATGCCCGCGGCCAGCGCATCATCCCGCTGGTCACTGAATGCAGCCGCGGAAAGCCCGATTACCGGGATATCCTTAAGTCTGGGGTGCTGACGGACCTGAAGTGTGGCTTGGATACCATCCAGTCCCGGAAGCTGGATATCCATAAAGATCAGGTCGGGTTGGATTTTCTTTGCGAGGTCAATTCCCTCGTGTCCGTTGGCGGTAAACGTCGCATGGAGTTTAAGGTCTTCGCAGAAAGCGTGCATCAGCGCCTGATTCATGGGGTTGTCCTCGAAAATGAGTACTCGCTTTCCTGAAAATTCAAAATTGGAAGCTGTGTACTCCTGCTCGAGTGGCGGGGTTACTTGTCCGTATTGCAGGGGCAAGTATATTTGAAAACATGCACCGCAAGTCGTATCGGAACATTTCAGCTCAATCTTTCCTCCGAGTAGCTCGACCAGGCTGCGGGTAATTGGCAGTCCAAGCCCTGTGCCTCTGGATTGGCCTCTCTGTGACTTGTCTACCTGTTCAAAAGGCTCGAAAATAATGTCCTGCTGTTCCGCAGTTATCCCAATTCCCTCATCAATGACTTCGATTTGAATATGTTTCTCTGCGATATTTATAAGGTCCAAGCGTATTTCGCCATTGTCTGGCGAAAACTTGATGGCATTGCCCATCAGGTTGATAAGAATCTGCGACAGCTTGCCGCGATCACTGCGGATAAATTCCGGTAGCGAAGTATCAATCGAGCTTTGGATGTGTAGGTTTTTTTGGGTGGCCTGAGGCTCACAAGAAACGAGAATACAATTAATAAGGTTAGGTAAGGAAAAGTCTTCCTCAATAATCTCAACTTTTCCAGCTTCGATTCGGGAGATATCCAATACATCGTTGACCAACTCGGCAAGTCGTTGCCCGCTAATTGATATTTTCCCAAGAATATCGGTGAATTCCTTTGGCAGGTTAATGCTGTCGCTTCGACCTTGCAGTATCTGGCTAAAACCGACAATTGCATTGAGCGGGGTACGAATCTCGTGGCTCATATTGGTGAGGAATTGGGTCTTGGAACGGCTGTAAAATTCAGCCGTTTCTTTTGCCTCAACCAGGTCTTTTTCCAGTGCCTTGCGCTCGGATATATCCAGTATGACGCCAATCAGGCCACCAAGCCTTCCGTCCTGTAATTCATAAGCAGCCTTGTTAAAGATGACATCGTGTAAGGTGCCGTCTGCATAAACTACCTGTGACTCATAAGTTTGATGACCCCGCTGCTGCATGAGTTCCAGGTCTTTTTCGTGATAGACCTTGGCTTGCGGTCCCGGCGAAACACCGTATACGGAATGGCCCACAATTTCTTCGCGAGGCTTGCCCAGGAAGGCTTCAAATGCGCGATTGCAGCCCGTATATATTCCTTCGCTGTCTTTGTAGAAAATCGGTGCGGGAATGGAGTCAACCAGGATTTGGAGGAATTCCAGCTGGTCGGAAAGTTGGCGTTGCGTAATTTCACGTTCTTGTAGCTCTCGTTGGCTTTGTTCGTTGAGCTTTTCCTGTTGAATTAGTAGCTTTGCCAAGCGATCGCTAAGGCGCCGTTGCCGGCGCAATTGCATATGCCACACCACGCCAAGCAAGGTGGCCGCGAGAACGACTCTGGCGATAGACGTCAGAAGCGATGTGTTTTCTGGGCCCCAGTTCACGATCAGCCATTCGTAGCTGCCAAGACATACCAGAACACCAACTACGGCAGGCAGCATTTGAAACCCGGATGATAATTTGACGCCTGTATTGTTTTCCATGGCAGGACTTTATTGTTATGAGTTATTGGTCACGATACTGAAATGCATCGCGAGCGGCAATACGTCACACTTTTTGGTTGACTCCGCGCCCAATTCTGGGGCGTTTCCTTCTCTCTTACGGTTCTGTAGATTTTCATTCCGCTAACTTACCGCTGACGAAGAGGTCTGTTTTTTCGCTGCCACTGTTTACTTGGTGGTAAATTGAGTATGGATAGGGTTGCTGCTCTCTCCACCCAAATGGGGCGAGGGAATATTTGAAAACTGAGAGGTATGCGAGCGCAAGACGGTGAAGTGATGGTTGATAATGCGCACTACTTGAAAGTGCTTGTGTACAAGCACTAGGCAGCAACGTTATTTGCTAGGTAGGGGCGCAGAAGGTGCAATTGACTTACAGGCCGGATATCGATGGTTTGCGGACCATAGCTGTGATATCTGTTGTTATCTATCATGCAGAGATTATGTTGTTCGGAGGTAAGCTGCTTCCCGGCGGGTATTTGGGCGTTGATATATTCTTTGTAATTTCCGGCTATTTGATTACTTCCCTTATGCTCAAGGAGCTGGGAAGTACAGGGTCTATTTCAATTTCCGATTTTTATGCACGCAGGGCGAGAAGGCTGTTGCCTGCATTGTTCGTAGTGCTGGCTTTTTGCATTCCCGTCGCCTGGTATCTGTTGCTATCGGACAATCTGGTTGATTTTGTCAGCTCGCTCGTATCATCTTTGCTGTTTGGTTCCAATATTTATTGGAACTATAGCCTGCAGGCATACGGTGCCGAGTCGGCGCTACTTAAGCCGTTGATGCACACCTGGTCCCTGGCAGTTGAAGAACAGTACTACCTTATCTTCCCAATGCTGATGATATTGTTGTATCGGTATTGTAAAGGCTGGATTCTGCATTTCTTTATCGTTTCAATCGTTGCGAGCCTCTGTTTTGCCGAATGGATGAGCGCCAGAGATGCGTCGTTTTCCTTCTATATGCTGCCGAGTCGAATTTGGGAATTATTTGCCGGTGCTCTTGTTGCCTATTTGATTTCACGTAACTTGATCGATAGGGATAGGATACCGTTTTACACGGTGTTCCCTTACGTCGGTATCTTGCTGATTGCCTATTCTTTGGCTCGTATCAGTTTTTCATCTGCTCACCCTGGGTTTGTCACGCTGATACCGGTGCTTGGTGCAGTAATGGTAATTGCGTTTCCGGATGGTCAAAACCCTGTTACGCGATTGCTGTCGACTAGAGGTTTTGTGGGAGTAGGGCTTATTTCTTATTCCCTGTATCTCTGGCATTACCCGATATTTGCCTTTTTGCGCATATCCAATAGCTTTGAAACTATTGCAGTAAAGCTGTGTTCTATTGCCGTTGTGTTTCTGCTCGCTTATGTCACTTATCGCTGGGTAGAAAAACCCTTCCGCAAACCGGGGCTGGTAGCCCTGCGGCGGACAAATAGATTGGCGGTATCGTTCGTTATTGTATTTGTCTCGTTCTCTGTGGTGGTGGTGAAGAATGACGGATTTGACACACGCCTGCCGGATATAGTGAAGGCAGCACAGGTAGAAGCGAATCTTTGCGAAGACAGGCTTTATTGCGCATTCAATGAGGGTGGGGACAAGGCACTTTATTTGCTGGGGGATTCACATATGATGCCTCTCGAAAGCTCTTTGTTGGACTATTCAAGAAGCAATAATGTGAACTTCCACGTGCTAACCCAATCTGGCTGCATGTACGTGCCGAATATGGATCGCGTGCGTAAAGAAAATGGAGAAGTCACGCGCTGTACTTCAGCCATTCAGGAGCGCCGGCGAGAAACCCTGTTGTCGGGAGAGCCGGGTGTTGTAGTGGTTGGAGGCCGGTTGCCCCTTATTCTCTCTGAGGACCGTTTTGACAACCAAGAGGGGAAGTATGAGGGCGAAATGAACGATGTGATGCAATATCCATCTGAGGCTTTGGGAACGCGAAAAGAACGCAGTGCGGCCATTAGCCGAGAGTATACTGCGGCCTTGCTTGAACTCGCCGAATATGGCCACCAGGTTGTCCTGCTGTACCCGGTCCCTGAGGTGGGCTGGCATGTATCAAAACAGCTCAAAATCAAGCTGTCAGGGAAAACCGAAGAGGAGATGAGGACAGAGCTGACCACAAACCCGATCTCTACCAGCTACGCAGTGTTTCAGGAAAGGGTTCAGGCGAGCGCACGTTTATTGGATGGTGTTCAGCACGAAAACATCGTGCGGGTCTATCCACACAAGCTGTTTTGCAATACTTCAATGCCGGGTCGGTGTATCACGCACGATGTTGAGCAATCCTTTTATCGGGATGATGACCATTTGAGTCTAATAGGTGCAGCCATGTTGAATGCGGAGATTTTACAGGCAGCGAATATCTGATTTCTCGATACCGCGGCGTTTTAGGTTTTAGCTGTTTTCGAAGCGCAAAAAAGCCAGCCCAAGTGGGCTGGCTTTTTTGTGAAAGGCCTAATCAATATTTGCCGGCGCTAACCCGGCATCAAAATCAGGTCTTCAGATTTTTGTAGTGGCATTGCCGATAAAGTGAGTTTATCAGGTTGTTAGTGTTTTATAATCGTTGAAATAAAAAATCAGGTTCGCTATCAGCGCCATAAGCAGGATTAATTTCCTGTGGGCGGCGTCGCCCAATAAGGTCTGTCTGTACTTTAGTTGGCGAACAAGGAGCGCCTGGTGATGCTTAAGAAAGCCCTTCCCTTTGCTGTCGCACTCGCGGCGGCCGTTTCACTACATACCAATGCAGCCCCACCTTCCTCTGCAATGTCCAACACCGACTGGTGGCCCAATATGTTGGACCTGCAGCCGCTGCGCCTGCATGCAGAAAAGTCGAGTCCGATGGCCGAAGACTTTGACTATGCCGAGGCATTCCTGAGTCTCGACCTCGATGCAGTCAAGGCAGACATTGAAACAGTACTGACAAGTTCCCAGGACTGGTGGCCGGCAGACTACGGACACTACGGTCCATTCTTTATCCGCATGGCATGGCATAGTGCCGGTACTTATCGCGTCTACGATGGGCGCGGAGGTGCAGGTGGAGGCCAGCAGCGTTTCGAGCCTCTCAATAGCTGGCCGGACAATGGCAATCTCGACAAGGCCCGTCGCCTGCTGTGGCCCGTCAAGCAAAAGTACGGCAATAAAATTTCCTGGGCAGACCTGATGGTGCTGGCCGGTAATGTCTCGCTGGAGTCCATGGGTTTCGAAACCTTTGGTTTTGCCGGTGGCCGTGAGGACGACTGGGAGGCCGACGTGGTGTACTGGGGGTCCGAGCGTGAATGGCTCGGCGCCGACAAACGTTACGATGGCAACAAGCTGGAGAAACCTCTGGCGGCAGTGCAGATGGGGTTGATCTACGTTAACCCGGAAGGTCCCAACGGTAATCCCGATCCGAAGGCTGCCGCAGAGCGCATTCGGGAAACCTTCGGCCGCATGGCCATGAATGACGAAGAAACGGTAGCGCTGATCGCCGGCGGCCATACCTTTGGCAAGGCGCACGGCGCTCATAAACCCGAGAAGTGCCTGGAGGCCGCGCCTGCAGGGGCGCCACTGGAGGCGCAGGGGTTTGGCTGGAAGAGCAACTGCGGTAAAGGCAATGCCGAGGACACCGTCACCAGTGGTCTCGAAGGTGCCTGGTCAGCGAACCCGATCGCATGGAGTACTCAGTTCCTGGACAACCTTTTTGGTTTTGAATGGGTAAAAACTAAGAGCCCCGCGGGACATACCCAGTGGAAGCCTGAAAATGCCGATCAGGCACAGTTTGTCCCGGATGCGCATATTCCGGGCAAGCGCCATGCGCCCATGATGTTTACCACAGACTTGTCGCTCCGCTTCGACCCCGAATATCGCAAGATCTCCGAGCGGTTCCAAAAGAATCCCGAGGAATTTCAGCTGGCTTTCTCCAAGGCTTGGTTCAAGCTGACTCACCGCGATCTAGGCCCGCGTGCCCGCTACCTGGGTGAGGAAGTGCCGGAAGAGGTATTGGTTTGGCAGGATCCCATTCCGGCGGTGGACTATCAGCTGATTGATCGTGCCGATATCAAGGCCCTGAAAGCCGATATTCTCGAGACCGGCCTGACCATCCCGCAACTGGTCCGTACCGCCTGGGCATCCGCAGCCACCTTCCGTGGTACCGATATGCGCGGTGGTGCCAATGGCGCACGCCTCCGCCTTATGCCCCAGCGTGACTGGGCGGTGAACAACCCGGTAGAGCTCGACGCGGTGTTGGCACGACTGGAAAAGGTCCAGCAGGACTTCAACCGCAGCGCAGGTGGTGGCAAGCAGGTTTCGCTGGCCGACATTATTGTGCTGGGCGGTGCAGCGGCCATCGAGCAGGCGGCGCAAGATGCCGGCTATGATGTTGGCGTTCCGTTTGAGCCGGGCCGCAACGATGCCCTGCAGTCGCAGACTGATGTGCAGTCTGTGGCCTTCCTGGAGCGCAATGCAGATGGGTTCCGTAACTACTACAGCAGCGAAGCGCATTTGGCACCGGTGGATATGCTGATCGACAGCGCCAACCTGCTGACCCTTAGTGTTCCGGAAATGACCGTTCTCATCGGTGGCCTGCGCACCATGGGTGCCAACCACAGTGATGTAAAGCATGGTGTCTTCACCGACCGCCCGGGTACCCTCAGTAATGATTTCTTCGTGAATCTGTTGGACATGTCCACTCAGTGGCGCAAATCCACAACGCAGGAAGGCCTGTATGAGGGACGTGATCGCGATGGCAATGCTGTGAAGTGGACAGCGACGCCGGTAGACCTCGTGTTCGGTTCCAACTCTGAGTTGCGCGCCGTCGCCGAATTTTACGCGGCAGATGATAATGGCCAGCAGTTTGTGCAGGATTTTGTTGAAGCGTGGCACAAAGTGATGACCCTGGATCGCTTTGACCTGAAAGGATAAGGTTCACTGGAAAGCGGAAGAGGGCGGCCATTGGCCGCCCTCTTTATTGGGTGACTATTCGACTGGTATTAGAGTTTCAGTAAGCGCGAATATGACTACGCTTATAGAGCATGGCACCGAATGGGCTCGAATAGAGGAGCGTGATCAGTGACTGATCCAAAGCGAGCATCCGACAGCCCATATGCCGTAGAAGTGACGGTGGGAGAGCGCTATTTCTGGTGTGTCTGTGGAAAAAGTGAGAGCCAGCCCTTCTGTGATGGGTCCCACAAGGGCAGTGACTTTAGCCCGGTAAAATACGAAGCAACCGAAAACAAAAAAGTGTTTTTCTGCGGCTGTAAGCAGACAGGCACGCCACCGTTATGCGATGGAAGTCATAAAACCTGAGGGATAGTGTCTTCTATGCGACGCAGGCAACTGCAGGGGCCGCTTCGGCCCGCCGTTGTACATCGTTTACTTCGTATAGCGATGAATCGCGCAATTAAAAAAGCCAGCCCCTTGGGGCTGGCTTTTTTACTCGGTCAGAAGATCAAGTCCCGAAAGTGATCAGGTCTTGAGCTTCTTGTACTGCATCCGGTGCGGGGTGGCATTTTCACCGTTGCGAGCCACGAAGTCTTCGTGGTACTCGGTGTAGTTACCCTCAAAGAACACCACGTTGCTATCGCCTTCGTAAGCCAGAATGTGGGTAGCCACACGGTCGAGGAACCAGCGATCGTGCGAGATCACCATGGCACAGCCCGGGAAGCTCAGCAGGGCTTCTTCCAGTGCGCGCAGGGTTTCGATGTCGAGGTCGTTGGACGGTTCGTCCAGTAGCAGTACATTGGCACCTTGCTTCAGGGTGTAGGCCAGGTGCAGGCGGCCGCGCTCACCACCGGAGAGTTCGCCAACACGTTTTTGCTGGTCACTGCCCTTGAAGTTGAAGCGGCCAATGTAATTGCGCGAGCCCACTTCGTAGTTGTTGATTTTGAGCATGTCGTGTCCGTCGGACACGGCCTCCCATACGGTCTTGCTGTCGTCTAGGTTCTCACGACTCTGGTCCACACTGGCGATCTGGACGGTTTCACCGATTTTGATTTCACCGGAGTCCGGTTGCTCGGTGCCGTTGATCATGCGGAACAGGGTGGACTTACCGGCGCCGTTACCGCCGACGATACCTACGATGGCACCCTTGGGTACACGGAACGACAGGTCGTCGATCAGTGCGCGATCACCAAACCCTTTATTTACGTTTTTCAGCTCAATCACACTGTCACCGAGGCGCTCACCCGGTGGAATGTAGATTTCGTTGGTTTCGTTACGGGACTGGAATTCCTGTGACTGCATTTCTTCCAGGCGGGACAAACGGGCCTTGTTTTTGGACTGGCGGCCTTTGGGGTTCTGGCGGGCCCATTCCAGTTCCTTCTGCATCGCCTTGGCGCGGGCCTGCTCGCCTTTCTGTTCCTGCTCCAGACGCTTCTCTTTCTGTTCCAGCCAGGTGGTGTAGTTACCTTCCCAGGGAATACCGTGGCCGCGGTCCAGTTCCAGAATCCAGCCGGCTACGTTGTCGAGGAAGTAGCGGTCGTGGGTAATGGCTACCACGGTGCCTTCGAAGTCGTGCAGGAAGCGCTCGAGCCAGAATACGGATTCCGCATCCAGGTGGTTGGTGGGTTCGTCCAGCAGCAGCATGTCCGGGCGGGACAGCAGCAGGCGGCACAGGGCTACACGGCGCTTCTCACCGCCGGACAGTTTGGTGACATCCGCATCCCACGGCGGCAGGCGCAGGGCATCGGCGGCAACTTCCAAGCGGTGTTCCAGATTGTGGGCATCCCAGGCTTGGATTACATCTTCAAATTGCTGCTGCTTCTTGGCCAGGGCGTCGAAGTCGGCGTCCGGCTCGGCGTAGTCGACGTAGACCTGCTCGAGGCCCGCGAGGGCGTCGATGGCTTCACGTACACCGTCTTCGACATTGCCGCGTACGTCCTTCTCTGGGTCCAGCTGCGGCTCCTGAGGCAGGTAGCCCACCTTGATGCCGGGCATGGCGCGGGCTTCACCGTTATAGTCCTGATCGACACCGGCCATGATGCGCAGCAGGGTGGACTTACCGGCACCGTTCAGGCCCAGTACGCCGATTTTGGCGCCAGGGAAGAAGGACAGGGAAATATCTTTCAGAATCTCGCGCTTGGGCGGAACAACCTTGCCCACGCGGTTCATTGTGTATACGTATTCAGCCATTAGAGCTCTAATCCAGTCGGTCAGAATTTGCGCGCAAGTTATCAGGTTGGTGGGAAACTTCAACCTGTGGTTTCCCGATATCGGCACCTTCGCGTCAGGCATTTTGGAAGGCACAAGTAATGCCTCTCAGGCACCATCTATGGTTAACTTTGCCCCAAATAACACAACCGGGAACCAGTATGACCCAGGAACACCCCGTTATCGTTGAGCGCCAGGGTGCGCTCGGCAAATTGACGCTGAATCTTCCCCAGGCGCTCAACGCCCTCAACCTTGAGATGATCGACCTGATCGCCGAACAGCTGGACGCATGGGAGCAGGACGACACCCTGGCCTGTATCTGGATCGAGGGGGCCGGGGAAAAGGCGCTGTGCGCCGGCGGTGATGTGGTGGCACTGCACCGGGAATCGGGCAGTTATGGGGAGCAGGGTGCGGGCCAGTTTGTTCAGGACTTCTTCACCCGCGAATACCGTTTGGACTACCGCATTCACACCTACCCCAAACCCATCGTGGTGTGGGGAAGCGGCATCGTGATGGGCGGCGGTATCGGCATTATGAGTGGCGCCAGCCATCGTATCGTCACCGAAACCACACGCATGGCGATGCCGGAAATCACCATTGGTTTGTTCCCGGATGTGGGCGGCAGCTGGTTTCTCAATCGTATGCCGGGGCGCACCGGTTTGTTTCTGGGGCTTACCGGAGCCCAGTTCAACGGCACTGATGCGATTTACTGTGGCATGGCCGATCGTCTGTTACCCAGCGAAAGTAAAGACGCATTACTGAATGGTCTAGCGGCAGTGGAGTTTTCCGAGGATATCGACCAGAACCATGTATTGGTGAGCAAGCAGGTACAGTCCCTTGAAATGGCGAATGCCGAGCAGCCGGATTCCAACCTGCGCACCCACTACGATGCGATTCAGGAGCTGACCGACGGCGCAACGCTGCCGGATGTCTATGCGGACATCGCCGCCTATAGTGGCGATGACAAATGGCTGCAGCGTGCCTCGGCCACCATGCAGGCAGGCTGCCCACTTACGGCCTGGATTGTGTGGGAGCAGCTGCGCCGCGGCCGCCATATGTCGCTAGCGGAAGTGCTGCGCATGGAGCTAGCGCTGGCCGTGAATATGTGTCGTAACGGCCAGGTGAAGGAAGGGGTGCGGGCACTGCTGATCGATAAGGATCGCCAGCCGCAATGGCAGCCGGCGACACTCGCAGAGGTTACCCGCGAAGATATCGAGCACTGCTTTGCAGCGCCCTGGGAACAAAGCCCGCTGGCAGATCTGTAGCGGGCCTGTCCTGTGGGTTTGTGTGGTGGGTTAGGATTTAGTCGCGGTAGAGCACCGTCACGGAGGTGCCTTCAGCCACTACTGAACCTGAGACCACACGCCCGTTACCTGCGGCCGGATCCGACTTCTCCATTGCTACCTTCCATTCGCCAGCAGGCAGGCTGTGGGTGTAATTATCGGCGCTGTTATAGATCACGAGTATTTCACTCCAGCTATCTCCCACTGCAGCTCCGTTAATGTGATTGACCATCACCCCGTAGCGCGGGCGGTTACTGGTCACGTGCTGGTTAACCGCGTCCCAGGTGGTCAGGCGGAACGCGGGGTGCGCACGGCGCAGCGCGATCACATCGCGGTAGTAGTCGTACACATCGGCGTTGTCGATCTTCCAGTTCCAGTAGTACTGGTTGATGGCATCCGGCGATTGGTAGCTGTTGTGGTCTTCCTGTTTGTCGCGCATCAGTTCCACACCGCCGTGCAGGAATGGAATGCCCTGGCTGGTGAGTACGATACCGTTGGCAAACATCTGGATACGTCGCAGGTAGCCGCTATCGCGGCTGACACCGTTCAGGTCGGCCCACTGCAGGATCTTGTCGCGCAGGCTCAGGTTATCGTGGGCGGATACATAATTGATGCTCTGCTCCGGGTCCATGGCGAACATCGGGTCCCATAAATCAATGTTGGTGTTGGCATTGTTGCTATAGCGCAACGCGCCGCGGCTGCCGACTTCAATGCGCCAAGTGTCCGGATTGTTGTTAAACGCATAGCAGTCCCCGGGGTTACAGCCACCGTTATCGTTCTGACCTTTGATCGCCTCGCGGAATTTGGGGTTGAACACACCCACGCGCGCCTCATGAATACGGCCGATAGTGCCGAGGCGTACCCGCTCCAGCTCGCGCGGATCGGAAGCGTAACCGTTCCAGGGTTCGCCGTAGATCAGCAGGTTTCTGTCGGGGAAGGTGGCGTTCAGGTGCGTGCCCCATTCTTCCACTTCGTCGTAATCGAAAATCCCGATCAGGTCGAAGCGGAAGCCATCGATGTTGTACTCCTCCACCCAGTACTCGAGTGAGTCGCGAATCATGCGACTCACCATCGGCACATTGGCATCGATACTGTTGCCGGTACCGGACAGGTCCGTCGGGGTGTAGTAGCTGGTGGAAATGGGTTCGAACATTTCTTTGGCGTAGGTGTGGTTGTACACCACATCCATAATCACGCGGATGCCGGCCTTGTGGAATTCATCCACCATCTGCTTGAACTCGCGCACGCGGTTCTCGTAGTCGAACGGCGTCAGCGAATAGCGTTCTTCCGGGATGCTGTAGTTGCGCGGATCGTAGCCCCAGTTGTAGCAGCTGTTGTCGGTCACATCCGGGCAGGAACCGAAATCATAGGAAGGCAATAACTGTACATGGGTTACGCCCAATTCCTTCAGGTGATCGATGCCGGTGGCGACGCCGTTGTAGGTGGTACCACTTTCTACCATGCCGAGGAACTTGCCGCGTTTGTTACTGCTTACACCGGACTCTGACGCGATAGTGAAATCGCGTACATGTACTTCGTAAATAATCGCGTCTTCGCGGGCGTTCATGACCGGACGTGCAGACCAGCCGCCGGGTAGATCGGTACTGTCCAGATCCATCACGATGTTGTTATTGGTGTTGGGTTCCACCATGCGGCCGTAGGGGTCGCGCACGGAATTACCGTTCACCACAAAGTAATAGGGCTTGAGTTTCCAGTCGCCGCTGACGGCAACCGAATATACGTCGGTCAGGTCGTTACTGTCCGGGGCCTTGTCCATCGGGTAACTTTGGCCGTCGAGTACCAGCTGCACATCACTGTGATCCGGGGACCAGAGTGAGAAGCGGGTTTCGGCTGCGTTGTAGACTGCGCCGAGGGTCTGTACCTCTCCGCCACAATTGTTGCTACACGCGACGCTTTCCAAGGTGTAAGTCAGGCTGGCGTCGTTGACCGTAAGCAGATATTCACCGGTGACCCCGGTAAAGATATCGGCGCCGGTCTGCTCGAGCGTGCCGTCTGCGCCGTTGTCTCCATAGTTCCGGCTCCAGTCACCGTTTACGTCGAGCTTGAAGCGCTGGTTTGCCTGGCCATCGAAATTGACCTGCACCTGCCAGGTGTTGTCGTCGACCAGCGTTAGCTCAGAGGTACCCCAGCCATTGGGGGTGCCGCGGAAGAACAGGCTGGGCAGGTTGCTCTGGAAACCACCGGGGGTGTCATCGCAACTGGCAACTTCCGCGACCTGTATTGATGTGCTGTCGCTATAGAAGGTGATTGTGTAGCTCTGGCCTGCCGCCACACCGTAATCGGATGTCGGGTAGTTTTCTTGCCAGTCACCGTAGCGGTCTACCTTGAATCGCGGTCCGCCATTGGCATCGCCGGAGGCGAAGCTCTGGCAGGTTTCAAACTGGTTGCTGCTTACGGCCGTCATGGCATCGGCAGACCAACCGTTGGGGGTGCCACGAAAATACCATTCTGCGGAAGCTTGCGCGGAGAAGAGGGTGATAAACAGACAGGAGAGTACCGGCAGTCGGGTTCGACCACCACAAATGGGTTTGATCATCGCTGTGTACCGTTATTATTTTGTTGGAATTGTTCGTCGAATTTCGTGACACATATATGACGCATATATGACACAGCAGGGGCTTCGATCGGCCTTTACCGCAGCGTCCAGATTAGTGCTGGGGCACAACGGGGGACATCCCCCTAGACAGGGGCGTAGTGCTAAAGGCCAATGGAAATGCGGAGCCGCTTGGTTTTCTGTGTAGAGAAGGTGAATTTGCAGGCGACCCCGCGTATCTTTGCAAGTAATTAACCTGACTTTTTCCGTGCGAAGGTCACGCTTTCGCCTGGCGAAAGGGCAGTAATGGATAAAGCAAAAATAATGAAAAAGGATGTATGCGGATGAAGGACATATGCGAATGAAAAAAGTAGCGTTTATTGGTCTCGGCAATATGGGTGGCCCCATGGCGGCGAACCTGGTCAAAGCGGGTTATAGCGTAACTGCGTTTGACCTGTCCCAAACGATATTGGAGAGCGCTGTCACCAACGGTTGTGTCAAAGCCGATAGCGCGCTGGCGGCAATTGAACATGCCGATGTCGTGGTGTCCATGCTGCCCAGTGGCGAAGCGGTGCGGGCGTTGTATCTCGGTGTGCATGGCTTGATTCAGGCCATGCGCCCGGAAGTGCTACTTATCGACTGCTCCACCATTGCCGCCAACGACGCGCGTCAGGTTATTGCCGCTGCAGGTGAAAGGGGAATTGCTGCGGTGGACGCACCGGTATCTGGCGGTACTGCCGCAGCTGCGGCCGGCACGTTGTCGTTTATGTGTGGCGGGGAGGAAGCGGCCATAGCATCTGCCCGCCCGATACTTGAGGCCATGGGGGCGAATATATTTCACGCGGGCCCTGCCGGCAGCGGGCAGGTGGCAAAAATCTGCAACAACATGCTACTGGCGATCCATATGATCGGTACCGCCGAAGCGCTACAACTGGGGGTGGACAACGGTCTCGATCCCGCGGTGCTTTCCGAGATCATGTGCGCGAGTTCCGGCGGCAACTGGTCTCTGGAAAAGTACAATCCGTATCCCGGAGTGATGCAGGGGGTACCGGCGAGCCATGAATATACCGGCGGTTTTTCGGTCGCACTAATGTTGAAGGATCTGGGTCTCGCCATGGATACCGCAGCGGGGAGTGCCTCATCCACGCCGCTGGGCGCGCTGGCAAAAAACCTCTATCAGCTGCATGGCGGGGATGCGGTCAACAGCGCGCTGGACTTCTCTTCTATTCAAAATTTGTTCCGGCGCCCGGTGGGTGACTGAGAGCAAAGCTCCCGGCGCTTGATCTAGGTCAATTGTCGGGGGCAGACCGGGGGGTACGCTGCCTGACATTCCACCGCGCAAGTCAGGATCAGAGGTACCCCTCAGATGGTCAACCATGTCGATGCCGCTGTTAGCGAAGGCCGTATTCCCCACGCCCGTGAGCAACTCTTGTCGGCGGAGTTACTGTCACGATACGCGGGCCCATGTCCGCGCTATACCTCCTACCCCACCGCCGACCGCTTTGTTGCCTTGGAAGGGGGGAAGCAAGGCGGCGGGCGAGATGATGGCGAGATACAGCCGTGGCAGGCGCTGAAAGACGTAGAAACGCTGTCGCTTTACGTACACATCCCATTTTGCCGCTCTCTCTGTTACTTCTGCGCCTGTAACAAGGTAATTACCCAGCAGTATGGGTTGGCATCGCATTATCTGGAGAATGTCCTAAAAGAGGCGCAGTGGTACCGCGATCGGGTAGCTCGCGCGCCAGTGGTACAGCTGCATCTGGGCGGGGGTACGCCTACCTTCCTTAACGATGGCGACCTGCGCCGGTTAGTGGAGGGACTCGGAGACATCTTCGACCTGCGTACGGATGACGATGTCGAATACAGCATCGAGGCAGACCCGCGCACGCTGGGAATTGAAACGCTGGATACCCTGCGTGAACTCGGGTTTAACCGCCTGAGCCTGGGTATTCAGGACTTCAACCCGGACGTACAACGCGCGATTAACCGGGTATGCAGTGTGGAGCAGGTGCGTGAGCTGACTGAAAATGCGCGCGCCAAGGGCTTTGGGTCTATCTCCTATGACCTGATCTATGGCCTGCCCGGGCAGGATGTGGCGAGCCTGGAGAAGACTGTGGATGCGGTGCTCGACCTGGCGCCCGACCGCATTGCGCTATATCACTACGCGCACCTGCCGGAGCGCTTCAAGTCCCAGCGCCTGATCGATTCTGACCTGATGCCCGCGCCCTCCGAAAAAATTGCCATGCAGCTGGCGGCAACTCGCCGGCTCACAGAAGCCGGTTATGTATTCCTCGGTATGGACCATTTTGCGCGCCCGGAGGATGCACTCTCGCAGGCGGCAGCAGAGGGGCGCCTCGCACGCAATTTCCAGGGGTATACGCTGATGCCTGCGGATGCGTTGGTGGGGCTCGGGGCCTCGGCGATCAGCTACAGCAAGGATGGCTACTGGCAGAACCAGCACAGTCTAAAGCAGTATGCCGCGGCTATTAGTGAGCGCGGTGAGGCGATCTCGCGCGGCTGGCAGCTGTCCGATGACGACCGCCTGCGCCAGTGGCTGATCATGGAATTGATGTGCCACCTGAGTATCGACAAACGCGAGATTGAGCAACGTACCGGGCTGCCGTTCGCAGCCGGTTTTGGTGCAGAGCTCGCCCGTCTACAGCCGATGTTTGACGACGGTTTACTGGGGCAGACGAAGGGTGACCTTTTCGTCACCGAGCGTGGGCGCTGGTTCCTGCGCAATGCGGCCGCCGCGTTTGATTCCTATCTGCATAGTACCGAGACGGCTGCGCGCTATTCGCGGGTGCTTTAGGGGCGGTGAATGGATACAATTCAAACAACGACATGGATCAAACACGCGTTTGGTGAACCGGTAGTCCGATGAAAAAAACTTCTCCTGCTGTTAGCTGTAGCAATTGCTCCGTACGCCGATTATGTCTGCCGGTGGGTTTAAGCGATGGCGATATTGAGCGCCTGGAACAGGTCACCCGCAAGAAGAAAGTCGTGCGCGCTGGTGAAACGCTGTTCCGTGCCGGCGACCCCTTCGACAGCCTGTACGCGATCCGTTCCGGCAGCTTCAAGTCAGCGGTGATTGGTGCCGATGGCGATACCCAGGTTACGCATTTTGCTTTGCCCGGTGAGCTGCTCGGTTTGGATGCCTACAGTGGTGGCATGCACCCGGGGTATGCCGAGGCACTCGAGGAAAGCAGCGTGTGTGTACTGCCGTTTACGCAACTGGAAGGGCTCGCTCAGCAAGTGCCGGCTTTGCAGAAGCAGATCTACAGTATTTTTTCTGAAGAATTAAAACAGGAAAATGAAGCGCTGTTACTGTTGGGTAAACGCTCGGCGGACAGTCGCCTGGCAGCATTGCTGGTGAACATCTCCAGTCGATATTCGCGTCGTGGTTACTCCGCCAGTGATTTTGTACTTTCCATGCAGCGGATTGATATCGCAAACTATCTGGGTCTTACTGCCGAGACCGTGAGCCGCCTGCTTTCCCGCTTCCAAAAGCAGGAATTGATTCGTGTGCAAGGGCGCTCCGTCACCATTCTGGATCCTATTGCCCTCAGTGAATTGGCGGGCACCCATTGCAGTTACGAAAACTGATTCTTCGAATCGCTTTTATGCGGTTGTCTCCAATGGCACAGAGTTGGCTACATCTTTGTAAACTGCCTGGTAGAGTCGCTTCACTCCAGCGTTAAAGTGCGCGCTCTGACGCTGGTGAATTTTTTCCTGAATGCAGTCCCAATCTTCCGGTGTTAGCAGATCTGCCACCAGCGGCAGCAAGATTTCGTTCTCCCGCTGCATATGTTTTCGTTGCAGCACAATATATTCCTGCGCTGAATTGAATAGCTGCTCCCTTTCTACCGCCGCGTCATTTGCCACCGCATAAAATAGCTGACCCATCTTGCGGGTCGAATCTGCGATCTGATTGTGCTCACGCAGGGTTTTGTTGATCACGTCGCGCACATCCACTGATTTCCCCAGCAGTTGCTCAAAGACCAGATCTTCGATTGGGTGATGCCACTGGTCCGGGTAGACAGAAAAGTAGTCGAGAGCCTCCAGAATAAGTGGCAGGGTGGCGGGGTCTCTATCCTGCTTGCCGAGTTGCTCCAGTAAGCCCTCAAATGCATCGAGTAATTGCTGCATCTGTTTGTGATCGCAGCAGAGCTGTTGGTAGATCTTGTGCATCATGCATCTCCATAGCGCATGCCGTAGTTCCAATGGAGCTATTGTTGCCCGCTACGGAAAATAGGATTTGATATGGATCAAGTTGATGTGCGGTGGTGGAGGGGTTTGGAGAAGGTTGGATGGGGTAGTGCGCCGCGGAAAGCCCGGAGCGCACTGTTTTGAGTGTTTTTTCGCCAGTTCCGGATGCTTAGAAATGATAATCCCGCAGTTCAATTTCTTGCCAATCGTACACTAGGCGTGAACCGTTTGCGGTCAGCAGGCTGACCTTATCGGCCTCCAGGCAGTCGGACCAGTCCACCTGATTGGGGGCTACTGCACCTGCGTCGCCACCCAACTGAGAATCTTCCCAGGCTTGGTGACAATAGCTGGGGATTTCACCCTGAATGACCAGCTGATGACCGAGGTAGCGCTCGTAATTCAGTTGCGGCATGGCATTGAGGTGGTAGCGCGCGTTGGGCCCTTGCAGGTAAAACTTACCATTTTGTTCCACGAGGGTACCGGTGGCGGTCAGGGGTTGCTGCGCCGGGTTAGCGACGCAGGCGGTGAGGAAAGCAAGGGGAAGCAGAAAGCCTAAGCGAGAAGTCATAATTATTGCTCTTTGGTTATTTGTTACCAAAGTAGCAAGTGACGATTGCAATAGCGTTGCAGTTTCGTTTCAGTCTCAGGCTGCGTCGCTTTTCTTCTCTTTGTGGCCATCTTTCAGATGCAGGGCAACCTGCTTTTCTAGGCCTTCCAGAGCGTAGGCGCGGCCAAAACCTTTTACGTAACGTCCGGCACTGGGCTTCAACTCGAACAGGTTGAAGTCTTCCAGGTCTTTCAGGTGATCCATTACCGGACCGAATTTTTCGCGCAGCTGCTCGATGCGGTTTTGGAAAGCTTCGCCACCGCGCTCGATCATGCTCGCAGCTACGTTGAAGGTGACACGCAAACGGGCGAAGGCCTGTTTGGTGTCGGCTTCGTCCGCATTGAAAATGACGGATGCCTTGCTGTTCGTTTTCAGGTTTGCGGCATGCTCGGACAGGTCGGACACGTACAGGTAGAAGTTGCCATCGGCGGCGAGGAAAGGAGCGGTGCTCGCGTGCGGTTGGCCATCTTCTGCCAGACTCGCGAGATTCAGCAGTTTGCGGGTGGCAATAAAGTCGCGTACTTCGGCTACCAGATCAGCGCCATCGTCGGTTTTGGGTACTTGGTTATTTTGTTCGGTCATATCCGTATCTCCCCTGAGAAAGTTAAGCGCTGACGCTTGCCAGCTGCTTCAATTGTTTGAATCGTTCTACCTGTTCCGGGATCAGCTTGCGTTCGGCGTCGCGGCCCAGAAACACTTTAAATACGCAGTTACCGCTGGGGGCCAAAAACACCATGGAGTGGCTTTCAGCGCCGCGGTGCGGTTTGCTGACAAACGCAATCTCCACGATGCCATCTACCAGCAAATGGCCGTGGAAGGGATTCTTGTGGTGCATAAAGTTGTAGTAGCCATGGGCAAAACTGCCCTTGGGGAATTCACCCTTGAACTCGAATACCGATCCTTCGTTTTGCACAATCGCGGTCACCTTGCCCCAACTGGGCAATTCTCCGATCAGGCTCCACACATCTTCACTACCAGCCAGTGAAGCCATTTCCTGAGGAAGGTAGGCAATGATTTCCCGCACGCTGGTTTCGAGTTTCTTCGCCATTTGCTCCAAAGTGAATCCAGCTTCACTAGCGAGCAGTTCTTGTACCTTATCCTGCATAAATAACACCAAAAGTATCTCGTAATTACTGAACTAGCCGAAGCTGGGGTGGCCATTGCGCAAACGATTGCCGACAGGTTGTTTGCGCAATGGCCACCGCAGATTCGGCGGGCTACAAAGTCCCGGGCTTCTGGGCTTCGAGGGCCGCGACCTCCGCGGGTGATAACTTGTCAAACAACCTGTCGGCAATCGTTTGTCAAGTTATCACCCGCGGAGGTCGCTCGTTCGTGCTGGCCCTAGGCTTTAAAGTTGTAGATTAGAAGCGATAGCTTGCGGATAGCTTAATGTTGCGGCCCGGCATATACAGTTCCTGGAAGGCTACCCGGTATTCTTCGTCGGTCAGGTTATCCATAGCGAGGCCCAGTTTGAGACCATTCAGGCTTCCGGTGGCTGGCTCCCAGGTGACGTAAGCGTCGGTCAGGTTGTACTTGCCAAACTCGCGGGTCTCTTCCTCTGGCAATTGTTCCTGCGCAGAAATGAACGTTGTACGGAAGCCCGCCTTCAGGTCGCGCTGCAGGAAGTAGTGGCCCACATCCAATACCACTTTGTCCGCAGGGATGTTGCTCAGGTAGCTATCGTCGGACAGGTCTTTACCGGAGGTCTGGCCGTAGTTCAGGCCCAGCTCAAGATCGCTTACCAGGTAGTTAGCGCCCAGTTCGAAACCCTTCAGTTCAGCCTTGTCGACGTTCAGGTAGGTGGTGTTCATCGGGAAGCCGAACATGAAGTGCGGGTTGATCACTACCTGCTCGATGAAATTGTCCACTTTGTTGCGGAACACAGCGGTGCTGACGGTCAGTTGATCTTCACTGGTGGCGAGACCACTGAACGACATGTCGGCACGCAGCTCGACGTTCTTGGCTTCTTCCGCTTCTAGATCCGGGTTTGGAATGAAGGTGTTGGCAAGGAAGCCCAGACCAGCAAAGCTGAAATCGCCATAGGAGAAGTGGGTGCCCTGAGTGTACATCTCTTCAACACCAGGTGCGCGGAAGGCTGAGGCGTAGCTTGCGCTCAGGGACAGCCATTCGGTTGCCTTCACCTCTGCAGACAGGGACGGAGATACCGCACTGTCGTCACGAGCGGAATCCGCCAGCTGCTGGCTTTTCGCTTCAAAGCGATCGTAGCGAACGCCCGGTGTCAGGGTAAAGATTTCGCCGAAGGTGAAGGCGGCCTGGGCATAAACACCCATTACGTCGGTGTCCGCATTCATGTTTTCTGGGCGATTGTCGCCGTCACGTACGGTGGTCACGTCGT
Organism: Microbulbifer agarilyticus; assembly: GCF_001999945.1. Lineage (NCBI taxonomy): Bacteria > Pseudomonadati > Pseudomonadota > Gammaproteobacteria > Cellvibrionales > Microbulbiferaceae > Microbulbifer > Microbulbifer agarilyticus. The sequence continues at coordinate 712,488 of NZ_CP019650.1, forward strand.
CCTGGTACCAATCCAAGCCGTATACCCATTGCGCACCGAAACCTTCGGTAGCATTGTTGATGGCGATACCGGTGGTGGTTACTTCGGTGTTGTCGTTCTGACCCAAAGTACCCAGGGAAGAGTCACCCTGGGTCGGGCGGAACTCTTCAAACTGGGTGTCGTTTTGGTAAACGGTGAACCTGGAGGTGTGTTTGCCTTCCAGCGCCTGTACCCAGTAGTTAGCGGTAACGTTCTGGTCGGTAATGTCGCGCTCAACCAGCGGAGAGCTAGTGCCAACATTTGCGTTCGGATTGGATGGTACTGCTTCATCACGGTTGTTGTGACGGAAGGAGATGTCGACACGCTGGTTGTCGCTGATTTTGAAGCCGCCTCGGGCCAGCAGCGCGGTGTTCTCGCCGGCACTGTCTGCCAGCTCTTCACCGCCACCGATCTCCACGTTGTCGTTTTCGGATACGGAAGCATTTACCAGATAGTCAAAGTCACCGGACAGGCCATAGGCGGCAACCGTGGTTTCGTTAGAGTTGCCGTTGGTGCCGAGCTCTTCTTTCACATAGCCACCGAAGGTGTCGTCACCGCTTAGCAGGTCGGACGCGCTTTTGGTGGACATCGCGACAACGCCGCCAATTGCGCCGGAGCCCCACAGGCTGGAGGCCGGGCCCTTTTTCACTTCTACCTGCTTCAACAGTTCCGGGTCCAGCTGGTAAGTGCCGCGGTGACCGGAATTGAAGTTCTGGCGTGCGCCGTCAATGGTCTGCAGGACACGGGTTTCAGACAGGCCGCGAATATTGGGCGATTGGTTGGAGTAGCGCGGGCCACCGACCACTTCGATATTAGGCTCGTACTTGAGCGCTTGTGCAATGGACTCGGGCTGTTGCTCTTCCAGCTGAGCGCGCTCAACCACAACGATGCTCTCGTCTTTTTCCTTGGCTGCCGGGTTGCGATCGGCAGCAACCAGCACTTCACCAAATTGGATTACCGGCTGACCTGAAGTGTTTTCCTGCGCCACCGCGGTACTTGCGCTTAAGGCCAGAACGGCCGCGGTGAGAGGGTGGATGCGAAGTGATTTGATGTGACCCATGAACATGCCCCTTGTATTTGACGTTCCCTGATAACTGCTACCGAGTGCTGTGCCGTAGGCGCTGTCCCCAAAATTCATTGGCTCGGTAAGTACGAATGCCGCGCATGGTAGTTGATGAAAGCATGATTGTAAATGCGAACGATTTACATTTGATTAAACAGTCCCAAGTTGCTAACCTGCGCTGCAGTTACTGAGAGGGCGGAGAAAAGTGAAACAGCGCCTGCTGATTATGGTGTCCTGCTCGTTTGCCCTGCATGCATGGCTGCTGTGGGCTGCGCCCGCCGTTGATGTGGATCAGGCACCCTCAGGTACCACGGCGCTAAAGCTTGGCCAGCTCAAGCTCGCTGCTGCCCCGGCAGCACCGCAAGCGGTAGAGGCGCCAGTACCGGTAAAGCCCGAGTCGGCAAAACCGGTGGCGGCTAAACCAGAACCTGTAAAACCTGAGCCGGTTGCCAAGCCCAAGCCAGTGAAAAAGCCTGCGCCGCCAAAGCCCACAACCAAACCGGCGCAGAAAAAGGCCGAGCCGATAGTTGCACAACCTCAGGTTGCAGCGGAAACGAAACCGCAGGATGAGGCGAGCGCCCCGAAAAGCACGCAACAGAGCGTGAGCGATGAGCCGGTATTGATTGAGCGCCCGGCTTTCGCCAGCCCACCCGGTGCCCCGGTTTATCCAGAGCTGGCACGCAAACGCCGACAACAGGGAACGGTGGTAGTGGAGGTACAGCTGGATCAGGCTGGTGCCCAGGTGGTGCGTCGCTTACTGAAATCCTCCGGTGTGGACAGTCTGGACGAAGCGGCACTGAAAGCCGTTGCCGGATGGAATTTTCTTCCTTATCGGGAGGGCGGCCGCGCGCGTGTTTCCCGTGTTCAGCTGCCAATACGGTTTGCTCTCTAAAGGCATGCCAATTGTGAGAATTACTCTAGAAATCACTTGTGAAAAAACACTGGTAAATAAACCGGTCCACGGAAATTTTTGAGATCGAAATGTTCGAGCACCTCTCCCTAGCGGATTTTTTTATTCAGCTCGGCCTTATGGGTTGGCCCTTGCTTGTGGTGTCTGCACTGGCTTTGGCGCTTCTCGGGGAGCGCCTGTGGTTTTTGCTGAGCACCGGTCACCGAGGGATTAGTGGTTCTTTTAAACGTTTGCAGTGTTCCGATGAGAGTGGCCTCGACCGACTCGCGCTGGAATGCGAAACAGAACGGGCGCTGGCGAGCCAGGCAATCGCTCTGTTGTTGCAGCACCGCAAGGTGGAAAAAAGCCAGCGGGAAGAGATCGCCGCAGTTTGGCTGCAGGATCAACGTCGCCGCTTGCACAGCGGACTTCGCCTGTTAATGGTGATTGGCATTATCAGTCCCCTGATGGGGCTACTCGGTACTGTGCTCGGGCTGATCGGAATGTTTGCCGGCCTTTCCGGCAGTAGCGAACCGGTGACGCCTGCGCTACTGGCCGACGGTCTGGGTATGGCTCTTAGTACAACGGCCGCTGGCCTCATCGTCGCGCTGCCGGCTATTGCCGGCGCACACCTGCTAGCCATCTGGAGCGACCGGGTGGTGGCGGACCTCGAGCATTTGTTTAACCGCGGTAACCTGTGGCTCGAAGGACTGGACCCGTGTTGTAAAACTCCGGAAGCCTGCGTGCGCGATGTGGTGAATATTGCGGAGCCGGCCTTGTGATTCGTGTCAGTCCGGAAAGCTCCCGGCAGTTTTCCATGGCCAATTTGGCACCTGACCTGACGCCGCTGCTGGATATTATTTTTATTGTTTTAGTGTTTTTACTGCTGACCGCAAATATGCGACTGGCATCGCTGCCAATGGATTTGCCGGCCAGCGAACACGCCGCTGCCACCATGCCTACGCACCCACTAACGATTTCACTCTCCAATGATGGCCCCGAACTCTGGGGTATTGATGGCGAGGGTTTCCGCACACAAGCGGAATTCGAGCGGTCGTTGATGACGTTGTTGGCTGCAGAGTCGGATCGCCCCGTTGCGCTGGCTTCCGACCGCAATGTTCCGGTGCAGCGGATGCTGGATCTGTTTGCGCTACTGCAGAAGCAGGGCGTGGAAGTGGCTGAGATTGCCTTGCAGCCACATACGGCGAGTGCGCCGTAAATGCTCGCCTCGATAAACGATTAATAAGATTTTTTCGACTGGATTTGCACTATGAATTTTCCGAAACCTTGTAATTGGAGATGGAAATGGAAGCGCTCACTCTCCCGTTTGTTCGGAGCTTCCGCACTGATGCTCGTCAGCAGTGTTGCCCTGGCGGTGCCGGAGAGAGTGATCAGCGCGGGACACTCCATTACCGAGCTGGTGCTTGCATTGGGTGGCGGTGACAGTCTCATCGCAGTGGATTCCTCAACGCGTCTGCCCGCAGATTTTCGTGCGCTACCAGTGGTTGGTTACTACCGGCATCTGCCGGCCGAGGGCCTGCTGGCACAGAACCCACAATTGTTGGTGGGGGGCAATCATATGGGGCCAGCAAACACGCTGACACTGCTGGAAAACTCCGGCGTGGAAATCGTGCAATTGCCCGAGGCGGAGAGTGGCGAACAACTATTGGAAAATATCCAGCGACTGGGAGAGGTCCTAGGTAAGCCCATAGAGGCGGTGAAGCAAAGCGTCGAGGAACAATTGGCTTCTCTGGCACGTGCGCGCGCGGCGCTGTCGCAACCGCCGCGCATCTTATTTGTGCGCGCGCAGAGTGGCCGTGGCCTAAAGGCAGCTGGGGTTGGTACCAGTCCGGACAGCCTGATTCGGCTGGCTGGCGGTGTGAACGTGGTGACATTTGACGGTTACAAGCAGTTGTCCGACGAAGCACTGGTTGAACTGCGCCCGGACTGGATCCTGTTTTCCGATGATCAGGCGGAGCAGTTGCGCGATGGTGCTGAATTGCTGGTGTGGCAACCGCTGCTCAAGCTTACCCCGGCAGGAAAGCGAGCTGCATTTTTCGCGGTGGATGGCTATGCATTACTAGGTGGTCTGGGGCTGGCTAGCCTGCGTGAGGCCAAAAAGTTGAACGATAAGATTTCCGTAGACCGGTAAGGTTGCTCCGGAGCGAGCGCAAGCCTGTTGTAAGGCCCGGGATAAGGCCTGATGGAAGGCTTGATAGAAGGTATAGTGGCGGTGCATCGGGCAGCGTCCCTGTGCGCGAAGATGATCGAATTGAGGTATCCGTCCTGTGGAGTTTCGCCTGAGTGATAAAAGCCTGCTGCCAGTGCTGACCGCACTGCTGTTGCTGGGGAGTGGCCTCTCTCTAGCGGTGGGCGCTATGCATATTACCTGGCAAGACGTGGTAGCAGGATTGCTGCACTGGAGCTGGCCGGGTGCTCTGGATCTGGATGTGCCGGACCAGTACGCCCTGGTGCTCGGTGAAATCCGTCTGCCGAGATTGCTGCTTGGCCTGATCGTGGGCGGCACTCTGGGCATGTGTGGTGCGGTGTTGCAGGGCATGTTCCGCAACCCGCTGGCGGAGCCCGGCATTATCGGAGTTTCCTCGGGCGCCGCGGTCGGCGCGGGCACTGTGCTGGTATTTGGCAGTGTGCTCGCCGGTACTCTCGGTGCCTGGATGGGCACTTTGTTTGAACAGGTGCAGTGGTTCCTGTTACCGGCTTTTGCCAGCGCGGGTGCAATCCTGGCTACCTGGCTGGTGTATGTCCTGGGTGACCGCGGGCGCTCGGTGGTAATGATGCTACTGGCCGGTATTGCGGTTTCGGCCCTGGCTGGGGCGGTGCTCGGTATGTTCGCCTACGTGGCGACCGATACTGCGCTGCGAGACATGACCATGTGGCAGCTGGGCTCCTTGGCGGGGGCTACTTGGACCTCGGTGCTGGTCACTGGGTGTATTTTTATTGCCAGTAGCGTCCTGCTTTGGCTTCGAGCTGGCGACCTCAACGCCCTGTTGCTGGGGGAGTCTGAAGCCCGCCACCTGGGGGTGGATGTGCTCGGCCTGAAACGCCAGATCATTGTGCTAAATGGCATCGCCGTGGGCGCCGTGGTTTCGGTATCCGGGATTATCGGGTTTGTAGGCTTAGTAGTTCCGCATATCGTGCGCCTGCTGCGTGGACCGGACCACCGCTTTCTGATTCCCTACAGCGCACTGCTCGGTGGCTTGTTGCTGACTGTGGCAGATACCATTGCACGCAGTGTGTTTGCGCCGGCTGAATTACCGGTGGGAATCCTCACCGCCATTATCGGGGCGCCGTTCTTCCTGTTCCTGCTGTGGCAGCAGCGTCGCCAGATCTTTTAAGGGGGAGGAATCACCGTGTTATTAGAAATCTCTGATCTTTCGATTCGTTACCCGCGCGCAGAATCGCCGCTGCTGGAACATATCTCCCTGAGCTTTCACTGCGGCGAAGTGACCGCGCTGCTTGGCCCCAATGGCTGTGGCAAGACGTCACTGTTACGCGCAATCAGCGGGGAGCTGGATTACGCCGGACATATTCAGCTGCTCGGCCGCCCTCAGGCAGACTGGTACCGTTCTCAAACCGCACGCAGGTCTTTGGCACGCCGCTACGGTTTGCTGGCGCAGCACTCCAATCTGAATTTTGCCTTTACCTGCCGCGAAGTTGTGCAGCTCGGCCTTGGGCCCGGCAGTCTGTCGCGTGCCGAGCAGGAAACCCGCATCCAGCACTATATGCAGTGTGCCGACGTGTGGCATTTGCGCGACCGCCTGTTTCCCAGCCTGTCTGGCGGGGAGAAGCAGCGGGTGCAGCTGGCCCGCGTACTGTCGCAGCTCAGCCTCGCCGACCCCGGCGATGAAAAGATCCTACTGCTGGACGAACCCACCTCCGCCCTCGATCTCAAGCACCAGCACGAAGTGCTGGCACTGGCCCGGGAAGTGGCCGACGAGAAGACCGCGGTGATCGCAGTGCTCCACGACCTCAACCTCGCCGCCCGCTATGCCGATCGCATGGTGATGCTGGCACAAGGTCGTATCCAGGCCGACGGTACTCCCGCTGACCTGCTGCAGCCAGCATTGATCGAGCAGGTGTATGGCTATCGTGGCCAGCTGGTGGATGTGGCTGGCTACAGCGCGCTGCTGTAACCCGCGAAGCCAGAATTGGACGTTAGAGAGGCCGGCTTGCGTGCTCTCTTATTGTCTGCTTGAGCAAAACTGCGGCCCGAATTGAAATTGTTTCATGTGCACCCTTTGCGCTGCAGCGCCTCCCTTGGTGTACAATGCGCCGCTTTCTGGGGGCGGGCCGGTCATAACGGGTCGGTATTTGCCCTTGTCGAGATTATGCTTGCGCGATTCGCGCCTTATCATCCGAGGGAATACCATGTTTGATAAATCAGTCACCCTTTCTTCATACGACCCGGATGTGTGGTCTGCCATCCAGGACGAAGACCGCCGCCAGGAAGAGCACATCGAGCTGATCGCCTCGGAGAACTACACCAGCCCGCAGGTGATGGAAGCTCAGGGCACCAGCCTGACCAACAAGTACGCCGAAGGTTACCCGGGCAAGCGTTACTACGGTGGCTGTGAGTACGTCGACAAGGTAGAAGCCCTGGCTATTGAACGCGCTAAAGAGCTGTTCGGAGCCGACTATGCCAACGTGCAGCCGCACTCCGGTTCCCAGGCCAACGCCGCGGTATACCAGGCACTGTGTGCCCCGGGCGACACCGTGCTGGGTATGAGCCTGGCCCACGGTGGTCACCTGACCCACGGCGCCAAAGTGAACTTCTCCGGCAAGATCTACAACGCGGTGCAGTACGGCCTGAACGCCGAATCCGGTGAAGTGGATTACGACGAAGTTGAGCGCCTGGCGCTGGAGCACAAGCCGAAGATGATCGTTGCCGGCTTCTCCGCCTACAGCCGCATCATGGATTGGGCGCGTTTCCGTGAAATCGCCGACAAGGTAGGTGCCTACCTGATGGTCGACATGGCGCACGTTGCCGGTCTGGTTGCCGCGGGCGTATACCCGTCCCCGGTTCCTCACGCAGACGTGGTGACCTCCACCACCCACAAAACCCTGCGCGGACCGCGTGGCGGCATCATCATTGCCAAGGCCAATGAAGAGATCGAGAAGAAGCTGAACAGCGCGGTATTCCCGGGCGGCCAGGGCGGCCCGCTGATGCACGTGATCGCGGCCAAAGCGGTTTCCTTCAAGGAAGCCATGAGTCCCGAGTACAAGGACTACCAGCAGAAAGTTGTTGAGAACGCGCGCGCGATGGCAGAGACCTTCCTCGACCGCGGTATCAATATTGTTTCCGGCGGTACCGACGACCACCTGATGCTGGTGGACCTGATTGGCAAGGAGTACACCGGTAAGGATGCAGACGAAGCCCTGGGCAACGCCAACATCACCGTAAACAAGAACGCGGTACCAAACGACCCGCGCTCCCCGTTCATCACCAGCGGCCTGCGCGTTGGCACCCCGGCCATCACCACCCGCGGTTTCGGCGTGGAAGAGACCAAGCAGCTCACCAACTGGATCTGTGACGTACTGGACGCGCTGGAGAAGGGCGATGCAGACGCAACCATCGCCGAGGTGAAAGCGAAGGTGCTCAATATTTGTGCGAAATTCCCGGTCTACAAAGACTGAAGCTAAGCACTTCTGTATCAAAAAGGCTCCTTTAGAGGGGCCTTTTTTCTTTGTGTTGCAATTAAGTTAAAAAATCATCTCGCTGGACTGTAAAACAGACTGCTGATTCTGTTTTAATACGCGCCCTCAAAACCGAAGTGAACTTCGGGTCTGTATTTTGGCACCCGTCGGCGCGGTATTTGCTTAGGGTTTTTGGCGGCATCAGGGAAGTGTTGCTGACTTAACGGTCTGTGTAAGTGACCGAAACTTTCGGGTCCGAGCGGTTTCAGGATTCGAGGCTTTGCTGGTTAGGCGGGAGTGCCGCGGCAAAGCGCTGAAGCCACCGCGCAGCATGGCTGCGGAACGAGAGTAAAGCATGCGTCCAGTTTCCAATTTGTTGGTCATCCTGACCGCCGTTTTTGCCTTCAGTGTGAGTGTCCAGGCGCGTGAGCTGCACGTCGCCAACTGGTCGGAATATATCGCCGAGGACACCCTTACCGACTTCGAAGCCGCTACCGGTATCAAGGTCCACTATTACGAGTTTGACGATATCGAAGAGCTCGAGGAGCTCTGGCTGAATGAAGGCCGCAGTTTCGATGTGATCGTGCCGGGCTCCGACAATATTCCCAAGTACATTGCCGCAGGGCAGCTGCAAAAACTCGATCGCAACCGTATCGATAATTGGTCCCAGAACGACCCTAAATTTATGCAGCGTCTGGATCAGTTTGATCCGGGCAATCAGTACGCATTCCCCTATCTCTGGGGCACGGTCGGCATTGGCTATAACGTACAAGCTGTACAAAAAGCTTTCGGCGGTTATTTGCCGGAGGATAGCTGGGACCTGCTGTTTGACCCTGAATCTCTTGGCAAACTGCACCACTGCAACGCCACCCTGATGCGTTCACCGGAAGAAATTTTCGACGTTGCGCTCAAGTATTTGGAGAAAGACCCTAACTCCATGCGTGTTGCCCACCAGTACATGGTGGCTAATTTGCTGTCTAAGGTGCGCCTGCATATCAACGATTTTGACTCCGGTGAATATGTCGAAGAGTTGGCCAGTGGTGAGCGCTGTATTGCCCACGCCTGGAGTGGCGATGTTCTCGTCGCTCAGGAAATGGCCGCAGAGGCCGGTAAAGACTTTGAGATCCGCTATGTGATGCCGAAAGAGGGGTTTCCGCTGTGGATTGATGTGCTGTCTATCCCCACCGATGCGCGGAATGTGGATGCGGCTTATCAGTTCCTCAACTATTTGATGCAGCCTAGTGTCATTGCCAATATCAGCAACGAAACCCAGTACGCGAATGCGAATGTGGCGGCTCAGGATCTGGTGGATCCGGCGCTACTGAATAACCCTGCGGTGTATCCACGCGCGCAGGAATTGGAGCGTACCTGGATTCCAACTGCGACTAAGTCCCGTGTGCTCGCCCTGCGTCACAAGCTCTGGCAGCGCATTATTGAGCGTGAAAGCCTCTAACTGAGGACCTCAGACTCCTTAGGCGGTCATGTAGGCGGGGTGGCGATTTTAGACCGAATGTCAGAGGTGCTAGAATCGTTGGCCTTGCAGAATGGAGCCTCGAATGAAGCAGACTCAGGTTAATCAGGTCATGCAGCGTGCCAGCGAGCGCTGCAGTGAAAATGGCGTGCGTTTTACCGAAAAACGCCAAAGTATCCTGAGGCTATTGCTGAAGTCGCCCGCTCCGCTTTCCGCTTACGAAATTGTCGACCTCTACCGGGAAGAGACCGGCGAGACAATCCAGGGGATGTCGGTCTACCGGATGCTGGACTTTCTGGTGGAGAACGCCCTGGCGCACAAGCTGGTTTCCGCCAACAAATTTGTCGCCTGTTCCCATATCGCCTGTCACCATGACCACGAAACGCCGCAGTTTTTGATTTGTGAAAACTGTGGTGCGGTGAAGGAAATTGCGGTTAAAAGTGAAGTGGTAAAGACCTTGCGCAAGGGGGCCGCCGATGCCGGGTGGCAATTGCTGAGCCCGGCACTGGAGTTGCCCTGTCTTTGCGATCAGTGTGCTGCCTAGCAGAACCTATCTCTGACCCCTGTCAATTTCTTTATCCAGAACCCGGCTCTGCACGTGCCCCTCGTTGGGCCCGAATAGCGGGGAAATAGCACTTATGTGTTAAACTGCGGCCCACTTTTTCGAGGGCCCTCTCCCCATGCACTGTCCCTTCTGCAGCGCAGATGAAACCAAAGTCGTAGATTCCCGCCTGGTTGCCGATGGTGACCAGGTACGCCGCCGTCGTGAGTGCCTGCAGTGCCACGAGCGCTTTACCACCTTTGAGACTGCCGAGCTGCTCCTGCCGCGGGTAGTGAAGCAAAACGGCCATCGCGAGCCCTTCAATGAAGACAAGCTGCGTGCCGGTATCCAGCGCGCGGTAGAAAAGCGTCCGGTGAGCACCGAGCGGGTAGAAGCTGCGGTCGCCCAGATCAAGCACTCCCTGCAGGCCACCGGCGAGCGCGAGTTGCCCGCCCGGCATATCGGCGAACTGGTGATGGAGCAGCTGCGGGAGTTGGATCAGGTGGCTTTCGTGCGGTTTGCCTCCGTATATCGTCGTTTTGAGGATGTCAGCGATTTCAGTGACGAGATTGAGCGCCTGAACACGCCTCACGAGAACCTGCCCCACGAGAAGTCACCAGGGGAGGTCAAGTAATGGCCTTTAGCCCCAGAGAGTTGATGGCCCGCGCTGTTCAATTGGCGGAGCGCGGCCTCTACACCACCATGCCCAACCCCCGAGTTGGCTGTGTCATCGCGGATGCTGACGGCAGTATTGTCGGTGAGGGCTGGCACAAGCGTGCCGGCGAGCCCCATGCAGAAATCGAAGCGCTGCGGGATGCCGGTGAGCAGGCGCGCGGCAAAATCGCCTATGTCACCCTGGAACCATGCAGTCATACCGGTAAAACCGGCCCCTGCGCCGATGCCCTGATCGCCGCTGGCGTGGCCAAGGTGGTATTCGGTATGGAAGACCCCAACCCCAGTGTCAGTGGCAACGGGTTACAAAAACTGCGCGATGCGGGCATTGAAGTGGAAGGCCCATTGCTGGAAGAATCCTGCCGGGCGCTGAACCCCGGGTTCATCAAGCGCATGACCCTCGGATTGCCCCTGGTGCGCAGCAAGTCTGCCATGAGCATCGATGGCCGCACCGCCATGGCCAGTGGCGAGTCAAAATGGGTTACCGGCCCGGCGGCGCGAGCGGATGTGCAGGCGCTGCGTGCTCGTAGCTGTGCGGTGGTCACCGGTGTGGATACGGTGCGTTACGACAACCCGAATATGAATGTGCGCCCGGAAGAGATGGCGCTGTCGGCGGAGCTGGCCGCAGCTTCCGCAGAGAAGCAGCCACTGCGGGTCATCGTCGATAGCCAGCTGCGCACCCCCGCCAAGGCCTTTATTTTGCAGGGGGATGCCCCCACATTGGTGGTCACAACCGATGCTGCGGAGCCTGAGCGCCGCGCGCGCCTGGAGAAGGCCGGTGCCGAGGTACTGGTGCTGCCTGCCGATAAAGAAGGCCGAGTGCATCTGGGTGAATTATTGCAAGAGCTCGCCCGGCGCGAGTGCAACGAGGTGCTGGTCGAGAGTGGCGCGACCCTCTCTGGCGCCTTTATGTACCAGGGTCATGTGGACGAAATCATCGTCTACATGGCGCCCAAGATACTTGGCTCCAGCGCCCGGCCGCTGTTTGAGCTGCCAATCGAGCGTATGGGCTCCATGCTGCCCATCACCATTACCGATATGCGGGCGGTTGGTCACGACTGGCGGATTACCGCGACCACCGATATCGAGCGCTAACCGCCGGTATGGGTTAGCAACAGGTAGTTAAAAGGTAACTGAATTGTTTACTGGAATCGTTGAAGCCGTAGGTGAGATCGTTGCCCTTCAGCCGAAGGACGGGGACCTGCGCCTGCGCGTAAAGACCGGCAAGCTTGACCTGTCTGACGTCAAGCTGGGTGACAGTATCGCCACTAACGGCGTTTGCCTGACCGTGGTCGACCTGCCTGGCGATGGCTACTGGGCCGATGTGTCCGCAGAAACCCTCGCCGTCGCCACCCTGCAGGATTGGAAACTCGGCGACAAGGTGAACCTGGAAAAGGCACTCACGCCACAGACCCGCCTCGGTGGGCATATGGTGAGCGGCCACGTTGATGGCATTGGTGAAGTAGTCTGGCGCAAGCCCGCTGCCCGCGCCGAGCAGTTCCGCCTGCGCGCACCGGCAGAGTTGGCCAAATACATTGCCCACAAGGGTTCAATCACCATCGATGGCACCAGCCTCACCGTAAACGCGGTGGATGGTGCGGAGTTCGAGCTCACCATCGTGCCGCACACCATCGCGGAAACGGTGATTGGCGGTTATCAGGCTGGCACCAAGGTGAACCTGGAGGTCGACCTGATTGCGCGTTATCTGGAGCGGCTACTCTTGGGGGATGCCGCGGCCGAGCCGAAGAGCGACGGACTGACCATGGAATTTCTCGCCCAGCATGGCTTTTACAAGGCCTGAAGCGAAAAGACATAAATGTACGGGTCCCTAAGGCACCGACGACAATATTGAGAGAGTTATGGAACTGAATAGCGTTGAAGAACTGATCGACGATATCCGTCAGGGCAAAATGGTTATCCTGATGGACGACGAAGATCGCGAGAACGAGGGTGACCTCGTCATCGCCGCCGAACAGGTGCGCCCGGAAGACGTCAACTTTATGGCCACCCACGCCCGCGGCCTGATCTGCCTGACCTTGACCGGCGACCGCTGTGAGCAGCTCGACCTGCCGCTGATGTCCCGTGACAATGGCGCCCAGTTCAGCACCAACTTCACCGTCTCTATCGAAGCTGCCGAAGGCGTTACCACCGGTATCTCCGCCGCCGACCGCGCCCGCACCATCCGCGCAGCCGTTGCCCGCAAC